>JAGVAD010000061.1 GCA_020060465.1 Anaerolineales bacterium
AGTGACCATATATGTGGTGATTCCGTCACCAATCCTGGTGAGCACCACCAGCGCAGTCAGGACAACAAACTCTGTTTGCTTCTTCACAACCATATCGCTCTCCGCTGCCTAACTATGGATTAGTCTGCCACGGTCTAACCCCTTATAGACTGCCGCCGTATAACACTCTATATTGACGCTTGGATATTATACAGTTTTATGTTAAAATTACTTATATAACAAAAGTATATCACCCCATTTGCCGTCATGTCAACATGCCCCATCAAAAGTGTTTGTAACATCTGCGGTTGGTGATTTTGGAAAAACAGCCGAAGAAACATGAATTTCTACTCGTCATTGGCTTTATCAATTCAAACCCGAGCCGCTCAACTGGAGGGCAGCCGACATACCTGGCAAGGATTTGTAGCCCCGTACCGTGCGGCTGCGCATTGTCATCCGTCCAATGACCTGCTCCGTAGCATTGTTAGTCCAGGGAGCATCTTTGAGGGAACATCCTTGTCCCAGTCAAACACCCGGTGAGAAGCCCAATGTTCGCTCAGGCGGATGAGCAAAGCCCGCAATTGGCTAAATGGCGAGAGCGGATGGCTGGTCAGCGATGAGATCAAGATTGATCTGGAGTTAGAACTCGTGAAGCAGCTCGAAGCAGTGGCTGCTTGAGGTAGCTTGTATTTCCATAAACAGGATGATTGCGGTAAAATATATGGTAATCATCCTGTTGTTTATAGAGAAGGCATCCGATGCAACGTTCATTATTAGCAGTTTATGCTCATCCAGACGACGAAGCCTTTAGCGCGGGAGGCGCCATTGCGCACTACGCGGCACAGGGGGTGCGCGTCTATCTGGTGTGCGCCACGCGCGGCGAAGTGGGTGAAATCTCAGATTCCAGCCTGGCCACCCCCGATACTTTAGGGCAAGTGCGCGAAGATGAATTGCGCTGCGCCGCGGAGACGATCGGCGTTTCGGAGTTGATCTTTCTGGATTATCGCGACTCGGGCATGGCTGGAACAACAGAAAACCAGGATCCACGTGCTTTCATCAACGCCCCCGACGAAGAAGTGGCGCAAAAACTGGTTGCCATCATCCGTCGACTGCAACCGATGGTCATCGCCACCTTTGAACCCAATGGCGGTTATGGTCACCCAGATCACATCGCCGTTCATCGCCGCACCGTTCAGGCGTTCCACGCCGCGGCGGACCCCGGCTACCGTCCTGAACTCGGCGCGCCCTGGCAGACCAGCCGTTTGTTTTATTCCGCCATCCCGCGCTCTTTTTTCATCGAGATGCGCCAGCAGATGGAAGAACTGGGCATAGACACCCGCGAGTTCGACAGCTTTGGCGATAGCGCTCTGCGCTGGCCAGATGAAAAAATCCACGTCATTTTGGATGTCTCCTCCACCGTAGAGGATAAGTGGCAGGCGCTCAACTGCCATCGCACCCAGTTTGGCCCGGATAACCTGTTCCGCCGCCTGCCCGATGAGCGTGTGAAACTGTTGATGAGCCGCGAATATTTTGCGCTGGCCTGGCCAGAGCCGCAGCCTGGACAGAAGTTGGAAGGTCTGTTTCCAGGATAAAGGGTTGTAGATCTCATTTTCGTCCACTCGATAATAATCGCCCGCGTTCACCGACTTGCCGTTTATAATTGCCTCCGTAGTTATTCTGTATGGAGGCGGCATGAAGATCCTGGTCGTTGGGTGTGAGGCGACGAATGAACCGCCGTTAGAGATAAACGAGCTGCGGGGCGAATTTCCTACGCTGACCTTTCAGGAAGTCAAGAACTGGCCGGCGCTGAGAGATGCATTGGCCCAAAGCGATTGGGGGATGGTCATTTGCGGCTGGGGGATGAGCTGGATCAACGGTCTGCAGGTGTTATCTTTGACGCAGCAGCGTTCTCCTTCCTTGCCGGTGATTATGGTGACTGCCGCCGGTGATGAGGAAATCGCCGTGCAGGGCATGAAAGCCGGCCTGCGCGACTACCTCACCCCGAAAAGCTTGCGCCGATTACGGTTGCATCTTCAGGAAATTGCGCAGGCCCCCTCACAGACGCCTCTCCCTGGCCCAAAATCTGCTCAGCCATCAAGCATGCCGGCAGCGGCAAAAGAATTGCCCTATCAGTGGGAGAAGAATCATCAAATATTCACCGCTCTGCTCAACGCTCCGACAGATATTGTCCTGTTGATTGAACCCGATGGAACGGTGCAATTTGCCAACCAGACCTTTCTGGCGCGTTCGGGTTATTCTCTGCAAGAGGTGATTGGAAAGAACCTCCTCCACCTGCTGCCCAAGCCGTTGGCTGAATCTCGCCTGGAAGCGATCCAGACTGTCGCTCGCACAGGTCAGCCCATTCGATTTGAAGATCGCGGTGTAGAAGGCTGGTTGGACATCATCATCTATCCGGTGTTCGATGACCATAATCGAGTGGCGCTGGTCGGCACGTTAGCGCGGGACATCACCGAGAGAAAGAAAACCGAAGCGGAGTTGCTGCAAAGCAATCAAACCATCCGCGCCTTGCTCCATACACCTACCGATGTCGCCATGTTGTTGGATGCTTCTGGGCGCATCCTGCAAGCCAACGAAACCCTGGGGGAAATTTTTGGCAAAGAACCCGAGGACTTGATTGGCGAAATCGTGTGGGATTACCTGCCGCCGGGTCTGGTGGAAACGCGTAAAGCGTATGTGGCTAAAGTCTTCCAGACCGGCGAGCCGGTGCGTTTTGAGGATCTGGGGCTGATGGGCGTCATGGATACCGTTGTTTATCCGATCTTCGATGCAGAAAAGCGCGTTGTCCAGGCGGCAGTGATGGCGCGCGATATAACTGAGCGCAAACAGTCGGAAATGGCTTTGCGTCGCAATGAAGCCTTGCTGCGCGCGGCAACCAACATCGCCCCTCTGATTGTTTTCGCCATTGATGTGAACGGGACGTTCCAGTTCCTTGGAGGTAAGGCGCTGGCAAAAAGCGGATACATGGAAGATCTGCTAAGGGTAAATAGCGTTTTTGATATCCTGAAGGATAAACCTCACGTCTACGAAATGATTCGTCAGGGGCTGGCAGGCGAAGAAATCAATCAGGTTTTGACTTCAATTTATAACCGCACCTATCAGTTGCATTGCGCTCCCCAAAGAGATGAAGCTGGCAATGTCATCGGTTTATTGGGCGTAGCTCTGGATATCACCGAGCTAAAACAAGCTCAACAAGACCTGCAAACAGCTTACGCCGAGATGGCGGCGCGGGTCGAAGAGCGCACCGCCGAACTGGCTGAGGCCAATCTGGTTTTGCGCAACGAAATCCTGATGCGCGCCAAAGCAGAGGAGGAGATTCGCCGCAATGCAGCCCGCGCGGAGGCGTTAGCAAAGTTCGCTGCGCGGCTAAACGCCGATCTGGATCTACGCACCGTGGCGCAGACGGTTTGCGATCAAACCCTCCAGGTAGTAAATTATCAAACCTGTTGTGTGGCGTTGTACGATAAAACAGAGGATGCCTTTACTGTTGTCGCCGCCGCCGGCGATGGCGCAGATGAACTGTTGAATTCTGCACCCATTCCACGCCAGCTATTCGACCAATATTTCCAGTTCAACGATTCGGTCATCGTAATTCCCGATGTTCGCACATTACGGTTCGAAGATGAGCGCCTGAACTGCCTGACGCGGCGCGCTGGCTGCATGGCGTTGATCATGCTGAGGCGCGATGGAGAACTGGTTGGTGTTACGAGTGTTTCTTCCCTGAACGAAACCCGCCAGCCATCGGAAAGCGAAATCCTCTTGCTGAATGCCATTGCTGACCAGGCAACCATTGCCATCGCCAATGCTCTTCTGTTCCAGCAAGCGTCGGAAAGCCGAGCGCGTTTACAAGACCTGTCCGAGAGGCTGGTCATGACCCAGGAAATGGAACGCCGGCGCATTGCCTCTGAACTGCACGATGAGATCGGTCAGATGTTAACTTCTCTCAGTTTCAATTTGGAGAGCGTGGAATGGTTGACCAAAAAACAAGACCAGGTCATCAATTCGCCAGCGTTGACTGAAATTCGGCAAGCGCGCCAGCGTGTAGATCAGTTGTTGCAGCAAGTCCGCAATCTATCGCTGGATCTGCGACCGGCGATGCTCGAAGACCTGGGGCTGATCCCGGCTTTGTTGACCCACTTCGAGCGTTTCACCAGCCAGACCGGTATCCGCGTGAATTTTCGCCATAACGGCGTTTACAACCGTTACAAGCCCGCTATTGAGACCGCTGCGTTCCGCATGATCCAGGAGGCGCTCACGAACACTGCTCGCTACGCCAAAGTGGATGAGGTGATGGTGCGATTCTGGGCGAGCGAAGATACGCTTGTCGTTCAGGTAGAAGATGAAGGCGTTGGGTTTGATCCACAGAAGCAATTGGAGAATAGCGCATCTAGCGGCTTATCTGGCATACGCGAGCGGGTGATGCTGTGCGGCGGCGTCCTGGAGATAGACGCACGGCCGGGTAGAGGCGTTTCGCTTGCCGCTGAATTCCCCGTCGCAGGTGACCAACCACAAGCCACCGCACAACAGGACTACGAAAAGAGGGCAAGATGAGCCGTACTTCCTCCGAACTCTCATCCAGCTACGACGCGGAACAATTTTTCCGCATGGTTGCGGATGACGCCCAAGAATGGGAAGCGTGGTTGGATTTACGAGGCTGCTATCGCTATGTCTCGCCGTCTTGTTTGCGTTTTAGCGGCTACCCGGCTGAGAACTTTACTTCTCAACCGGATTTTTTCTTCACCGTGGTGCATCCCGAAGATCGAGAGAATTATAGAGCGCATCAGGCCAATCAACTCAGCCAGCCGCCTCAAAGAAGCAAGATTGAATTTCGCATTGTGGATCGCCAGGGACATGAGCGCCGGTTGGTTCAAGACTGGATGCCTGTTTTTCGCCCAGATGGCGTTTGCCTGGGTTATCGCCTCAACACCCGCGAGGAAGCCCATCACTCAACTGTAGAAACTGACGCCTCCCTGAAACAGCGCCCATCTTCGGAAAGCCTGGCAGTTCGGGCGTTGATCAACGTTCCGACCGATATTTTCGCATTGCTGGACACTGAAGGTAAGATCATCTTTGGAAACGATGCAATGGCGCAAAGAGTGAATCTAACAGTGGATCAACTGCCTGGGCGTTTGGTATGGGAGCTGTATCCGCCCGCGCACGCCGCTTACCGCAAGGCTGTCTTCGATAGAGTTCTTCGGACTGGGCGGCCTGAGCGGATCGAAGACCCCGGCGTTTATGGTCATTATGACAGCCTCGTCTATCCCGTTCGAGGCAAAGATGGGAAGATCGTTCAGATTGCGATCCTGGCGAGGGATATTCGTGAGCGACTACGCATCCAGGAAGACCTGCGCCGTGCATATGAAGACCTGGAGAGGCGCGTTCAAGAGCGAACCCAGGAACTTCAAGCTGCCAATCGCGATCTTCTAAACGAAATCGCAATGCGATTGCAAGCCGAGGAACAATTGCAGCGCCACGTTGCTCATGCGGAAGCCCTGACGCGTATTGCAACACGAGCCAATGCCCACTTGGATCTGAAAATGGTCTTGGAAACAATCTGCGAGGAAGTGGCGCAATACATTCCTTATCCGCTCAGCGCAGTGCTGCTTTACGACGAGACGGATGATGCCTTCCACGTGGCAGCCGCCTACGCAAATAATATTAAGATTGAGGATGAGATCCCTCCCACGCCGCGACCCTTATACGAGCAATTCCTCGATAAATATGGCCCCATTATCATCATCCCCGACCGACAGGCGTTGCCACCGGCGCATGACTCGTTGATGATGGCTGCGCTGAATGTACGCACCATTATCAGCGCGCCATTGAAGCATGAAGGCGATGTGATTGGCGCCTTAAATGTCGCCTCTACCGGACAGACGCGCCTGCCGACGGATGATGAGATCCAATTTCTGTGTAACCTGGCCGATCAGGCGCTTCTGGCAATTGTGAATGCGCGGTTGTTTCAGCAAGTCGCCCAGGGTCAGGCGCAACTGCGCGCTCTATCTGAGCGCCTGCTAGAGCTGCAAGAAGCCGAGAGGGGCTATCTGGCCCGTGAACTGCACGATGATGTTGGTCAGATGCTGATCACGTTGAAACTAAATTTGGAAATGACCCAGCGTTTGGCGACGGCGAAAATTCCTCAAGAGGAAGAATTGCTCAAGGCGTTGGAAAACCTGGGCGGACAGGTTCAGCATATTCTCGATCTGGTGCGCGATTTGTCGCTTGACTTGCGACCCGCGGCGCTGGATGAGCTGGGATTGTTGCCCGCCTTGTTGGATTTCTTTGAACGTTTCACCAAACAGAACAAGATCCGTATTAACTTAAGAAAAAGCGGCCTTGCCGAGCGTTTCCCTCCATCCATGGAGATCGCGGTATTTCGCATCGTGCAAGAAGCGTTGATCAATGTTGCACGTCACGCCGCGGTAGATGAAGTGGATGTTTTGCTGTGGTCAACCCCCGAAATCCTGGGCGTCCAGATTCGAGATCACGGCCTCGGATTTGACCCACAACGCGTCGAACGATCCAGCCGTTCTACTGGCTTGAGAGGTATCCGCGAACGGGCGGCTTCTTATGGCGGCAGCCTGGATATTGACTCGCAGCCAGGGCGAGGCGCTTGTGTGACGGTGGAAATCCCCATAAACCGTAAAGTGAGTATCGAAGGAGTTGGGTCATGACGATTCATATTGTGCTTGCTGATGACCATACCATCTTGCGCCAGGGGTTGCGCGCCCTGCTGGAAGCAGAAAAGGATTTTCACGTGGTGGGCGAGGCCGGCACCGGTCTGGAGACTTTAAAGGTGCTTGAAAAACTGCGTCCGGATGTATTGGTGCTGGATCTGGCAATGCCTGAATTGGGCGGCGTTGAGGTTGTGCGCCAGGCGCAACAATATTATCCCGGACTGGGCATTGTAATATTATCTATGTACATCAAAGAATCTCATGTGTTAGAAGCGCTGAAGTATAGAAGCTGTAGCTACGTTAAGAAAGGCGATGAGTCGAGCGAACTAATCAAAGCCATCCGAATGGCTGCGCGCGGTGAACGTTATTTGGGCGCTCCGGTAACCGAGGAGGATATCGAAAACTATATTCGACGAACGCAAAACCAGGAATTAGATCTTTACGATACACTCACCAATCGCGAACGAGAGATTTTATTGATGGTGGTGGAAGGTTTTAGCAACAGTGAAATTGCAAACCGACTTATCATCAGCCCGCGCACAGTAGAGACGCATCGCGCCCGCGCCATGCACAAACTCGGCTTGCAAAACCAGGCAGAGCTGATTCGGTTTGCCGTGCAGCGGGGGTTGACGCCAGGCAGCGATGGCGTTGGTCTGGGAACAGGCGAGAGGACGCTGTTGGGTTAATGGCTCATTAGAAAAATACGTACTTATACGGATAGCATTCGTTGGCAAAGTGGTGGATAATGCAATCAGTCATTAAAAATAACAATTCTCCCTCGCGATCGCACGGGACAATGCTGTGTGAGGGGGGCAGTTATACTGAAATCAGTCAGGGGAGCGATCTCTAAATCCTGGAGCGGCAGGCAACTGCCGCTCCAAGGCGTTTAATCGGCTCTAAGATCGTATATAATTCATCCCATGATAAACGCAGCCGCAAAACAACGGACATTCTTCGTGCGGCATATTGCTTTGCCGCAAGATCATGGCTCATGGGTATTTTTGCTCAGCCCGCTGTTGATTGGCTTGTTTGCTGCCGGCGCATGGTCGCTTGCCAGCGGCCTGCTGGTGATAGCCGCCCTGGCTGCCTTTTTGATTCGCCAGCCGATGTCTATTGCGATCAAAGCTCTCTCTGGTCGCCGCCCGCGGCGCGATCTGACGCCAGCTCGCTTTTGGGTCTCGCTTTATGGTTTGGTCGGCCTGGCTGCGCTGGCCGGATTGGTTTACCTGGGGTTTGGGTACCTGCTCTACCTTGCTATTCCTGGGTTGGGGGTGTTCATCTGGCATTTGCTGCTTATCAGCCGACGCGCCGAGCGGCGGCAGATCGGTGTGGAGATCGTCGGCAGCGGCGTGCTGGCGCTGGCTGCGCCGGCCGCCCTGTGGGTTGGCGAAGGCAGCCCGAATCCTCAGGGGTGGCTGCTTTTTGCTCTGGTCTGGCTGCAATCCGCGGCTTCAATCGTATACGCCTACCTGCGTCTGGATCAACGCGTGCTGGCTGAAGCGCCCGATCTGCGCGCCCGACTGAGCATGGGTCGCCGGGCGCTGCTTTACACCACCTTTAATGCAGGCTTCGTCGCTGCGCTGGCGCTGAGCAATCTAGTTACAACCTGGCTGATTTTGCCCTATCTCCTGCAATGGCTGGAGAGTCTGTGGGGCGCTTTATACCGGCCGGCAGTTGGATATAAACCCACTCGCATCGGCGTGCGGCAGTTGATCGTCAGCAGCCTGTTTACTGTGATCTTTATCCTGGCCTGGAATGCAACCTGATGATTGTGAGTGACTTTTTCCACTTGACTTTTGTTTCAGGACATCATACAATCAGATTGTCCGGCGGGCGATCTGCCTGCTGCGATGGGACATCGTGATGCAGGAGTAGAGGAGAGACCCAGGTTGAATCTTACTGGGCGCCGAAGGGGCAAGTCTGACGTGGTGAAGGTCGGATGAAACTCTCAGGTAAAAGGACTCTACACCTGGTTGCCTCTGGAAAGCCCGGTTATCCGTTTGGGCGGATGCCGGACACCGACGGTGCAAACGCCAGCCATCCTGGCGCGAATCTCTCAGGTTCCAGACAGGGGCGCACGCTTTCATGGCGTGCGCCCTTTTCGATTTCCAGGTAAACGATCTGCATTTCGCCGGCAAGATTAAATTGATAAGATAAAAGGAGACCCTGCATATGAACATCCCCAGCGATTTAAAATACACCCCCAATGACGAATGGATCCGCGTGGAAGGCAACACGGGCGTGGTCGGCATCACCGATTTTGCCCAAGATCAACTCTCCGATATCGTCTATGTGGAGATCGTTGTGTCTGTAGGCGATATGGTCAATAAAGGCGATGCTTGCGCCACATTGGAGTCGGTGAAGGCCGCCGCCGATGTGTATATGCCGGTAAGCGGCAAAATTATCGCCATTAATGAAGCGCTACCTGATACGCCTGAAGTGGTCAACAGCGACCCCTATGGCAATGCCTGGATGGTGAAGGTAGAAATGAGCAATCCAGGCGAATTGAACGATTTGCTGGACGCAGCAGCTTACGAGAAACACGTCCAGGAAAAAAGCGGATAGGCGGACGGTAGCCGTCCTACAGTAGCCGCCTATCTTTTGTTGGTAACGCTTGTATAAGGAGATCGTATGTTTGTCCCTCATACTGTTGAAGATCGGGAAGCCATGTTACAGGCCATTGGCGTCAAACGCATGGAAGATTTATTCCAGGATGTGCCTGCTCAATATCGCTTCCCACAGCTTGATTTGCCGCCGGCTTTAACCGAGATGGAAGCTCTGCAGGAACTGCGCGAAATCGCTTCGGTCAACGAAACCACGCAGGATCTGGTCTGTTTCTTGGGCGCCGGCGCCTATAATCATTACGTTCCGGCGGCGGTGGATTCGATTCTGCGCCGCGGCGAATTCTACACCGCCTATACCCCCTATCAACCCGAAGTTTCGCAAGGCACGCTCCAGGCGATCTTCGATTATCAAAGCCTGATCACCGCCTTGACCGGTATGGATGTGTCCAACGCTTCGCACTACGACGGCGCCACCGCAGTAGCCGAAGCGGTCAGCATGGCTTACGCTAACTTTCGCGGCAAGCGTACCAAGGTGGTGCTTTCGCCCGCCCTCCATCCCCAATATCGTCAGGTGGTGCATACGTATAACATCGGCACGCCGATTCAGCTTGTCGGCGAGGATATTGACTTAATGGCTGGGCCAGAGGCGCTGCTCCCTTACATTGACAATAACACTGCGTTGGTCATCGTTCAATACCCCGACTTCTTTGGTCGCATCTACGATTACACGAAGCTGGCGGAGGCGGCGCATGGCGCTGGCGCGTTGCTCTCTGTTGCAGTGAACCCGCTGGCGCTGGCGATCTTCACGCCACCGGGGCAATTCGGCGCAGATATTGTTACCGGCGAAGGGCAGCCGCTGGGCATTCCTCTCTCCTATGGCGGCCCGTATCTGGGCATCTTTGCCACCAAGCAGGAATATGTGCGTAAGATGGCTGGGCGTCTGGTCGGCGAAACGGTGGATAACCGCGGCCAGCGCGCCTATGTGCTGACCCTCACCGCCCGTGAGCAGCATATCCGCCGCGAAAAAGCCACCTCGAACATCTGCACCAACCAGGGGCTGATGGCGCTGGCTTCCACGGTGTATATGAGCTTGTTAGGGAAAGAGGGGTTGCGCGAAGTCGCCGAATTGAACTATCACAAAGCACATTACGCTGCCCAACAAATCGCCGCTCTGCCAGGCTATAGCCTGTGGTCGGATGCGCCGTTCTTCAACGAGTTCGCCGTCCGTTGCCCCAAGCAGGTCAGTGAGATCAACGCTCATCTGCTGGATCACGATATTCTGGGCGGGTATGACCTGGGTCAGGATTACCAGGGCATGGAAAACGTCATGTTAGTAGCAGTGACTGAAATGAACTCGCGCGAAGAAATTGATTTACTGGTGGATGTCCTTTCGGAGGTGAGCCATGACTGAACCCCTACTTTGTGAACTTTCTGCGCCTGGGCGGCGCGGCGTGCGCTTCCCCCAGCCAGATGTCCCTCTGGCTGAACTGCCGCGGAATCTGAGGCGCGAGCGTTTGCCCATGCCGGAACTCTCCGAGGTGGATGTGGTGCGTCACTTCACGCGCCTCTCGAAGCTAAATTACTGCATAGACGAGGGTATGTATCCGCTTGGCTCATGCACCATGAAATACAACCCGAAGATCAACGAAGAAACTGCCCGCCTGCCAGGCTTTGCCAACCTGCATCCTTTGCAACCTATCGAGACTGTGCAAGGCGCGTTGATTTTAATGTACGAGTTGCAGGAAATGCTTAAAGAGATCGGCGGTTTTGCCGGCGTCACTCTGCAACCGGCCGCTGGCGCGCAAGGCGAATTGACCGGCGTATTGATCATCCGCGCCTATCATAAGTCGCGCGGCGATCTTCAGCGCACCAAAATCTTGATCCCCGACTCGGCGCATGGCACCAACCCGGCCACTTCTGCCATGAGCGGTATGCAAGTGGTGGAGATCCCTTCGGATGCGCGCGGCAATGTGGATCTGAACGCGCTGCGCCAGCATTGCGATAACACCCTGGCGGGACTGATGTTAACCAACCCGAACACGCTGGGGCTGTTCGACGAGAACGTGTTAGAGGCGGCTCGATTGGTGCATGAGGCTGGCGGTCTGATGTACGGCGATGGGGCCAATCTGAACGCCCTGATGGGCATCGTCCGCCCCGGCGACCTGGGCATTGACGTCATGCACTTCAACCTGCACAAGACTTTCTCCACTCCGCATGGCGGCGGCGGCCCTGGCTCTGGCCCGGTGGGCGTGGCTGCACACCTGGTGGATTTCTTGCCTGCGCCAATCGTGGATATTATCGAGGAAGGCGACGAGGAAACCGCGCCGCTATATGGCTTCGTCACGCCGTCGAAGACCATCGGCAAGGTCAAATCCTTCATGGGACAATTTGGCATGATGGTGCGCGCCTACACCTATATTCGTATGCACGGCCCAGATGGCCTGCGCGCCGTCTCGGAAGCGGCGGTGCTGAACGCCAACTACTTACTCTCGAAGCTGCGCCACCATTATCACCTGCCATACGATCGCATCTGCATGCATGAGTTTGTCCTGGAAGGCGTGTGGCCCGACGTTCCTGAGGTGCACGCGCTGGACATCGCCAAGCGTATGATGGATTACGGCTTGCACCCGCCGACGAACTATTTCCCGCTCATCGTCCACGAGGCGTTGATGATCGAGCCCACCGAGACGGAAAGCAAGCAAAGCCTGGACAACTTTGCCAATGTCTTGATTAAGATTGCCGAAGAAGCGCACACCCAGCCCGAATTGCTGAAGAGCGCCCCGCATATCACCCCCGTTGGCCGCCTGGACGAGGTCAAGGCTGCCAAAGAGCTGGTGCTGTGCTGCGGCGTGGATGCGCTGGAGGCCCAACCGGCGTAAGCCGTACAGATTCCCCCGAAGTTAACAGAGCGGCGCCGATGGTATGCGCCGCTCTGTGTATTTACTGCATGCTTTGTTGGTCAGCAGGAACATCATGACGCGCAAGATATCATTCGGTTGGTTGTTTTTCTGGGGTTTCATCTATTGCACGGATAGGACCGTGTGCAGGATACACGCGCGTCGCGCCCCGTTCTCGGAGCATCTTCCAGGTTGCCAGAGCAACGGGATTGTCGAAAGCATGGGCTTCTGGTGGAAGATCGCCGGTAAAGACTGAGCCATCGTCGAGAAGGAGCGAGACGCAATGATCGGTATGACCGGGCGTGTGAAGGATCTCTCCTGCGATGCCGATCTGGTTGAGAATTTGGCGGCTCTGCTCGAATGCGATGATGACATTGCCATTTTCTGTAATATCCACATAATGATCCCCTGGCTTTGTCCAGGTCTTCATGAGGGGGATCGCGTCAACCTGGACGTTGGGTACGAGTAGAATAATCCCTTCTCTTTTCAATTCTTCGGCAAGCCCTGCATGGTCAATGTGATAGTGGGTGGCGAGTGCGTAGCGAATCTCACTCAGGGGGATGCCCTTTTTCTTGAGGTTGGCTTTCATGATCCCAAGTGTTCCCGGCCAGCCAATGTCAACCAGTAAGCGAGAAGCGCCTGCGCTGACCACCCAATAGTTGGTGGAGCGATAACCGATGTTCACGATTGTCACGGGTGTTCCTTTGGTCATCGTTCATTGTGTGCTGCCTTCAGGCAAGCATGTGCCGCAGATGGCAGGGCAGTCTGGACGCGGAGGTTGAGGGGTTTAATGATTGGCGCCTTTTGTAGTTCGGCGCAGATGGTGCGCGTTCTCGTCACGTGGCAATGCCTCGTCCCGACCGACGATCTGATCCAGGGCGGGGGTCAATGGCGAGATCGGTCCTCAGCTTACCGCTTTCTTCACGAGCGCGCCGATCATTGCCTCTGCCTCGGCGGTCAACTCCTTCAGCGCGAAGGAGGTCGGCCACATAGCGCCTTCATCGAGGTTTGCCGCGTCGTTGAAGCCGAACGTTGCGTATCTTGCCTTGAACTTGTGCGCGCTTTGAAAGAAGCAGACGATCTTGCCGTCCTTGGCATAGGCGGGCATGCCGTACCAGGTTTTCGGCGAGAGGGTTGGCGCGCTGGCTTTGATGATCGCATGCAGCCGCTCGGCCATGGTGCGATCCGGTTCTGGCATCTCGGCGATCTTCTCAAGCACGGCGCTTTCACCGTCCGCCTTGTTCGCTTCCGCCTTCAGCTCTTTGGCGCGCTCCTTCATCGCGGCTCGTTCCTCGTCCGTGAATCCCTGGACTGTTTTACCGACCGCAGTGGTGCTCTTGGCGGACTTTTGCGTGTCCTTCTTTGGGCTCATAGAAATCTCCTGTAAGATAGTGGTTGATTGTCGCTAAAGCAAAGCTATCACCCACCCAAGATAGATGGTTGCTATATTCTAGAACATTCATTCTAGATAGTCAAGGGGGAAATTGTCTGAATTAGTCGTCGTATGCCTTCTGCAGGTCGGCGACGATGATCTTAAACATCTTAAGCATGGGGGTCGGTCAATCGTTTGGATTTTTCAGGCACAGCCCTCAACTCGCTCAACGGTTGGTTTTAGCAGCGTCAGGTGGAACACTCCCTGGCAGGCTGGAGCCTGCCTTCCAACCGGATGAACGAGCAAGGTGTACGTTCTTAGCATGCGCGTGTTGGGCGGCCGTTGCCTTTCACGTTGTTACTCCCAGCACAAGCACAGGTATATCTATGTCGGCTACTCCGCGGTGTTCCAAATCCCAAACAAATTGCTCGAAATACGAAACCCCTGTAGACATCTCTTCCGCGAAGAGCTTGATCGGTACAATCTCAATTCCTACATCTATCACTCCCAACTTGTGGAAAATGGTCATTTTTGCACAGACATTGTAAACCATAAAGGCGTATTTGCCGAATTGAACTTCTACCCCCACGCGGTTCTTGACAAAATCCATCTCACGAAAAGCCCCTTTTGACGAACTGTTGGGGACAAAGTCAGATACATAGTACTCGGTTGGGTAGTCACAATGCACCTTGTATTTCTCCCAGCCGCGTAGACCAAACTCCTTAGTGAAAGCCCTGTTTAGGGCTCGCGGGCTGTAGAGCGTTCTACCAGGCATCGTCTTTTCGCGACTGGTTTTTGTTTTGCATTGTGTGCTGTCAACGGCAGCAATGATTTGCTCCACTTCTCGAAGCTCTGCTGGGTGCTGGGAGCGAATAATCTCTTTGCCGCCTTTGAAAGGGTAAATTCCAGCGATAATCATTCGTATTTACTTTGCTCTTCCAAAAGCCGTACCTGAGAAGTCTCTTTCCACTCTTCGGGAATTTGAGATACTTTTTCTTTGCCCGTCGGTTGATAAACTGGTTTCCCTATAGGACGATAACGAAGCGTGCCGTTAAAATAGTCTAGAAGACGTTGGCGGGCTATCTCTGCATACTCTGCTTCTTTCTCACACCCCATTGCTCGCCTGTTATGCATAACAGCCGCAATAAGAGCAGAGCCAACGCCCATATAGGGGTCAAAAACCCGGTCACCTTCGTTTGTAAGTGCCAGCACGCAGCGTTCAACAAGTTCGATGGGAAACTGGCAAGGATGGATCGTTTTTTCGGGATGATTGGATTTTACATTTGGAATATCCCACACCAATTCTTCCCAATCTTTCACTACGATTTCCCATACATCAGAGGGATTTTTCCCCAAAGGATTACCTGAAGGTTTTCCCTTATTTGGCCCCTTGAAGTGGCGTTTGCCAGGATATTTGGCCGGTACACGAACGGGATCAAGGTTAAACACATAGTTATCGGATTTTGTAAACCAGAGGATAGTTTCATAACGACCTGAAAAACGCCTGGATGCGTGTAATCCATGCCCGAATTTCCAGATGATCCGATTGCGCAACTTCATACCAAGGTCTCTGAAAATTGGATAGTAGAGAATATCGAGCGGATAAACTTCTCCATTCTCAACAAAGTTGCCCACTTGCCAGCAAATACTGCCGTCTTCTCGTAGAACTCGATAAAGTTGCTCAATCATCTGAGCTTGTGTTTTCAAGTATTGTTCAATTGAGACGCGATTCTCGTACTCCTTACCCAAGTTGTAAGGCGGAGAAGTCACAATGAGAGTGATCGAATTATCTGGAACTTGCGCAATAAATTCGGTAACATCGCCAGAAAAGATAACAATCTCAGCCTCTGGCCTAAAATTCATTTCAATGGGCTTTACAGAACGAAACAAGGGCAATTCACTCATATTCTATATCCTGCTATTCCAGATTTGTGACGTTGTCTCAATTCTACCCCACTTTACTTATGTGGAACGTATCAGGCGGACTAACGGCTTGCGCTTCAGCCGCCGCGCGCCGCAGCGTCGGCTGAAGCGGTTGTTGGGCGTTTTTAACGCTCGCTGGTACGCCAACCCAAAGGAGATTTACAAACCGAAAAAGTATCTTACTTTACCGACATGGTCTTGTAAGACATTCCTGTTATTCGAGATTAAAACGGATTTGTGCAACACAAAGTTCAATCTTATAAATCATATATCATATGCGGAATAGCCCGTCCCCATTCTGATATGCTTTCCCCAACAACTCGACAGCCCATTTTCGTATAAAAAGGCTCTGCATTAGGGTCTGCGTCCAACTCAAGACGTTCAGCGCCAGATTGTTTAGCTTGTCCTATCGCATGTTCGAACAGTTTTTTCCCAACACCTTTACCGATGTAATCTGGCAATACCCATAAATCTTCCAAGACTACACCAGGCAAACGAATCAGCAAGCGATACCATCCGATCATAAACGAGTTGAGACGAGCTGAATAGACTTTATCTTTACCAATCGACTCTGGTGTGATAATTGGTGTTTGGGCCCATTGCGATATGAGATGCTCCGAGTAGCCCCAATAACTTTTGGATGCTATCGCGATTTGTTTGAGTCTTTCCGAATCTTCAGGTTTCGCCTGATTTATCTCAATGTCTAGCACGTCAACCCCTGTTTTGGTGCCTAATAAACGCCCAATGGCTGGCGAATCACCTGCGCCGCGAAGAGCAGCAAGGCGTCAGGTGGAAGTGCGGGTTGGGTGGCAATGTCGCAGTAAGCAAACCTAGATAGCGGACAATTTCCACAAATCTCTGACCAAGAATGTTTGAAAATCTCTAATTTGCTCACGAAGTCGCTCGCTTGACAGCATTTCTGGGCGCGGATCAACATAATACACACCATCCAATCTGTTCAACGCCACTGTGTAACCCAGGAAATGATTGCTCTTAAAAGTGGAATTAACACCAAATATACTATTTCCTGTTTTTGCCCGCTGAACATCGTGTAAGAAAATAGCGATCACTGGCACTTCTCTACCGAGCAGTTTAGTCAAGAGATATTTGTCAAGGAAGACTTTATCAATTCTATCTTTGCTGGTAGTTTTTACAGAGCCGACAATTTCCGATTCGTGAATGAATCGAGTCTCGGCAGCAACAATGGCTTTGTCGCGGGAGAACACCAAGTCTAATTCATAAGACATTTCATGACCTGGATAACCAGGGATTGGGATATTGATGGTACGAGGTTCGCACTCTAGCCCCAATTCTTGAATAATCAGTTTTACGAGTATCTCAAAGAGTTGACCAACTCGTTTACGAGATTGGTTCGGGTTCTCAAAAGAATCTCCAATGCAACCAATCGACTGTTGAAGTGTGTATACAACTTTATTCACTTCAGACGATTCGATGTAACGACTAACACTCTCTTGTTGAAGTATAGAAGCTTGATATTGCTTCAAGTCGGAAAGAAATGACACGAACCGTTCAAATGCAACCTGGAAATCATCTGCTGACTCGATAAACAGGTTCGTGTTCAGAGGGCGAGTAATTCTATAGCCATAAGTCTCGCCGTATTGGAAAAAAGCATAATTATTGTGTGTGGGAGAGACAATGCGTGTTGGCTGAATTCTTGTGATGAGTTCAAGAAAGGCTTTGCATAGCCTTTGATACTCTTCCAGAGTATTAAAAGCTGTTGTATCGCGAACGCTCGCTTGCAAGTCTACAAGTGTAACTTCCATCACCGAATGGATTTCCTTCTTTCAGCATTTTCGAAATCGTATTGGATCCATTTTTCTATTGACCAATCTTCAACCAACTCAACACGTTTGACGGCCCACTGACAATATTCGAGAGAGATGTCACAGCCTATCCACCTGCGGCGAAGCTGCTCAGCCACAACAGCAGTGGTTCCAGAGCCAAGAAACGGGTCAATGATTAAGTCACCGACATTTGACGATGCTAGAACTAGCTTGCGTAGAAGCTCTTCAGGTTTCTGTGTCGGATGGGGTGTTTTTTCGTGCATTCCATTGCAAGTTGTCGGTATTTCAATTACATCTCTAGGCTTTGCGCCGCGCGGATTTGGTTGCCATAAAGTATTCTTCCCGCCATTGCCTTTCCCGTATTGACTAGTTTCCGCTTGAGGATGTTCTGGGTACTTTAGGGTATGGTTACCGTAGGGGATGCGTACCTCATTAATATTGAAAGTGAATTGCCGGCCTTTCCTGAAATGAAGGATGCTTTCGTGTGAACGTCCCCAATCGGAACCTAGATTAGCTTTGTTTTTGTAATGCCAAATGAGCCAACGACACCCTTTAAAAAAACGAGATGCAGGCAACTTCAAATCTGCGATTATTTCAGAGAACCCGCAAATATACAGAGTGCCCGTAGGCTTAAGAACCCTTGCAGCTTCTTGTATCCATTGCAAAGACCATTCGACATACTGTTCCTGAGATTCGAAAGTATCCCACTCTGCTTTCTTGATGTTATATGGCGGATCGGCAAAAATCATATCAACTGATTCGGTATCCAGTGTTTGGAGCCAAGCTATAGCATCACCAACCCATATTTCCCCGTGAGGATGGGAGTAGAACAGAGTAGGAGTATTAGGTTCCAGGTGAGAGCCGTTAATATCGAAAATCTTTCCTTTAAGCATTTGTTGCCCAAAAAAGGTTGGAATTTCCTTGTTCCGTAAATATTCGGCTGATGGCTCTTTGATATCAAAGAGAGATGTTGATTGTTCTTCGCGTTGTTCTTCCATAAGTCTAATTATACCCCGCCCATTGCCTGGAATTGCCGCCCAACTCCGTTGAGACTGCCACGGCCTGATTCCTGATAGACGGATACCGTCTAAAATCCTAAATGGTGGGAGATCAGGCAATTTCGTCTAAAATACACCTATCTGGCATCATTATATCTAAGAAGTTTTCCAAGAGTCAATGTGAACTCACAAAACCGCTGGCATGGCCTCTCACCATAAACTACCACTCCCCTTCGCTTATTGTCGCTTTGGCGCATGTGAAATAATCCTCAGGGTAAAAAAGTGCTAAAATATCCACGTTGAGGTTATGAAAGCGGTTTAGTTGCGCCATCGGAGCGTGTAGAGGCTCTTGCGCATAACTTTGTTGTGCGCAAGTGGAGGAAGTCTGATGCTGCCTTTGAAAGATACTGTTCAGTCGCGGTCTTTTCCCATTGTTAATTGGCTGATCATTGCCTTAAATGTTCTGTTTTTCTTTATGCTCATCTCGCTGGGGCCGCGGGCTGAGTTGTGGATGACCGCACTGGGCCTGGTGCCGGCGCGTTTGTTGCGTTACCCCGGCTTGTTCGAGTTTGCCACCATTTTCACATCCATGTTTCTGCACGGCGGCTGGGCGCACCTGTTCAGCAACATGCTGGCGTTGTATATCTTCGGCGATAATGTGGAAGATCGCTTGGGCAGCGGTCGTTATCTGCTGTTTTACCTGCTGTGCGGTTTCGCCGCCGCCGTCGTTCATGTCTTTCTCAACCCCAATTCGACCATCCCTACCGTGGGCGCCAGCGGGGCGATCAGCGGCGTGCTGGCGGCCTATTTCATTTTCTTCCCTTCGGCGCGGGTGATTACCCTGGTGCCTTTGTTCTTTCTGCCCTGGTTTGTAGAAATTCCGGCGGTTTTCTACCTGGGGTTTTGGTTCGTTTCGCAGTTGTTCAATGGCTTGCTGACGGTGGTCTCTGGGGCGCAAGCCCTCGGCGGGGTGGCCTGGTGGGCGCATGTGGGCGGTTTCGTCGCTGGACTGGTGTTGGGGCCAATCTTTGCGCGCCGGCGCTATATCCGCCGCATCTACCCAGACGAATACTTTCCCTGGTGACACGATTTTTGGAGGAGGCGCATGGATTTCTTCGCTCTACTTTGGATTTTCTTCATCATCTCTTCTTTGCAGCCGGTGGTGCGCCAGAAGATCCTGGACATGGAACGCCTGCGCATGTTAGAACGGCTGGAGCGGTTGCGCGGCAGCCGCGTGATCGCCCTCATCCATCGCCAGGAGACCTTGAGCCTGTTGGGTTTTCCGCTGGTGCGTTACATTAACATTGAAGACTCAGAGGCTGTGTTGCGCGCCATTCACCTGACGGACAAGAATGTGCCGATTGATCTGATCTTGCACACCCCCGGCGGGCTGGTGCTGGCAGCGGAGCAGATCGCCCGCGCCCTGAGGAAACACCCGGCTAAAGTCACTGTGTTTGTGCCGCACTACGCCATGTCCGGCGGCGCGCTGATTGCCCTGGCGGCGGATGAGATCGTGATGAACGAAAACGCCGTCCTGGGACCGGTGGATCCGCAGCTTGGTCAGCACCCTGCCGCTTCGATCCTGAAGGTGCTGGAGCGCAAACCCATTGCTGAGGTGGATGATGAGACGATCATCATGGCGGACATTGCCGAGAAAGCTATTCGCCAGGTGAAAGCCACACTGATCGAGCTGTTGAGCGATAAGATGGACGCTCAGCAGGCAGACCGATTGGCGACGACCTTATGCAGCGGGATATGGACGCATGATTATCCCATCACCGTGCGTGAGGCGCGTGAGCTGGGTCTGAACATCAGCACAGAGATGCCGGAAGAGATCTATCGCATCATGGCGCTCTATCCACAGACCATGCAGCGCCGCCCGTCGGTGGAATATATTCCTTTGCCGCGCGGCCGCGAAGTCGAACACCCACGCAAAAGCGGCGGCAGCGTGTAGGGGGTGACAACGGATTCAATTGGGTGAGTACGACGAGGGGCGCCTTTTATTTACGGAAACAGCCTTCTGGCCTTCACCTCCGCCACGGCATCTGCGCGATAGCGATAGAGTCGCGCCGGGCGACCCTCTCCGCTTTTCAGGCGCGCCGTCGGTTCGATAATGCCCGCTTCCAGGATGCGACGGCGGAAGTTGCGTTTATCCAGCTTTTCCCCCAGGATCATTTCATAAGTGCGCTGCAACTCAGTCAAGGTGAACGTCTCTGGCAACAGCTCGAAGCCTGCTGCGGTGTACTCCAGCTTGTAGCGCAAGCGGCGCAACGCATAAGCGATGATCTCATTATGATCAAAAGCCAGTCGAGGCAGGCGATCCACCGGGAACCAGCGCGCCTGATTGCCGCCCTCGGATCGCAGCGGCGCGTCGGCGGGGAGCAGGGCAAAGTATGCCACGGTCACCACCCGGCCGCGCGGGTCGCGCCCGATTTCCCCATAGGTGTAGAGCTGTTCCAGATACGAGTCGGCGACGCCGGTCATTTCCTCCAGTTTGCGACTGGCTGTCTGCTCTAGCGATTCGTTCATGTGCATCAAGCTTCCTGGCAACGCCCAAGCGTTCTCGAAAGGCGGCTCACTGCACGGCGTCAGCAACACATGCAAACCGCCTTCGCGCAATGTGAAGATCACCACATGGATCGTCAGAACAGGGCGAGAGACAGTACGGGCGCGGGGCATATAGGTTTCGCTCTTTTCTGTTTAATATACCATCGAAATGGTTGGCTTGAGGGAAGGATTGCCCAAATGAGCGTGAGAGAAAGCTTCCGAAAGATTGAAGCCAGCGCCAGGGTGCTGGGGAGGCGGCCGCCTGGTCTTCGCGATTCAGTGCGGAAAATGGTGCTTCCGCTCGGCGTGCAATGGATTAGAATTATCGCTCACCGATAACCCCCGGTGGCGTTATTGCGATGCAAAATGTCCCACAGGTTTCTTTAGGAAAACCGGCGGAGCTTCATCACCAAATTATCTGAAGGTTAATCATCATATTGGCGTCATGAAACTGCTTACGATTCTCGAATGTCAAAAAAACCTCAATAAATCAGGCAAGACTTTCTACCGGCAGGCGGTGCGCGGCATTATTATCGGCGCGCCGACTGGCGAGGCTGCGATGGATCGAAAATTGTTGTTGATCTATTCAGCGAAGAACGGGGATTACAAGTTCCCCGGCGGCGGGGTAATGGAGAATGAGAGCTTTCAGCAGGCGCTGGAACGTGAAATCCTGGAAGAGTGCGGTGCTCACCTCGCCCAGATTGTGGGAGAGTTTGGCAAAGTGATCGAATATGACCTGCCGATGGAAGAAGGGTACGAAGTGTTCAAAATGGATTCGTATTACTATCTGTGCGAAATCGAACCGAAGTTCAGCGCGCCGCGTTTCGACGTTTATGAACAAGAGCTTGGCTTTTCCCCCGTGTGGGTGGATGTGGATACCGCCATTGAAGCCAATATGGCAATCTTAAAGTCCCCAACATTAGAGCAACCACGCTGGACTAAACGAGATACCTGGATGCTGAAATACGTCAAGCGGCGATTGTTGTCCTGAATGTTGCGGAGCAATAAGCAAAAAGCGAACCCCCGCCTGGCAATTCAGGCGAGGGTTTCACACTCTACTCGATGCGTGATTCACCTAGAAGAGAACCGAAGCCAGTTCGTTGCGGTATTGGCGGGTGATCGGGTTGGCGTCGCCCAGCAGCTCCAACAGAGCCACCATGATCGTGCGCGCCTGCCCGTCGCGGTAGCGTTTATTCTCGCGCAGAATGTCCAATAAACCATCCATGGCGGCTTCGATGTTGCCGCGCTTTACCAAACGCAAGGCATTAAAGTAAGCTGCATCTAATACGTCTTCTTCTGAGAAATCTTCACCGCGCTCCATTTGTTGCAGCGCCTTTGCCAGTGGCAGCAAGGTCTGCGCAGCGGTGTATTCGCGGCTGGCGGGGAAGCGGTTTAGAATCAGAAAGGCCTCCTCGCTGCGACCTTGCAGCAGCAGGCTTTTCGACAGTCCCAGCAAAGCGGGGGTGTTTCCGGGCGCGGCTTGCAACGCCTGACGGAACGCCTGCTCAGCGCCTCGGGCGTCTTGTAAAGCCAGCAAACTGAAGCCCTTTTCTAAAGCCAAATCTGCTGGGGAGGGGGCAATCGAACGTAAGAACTCGCGCAGGCGCGGCTCTGGTTGCACGCCGGTGAACTCGGCGACGATCTTCCCATCGCGAAAAGCCTTCACCGCGGGGATGCTGTGAACGCCGAAGCGCGTTGCCAGGTTGATGTTCTCATCTACATTGACTTTGGCCAGGCGAAAACTGCCCTGCCCCTCGTTCGCCAGCCGCTCTAACATTGGTCCCAGCGTCTTGCAGGGGCCGCACCATTCAGCCCAAAAATCCACTACAACTGGCGTTTGTTGAGAATAAGCCAAAACTTCGTATTCGAAATTGGCTTCCGTAACGTCAATGATGTAATCTGATGCCATCATTTGCTTCTCTCCATACGCTCATCGTTCAAAAACGCATGACCGTCCAACGATAAAACCTCAACTTTTCCAGGATTTTACCGCGCTTTGCGTTAGATTTTCGTTACATTTCCGCAAGAATTCTATATGAGTTGATCGTTTCATCGGCTGGCATGGTACTTGCACATCCTTTTTATAGACGAGGAGTGATTGGCGCATGGAGACACCGTCTGCCCCCCCATTAAAACAACGCATCGGTTTTTACTATTATCCAGACAGTTTTCATTATCGCCAGATGGATTTACAGGTATGGCTGCCGGAACTGCACCGCCTGGGCGCCGCCTGGCTGGCTCTGCTGGCTCCGACAGAGCGAGCGATCCCGCAAGACTTCTTGAGCGGCCTGCTCGATGTAGGAATACAGCCAGTGCTGCACTTCACATTGAACGAGGCTTTGAACCAGCCATTCCAAACGCCAGATATCAGCACGCTGCGCCTGCTTCTGCATCATTACGCCCGTTGGGGTGTGCGATACGTTGTGTTCTATGATCGCCCAAACTGTCGGCGACATTGGGCGTCATCTGCCTGGCTGCAAAGCGACTTGGTGGAGCGCTTTCTGGATATGTTCCTGCCGCTGGCTCGTTTGGCGCAAGACGAGGACCTGACGCCTGTCTTTCCACCATTGGCGCCAGGGGGCGATTTTTGGGATCTGTCATTTCTGCGCCTGGCGTTGCGCGGGCTGCAACGTCGCAAAGCCACGCGCTTGCTGGAAGAATTGGTCCTGAGCGCCGAAGCCTGGACGGGCGATCATCCTCTGGAATGGGGCGTCGGCGGGCTGCAGCGCTGGCCGGAAGCGCGCCCATATCACGCATCGGCGGGCGTACAAGATCACTTAGGCTTCCACATCTACGAATGGTATCTGGATATTTGTCAGCAAGAGCTGGGTGTAAAGCTGCCGTTGTTGTTGTTGCGCGTTGGTCAGCGGATCATGGCTGAAACATCGGAGAAGCCAACACCGCCGGAGCGGCTGGCGCATGCTCGTCAATATCTGGAAATCGCGCAACAATTGACTTGTGACTCGCAAATGGAAAACGCAGTTCCCGGAGAGGTGCTGGGGGGGTGTTTTTGGCTGTTGACGGCGTCACCATCGTATCCCTGTTATTCTCAGGCCTGGTTTCCGGCGGACGCAGAGCCTTTGCCTGTGGTTGGGGCATTCCGCCAATGGGTTGAAAACTCCCGTAACCCGGATCGCGCATCCATAGATACGCCAGAGACAAAGCAGGCAGACGTTTCAGTTGAGAATGTCTCTATTGAGGGTCCAACGGAGAATTCATCAGAGAGGCCGCCTGAAATCGTTGAGGAAGAGGCGGCAGAGCCGGTTGCAGAAGCTTCTGCGGGGGGCGCAAGCGGCATCGAAGAGCAAAGGGATTCGACTGCGCAAAACCGCATTGATCATTACGTATTGTTGCCGCTGTACGCCTGGGGCGTCGCTGATTGGGATCTGAGTTTGATCCAACCCCTGTTGCAGCGCTCTCACCCTACCATCGGTTTTTCCCTGGTGGAGGCGCGCCTCGCCCGAAGGGTGACAGTGGTCGGCGGGCCGGGGGCTATCTCAGCGGAAGCTCTATCTATGCTGCGAGCTGCGGGGTGCCAGGTGGAGCGTCTCCTGGAGGATGGCACGCTTGTTGCAACATAGCGACTACAAGTCTTAAAGGCGCAAATTGGGAGATGGGAACCATGAATCCAACAGAGAATGATTTTTCCTCTCATCCATTCAGCCAGGCGGAGGGTTGCGCCGCGGCGGCGCAACCGGTGTTGAAAGTAATCGGCCTGGGCGGCGGCGGGTGTAACGCAGTAGAACGGATGATGGCTCTGCAACTGCGCGGCATCGAATTTATTGCTGCCAACACAGATGCGCAGGCGTTGAAGAGCAATCCGGCGCCGACGCGCATCCTGCTTGGCCCGACTGTTACGCGCGGTTTTGGCGCTGGCGGCGACCCGCGCTGCGGGAAAGAGGCTGCTGAGGAAAGCCGCGCCCAAATCGCCGCCGCCCTGGCGGGCGCAGATATGGTCTTTTTAACCGCCGGGATGGGGGGCGGCACCGGAACGGGCGCCATTCCTGTTGCCGCGGAGATCGCCCGCGCCCAGGGCGCAGTGACGATTGCGATTGTGACCATGCCGTTTGGTTTTGAGATGGGGCGCCGCCAGAAGAATGCGATGGATGGCATCACCCACTTGAGAGAGCACACCCACACCCTGATCGCCATCCCGAACGATCGGCTATTAGAGGCAGCTTCACGCAACCTGCCTTTGGAGCTGGCATTTCGTTTGGCAGATGATGTGCTGCGTCAGGCGGTACAGGGCGTCACCGAATTAATTACCGAGCCAGGCCTCATCAATGTGGATTTTGCCCATATCAGGCGTCTGATTTTGCTTGGCGGCGGAGCGTTGATGTCTATTGGTCAGGGGCAGGGCGAGGATAAGGCCTACCAGGCGTTGGATCAGGCGCTGCATCACCCGCTATTAGAGGATGTCGTTTTAGAGAACGCGGCGGGGGTGATCGCCAACTTTACCGGGGGTTCCGATCTGACGTTATTTGAAGTGCAATCTGCGCTGACCAACCTGCAAGCGCGCACCGGTTCGCAAACCGAAATCATCTTCGGCGTCATCAATGACGAGCGCATGGACGGGCGCGCCCAGGTGATCTTGTTAATCACGGGTTTGGGCGGGCGCTCGCTGGAGGAAGCCATGCCTGGTTTCCGCAAGGGCGCCTCGCAGCCGGCGGGGAAGCGTCAAGAACAGGTGCAGGCTGTCGAAACTGCGCCGACGCCTGTTGGGGAACCTGTGCCGCTCACAGCATCGCCGCTTTCCCGCGACCTGCCGCCATTTTTCCGTTATAGCTCGCAAGACCCCTATCGCCGCTAAAGCGTATTGCCGGCCCACGGCAAAAGAATTGGGCCGGGAGGTATGGATGGACTCCAAAATGCTGCAAACCATCAGTCAGGAAGTTTATCGTCGTTTCCCGGATTTGAATGGACGCTCGCCTCGCGTGCAACCTTACCATCTGGCAAACGCCCGTCCGGCGGGTTCTCATTCTCCTCAGCGAATGTCGTCGCGCCCTGAGGCGTATGTGTTGGTTTATCAAGGTCGCAAAGTCACCTCCACCGGTAAAGCAGCGCCTTACCTGGTGCGTGTGCTGGTGGATGGCGGCGGAAAAATTCTAAAAATCACCATGTCGCGTTAGGTGAAAATGAACCTTGCCCAAATTTCTCGACGATTAGAAATTGCATTCTGGATGGCGCTGGTTGCCGCTTTGCGCAGTCAGCGCCTGGGTCGCTTTCTGATCCAGGCCGGGATTTGGATTGCCTGCGGACTTGTGTTAGCGGCCACCACGGCGATCCTGCCGCGCCTCGCGCCACCCAAGACGGAGGTTGCGGTAGTCGCTCAGCCGCAACAGGCTGGGCAGCCAGTGGTTCCAGCCAATGGACAACGCAACTTGCTGACCATCCTGGTGGATGATTTTTCAGCCGCTCATCCGCAATTGCGAGGCGTATGGCTGGTCGCGCGTGCGCCCTACACGCCGCAAGTGACCTTTTTGCCGGTTTATCCACTCGATGATCTTGCCGCAGTTCCTGTCCAACGCAAACTGGAAGAGTCCTTTCAATTGCAGATCGGCGGCGGATTACCGTCAGAGTTTGTGCAGGAACTTCAGTCTCGCGGCTTATGGTGGCACAACTATCTGATAATAGATGAAGCTGGCCTGGCGAGACTGATAGATGCTCTGGGCGGGATTGATCTGGGCGATGATCTGCTTGGCGGGAAGCAGGCGCTGGCGCAAACACTGTCGGCGCAAGATTCCGCATCTATTCTGGAAGTTCAGGCGCGCCTTGCCAGAGCGATTTGTTCGCGTTCGGCGCAAAGGTGGAAAGCGGGAGAAACCACCAGCGCTGCGCGGTTGTTTGGCGGCGTTCTCTCTGATCTATCGCCCGATGATCTGCTGACTGCCTGGCGGGGCGCGTTACAGTCAGGCGGGTTCGCCTGCGAATTTCCTACGATTTACGGGAGGTGAAAAGCAATGGTCAGCGCGATGAACCTGGTCATCTATCTGGACGCCCTGCTGTTTTTACTGGGTATGGCGACGTTCATTGTAGGGGTATATAACCTCTCGCTGCACGCTTCGGTCAGCGATATTAAGACCGTGGCTGTACAGACCGCCCGCCTGGCGCAGAAAGGCCTGGCAGAAGATATGGCGGGTCTGGTGGGCAACGCATCTGCCTTGCTCGACTCGATGAACCAGCTTGTGCGCACCACCCGCGGCGTTGGCATCTTTCTTTCATTGCTTGGCCTGGCTTTGATGAGCCTGGCCACCTGGTTTGCGCTCAAAATCTATCAGGTGCAACTATGACCACAGCGCCCTTCATCGTTGAACTAAGCCATTTTTTCCCTTCAGAAGATTGGCCGTGGGTGTTAATGGCCTTGCGTCAGGAACGGCGAGTCTGGCAGGCGCTGGAGGCCACGCCATTGGCGCAGCTTGCCATGCAGAAGTTGGGTCAAGATGCCCGCTATTGGACGCCCGCCGCGCTGGGTTTGTTGAGCCTGGGAGCGCCTCTGACGCCGGCGGAACTGCGGCAGATGCCCTTGCCTCCAATTGGCGATGATTTGCGATCTCTGGCTGAGAAGGCGTGGGAGGATTGGCTGGCTGTTGGCTTACAACCTGCGCCGCCGAATCCTTACCCGGCTGCGCCAGATGATAAACGAGAAAGCCCGATAGAAGCGCAAGGCAGCGCATTGGCGACTTGCGCTTTATTAGCCCTGGCACTGCGCGAGCGATACCGCCAAAACAGCACTTGGCGCGGGTTGTTGGCTGAGATCAACCTGAATCGGCCTGAATTGGACACGCTGCTTGCCTGTCTGTATGGGTTGATTCCTGAACCGCAGCGTCTGCTCAGCGTGTTGCTTCTGCAGGGCGAAAACCGTCCGCGTTCCGATCTGGCGCTGCATATTTTGTTGAGCCAGCCGGCGCCGGAAGACGAATTGGAACAAGCGCTTCAAACGTTATTGGCGGATCAGCCAATGGCGCAGGTTATAGCGGTGTTGGGAGAGCTTTCCGCCTTGCGCCCTGGGCTCGCCGTCCGCCTAGCAGAGGCTTTGCTGGCTGAAGGTTGGACAAATTGGCCGGAAGAACCAAGTGGGGCGGCAGAGACAGCGGTCAATCTGGGGCAAACCTTCGACCACCTGGCTCTGGCCACACGCCAGGCGCAAATCTATCAACTGGCAAATCAGCCTGACCGTGCTGTTCCCTTGCTAGCCGAGACCCTGCGGTCAATGCGCCGATTGCGTGGTCATTTGTCTGCCTGTCTGGCGCAAGTGGTGGGGCGCTCCCAGGGCAGCGGCGATGAGGCATGGCGCGAGACGGCCCAAGAAACCAGCCTGGAAGCCTGGAAACAGGCTGTGCAATTAGCGCCAGATGCGCCGCAATACACAGCCGGTTTGGTAAATGCTTTGATCGCCTCCGGGAGATTGGACGACGCCCAGAACTATCTGGCTCGTTGCCAAAGCGATGACCGCCATGCTGTGCTTTTGTTGGCCGCCGCTCGTTTGGCGAACGCCCAGGGAGACGACCAGCTCGCCAAACAACATACGCTTCAGGCGCTGCGCCTGGTGGAAAGTGGTCAGCGGCTCTCGGAGAATGAATACATTGTATTGGGTAATCTTTTATATCAGGCTGGCTTATATGCTGAACTGGCCCGCGCTGCCCACGTAGGACTAGATCATTATCCGATGAATCGCGATCTGTTGTTGCAACAAGCAGTGGCTCAATTTGCCGTTCAACAACCGGCTAAGGCTTTGCTGTCGGTTTATACCGCGCTCGCTTCGGGCGCGCCAAAAGATGAAACCCGCTTGCCCGGCGGTAAAAGCTTGCAGATGTTGCTGATCGAAACTTTGGAAGCGGTTGGCGCGTGGTCAACTGCGTTGGAGGAACGTAAGGCGCTCCTGGCGAAAATTGAAACGCCTGCGTTGGAGGACTGGTATGCGTTGATGCACTGCGCAGAGCAGGCGCGTCAACCAGATGTTCTGGAAGAAGCCTGTCAACGTGTTTTGGAGTTATCTCCGCAGGATGCGCTGGCGCGCCAGTATTTGGGCCAGGCTGCTCAGGCGCGCGGCGATGACCGCGCTGCGATTGAACATTTTGTCGAGGCGATCCGTTTATCCCCCGATCAACCTGAGATTTGGTTGTCGCTGGTGGGCGCTTATCGCCGCCTGGGACAGGAAGCGCAGGCTGTCGAAACGCTGCGCGCCGCCAGCCAGGCCACGCCAGATTGCGCTGAGATTCATAAGGAGTTGGGGGACGCCTATTTGGCGCAGAGTGCTCTCACCCAGGCGCTGGCCTGTTACAGGCGCGCGGCTGAGCTGGCGCCTACGGAGGCGAATCTGCTGAATTTGGGACAGACACTGCTCGATCTGGGGCATTTTGAAGAAGCCCGACAAACGTTATCGCCTCTTTATCAGGGCGATCCGACGGGCGCTCATGACCCGAATTTGATATACGCCTATGCGCGCTCTTTGCTGGGTTCAGGCGAAACCGAGTCGGCGATACCGCTTTTGCTGGAGGTGATACGCCAGCAACCCGAGAAGCCCCAGCCAGCATTGGAACTGGCACGGGCATTTTTGCGCTCCCCTGCCCACTCTGGCAGGGCGCAACAGGCAATCCCCTTTTTGCAACGCATCCTGGGCCAGACGCCAGACGGGGAAGAAGGGGGGTATCAAGGAGAATCGGGCAGCTCGTCTGTCATGCGCGCCGAAGCACGCGCTCTCCTGGCGGAAGCCTATACAGCCGCCGGTGAATGGAGTCGGGCGATGGAGGCTTATCGCCGCGCCCTGGACGATCCTCATAACCGGAAAACCGAAACCCAGACGCGCCTCTCAGCGGGTTTGGGACTGGTTGCCTTGAAGTTAGACCAGCCAGAGATGGCGATTGCCGCCCTACAAGAGGCGATTCAGGCAGAACCTTCGAATGCAGAATTGCAACGATCACTTTCTGAGGCTTATCTGGCAAGTGGATTGACGGCGGACGCGTTTCAGACGGCGTGCGCGGCCTGGGATTTACAGCCCGAGGATTTGAACACGATCAACTGGTTTATTCGCCAGGCGCAACGTCTCTTGGAGCAGCCTGGCGTGAAGAGGTCATTGCTCGTGGAACGCCTGATTCGGGCGTTTGAAGCGGCAAGCCGAAACGAGCCAGGGCGCGCGGATCATCTGACCCGCATGGCGAATCTTCAAATGGAAATGGGCGACAAGGCTGGCGCGCTGCAAACCCTCCACCGTCTGGGTAGCCTGGAAAGCGATCTCGACGGCGTGACTGTTGACGAATTGCGCTATTGCGCCCAGGTTGCGCGCCGATTGGGAGACGCATCCCTGGCGATTGATCTGTTGAACCGCGCCATTCCGTTATGTTCCAAGGAGGAACGTGCCGCAGCCAGCGCTTTGCCTGCGATTGCTCTGGTGGACGTATTTCGCGATCTGGCTGCAACCTACCAGGAGGCTGGCGAGGATGAAAAGGCATTGCAAATGGTCGAACAGGCGCTGGCGCTGAATGAGGCCGATCCCCAATTGCACGCCTATAAAGCTGAATTACACGACCGCCTGGGCGATCCCCAATCTGCATTGGACAGCATTCGAACAGCGGTTGAGATTTCGCCGCGCGATCCTGTGCTGCGCCGGCGTGCGGCGATCTTGCTGTGCCAGAAGGGCGACCTGCCCGCCGCTCTGGAACAGGTGGAAAACGCCCTGGAAGTTCTTGAACCCCCATCGAAGGAGGGGCAAAACGACGAAACCACGACCTCATTGCGCAATGAGTTGAATCGGATGGCGGCGCATCTGGCTTACGCCACTTTACGCCCGCGTCGCGCTCAAAAGTATCTGGATGCGGGTCTGTCAGCAGATGACCCGGCGAATCACGAATTTGCCAATGCTGCATTGCGAGCAGAAATTTCTCTGGATTTAGGAGACCTGGCTGCTGCCGAAGCCGCCGCGCTGACGCTTGCCCGCCAATCGCCCGCTCACCCGCGCACGGAGGCGATATTGTCTCGCATTGCTGGCCGACGACTGGACCCAGAGGATCGCAACCGTCGCTGCCGATCGGCTGTGCGCTCGCTGCTCCAACAACAATTGAACCAGCCGCCGATCTCGCCGCCCTCGACGCGCGAAGAGTATATCGCCAGTTTCCTCTCAGTTGCCCAGGCGGCAATGGAAAGTCGCCAATGGGACGATGCTCTCGCCACGTTGAAACGTCTGATCGAGATCATCCCGGAGACGCCGCTGGCGTACTTTAAGATCGCTCAGATCGGGGTGCTACGCGGTGAGGCGCAATGCTTATGCCAGGATTTGGAAGTCGTTCGCCACGCAGTCGGCGCAGAGCTGCTTTCCGTGGAAGCCCGCCAGATGGTTGAGGACAACCTTTCCAAAGCTCAGTCCTATCTGGGGGTTGATTTCAATGTAGATGTTTTGGATGATTTTAAGAAATGGGATGACGAGTGCCGCCAGACGTTAGGCGTCTGGATGGCGCGCGCCCGCGCCCTGTTCAAAGCGGAGACGCGCTCCGCCCGTGTCTTAGAGGCCATGCTGCGCATGACGCCCGCCAGCGCCGATGGCCTGGCGAGTCTCATCATGGCTTATCGGCGCAGCGGACAGCCTCAAGCGGCTGCAGCCGCCATGCAGATTGGGTGGCAGCCGCCTTTCGACGGCAAAGATATGCGCGCCAATCCACTCGTGATGACGCAGCTCGCCCTGGCGGAAACAGATGCTGGTCAGGCATTGACCAGCGCCAGTCAGGCGCTGGAGGCCAGCCTGGCCCTCGCCGACGATTGGCCGCCGCTGCCAATGTTGGAGTTTCTGGTCGCCCGTCTGGCTTACCGCTTAGGCAAGCTGGAGGCGGCGATGCAGGCCATTCAGCAAGCTATTGCCGTTTGGCCGGATGAGCCGCGCTGGCAGGAATTGGCGGCGCGCATCTTTATGTCGCCAAATGCGGCGCTGGGTTTACCAGATCATGTTAAGGCTTTGGTGCATCTGGAACAGGCCGCTGCTTTGGACCCTGAGCAAGCAGAAACGCATCAAGCGATTGGCAAAATTTATCTGATGGGCAGCCAAATCCCCCGTGCGCTTCAAGCATTGGAGCGAGCCAGTCAGCTCGATCCAACGAGTCCTGACACCTGGCTGGCGCTGGCGCGAGCGCAATACGCCGCCGGTGAGCTGGAGAAAGCTGCTGCTTCTGCCGAGCGCGCTGCTCAAGGCGTTGAGCGACCGTGGGAAGCCATCTTATTGCAAGGCAGGATTGCGTTACAGACCCACGATCCGCGTCGCGCATTCGCTCATGCTCAATCCATCCTGCGTGAAACGCCGGATCATGCCGAGGCGCTCTATTTGCTGGCGCGCGCCCTGGAGGAGCTTAACCGCCCTGCCGACGCCTTGACGGCTCTGGAGCGCGCGATGACGCTGAGCGAAAATCCATTACCGATGCAGATCGAGCGCGCTCATCTGGCGCGCCGCTCGAAAGGCTTATCTGCAGGCATCCAAACCTTGCAGGAGATGATCGCTGCTCAACCGGGGCAGCCTCAACTCCTGGCGCTGTTGGCGGAATGGCTCAAGGAGTCTGGTGAGGCGGAGGCTGCCGTTCAGACCGCCCGCCTGGCGTTGCAAGAGCAGAACGGCGAGCTGAGCGAACAGCAACGCGCCGCCTTGCATCTCTTGATCGGCTTACACATGCGCAGCGCCGGGCAGTTAGATCAAGCTATTCATCATTTGAGCGAGGCGATCAACCACGCGCCGGCGCATCTGGAGGCGTATCTCGAACTTGGACGAGTTTATCAGGATCGCCGCGAACATCGCCAGGCGCTGAAGGTTTATCAAAAAGCGATGAGCGTGGCCGGCAATGATTATCGCCCTTATTATCAGGCTGGTTTGGCGTTGAAAGACAGTAAAGATTATCTTGCCGCCGAAGCGATGCTACGGCGCGCCGCTCAGATGGCGCCCAATGAAGTCAGCATTCATCGCCTGCTCGGCGCAGTAGTCGCCCTGAACCTGGTGCATAATCGCCGCATCCCTCCTTCGGAGCCTGCATCATGAGTCGACTGATCTCTCGACATCATTACCTGCACATCCTACGCGTTGCCTTGTCTGTTCAACAATACCGTTTTGCCCGCCTGGCGGTTTTGGATTGGCTTGCCAGCTACCCAGGCGACCTCACCGCCAGCCTGATCTACGCTCAGACTTTGATTGGCGAGAACCGCCTGACGCAGGCGGCGGCGATTTTAGAAGGCTTACGGCGGGCAGATCCAGAATTTTTGGAGGCGGTCGAGACCCTGGCGAGCGTGGCGGATCAATTGGATGAGCGGACGGAAAACTCGATCTTCACCCATCGGTTCGCTTTGACCGGACGTTGCCGAGAACGGCGTACGCTGTCGCCCTGGGGGGGCGATTTGTGGCTGGCGCGCCAGGCGTTGGCGCAAAACAACCTGGAGTTGGCGGAGAGGCTGGCGCGCGACGCGCTGCGCGCCGCACCCGATGAGCCGTTGCCGTACGTTGTTCATCTGACTTGCTTGCAGAGGAGCAATCAATTGGCGGCGCAGGAGCGTCGCAAGATCGCTTTGCAGTATGCTCAGCGCTGGCCAGATTGCCTCCCCTGTATGCTTTA
>JAGVAD010000055.1 GCA_020060465.1 Anaerolineales bacterium
CAAAGCGCCGGCGTTGGGCTTTGGGGTGTGCAGGCGGCGCGCGCTCTGCCCACGCCCGCTCCCATCGCTGCGCGCACCCCCCAGGCGACTGGTGTACGCATCAAGTTCATCTTATACCAGGGGCAAACACCCGGTAGCGAGGCGGATGAATATATCCAGATCGGCAACGACGGCACCGCACCGGTGGATTTGACCGGCTGGCGCATCAATGCTGGCGCTTCCGGCCAGGATTTCACCTTCTCTGAATTTACCTTGCTGCCCGGTCAGACTTGCCGTGTGTACACGGATATGGTGCAGGATGATTCGTGTGTGCCAGATAGCTTCAGCAGCGGGACGGCTATCTGGGCCAACGACGGCGACTGCGCCTCGCTTTTCGACGCTGAAGGTACGCGGGTTGACCTGTATTGTTACACACCTGCCACGCCAAGCGGAACACAAATCGCCGCAGCTACTACCGCGGCGACCACCACAACTGGCGGCGCAACGACCACCACCGCAGCCTCAGCGACGCCCACCCTGCGCGGCACGATCACGCTGAGCGGCAACCTGGTGATCAGCGGCATCTACCCGCAAGGCGACGCCACCAAGAACGAGAGCGATGAATACATCCAGATTTTGAACCAGGGCAACACGGCAGCCAACCTGGACGGCTGGAGTGTGTTCGCCTATGACTCTGGCGCGGAGTTATATTTTCCATCTTTCGTGTTGCAGCCGGGCGCTTCCTGCCGTGTGTACACCAACGAAATCCACAACGATAGCTGCGCCGGACTGAGCTTCGGAAGTAATGAGCCGGTGTGGTCTAACGATACCGACTGCGGCGGTCTATACGATCCTAACGAGGATTTGATTTCGGAGTATTGTTATTAGGGGTTGAGAGTGCTGGGTTTGTTCGCGGTAGGTCAACGGGCGCGCCTTCAGATTGGATAACGACTAGCGGAAGACCACGATCATCCCACAGACTGCTCACTACGCCGCTATTTGTTGATTCATCGAAGCTGTGGGGTCGAGCGCTTCTGACAACCCATCGCCGAGCAAGTTCCAACCAACGCCAAAGAGGATGATTGCCAGCGTTGGGGGGAGAAAAATCCACCAGGTGGCGAGCAGGTTGCCGCCGGGGCCAATAACCCAGTTGCGCCCTAACGAAAGCAACGCGCCCCACGGGGAAGCGCCGCCCAGGCCGATAAAAGTGATAGTGGCCTGCAAGATGACGGAGCTGCCCACATCGCGCGCTGCCAGCACGATGGCCGGCCCAATGGCGTTGGGAAGCAGGTGACGGCGGATGATCCAAAACGGCCCGGCGCCAAGCGCACGCCCGGCCTGGATGAACTCAGCGTTCTTCAGCGTGATAACCTGGGTGTTGACAATGCGGGCAAACGGCATCCACGAAAAGATGATCAGGCTGATCAGCACCGGGTTGGTTTTCATCAGGAAGATGGCAAAAGGCGGCGGCGTGAATGGGAAGTAAACCATGTCGCCATAGGCATCGGCATTGAACCAAAAAGAGCCGCCCATTGATTCGATGGTGACAGCGACGATTTGTTGCAAAAAGACCACCCCCGCCAGTGCCGGGAAGGTGAGAAAGGCATCGGCGATACGCATCATTAGGTTGTTGATTGCGCCTCCCGCATACCCCGCCACCGCGCCGAACAAGCAGCCAAAGAGAAACGCGCCGATCGCCACCGAGAGGCCGAAAGTCATCGCGTCGCGCGCCCCCCAGATAAGAGTATGAAATACATCCGTTTGACCGGGGAGCGTGCCGAGGATGGCCTCCCCGCTCGGCGGATGCGGGGTCATATCCGAGGAGCGACCAACCTTCTTATAGGCGTCCACAGTCCGGTCATTGGGAGGCGAGATGTTCGGGGCAGCCAGCGCGGCGGTGGCAAAGGCAAGCACCAGCGCCATGCCCAGCCAGTTTTGCCAGCGAGAGGTGAAGATCCGCTGGCGACGTCTCATCCTTTCAAAACCTCGTCGCGCACTCGCGGATCCAAGATAGCCTGTAACACATCCAGGATGAACATCAAAGAGATCACCATCATCACACTATAGACGGCGAAACCCAGCGAGGCGGGGGCATCCGGCAGACCGCGCATGGCTTTGACAATGACCTGGGACACTCCCGGCAGCACGAAGATGATTTCGACCACGAAGCTGCTGGTCACAATGCCGGAGGCGGAGATGGCCATGGTGGTTAGCGTCGGCGCGAGGATGGCGCGCAGAGCGTGCCGCCACATCAGCCTCCGTTCCGCAATGCCTCGGGCGCGGGCGGCGATGATATATTCCTGGTTGCGTTGACCAAGCACCGCGGCGCGGGTAACCCGCCCCAGCGTGGCCCAGTAAAACATAGACAGGGTCATGATGGGCATGGCCAAATGGCGCAGGGCAAGCAGAAAAATATCAAAACGGCGATTGAGCAGGCTGTCGAGAGTCAGAGCGCCGGTGTAATTCACAAAGCCAGACCGCACCATCTCCAGCTCAGTAGCCACATCCATCCGCTCTGGGGCAAACCAGCCAAGCCGAACGTAAAAAACCGCCAGTAAGATCATCGAGAAAATGAACGGCGGCATCGAAGTTCCAAAGTAGGCCAATCCGCGGAAGATGCTGTCGAAGCGGCGATAAGGCTGCCAGCCAGCGATAAAACCACTGACCAGGCCGAGGGGGATCAACAGAAGCAACGAATACAGCGCCAGCTCCAGCGTTACAGGCGTGCGGCGCAGCAAGGCAAGCAACACGTATTCCCGCAAGGTAGGACTGTATCCCCAAGAACCTGTGAGAAGCGAGCGCACCCAGTAGCCATACTGGATCAGGTATGGCTCGTCGAGGTGGTGCTTTTCGATGACCGACTGGACAAGAGCCTGGCTTGCCCGTCCTTCGTTATTACCCTGCGGCAAATAAAGACGCGCCCGCGCCTCCGGCGGGGTTAGCATCACCCCGGCGTACAGAAGCATGGTAATTGCAATCAAAGATACGAAGGCGGTAAACAGGCGACGAAAGATAAACTGGATGAAAGGCGGCATAGCTACCGGTAATTTTACTTCATTTGTGCAAAAAATAACGTGCCAGGTGCAAGGCATTTCGGAAAAGCCTAGCACCTGGGAGATGGATGCCGCTTCAACCTGCTGAATGCTGGCTTTGTAACTCGAGGTGTCGGTTTCCAACCGATGTCAGGCGAACGCTAACCACAACTTTTTAGTACACCAAACTCAAAATCCTCGCCGTCGTATGGCAAAAATTACAGTATAATAGCGCGATTACGCCGACCGATCTTTACCCATTTGTAATAGTCCAATCGAGGAAGGAGAAAACAAAATGAGATGCGCTAACCTTGTGTATCGCTGGTTGGCTGTGGTTTTGCTTATCGCGCTGCTGGCAGCCTGCGCGCCGCCAGCGACGCCGACCCAAGCGCCAGCCCAGCCGGCTCAAACCGAAGCCCCCGCCGCCACCGAGGCTCCGGCAGCTACCGAAGCGC
>JAGVAD010000020.1 GCA_020060465.1 Anaerolineales bacterium
CCAGCAGCGGGCGGATGCGCTTGCCGCGCGTCTGCGGCCCGGCGCCTTCTCCAAGCCAGCCCATGTGATAGCCGAGCATTTCGTACATTTCCTCCACCCCAGGCTGGCGAGCGAACTGCACAATACGTTGTAATTCATTTTCTACAGCCGGTAAGTAGATTTGTATAAAGTCATCCAGCGACATGGCGGATTCTCTTAGAAAAGATGGCTATAATGAACAATATATCCTTGCAGCACGATCCTTCCCCTGCCGACTCGCGCTGCATTTTGTTTAATCCACCTGGATTAGCTCCGCCTGCGCAAGCTGATCTAAACTTCCCACGCCGGCGGCGAACATACATACCTGGATTTCGCGTCTTAATTCTTGGATGGTGAGGATGACATCCTCCAGGGAACGGGCGGCAGCTTTCAGAAAGGGCGAGGCCATGCCGCCCAAGCGCGCTCCCAGCGCCAGGCACTTGGCGATGTCCACGCCGGTGCGCAATCCGCCGGAGGCGATGACGATCAGTTCTGGCGCGGCGCGGCGCACATTGAGGATCGCCTGTGCAGTGGGGATGCCCCAATCCACAAAGGCTGCTGCCAGGCGACGCTGACTCTCGTCTCTGGCGCGGTGCATCTCCACCTGCGACCAGGAGGTGCCGCCAGCGCCAGCCACGTCAATCGCCGCCACACCGGCGTCTGCCAGCCAACGAGCATCTCTCTCCGAAAAGCCCCAGCCCACTTCTTTGGCAATCACCGGCATTGGCAGCGTCCGGCAGACCGTTTCGATTTTTTTCAGCAATCCAGCCCAACGGGTGTCTCCTTCAGGTTGCACAGCTTCTTGCAAGGCGTTTAAGTGTAGGATCAAGGCATCCGCCTCGATCATCTCCACTGCTCTTAAGCATTCCCGCACGCCATAGCGCTCATTAAGTTGTACAGCTCCCAGGTTGGCAAACAGCAGTACCTGAGGTGCATAACGCCGCACCTGAAAAGAAGCCGCCAGCTTGGGGTTTTCGATGGCCGCGCGTTGGGATCCCACACCCATTGCAACACCGGTTTCTTGAGCAGCAGTCGCCAGAAGGCGATTAATCTCCGCCGCCTGGTCGGTTCCGCCTGTCATGGAAGAGATCAGGAGCGGAGCGCGCAGCTTACGCCCGAACAGCTCTTGAGAGAGATCAATCTCCTCCAGGTTCAGCTCGGGCAGCGCCCGATGGACGAAGCGGTAGCGCTCCAGCCCGGTGGTCAAGCCGGAGCGAACGTCCTCTTCCAGGTTGATGCGGATATGATCGGCCTTGCGCGCCTCAATCGGCGTAACTTCTGTCATTTCTTGGTGTTCCTTGTTGGTGAGGCAATCTTACCAGCCCGACTCTGGACTGTCAACAGAGTGCGTGGAGATGATGAATGTTTCTATTTCAGAGGTCAATTCCTTATTAATTATTACAGACTTGACAGGACTGACGGGCGGGTTACAATTGGCGCGAATTGTTAAACAACCATCTCTCTAAGGAGGAATATCTCATGGCGGATACATTTTCCGAAATCAAGGAAGTCATCGTCGAATTGCTCAACGTGGACCCAGAAAAAGTGACACTGGAGGCGCGCTTCCGCGAGGACCTGGAAGCCGATTCGCTGGATCTGGTGGAACTGATCATGGCGTTTGAAGACAAATTCGGCGGCGAAATTTCAGACGAAGACGCTCAGTCCATCACCACCGTGGGCGAGGCAGTGAAATACGTCGAAGAGCACATGAAATAGGAATTATCTACAAAGAGAGGACAGCCACAAGGCTGCCCTCTCCGTCAGTTTACGACCTATCCGACCTGACAGAGAAGCGTATCCTGTCAGGTCTTTGTCATCTCTAAAGCAAGTCTGGGATTTCCTCCGGGTGGCGGGCAACTTTCACGCCAGCCTGCTGCAAGGCTTTGATCTTGTCCTCAGCGGTGCCTGAGCCGCCCTCGATGATAGCGCCAGCGTGACCCATCCGTTTTCCGGGAGGAGCAGTTTGCCCGGCAATGAAACTCACTACAGGCTTGGTCATGTAATCGGCGATATATTCGGCGGCCTTTTCTTCATCGCTGCCACCGATCTCGCCAATTAGCACCACCTTCTCGGTTTGCGGGTCTTCGTTAAACATGCGCAGGCAGTCAATGAAATTGGTGCCATTGATGGGATCGCCGCCGATGCCCACGCAAGTGCTGACGCCCATGCCCTTCAGCTTGAGGGCATACAGCACCTCATAGGTGAGCGTGCCGGAACGGGAGACAACCCCCACATTGCCGGGGATAGCAATATTGCCGGGGATGATGCCCACTTTAGCTTCGCCAGGGGTTAACAGACCGGGGCAGTTGGGGCCGACCAAACGTACGCCCTTCTGATCCAGATAATTGCGCACGCGCATCATATCCAGCACAGGGATGCCCTCTGTGATACATACCACCAACGGAACGCCAGCATCTGCGGCTTCGAAAATGGCATCTGGGGCGAAGCGCGCCGGTACGAAGATGACGCTGGCGTTGGCCCCAGTAGCTTCCACGGCCAATTTTACCGAATCAAACACGGGGATTTTATCTAACACCCATTCGCCGCCTTTGCCAGGCGTGACGCCCGCGACCACATTCGTGCCATACTCCACCATCTGCTGGGTGTGAAACAGGCCTTCGTTGCCCGTGACGCCCTGCACCAGCAAGCGGGTGTGTTTATCTACCAGGATACTCATCGTTCAACCTCCCACCGCCACGGCGACAGCCTTTTTGGCTGCGTCGGCCAGGGTTTCCGCAGTGATCATATTGGCATCCGCCAGGATCTGGCGGCCCTCCTCGGCATGTGTGCCGACCAGACGAATGACCATAGGCACATTGGTTTTGACCTCATTCAGGGCGGCGAGGATGCCGCGCGCTACTTCGTCGCCGCGGGTGATGCCGCCAAAAACGTTGAACAGCACCGCCTTCACATTCGGGTCGGACAGGATGATGCGCAGCGCAGCGGCCACTTTTTCCGAGCTGGCGCCTCCGCCAATATCCAGGAAATTGGCCGGCGATCCGCCGAACAATTTGATGATGTCCATGGTGGTCATTGCCAGCCCCGCGCCGTTGACCATGCAGCCGATGTTGCCATCCAGCTTGATGAAGGACAGGCCATAGCGCCGGGCTTCAATTTCCGACGGCGCTTCTACATCCAGGTCGCGCATCTCGGCCAGGGCTTGCTGACGGAAGAGAGCGTTATCGTCAATCAGCATCTTCCCGTCCACGGCCAGCAGATTGTTCTCGGCGGTGATTACCAAGGGGTTGATTTCCGCCAGCGTGGCATCGCAATCCACGTAAGCCTGCCACAAACCACGGGCAATCTGCCCAAACTGTCGCCAGTGTTCGCGCGGCAGGTCAATGCCAGCGGCAATGTCGCGCGCCTGGTAATCGCGCAAGCCAAGCAGCGGGTCAATATGCACTTTGACGATTTTCTCCGGCGTCTGGCGCGCCACTTCTTCGATCTCCACGCCACCGGCGGAGGAGGCCATCATCACCGGCTTGCGCGCTGCCCGATCGTTGGTGATGCCCAGATAGATCTCGGTTTCGATGTTGGCGGCTTCATCCACCAAAACCTTGCGCACCGGCAGTCCTTTGATCTCCATGGTGAGGATCTGGGCGGCCATTTCCGAGGCTTCTTCGGGCGTCTTAGCCAGGCGGATGCCCCCAGCCTTGCCGCGCCCACCCACCAAGACCTGCGCTTTAATAACAACGCGGCTACCCAGTTCTTTGGCGATTTGTTTGGCCTCGTCTGCGGTAGCCGCCACCCGTCCTTTGGGGATCGGGATGCCATATTTGGCAAATATTTGCTTGGACTGATATTCATGTAGCTTCATGCACGCAAAATCTCCCTATGACCAGATTTTCACTGGAACGACAACGCTTCGATTATACCATCCAGGGAAACGAAAAGACGCGGCTTCGACCGCGTCTTCTCACACTGGCTGGGGGCAAAGGATTCGAACCTCTACATACGGATCCAGAGTCCGCTGTCCTACCGTTAGACGAGCCCCCACTGCGCAGCGCATTCTACCACGAATGAGGCGAGTAGTCAAACGCGTGCAAATGAGGGTGTGCACGCCAATGGAGGTTCAATTTCCGCGCAAAGCGTTGTGGAAACGCGATAACAAAACTCGCAAATCTTCTACCTCTTCCTGTTGCAAGCAGTTCCAGGGGGCATAAAAGTAATGCTCGGTTAATTCCTCCGCCGTTTGACGAACTTCCTGACCTTGAGGCGTGAGGCAGTATTCGCACGCTTTCTCTTCGACCCAACCCTTGTTTATAAGTTCTTGCAAGGCTTGCTGATATTCATCAGGCAAATATCCACGCCGCCGCAACTTTTCACACAACCCAGCCAGTGTAGTCGCCTCTCCACGCCATAGGTAGGTCAACGCTTCCCAAGCGTGGGCAGAAATGTTATGTGTTTGCCATGCCGCCAGGTGGGCGTCATCGCGATAGGCTGCCAAGTCGCTCAAGTACTGGTCAATGCGTACGACAACCGAAGCGGAGTCCCCCGGATCTGCACGCCGACTGTGAACAATGCACCACTTCCCCGGCGGTTCCGGCGCGCTCAGGCAGGCAAGCACAAGCTTCCAAAGTAGGTCAGCTTTGCCCTCGTGCTAAGTCTTTGAATTGTTTCTCACCCCAGCCCCGCCTCTTTCCCTCTCCCAACGTTGGGAAAGGGAAAGAGGTTTAGGGAACCTGCGGGATGTTTTGCACCGACGAGATTAACCAATTTCGGCGAATATCAATAAGCCAGCTTAAAAGCACAGCGCAGACCAGACCAGCGCTCCCTGACCGAAATTCGGTTCGAGCAGGCGGTCTTTCAGGCGTCTCAGGGTCTCCTGACGGTTGAGTAGAGTGCGCAACGCGCCAGCCGCACGCAGCCCGCCGATCAACTGAAAGCCCACCAGGCGATCATCTTGCAAGTACAAGGTGCGCCAGCCGCCATTGACACGGGCGCGCAGCATTTCGTCGCCTTGCTTCAGGCCAGCGGCCAGGATGGGGAGACCAAGATGCTTCAGACTGTTCATGCGCTCGGCGCCCTCGTAAGAGGTCGGACAGCCGAGACCACGCTTACCCAGGTTCAAACCGACCACGCGTCCCTGCTCGATTGCGTTGGGCAAGATGGCATGCACAAACACTTCACCGGTCAGGCGATCGGGGGTTTCCACCACATCGCCGGCCGCATATACATCCGGGGCGGAAGTCCTCAGATAGTGATCCACGCTGATCCCCCAACGGCAGGCGATTCCGCTGCCTTCCAGAAAGTCTATATTGGGGCGCACGCCGGTGGCGGCGATGAGCAGATCCGCATACAGGATTTCGCCTGTTTCCAGTTCGACGCCGATAGCCTGCCCTTCGCCGACAAAGCACTTTGCTTTGGTGTTCAAGCGCACCTCCACACCGCGCTGGCGCATGAGTTGCAAGGCAAAGGTGGCAGTGAAAGGATCCAGCATGGCCGGCATGACCTGGTCAAGCATCTCCACCTGGATGACCTGTACACCCAATTCGCGCAGCAAGAGGGCAATTTCCATGCCGATGAACCCTGCGCCGACAATCACCGCTGTGCGCGCCTCGCCGCGCTTCACCTTGCCGATCAGGGCTTGCGCGGCGCTGAGCGACTTGAAGTTATACACGCCGGGCAGATCCACACCGGGCAAGGGTGCGTACAGCCGACTGCCGGTGGCGATCACCAGGTAGTCATACGCCAGGAGACTGTCATCAGCCAGGCGGAGCTGATGCGAGGTGGGGTTGACTGAGGTCACCTGAGCGCCCGGGCGGTAATCCACCTGCAATTGTTCAGCCCAGTTGGGAGCGCGCCAGAAATGCAAATTGGAGCCGGTGATAAAATGATCTACCATGGCTGGCGGGGAGTAGGGCGGAAAAGGCTCCGCGCTGAGCATGACCACCCGGCTTTGCCGATCATGCTCTCGCAGAGTTTCGACGGCGACAACGCCAGCCGGGCCTGCGCCGATGATCACAATGGTATCTGCCATAGGTTCCTCCTATGGGTGGCGGCGGGCAGGAGCGCGCAGCCCCCGCCCTGCCGCTTACGCCAGGGCAAGCTCAGATTCCGGCATGGCGATATTATCAGGATTGAGAGCGGAAAGCCCCAGCCCGGCGCGCTTGCGCTCAATATGCCGACGGATAAGTACCGCAGCGCGGTTTGGATCCGGCTCCACGGCGAAGGTCGCTCCAAACACGCCCTCCAACCCCTCGGTGAGCAGTTTGACAATGTTCGGGCTGCCGAAGATAGGCGGGGCGACGCCCAACACGGTATAGATACCCGAAGCGACCACATACGTTCCGATGGCAACCGCCTTCTCCGAATACCACTCCGGCGCAGCGCCAGCCAGCGGCAAGGCGTTGATGTCCACGCCCAGGGCATTGGCCAGGGCAGCCGCCAGCACCAGGATACGGGTATTGTCCACACAACTGCCAAAATGCAACACCGGCGGAATGCCCAGAGCCTTGCATACAGCGCGCAGACCTGGCCCGGCCAGATCTGCGGCTTCGGGCGTCATCAAGCCGGCTTTGGCGTCCGCCACAGTGGCGCAGCCAGTGACCACTACCAGGATGTCGTTTTCGATCAAGCGGCGGGTTAATTCGGTGTGACCAAGGTCTTGTTTGATCTTGGGGTTGTTGCAGCCCACAATACCCACCGCACCGCGGATGCTGCCCTGTACGATGGCGTCAATCAGCGGCTGCGGCGAGCCGCCCAAAGCGCCCAGCACGGCCTCAATCGAAAAGCCGGTCATCATGGGCACTGGCTCTACTGGGATATACACCCGTTCCGGCACCCGTCGGGTATAGTTCTCGATGGCGCTGCGCACGATCTGCTTGCCGATTTCCAGACCATGTTCGGGGTCAAAGTGGACGTGTTCGGCGCCGGGGAATTTGGCTTTATCGAAGGTGCTGATGACTTTGGTGTGGAAGCACTTTGCCACTTCGGTGACCGCGGGCATGATGCACTGGTAATCTACCACCATCAGCTCAACCGCGCCGGTGAGGATACACAGCTCCTGCATTAAATGGTTGCCAGCCATGGGGATGCCCTTGCGCATCAGCACTTCGTTGCCGGTGCAGCACACGCCAGCCAGATTGACGCCCTGAGCGCCTTTCTCTCTGGCGAGAGCGATTAGTTCAGGATCCTGCGAGGCGGCGACGATGACTTCGCTGAGCATGGGGTTGTGCCCATGCAGGATGATGTTGACCATGTCTTTGCGCAGCACGCCCAGATTCACCTGAGACATTTTGGGGGTCGGCACGCCAAAGAGGGTATCCGAAAGTTCGGTGGCGATCATGGAGCCGCCCCAGCCATCGCTCAAACTGGTGCGCACGGCGTGCAACAGGATGTTCACCCAATCGTTATCCACGCCCATGTGGGTGCGATGCAGCGCCTCTACATTCTCTCGGTCAACGCCGCGTGGATAGACGCCGGTCTTCTCCCAAATTTCCTGGCGGCTGCGTGGGGCGCGGCGGGCGAGCGGCAGCTTCTCGCGGCGCATCCCGTAGTCTTCCATCATCTCCCAGGCTAATTCTTTGGCTAACTCCTGGTCGTTTTTTCCTTCAACCGACAGGCCATATTCAACAGCCAGACGATGCAGCTTTTGTGGGTCGCTGATTTTATAAACGTCGGTTTTGCCCTCGCCGACCATGTGCAGCGTTTCCAAGATGTCGCGGCCATGATCCGAGTGGGAAGAAGCACCGGCGGCGATGGAACGCGCCAGGTTGCGGGCGACGATGATGTCTGCGTCCGCCCCGCAAACGCCCTTTTGGGGGCCATCGCCAAATGGATCCACGCGGCAGGGACCCATTGAGCAGATACGACAACTGGTGCCCAGGCTGCAATAACCACACTGCGGCTGCTGTTTGGCGAGGCGATCCCATACGGTTTCGATGCCTTCTTGTTTCGCAATCTCCAGCATCGCCCAGGTATCGCGCTGAATGCTCTTTCTATGATAGCCATTTCCGCTGAATTCGGGTGACATGCTACACACTCCTTTATCTTCCTCCGTCGGCGTTGATCATGTTGACAGCCGCTCCCCATTCACGCCAGGTCTCAATCGAGGTGGGCGCTGGCGCAGGGCCAGCAGCAGCTAACTCGCTGCCAACTGCTTGTAGGGCGCGTACACTATAGCGGGTGCGGGCGGCTTTGACCAATTCGTTGATGTCGCCAAATTCTAACGCGCCCACCTTGCAGGCTTCCACGCAGGCTGGCGTCTGTCCTGCCCGCTGGCGCTCGATGCAATGATCGCATTTGATGGCGACGGCGGTTTTTTCTGGCGCGGCGACCGAAGCATGATAGGTAATAACATCAAATGGACAAACCATGGCGCACATACCGCAGGCGATGCACTTACGCGCCTCGACCAGGACGATCTCCGGGAAATCGTCGGGGCGGTAGATCGCCGCGGTGGGGCATACGCTCTGGCAGGGCGCAGGGGAACAGTGGCGGCACTTATTGGGGAACGAGGTGTTCAATTCAAGGCCAGGCTCGGCATGGATGCGCGGCTTGGGAGGCGGGGTTTCAAATACAGCCCAAAAGAGGCTCTTCGTCTGCGAATGGGCGACCGCGCAGGCTGTTTCGCACTGTTTGCAACCGATGCAGCGCTCTGGATGAATGAAAACGGTCTTCATACAGGATGCCTCCTTTCCAGGCAGTCTTGGGTTTATTAAGATGCGATTTTTGCGATATAGAAACTGATTGATTGACAAAATTAACAAAAAAGAGGCTTGCCGACAAGCCCAAACCGTGGCAAAGTTAGGTTTCCACACCAAAACAAGCCAGGAGAAGAACTA
>JAGVAD010000035.1 GCA_020060465.1 Anaerolineales bacterium
GATTGCCTAATAAGCGCCCGCGCTGGGTCAGCCGCAGGCAGGTATCTGACCATTCGAGCAGCCCCAGTTGGATGAGATGCTGGATTTGCGCGCCAAAGAGTTCCTCCAACGGCTGGCCAAAACGCCGCTGAAAGACCTCCGCCGATACCCCCTCTTGCACCAGGCGCAATCCCATCATCATAGTTTCCCCAATTTCAGCGGTTCGGTCTATGGGTTGGGCTGTCTGAGTAGCCGGTGTGCGGGGGAAGGCGGTCTGCCTTTGCGCTTCTGCTGGCGCGGTAGGAGAATTGGCTGGACGCAGCCTCTCGATATACGCCATTGGAGAAAGCACGTTAGCCGTCCGCAACCCGTTGGCGTAACCGTGCGCGCCGGCGCCCAGGCCCAGGTAGGGCAGGTTGCGCCAGTATTGCAGGTTGTGGCGGCAGGTGAGCAAATTGCCGCCTGCGTCATGGCGCGCCCAGTTGGAGATTTCGTACTGCGTATAGCCGTGCATTGCCAGTTTCTCGGACGCCCATTCGTACATGTCGGCGGCTGTATCCGGGTCGGGCGTAGAAAGCAGCCCTCGTCGTGCCCAGGCGCCAAATGGCGTGCCGTGCTCCAGGCTCAGGGCATAGAGCGAGAAATGCTCTGGCGCTAAATCCAGGGTCAGCTCCAGCGTGCGTTGCCAGGCGCTCAGCGGCTGCTCCGGCAGCCCAAAGATCAGGTCCAGGTTCAGGTTGTCAAAACCTGCCCGCCGCGCCCAGCTCACTGCGCGGGTCACATCGGAATAATCGTGCTGGCGTTCCAGCAAGCGCAGCTCGCCTGGGTTGGCCGATTGCACCCCCAGGCTCAGGCGGTTCACCCCCAGGCGGCGTAACGCAACCAGATAATCAGCGGCCAGCGTTCCCGGGTTGGCTTCCAGCGTAATCTCTGCCCCTTCTTGCAAGGCAAAGGCTGATCTCAAAGCGCTCAGAATGCGTTCGATTTCGGCGATGGGCAGCAGCGAGGGTGTGCCGCCGCCGAAAAAGATCGTATGAATGGGCAGTTTTTTGTCCACTTCGCCGCCCATCCAGCGGATTTCCTCGATCAGCGCGGTCGTGTAATCCGGGATTAAATCTTGCAGCCCAGCGTAAGTATTGAAATCACAATAACCGCAACGGTGGGCGCAAAAAGGGATATGAATGTAAACGCTATACGCTGTTGCTTGAATGGGGCAAGGGGGGGAAATAGCAGGTCTCAAATGTGCATCTGACATAAGAAATAAGCACCGCTAAGGATGTTCTTCGTGTCTATTCGTTGACCGTTTTCCGAGGCATTGGGTCGCCGAACCATTGCTTTGATAGTATACCATTCCCCACCCCCGCCGCGGCTGATTGACGAATGTCCAAAGGCTGGTATAATGCCAGGGTTGATCGTTTATGAGTCCAGAAACTAATACGAACCCTACCAAACTTTGTCCCACGTGCGGCACGCGCCTCAGCATGGATGCCGTCCGCTGTCTGGTTTGCGGCGCAGACCTTTCCGCATCCGTCCGCGAACCAACTTCCCGACCAGGTAAACCCAAGCCTGCGTTGTCGGGCAGCCGAATGCCGGAGATTACTTTGACCTTGCCGGCAGCGATTGGTTTGCTGATCGTCTTCTTGAGCATTGGCGCTATTTTGGTGTACTTTGCCCTCGGACGCGCCTCAGCCGCCGCGCCGGAAGCCACGCAATCGCCGACGCCGACGTTGACCGAAACGCCCACATTGACGCCCACCCCTGCTACGCCAACACCCACATGGACGCCGGAGCCTAGCCCAACGCCGTTCGACTACATCGTCAAACTAGGCGATACCTGCGGCAGCATCGCTTATGCCTTCAAGGTCTCCATCCAAAGCATTGTTTTGCTCAATAACCTGCCGGCGGATTGCAGCACGCTCTACGAGAACCAGCAGCTAAAAATCCCGCAGCCCACGCCAACGGCCACGCCTCCGCCCACCTCTACCCTCAGTCCGGCTGAAGCGACCGAGGCAGCCTGCCAGAAGCTGGATTACACCGTTCAGGAAAACGACACCCTGAGCAGCATTGCCCTCAACTATAACGTCCCTGCCGACGCCATTCGCGAATACAATGGCTTGGTGAACGACATCGTGCGCTTCGGTCAGCCGCTGGTGATCCCCTTGTGCCGCCGCAACGCCACACCCGGCCCTACCCCCACTCCTACCCTGCCTCCGCCCTATCCACCGGTGAACTTATTGCTGCCTCCCGATGGCGCGCCGTTTAGCTCGCTGGATGATGTCATCACGCTTCAATGGGCTTCTGTGGGTACGCTGCTCGAAAATGAAGCCTACGCCGTAACCATCGAAGACCTCACCGGCAGCGAGGGACGTAAGATCGTTCATTACGTCTCGGATACCAAGTTCATTGTGCCAGATGACTTCCTGCCCAATGACCGTGTGCCGCATGTCATCCGTTGGTGGGTGGTGACGGTGCGTCAGATTGGCACCGATAACGACGGCAATCCGATCTGGAGCCCGGCCGGTGCGGTGAGCGCGTCGCGCGTGTTCACCTGGTATAGCCTGGGTGCAGCCGCTACACCTACCCCCTGAACTGTTCCCGGCTTTGCCTGTTGCCTGGAATAAAAAACGCCCATTTGTGCACGGGCGTTTTTTGTTCGCGGCGTTGGCGATCCCAATCCTTAGCTCTTACCAATGTGTAACACGGAAGGGTAATCTGAAAAATGGCGTTTCACTGGCTCGCCAGCCTGTCCAGAGGCTTGCAAGACCAGCAAAAAAGACGCCGGTTGATCCGTTCGATTGCGCCAGAGATGAGGAAGATGCGCTTCAAATAGAAGAAAATCTCCTGCCTCAAGTTCGTATATATTCCCGTCAATGAGATATTCCACTTTGCCAGACAAACAATAAACCAATTCGTGCCCGGTATGCACAACCTGACGTTCCCCCATGTCGGAGTGCGGTTGTAATGAAACCCAGAAAGGCTCCATTTCCTGGCGACTCAGTTTACCATCCAGCCCTTCAATGCGTACGCCCTTAGAAGTAATCGCCGGGCGCTGTTCCGCTTTGACATGCAGCACAGTGGAAGGTTCATGATCGTCAAAGAAATAACTCATCTTCACATTGAGCGCTGCAGCCAGACTCTGCAAGGTCGCCACACTGGGAGAGTTTTCGTCGCGCTCAATTAAGCTGATGGCGTTCGTAGAGATGCCAGCCAGTTGAGCCAACTCGCGCTGCGAGAGATTGCGCTCCTCTCGGATAGATCGTAATTTGCTGCCTACAGAAATTTTTTCCATAACACCCACATTTTCTGGTTTTTGATCTGTAAGCGATTCTAACCTTTTTCCAACTTCTTGGCAAATCTATAGGGGGAACCTCTTGTCCAGTTGGATACCGCAATATAGTTAATATCAATAATAAAATGGTAAAGTGCGGAAATTAATAATTAAAATTAACCAAAATACTTTACATTCGTGTATATATTTGTTACAATCCTGATGCACCGATTAAGTAAGCAGCCCTTGCTGAAGGATTTTGTGAATGCCTGTGCATGAATCCTGGCGTAACATCGGCAGTCGCATCCGCCGCTTGCGCAAATTGAACCGGCTGACGATTAAGCAGTTAGCGGTCGGCTGTGATCTTTCCCCCAATGCCATCAGCCTGGTTGAGCGCGGTGAAGTGGCCCCCAGTGTGGCGACCTTATGCAAAATTGCGCGCGCCCTGGGTGTCTCGGCCAGCGCTCTTTTCCAGGAGATCTGTTCCCCAGAGGTGGTCGTGCATCGGGCAGGCTTGCCCACTCAGGATGCAGTTGTGAGCAGCGCAATACAAAGCATGACGTGCAGCCTATCCCCGAAAACAGAGCGCAAGACCTCCGCTCTCTTTGACGAGGAGGAAGAAATTGTATCTCGCTCCGCTGCGCGACAGTCTCTCCTTTGCTTGAGCGGTGCAGTGATTTTTGAAGTAGATGACCAAACCTATTGCCTGAAACCTGGCGATACGATCACATTCAACGGCAGCGCTTACCACCGTTGGCGCAACCCAGAAGACGCGGTCAGCGTCGCGGTCGTTGTGATTCCGCCGCATACACCCACTGAATAATTCGAAGAGGTGAAGGGAATGGCCGTACAATCTCAAACTCCATCCAAGACCTCGGCTCGTAGCCCTTATTTCTACCACGTTGAACCGCCTCCCGCTGGCGAACAAACGGCGGACGGACGAGTGGAAAGATTTTTGAATGCTTTTGCCGCCATTTTGCGCTTTAGCAATTATCGTTTCTTGATGGATTTATACGCTCGCGCCAGCGCCAAATGTGGACGCTGCGCAGTGAGCTGCCAGGTCTATCAGGCCACACAAGACCCGCAGGATGTGCCTTGCTATCGCACGAATCTGTTGCTGGATGTTTATTGGCGCTATTTCACCAACGCCGGACAGTGGCGGGGACGTTTGCTGGGCGATTCCAGTTTGAGCGAACAGAAAATAGACGAAATGGCTCAGGCTTTCTATCGCTGCACGGCTTGCCGTCGCTGCACGTTGGAATGTCCCTTGGGCATTGACCACGGCCTGGTAGCACATCTGGGACGATACATCTTGAGCGAGGCAGGTATCGCTCCTAAAGGGCTGGTGATCTCGGTGCGCGAACAGTTGGAGGGCAAGACCGGCAATACATCTGCTATTCCACTGCCAGCCTTGCTGGATAACCTGGAATTTCTGCAAGATGAGCTGGAGGAGTTGAAAGGCGTCTCGGTATCCTTCCCCGTAGATCAAGAAGGAGCAGAATACATTTTCTTCCCTGCCGTGAGCGATTATCTGATGGAAGCCGATACGCTGATGGGCAACGCTGCCGTTCTTCAGGCCGCCGGCGTATCCTGGACGATTGGTTCGCAATATTTCGATGGCATCAATTATGGTTTGTTCTACAACGATTGGGTGTTGGAGCGCATCATTCAAAAGCTGATCACAGAAGCTCATCGCCTGAAAGTGCAGAAGATACTGATCGGCGAATGCGGACATGCTGCCCGCTCAGCCCGTCAATTCGTACCTGCCTTTGCCGGTGAAAGAAGCTTGCCGGTGGTGAGCATCCTGGAACTGACCTGGCAGGCGGTTAAAGATGGCCGCATACATCTTGACCCAACCATAGTCTCAGAACGGGTGACTTATCACGATCCCTGCAATATCGCCCGCTCGGGTTGGATCGTAGAACAGCCACGCCAGTTGCTGCGCAGTTTTGTCCGAGATTTTGTCGAAATGCGCCCGCATGGTCGAGAGAATTATTGCTGCGGAGGAGGAGGAGGCCTGGTTTCGTTAGATGAAACCCATGATTTTCGTATGCAAGTATCCGGTAGGACGAAAGCGGAACAGATCCGCGCCAGCGGAGCGCAGATCGTAGCCACCCCCTGCGCCAATTGCAAAAAGCAGTTGCGTGAATTGATGGATTATTACCAGTTGCCCGTGCAAATCGTCGGGGTTCACGATCTGGTGCTGCGCGCCATCCAGCTTTGACCCGATTCACAAAACGAGTTGAGGAGATGACAACATGCCAACCTGGATGTTGATTGCCAAAGGAGCGGCGCTGCGTTTCACCCTGGGGATATGCGCCCTGGGACTGTTGCGCCTGCTCCTTTTGACCGCTTTAGATATGTTTGCAGCATTGCGAAGGGCGGGCGATCGCCGGCTGCCTTTGGGTCAAATCGCCCGACAAACGTTGAGTTGGGTGGCACCATTGGCGCGCCTGCACCGTAGCCGCCCCGCCTATAGCTTTGCCTCTTTTGTGTTCCACCTGGGCATCCTGTTCGCCGGTTTCTTCTTAGTCAACCATTTAGACATCCTAAAAGACTTGCTGGGCATTTCCTGGCCATCGCTCCCCAAACCTGCGCTGGATGCGTTGACGTTAGCGGCAATAATCGGCGGCGCTTACCTTCTTCTTTACCGCCTCTATGCCGCCAGTTCGCGCCGCTTGAGCAAACTTAGCGATTATCTGCTGCTGGTGGTTATCCTTAACATCCTTCTTTCAGGATATATTGCCGGTCGTCCCTGGAACTCCATTCCTTATGATAGTTTAATGCTCTTTCACACTCTGAATGGAATTGCCCTTCTATTAGTTATGCCCTTCACCAAGATTGCCCATTGTGTCCTTTACCCGCTGATCCGTCTGGGCTCCGAAATCGCCTGGCATTTCCCACCCCGCGGCGGAGAACAGGTTATCCATGCCCTGTATGGACCCGAAGGAAGGAAGATATGAGCCTGGCGCTGAAGCATGTGGGAGTATTGGTGGATGTTACCCGGTGCATTGGCTGTAACCAATGTATCGAAGCCTGCGTAGTGGAAAACGATTTGGGTGAGTTGCGCCATACGCCGCAGCAAGCCCCGGATGGCTTATCCGACCGACGCTTTGCCGCCATTGTCGAAAGCCCGCAAGGCGCTTATGTGCGGAAAGCATGCCGCCATTGCCTGCAACCAGCCTGCGTTTCGGTCTGCCCGGTGGGCGCCATGTACCAGACCCCGGAAGGGGTGGTGTTGTACGATTACGCAAAGTGTATGGGTTGCCGTTATTGCATGATGGCCTGCCCCTATGGCATCCCCCGTTACGAATGGGGTTCGACTGCGCCCCGGGTACGCAAATGTAATCTGTGTTATGAACGCCTCCAAAACGGCCAGTTGCCAGCCTGCGTGGAAGCATGCCCCGAGCAAGCGCTGTTGTTTGGCGAGCGCGACGAACTGCTGTTAGAAGCGCGTCGTCGCCTGGAGCGATCCCCGAATAAATACCTGCCGGTCGTTTATGGAGAGCAGGAGCTTGGCGGCACATCGGTTCTTTACATCTCGCCCGAACCGTTGGATTTCTTGGGTTTCCACGGCGCGCCGGGCGATCAACCCTACCCCGAATTAACCTGGAATTGGCTCAGCCGCACGCCATCGGTCGCCTTAGCAATGGGCGGATTGATGACCGGGCTATTTTGGGTCATTGGCCGGCGGATGCAGGCTGAAGAAAAACGAGCTGCAAGAAATACCTCTTCCTCCCACGAGGCTTAGATGGCTGCACAATATCGCAATTGGATCAAAGATGGTTTGTGGGCGTTGGCAATCGCTGGCATGGCAGCGGCTGTGTTGCGCTTTACGTTTGGCCTGGGCGCTTCAACAGGTTTGAATGATACGACTCCTTGGGGCTTGTGGATCGCCTTCAAACTGTGTTTTGTTGCCTTGTCTGGCGGCGGTTTTACCCTGGCGGCGATGGTTTATGTCTTCCACCTCGAAAGTTTCCGCCCGATCCTCAGGCGGGCGATCTTGCTCGCACTCTTGGGCTATGGTTCATTCATTGTCTCGCTGCTGTTCGATTTGGGCTTACCCTGGCATATCTATATGCCCATCATCCATTGGCAACACCACTCGGTGATGTTTGAAATCGCCTGGTGCGTGATGTTATATTTCACGGTTTTGACACTGGAATTCGCTCCCGTCATCCTGGAGCACGACTGGTTTCGCCACCCCATCTTCCAAATGATCTACCGCGCCTTACATGTTGCTGTCATTCCGTTGGTGATTACCGGAATTGTGCTTTCGACGTTACATCAATCTTCTCTGGGCGCGCTCATTTTGATCATGCCTCACCGCGTTCACCCCTTATGGTATAGCCCATGGATCCCCGTCCTGTTCTTTATCTCCGCCATTGCGGCTGGCTTGATGGCCCTGGTATTGGAGGGCTTTCTGGTCGAGCGCTGGTTGGGCAGCCAGGTAAAATTGGATCTATTGGAACGCCTGGGGAAAGTTGCCGCTTTCGCCCTTGCGCTCTATCTGGCGCTGCGCCTCGGCGATTTGTGGGCGCGTGGAACCCTTCCCGCCGCCTTAGATGGCTCCTGGCAAAGCCTGTTATTCGGCGCTGAGGTTTTGATCGGCGGCCTCTTGCCCCTGACGTTGTTGACCAGCCGCAAGATTCGCCAAACTCGTGAAGGCCTGCTGACCAGCGCCTTGTTGATAGTCGCTGGGGTGGTCAGTCAACGCATGTCGCTCAGCCTGTTCACCATGTGGCGGCCAGCTCCCTATCTCCCTTCGCTGGCGGAAATCTTGATTGCCCTCGGCGTTCCCGCTGCCGCAGCTCTGATCTATCTTTTCTTCGTCGAGAACCTGGCAGTGCTGGATGAAAAAGCGCCCCTCAAGATTGCACCTGCGCGGGTTCAACTCCCTATGACCTGGCCGTTTCCCTTTGCCGAGCGAAATAGCCTCAACGGGATAATCGCCCACCGCAGCGGTCTGGCGGTAGGCATCATTGCGGTCATGTTGGCCGTGCTGCCCATTCAAACCGCTGCCAGTGGCGCTCTGCCGCTCAACCTGGTTCAGCCGGCGCGTGGTTGGAGGATCTTATGGATTGACGGCAATCGGGCAAAATACCAGGTGGAGTTTGCTCACGCTGAGCATCAGGAACGGTTGGCGAAAGAGATGGGTTCCTCAGAGGAGGCTTGCCAAACCTGTCATCACCTCAACCTGCCTCAAGATGAGGCGACCGCCTGCTGGCAGTGTCACCGCGATTATTTGCAAGCGGTCAATATCTTCGATCACACCCGCCACCAACAGATATTGGGCGGCAACGCTGCATGCCAGGAATGTCACACCGTGGAGCACACGCGCCGCTCGGCTGCCGCCTGTCAGGAATGCCATGAAACTATGTCGCCAAAAGAGGGGCAGGCGGCGTTTAACCCTATGGCGCCTGCTTATCTGGATGCCATGCATGGGCTGTGTCAGGATTGCCATGCGCAGCAAGCCGCAGCGCAAAACCGGCCAGAGCTGGCGCTTTGTAAAACCTGTCATAGCCTTCAAGAAAACCCCTCTGAGCTGCAAGCCGCGATCCGCAATGAATAAAAATTGCGCTCAGAAAATATATTGTCCGATATGGATGCGCGTTTCCCAAACAGAAGGAGGCCTGCTATGAAGACGATAGGATTTTGCACTCATTTTACTCAGACCGACGAATGGGCGTTCGATTACGCCCTATCGCTGGCCCGTGCCCGCGGCTGGCAATTGACGATCTGCCACTGGCTGCATTCACCGTACAGCCTGCGGCGAGACATGGTTTACCCCCATTTGAAGCGCATCGGTCAGGTTCAGCCTGTCACGCCTGCCCTGCTCACCGCGCTTGAATTGGAACTCCGTGAGTGCTACGAACCGTTGCTGGGGGATTTTACCAATGTGGCTTTCAAGCTGTGTGAAGGACATTATCAGGTGGAGCTGAGGCGCTGCCTGCGCCAGAATCTGCTCGACCTGGTGGTCATGGGTTATCAGACCCTCACCTCGGAAGACGCCTCCGCTGAGCAACCGTTGGTAACCTTCGCTCAACACCTATCATATCCAATGCTGTTAGTTGGCCCCCAGCGCCCCGATCAATTTTGGCTGAACGCCGCAGCGCGTCATTTGCTGAGCGACTTAAACTTGCCGGAAGGAAGCTGGCAGTTGTTAGACGCTGCCGTGCAGGCTGGTTGAGGAAGCGCTTAGAGAAACGATAAAGCCGCCTCTATCAGGCGGCTTTATCGTTGATTCGCCGAGCAACCGAAGCTACACTTCTTTCGCCTTTTCGCCTGCCTTTGCAGCCACATCTTCAAGCATGCGCGTGGTTAAGGACTTGGGTCGCTCCAATGGTTGATGCAGTGCGCGTGCCCAAACTGCGTTGGCCGAGACGCCCAGCGCTCGGCTGACGCCAAATAACACTGTATAGAAACCGTATCCGCCGTGTTCGTCCGCGTCGCTCACGCCAAAGTGCTGTTGCAACGCGCCGCTGATGGCGTCCACGTTCGGCCACGGGTTCTTGGCTTTCCCCTGTTCCACCAACACCTGCGGCACCACGTCATATACCATCGAGGCCAGTTTAAAGATCGGGTCCTCCGGGAAATGTTTGCGCCCAAATTCAAGCTGGGCGGTGAAGCGTGGATCGGTCTTGCGCAGCACGGCGTGCCCATAACCCGGGATAACCTGTCCGCTTGCCAGCGTTTCCCAGGCATAGCGGCGCAATTCTTCCGGCGAAAGGACATGCCCGATCTTTTCATAAGCGTTCAGCAGCCAGCTCAAGGCTTCCTGATTAGCGCGTCCATGCAGCGGCCCAGCCAGACCGTTCATACCTGCTGAAGTCGCGTAATAGATATCCGCCAGCGTCGAGCCAACCATGTGGGTGGCATGGGCGCTCACGTTGCCGCTCTCATGATCGGAGTGGATAATGAAATACAGCCGCATTAATTCCGCGTACAAGGGGTCATCCACGCCCATCATCGAAGCGAAATTGGCGCCATAATCCAGATCGCTCCTGGGCTGGGGAATTTGACCGCCTCGGTGTTTTAGGTTGTAAATATAAGCAGCCACTGCTGGCAGACGAGCGGTCAGGTTCAGGCTATCCTCCAGCATCCAGATCCACTGTTCGTCTTTTTTCATCCCCTCATCATACTTGCGGGTGAAGATTGACGTGGTCTGCATCGCCAGGATCGCCTGTGAAAAGAGCGTCATTGGCATGGCGTTGGGCGGCATCGCTTTGAGCGTCTCGTATACATAAGTCGGCACATCGCTGCGCCGTTTCCATTCTTCTTCCACCTCCAGGGCTTCTTGCAAAGTGGGTACTTCGCCCACCAGCAGCAAATAATACAGCCCGCCCACCAGCGGCATCTCTGCGCCGGGCAGCTTGGGCAGTTTTTCCAGCACTTCGGGGATGGTGAAACCGCGCAGGCGAATCCCCTCTTCGGGGTCCACATAGGAAATATCCGTCACCAGGCTCTTCACATCTCGCATTCCCCCGTACACCTGGCTGATCGTCACCTCGCCCACCTTTACGTTACCGCTCTCTGCGAGCAGCTTTTTCACCCGCTCCCTCCAGGCGGGGATTTGCGCAGACAATTTCTCTTTTAGAATCATGTTTCCTCCAAAACCTAAAGCTTTAATTTTGCAATGTTTTCTGCCACGCCCTGGGCCGACTTTTGCAGCGCAGCTTGTTCCGATGGACTGAGTCTATACTCGATAATCTTTTCAACGCCCTGTCGGCCCAATTGGGCTGGTACCCCAAAGAATATATTATTCAGTCCGTATTGACCATTCAGATAAGCCGCGCTGGGCACGATCAGGTGTTTATCTTTCAGGATGGCCTCCACCATTTGAGCGACGGCAGCCGCCGGCGCGTAATAGGCGCTGCCGGTCTTCAGCAGGTTGACGATTTCGCCGCCGCCTTTGCGCGTGCGCTCTACGATAGCTTCCAAACGGTCGGCGGGCAGAATCTCTTCCAGAGGAATGCCTGCCACATTCGAGGCGCGGGTCAATGGCACCATTTCATCCCCGTGACCGCCCAACACATAACAGTGGATGTTTTCCACGCTCACGCCCAGCTCCATGGCTACAAAGGCGCGCATACGCGCCGAATCCAGCACGCCAGCTTGCCCCACCACGCGATGCGGTTCTACACCGGTCACCTTCATCGTGAGATAGGCCATCACATCCAGTGGATTGGTCAGCACAACAAAAATAGCGTTCGGCGAGCGGGCAATGGTCTCTTCAGCCGCTTTACGCACGATGTCGGCGTTGGCGAAAAGCAGATCATCGCGGCTCATGCCGGGTTTGCGCGGCAGCCCGGCAGTGATGATGATGATATCCGAACCGGCGGTATCCGCGTAGTCATTGCTCCCCACCACGCGAATGTCTTTGCCGATCACGGGCATGGCCTCTTGCAAGTCCAGGGCTTTCCCTTGCGGCATCCCCTCCACGATATCCACCAGTACGATATCCCCAATTTCTTTTTCCGCCAGCCAATGGGCGGTGGTGGAGCCGGTCATGCCAGCCCCGACGATTGAGATTTTGTTGCGCATCGGTATTCTCTCCTGTGCCAGTGTGAAAAAATCCCCCGGCCTGCATCAGCAGGTCAGGGGATTTGATTAAACTTTTTCAGCCGCGAGCCCCTCGGCGACGAAATCGCCGCTCTTGCTCTTCTCGGCTGCTTTTCCACTCTCCGTTTCATCGGAGACTTCATCCAGGAAGTGGTTAGCCTGAATGGCGGCGGCTGCGCCCATGCCCGCCGAGGTGATCACCTGTCGGTAGTGCGGATCGGCAGCTTCGCCGGCTGCAAATACGCCGGGGATATTGGTGCGCATCAGCTTGTCGGTGATGATATAACCGCCAGCGTCCATTTCCAGTTGACCAACGAACAATTGAGTGTTCGGCGTATGCCCGATGAAGATGAACACACCGTCAATCGGTCGTTCGCTTTCTTCGCCGGTTACCACATTCTTGATGCGCACTGCTTGCACCGCCTCTTTTCCGATGATTTCGGTCAGCACGCTGTTGAACAAATATTTAATTTTTGGATTTTCGGCCGCGCGTTTCTGTAACACTGCTCCAGCGCGTAATTCATCGCGCCGATGGACGATGGTCACGCTTTTGGCGTAACGGGTGAGGAACAGCCCTTCTTCCAACGCGCTGTCGCCGCCGCCCACCACGATCACCTCTTTGTCCTTGAAAAACCAGCCGTCGCAGGTGGCGCAATAAGATACGCCGCGTCCGGTCAGCTCTTTTTCACCAGGAATATCCAGGTGACGCGGCGTCGCTCCAGTAGTGATGATTAACGTGTCCGCCAGGTAGGTTGTGTTGTAAGTGCGTACACGAAAAGGACGCCGCGAGAGATCCACTTCTGTGGCTGTGTCGAACTCCACCTGAGCGCCAAAACGCTCGGCCTGTTTTTGGAATAACTCGACCAGTTGTACGCCGCCCACGCCCTCGGGAAAGCCGGGGTAATTCTCTACCGTGTAAGTGAGCGATACCTGTCCGCCGTGCTCCAGACCGCTGAGCACCACCGGCGCTAAGTCGGCGCGGGCTGCGTAGAGCGCCGCCGAAAGACCTGCTGGCCCAGAGCCGAGAATTAATACCTTGACGTGCTTTTCCTCCTGGCCGTCGGCAGATGAACTGGAAAGATTGGTCAGGTTAAAATCCATCATGGGTTTGTCCTCTTATCCTTGCATGGGTTTTCTGGTGGAGGAAGCAGGCGCAAGCCGCGCCTCAAACCAGAGTCTATTTTATCAGATGCAGGATAATGACCAAAAGTTACATAGATTCTCTTAATAATATGTAAGCGTTTGACGGCGCAGAGCCATCAGCCTGAAATTCTCCGATTCATTTGTCATTCGCTGACAGCTTTTCAAGCTGTCCCAGCGCCTGCCCTGCCTCAATGGACGAAATCCAGCCACTCAGTGGAGCGGCTGCCTTCGCCATGAATGACCGCCGTAAATGCTTCAGATAAGGCGCAGGTAATCGGGCCGGGTTTACCTTCGCCGATCTTGCGCGTATCAATGGCGCGCACGCCTACGATCTCAGCCGCCGTGCCGCTGATGAACACTTCGTCGGCGATGTAGAGTTGATCGCGTGTGATCATAGCTTCGCGCGTCGGGAGGCCCAAATCGGCGGCCAGCGCCAGGATCGAATCGCGGGTGATGCCTTCCAGCACGGTGGATAACGGCGGCGTGTAGATCACCCCGCGGCGCACCATGAACAGGTTTTCGCCGGTGCACTCAGCCACAAATCCATTCGCGTTCAGGATCACTGCTTCTTCATAGCCAGAGCGCAATGCCAGGGTCTTAACCAGCAACGAGTTGACGTAATTGCCCGCTACTTTAGACTTGGTCATATTGATATTGGGGTGCAGCCGCGTGAAAGATGAAACCATCATATTCACCCCGGTTCGTTTGGCTTCTTCACCCAGATACGGACCCCATTCCCAGGCGGCAATGCCTACGCATGGCCTGGAGTTGTCCAGGTTCAAGCCCAGCGGCCCTTTCAGGTACATCAGCGGACGGATATAACATTCGTTGAAGTGATTGGCTTTAATGGTATCGAAAACCGCCTGGCGCAGCATTTCGACGCTGTAAGGAAAGTCTTGAATGCCCAGGATATGAATCGACTCGACAAAGCGTTGTAAGTGCTCTCGCAGACGGAATACCGCCGGCCCACGCGGCGTTTGATAACAGCGGATGCCTTCAAAGACAGCCACGCCATAATGTAAAGAAGGCGAAAGGAAATGAACGGTCGCCTGTTCATAGGGCTTGAGTTCACCGTCCATCCAGATCAGATCGGATTTCATAAATTTCCTCGTTTTTACATGCTTGGCCCAGCGGCGGCTACCGTGGCCGAAATGCCGCTGCCGTATTGCTCGAAGTTCTCGCGGAATTTCTCCACCAACAAACGCGCCTGGCGGTCGTAGGCTTCACCATCTGCCCAGGTGCGCTTCGGATCCAACACCTCGTCAGGTACATCTGGTACATGCTCAGGGACGGCTAACCCGAAGAACGGGTCCGTGCGATACGCGACGCCCTCCAACGCCCCGGTCAGTGCGGCGCGGATCATGGCGCGTGTGTACGGAATTTTGATGCGCTCGCCTATCCCATACGGTCCTCCTGTCCAGCCAGTGTTGATCAGCCAAACTTTCGAGCCGTGTTTGGCGATCTTCTTGCCCAGTAAATCCGCGTAAACCGAAGGATAGAGCGGCAGGAACGGCGCGCCGAAGCAAGTGGAGAAAGTGGTCTGGGGTTCTTTGACTCCCTTCTCGGTGCCGGCCAGCTTGGAAGTGTAACCGGACAGAAAATAGTACATGGCTTGCTCAGCACTCAGGCGGGCGATCGGCGGCAGCACACCGAAGGCATCGGCGGTGAGGAAGAATATGTTGGCTGGATGCCCACCGCGCCCAGAGGGGATGATATTATCCAGGAAGCCAATCGGATAGGCGGCGCGAGTGTTCTCGGTGAGGCTGTCATCGTCGAAGTTGACGCGGCGCGTATTATGATCTATGGTGACATTTTCCAAAATAGTGCCAAAACGGCGCGTGGCTTTCCAGATCAACGGTTCATATTCCTGGCGCAGATGGATGGTCTTGGCGTAACAGCCGCCCTCGAAGTTGAACACGCCGTCCTCGCCCCAACCGTGTTCATCGTCGCCGATCAACGAGCGTTCCGGGTCAGAAGAAAGCGTGGTTTTCCCCGTGCCAGATAGGCCAAAGAACAGCGCTGTGTCGCCGCTCTTGCCCACATTTGCTGAACAATGCATCGAAAGCACGCCCTTGAGCGGCAAAAGATAATTGAGCGTGGTGAAGATGGATTTCTTGATCTCGCCGGCGTAACTGGTGCCTCCAATCAGGATCAAACGCCGCTCCAGATTGAGGATGATGAAAACTTCGGAATTGGTGCCGTCTTCTTGCGGGTCGGCGTGAAAGCCAGGAGCTTGAACGATGGTGAATTCTGGTACATGTGTTGGCAGTTCATCTGGCGGCACGCGGATGAACAGGTTGCGGGCGAACAAACTGTGCCAGGCGCTCTCGGTGATAACGCGGATGGGCAAGCGATGTTCGGGGTGAGCCACAGCGGTGGTGTCCTGAACAAATACGTCGCGCCCCTGAAAATATGAACGCATGCGCGTGTAGAGGCGCTCAAAAGCCTGCGGCTCAAATTCTTTATTCACCTTGCCCCACCAGATTTGATCGTGATCTTCCTGGCAGCAAACGATAAACTTGTCGTTGGGTGAGCGTCCGGTGTGGTTGCCGGTGCGCACCACCACCGCTCCTTCGTGCGCCAGCACTCCCTCCCGCCGGGCAACGATGCGCTCAACCAGGGCCGGCGTGGTCAAATTCCAATAGGACATGTTCAAATTGCGCAGCCCTTGCTGATCCAATCCATATTGACTGGGGATTCCCATCACATTTCCTGTCATTGGCGACCTCCTTAATTATCTACATCTTGATTAGGTATGGAAAAAGATTACAAGCGCGGGAATACAAAGCAGCAGGCGTTGCCGACGGCTGGATTTTTGCTCATGCGAGGGTTTCTAATCCCTGCCGCGCGAATAGCCTGACCGCCGGCCGGATGCCTCCCTCCAGGATGATTATAATTCATGCCAAGGGCAGCGGCAAAGAGTTTTTAGCAGGCTTTTATGAGACCCAGCCAGCTAAACGGGCCAGACTGGCGGTCAGAAAAGTGATCAGGAAGGCCAATCCCAATGTAATGACTACGCTCATTATTGCCCATTTCTTACTGTTGGTTTCTTTATAGATCGTCAGGATCGTTGTTGCGCAAGGGTTATGCAGCAGAGAAAATAGCATTAAATTGACCGCCGTCAATAATGTCCACCCATGCTGACCTACCAGGAGATGATATAAAAAGTTGTGGTCGGGCGACTCGGTCATCATGCCAGCACCCATGTACACCATCAACATGGTTGGGACCACGATCTCATTCGCCGGGATGGCAATGATATATGCCAACAGAATGACGCCGTCCAAACCGATTAAGACGCCCAACGGATTCAAGAAGTTGGCGATGTGAGCAGCCAGACTCATGCCGTTTACGCTGAGGTTGCCCAGCACCCAGATGACCGCCCCTGCGGGCGCGGCAGTCATTACCGCTCGCATCAACACGAAAAATGTGCGGTCAATCAGGGAGGTATAGAGTATGCGTCCGATATTTGGAACCCGGTAAGGCGGCAGCTCCAGGGTGAAGGCAGACGCCTCGCCTTTGAGAATTGTGCGCGAAAGCGCCCAAGATACAGCCAATGTAAAGAACGCACCAATCATAACCACCAACACCACAGATCCCGCAGCCGCAAAGGAAGCCAGAGCCGGCGGGAAGGCAGCCGCCACAAATACGGTCGCTAACATGATCAATGTGGGAAAGCGCCCATTGCACGGCACAAAATTATTGGTCAGAATGGCGATCAGCCGCTCGCGTGGCGAATCGATCACTCGTGTGGAGATGACTCCGGCGGCGTTGCAGCCAAATCCCATCGCCATGCTCAAAGATTGCTTGCCATGCGCTCCTGCTTTTTTGAACAAGAAGTCCAGGTTGAATGCCACCCGCGGCAAGTAGCCCAGGTCCTCCAGTATCGTAAAAATCGGGAAGAAGATCGCCATAGGCGGTAGCATGACGCTTACTACCCACGCCAGACCTCGAAACACACCATTCCATAGAAAACCAGTGATCCACCAGGGCAAGCCAAGCCAGTTAAATGCCGCTACGCCTTGCTCTTCCAGGCTGAAAAGGGCGTTAGCCAGCATTTGCGAGGGGATGTTCGCCCCAACGATGGTCACCCAAAAGACAGCAGCGAGCAGCAGCAACATCAGCGGCAGACCAAAGATCGGAGATGTGACCAGCCGATCAATTTTCTGATCCAGATCGTAGTGATGGTCGTCTTTCTGTCGTACGGCGCGGCGAGCAATGCTCTCAGCCTCCCGATACAACGAATTCACCAGTTCGTCGCGAAAATGTTCGCCCAAAGTTGGCCGCAGCGCCTCTGCACTGCTCAACAAATCTTTGACCGTCAGACGAGATGTGGAGTGGCGGGAATCGTCGCTCGCGGATGTCAGTGAAGCTTCGGTCATAGCAGTCTCCTATTGATGCCCTTGCAGGGCAATCTTCTGGCTGAAACGCACATCGGCGCCGCGCTGCGCCTGCACCAGCTCCAATAGCTCGCCGGAAACCAGTGCTTCTTGCACCCGATGATCGCCGTCCAGCAACCGAATGGCGATCCAGCGCGGGTTGGGCATTTCTGGAATAAGCTGGCGTAATTTGCTGGTCAATGCTTCCACCGCTTGCTGAAGTTCAGGAGGGCCCTGTACTCGCCGCGGTTGCGTGCGTATTTCGCCGCTGATCACTTGTTCAACGGTCATGAGCAGCGTCTGCATCCCTTCGCCGGTGCGAGCGGAAATTGGGATCGCCGGCACGCCGAGGTCACGCGCCAGGCTGCGCGTATCCACTTCTAATCCCTTGCGCCGCGCCTCATCCATCAGATTAACCGCGATCACCACATGATCCGTAATTTCCATGACCTGCAAGGCAAGATTGAGATTACGCTCCAGCGCCGTGGCGTCGGTGACCACAATGGTGCAGTCAGGTTGACCAAAGAGAATAAAATTGCGCGCCACTTCTTCGTCTTGAGAAGCAGATAGCAGCGAATACGTTCCAGGCAAATCCACCAGTTTATAGCGGATGTTGTTGAAGACATACCCCCCTTCCGCACGTGTCACCGTCTTGCCCGGCCAGTTGCCGGTATGCTGTTTGAGACCCGTCAAAGCGTTGAACACGGTGGATTTTCCGGTGTTTGGATTGCCTGCCAGTGCCACCACTCGATCGAACGAACCGATCTTCAACCCCATTTGGGCAAGTTGAGCGTTGGCTGGACACGACTCGCATGGATTCTGGTTCAATTTCTTGGATCGCATTGTTCCCTCGATTTATTGCGCATTAAGCGGACGTACCCAAATTTGAGAAGCCTGTTCATCGCGTAGGGCGATCAATGTTCCGCGCACACGATAGGCGCGTGGATCGCCAAAGGAGTTTAGGAGTTCGGGAAAAATCACCGTTCCCGGTGTAAGCCCCAAGTCCAGAAAACGCCGGCGGGTAAAACCCTGACAAGCATCATCCAACGCCACGATTTCGGCTTTCTGACGATGCGCCAGCGCCTTGAGCGGAACCAATCCATTCGCAGCCGCGCTGGGTTCGGGCAGCGCTTCAACGAAAACGTTGGCTGCCACTGCTGGCGCCAGACGATACTCGTTATCGCCGTCGGTAAGCACGTATCGCTGTGGCGTGATTTCCAGGATGCGGATTTCTTGGCCCAAACGCAATCCTTCTGCCAGGATCTGGGCGTACGCCAGAGGCGGTTCATCCTCCAGGTGGACGATCTTGGCCGGCTTATTCAGCTCCCAGGCGGTCAATGCGCTGGCCTGCATAGAGGGCATCTCCCCAGCCGGCCCCGGAATAGGGTCGCCGTGTGGGTCGCGACGTGGGTAGCCCAAATCCGCCTCCAAGCGATCCACTTCCGCCGGGCTGAGTGTATGTTCCAGGCGGTGCGCCTCGCGGTGCACCTTTGTCAGGGGCATACGCGCCTCCGTTGCCAGATAGCGCTCCAGCAAACGGTGAGCGCGCATCATTTGCAGCGCAGCCCGTTGTCCTTCAGTGGTGAGTTGTAGATCGCTGCCCCGTGTTTCCAGCAGCCCTTGTCTCTGCATGATGTTGACCAGACGCAGTCCGGCCGTGTCAGAGAGACGTAAATCGGCTGCCAGCATTCTGGCGCTGATGGGGCGTTGTTGCCACTGGTAATCCAGCAACAGTTTGAGCGCATCTTCGATGCGCTGGCGTTCAGAGGTCGCCCGCCAGCGCCGCATCTGGACGATCACCCCTCTGCCAGAGAAAAAGATGACCGACACAGTAAATACCACAAGTAAAACCTCAACAAACGTAACCCACTCCACTTCTTTCCATCTCCTTGAAAATGTTGGTCTTCACATTCGAGAATAGATGTTGGGATTAGCCCTTCATTATTTCTTTCTTGTCCGGCTGGTTGCCTGTTGTTATTTGATCAGCAACCCGGTTATCCACAAAATGAGCATACCGGTCATAATCCCCGAAAACACCATCATCGGCGCCGTTTCATAAGCGGCGTCCTTCCGGATGAGTTTGGCGATCTCGTACACAACTTCGAACACCGCTCCGGCGCCGATTGCCAGGAATAACACCGCTAAGGCAGGGGAGGGCGAGAAGCCCCCGATCCATGACCCAATGATCGCTGGCGCTCCGCCAATCAGGCCCATCAGTGCCAGGTGACTGATGCCCGGCCGATCGCGCAGTACAGGTGCGATAATGCCTAAGCCCTCGGTAATGTTTTGGATGATAAAGCCGACCACCAGGAATGCTCCCAAAGCGATCTCTCCCACATTATAAGCTGCGCCGATGGCCAGCCCTTCACCCAGGTTGTGCAGCCCAATCCCAATGGCGATCATGTAAGCCAACGACAATCGTTGAGATGCCTCGCTGCGTCCACTGGTCGTCTGGCGCTTTGAAATCACGTCCAACAGGAGAAACGTTCCAATCGCGCCAATGCCAATCAAGCCATTCCCTTGCAGTGGACTCGGCATGGCCACAGCCTGCTCCAGCGCTTCGGTCAGTGTATCCAGGCCCAGAAAGATCAACAACCCCGCAGTTACCGCCAGCAGGAAGATCATCCAGCGCCGACCGAGCTGACGCAGCGCCGGGAACCAGAATAAGCCCAGATAGACAGGAATTACCCCCACATATAACCCAATTAGTGTGAAGCTCAGTAGAGTTTTCGCGCCCAATTCGGGCGTCTCGAAAGCCCATGGGATCGTTACATCAAAGGGGATTCCATTGCTCGTGAACAGCCGGATTGCATACGCCTCTCCATAAGACCAGTGATAATCGAGATAAATGGTGGCGGCGCGCATGCGGGGAATTGTTGCGCCATTGGAGGTGATGTAGGGCCACACCGCGTTGTTGATAATCACCTGGGCAATCGTGAGATCTTCCGGGCCGACGTTGCGCGCTGTGATCTCGATCTTGTTGGGAAATAGCCTGACCCGCTCGATGGTCAATGCTTCCACTGGGGATGGCGAGGTCAATTCCAGGCCGCCGCCAGTGGTCAAAAACAACACAATCACTCCGCTCAAGATCACCAGCGGCAGCACCAGCAAAACCCCAATGCTCCAGTTTCGATGTTTTCTACCATTCGCGGTAACTGTTCGTTCAGCCATCTTTTTTCTCCTCAGGAAACAACTTCAAAATTGCCCGTCCACCCCAACTCAGCGAATTCCGTGTTGTGGGCGTGGAACATATAGGAACCCGGATACTTGTAAGAAAACTCCAGGATGCCGCGCTGCGCCTGCGTCTGCATGATGATATCCGTGTACTCGCTGGGTGTTAAGCTTGTTCCTGTGGGGTAATAGTGGAAGAAATTGGCGTGCAAATGAAAACTGTTGATCAGATCAAACTCCAGAATGTTGACCAGGTAAATCCGCACCTTTTCCCCAACTTTGATCTGGATCGGATGAAGTTGATAGTGGAAGGGAATGGCATTGACCGCATAGAAATCGTTTTCGTCGTCGAAATCTATGTCGAAGCCGCTCATTACCATGACAAACTCCCGGTCAACTGTCGAGCGCCCCTCTTTTGGATCAATAATGAATGCCCCATACAGCCCTTTGGCGATATGCCTGGCCAGCGGTGCAGCGTGGCAGTGATAGAGGTGCAGACCGAACGGCTTAGCTTCGAACTCATAGGTAAAACTTTCCCCAGGGTTGATGACCCCAGGCGTGCCAGGAACACCGTCCATCTGGGCGGTATGGATGCCGTGGAAGTGCATCGAATGAGGATGGCTGCTGCCGTTGCGGAAATGGATGCGGATCAAGTCGCCCTCGGTGCAGCGGATGGTTGGCCCTGGGATGCGCCCGTTGTATGTCCAGGCAGGGTAAACGATGCCCGGCACAACCTCAATGTCTTTATTGATGGTGTAAATGTTATACTCCCGCAGCGTTTGCCCGTTCTCCAACGTTGACGCCTTGCCATAGTCAAAATCTGCCACAATGTCGGTCGGGTTGAACCCGTTCTTCGTGTGATCCACTTCTCCCACTGCCATTGCCATGGCACTGTCGCCATGATCCATTTGATGTACAGGTGGTGCCTGTGCCTCTCCGCTGGCGCGATGGATTACCGCCGCGCCAGCGGTTCCAAGTAACGTCAGCACTCCAGCCTGTAAAAAATCTCGTCTGGATAAACTAGCTTTCATGATGGCACCTGTTTCTTCGAAATACAAGCCCAGTTTGCTTTATTCATCATCAATAATCCTTCGTAAATATTAGTCGCACCTAAAAATTATTTTAGGCAATGTTCTTGGAATTGTCAAGGATGAATTTGGATATTATAGGTATGAAAATGGATGATGGTGTTTGCCTCATCAAAACAGCGAGTCCCTGAAAAAGAGAACTCGCTGTCATACGTCGGATTCCTCGCTCATCCCCCAAAGTTGTATCAGGTCAAGGGGCGTCCTTCAAGTAGCGGTTGTAAAACTGGATGGTGCGGAACATGGCGTCGCTGAAAGAGTCCGACAGATTATGATTGTCCCCCTCGTAAAGATAAAGCTCCACCGTCTTTCCCGCCTCCAGCATCTGCTCATAGAGGATCTCGGACAGAACCGGTGGCACGCTTTCATCCGCCGTCCCATGATGCAGTTGGATGGGGCCAGAAATATCTGCCAGAAAAGCATTCGCCGAAACCCCATTCCAAAAAGCTGGATTTTCCTCCGGCGCTCCGTATTCCTCTGCCCAAGCCCAACGCCAACTCCGACCAAAAGCCGGAACTGGTGTGGCAGTTTCTGCGCCGCGTCGCCGCCAGCGGTTGAGCAGGTCCTCGAATGACCCTACCACGCCCGCCCAAATCACTCCCGCCTTGATGTCTGGCGAAATGACCATTGCCCGCAAAGTCAAGAAGCCGCCCATGGAGTGCCCCCACATCCCGATCCGCTGGGCGTCAACCACGGGAAAGCGTTTCAAAGACGCCACCGCGTTCAACACATCCACCGTGTAGCCTGGGTCGCCGTAGGCTCCGCGCGCCTCGCCCTCCGAACGGTCATGACCACGATAGTCAATGCGGAAAACCACATATCCGCTGCGCGCCAGTGAGTCTACATAAGCAATATATCGCTCTGTGGTGCGGTAAACCTGCGGCGGAATATATCCATGATTAAATACGATCGCCGGCCAGCCGTTTGGCGGCGTTTCGCCATCCGGTACGGTGAGCAAGCCGTAAATCGTCAGCCCTTCCGACAGGTACGAAGCGTAGAAGCGGCTGTAGTTCGCCCCCCGCTCAAGCTGCTCATGCAGCACAATGTCGCTGCCCGGATAGGGTGTTTGCCGCATCGCCGTGATGCTCATCGGGTGCAGGGTAGGGGTGGGCGTCTGAGTAATCGTCGGCGAGGATGAAGGCGGAACTGTAGCCATAACTGTAGGCGTGTAGGTAACGCTCATTGTTTCCGGTTGCGTCGCCTGGGTCGCCGGCCGTGCTTTAGGCGCTGTAACCGTGGTTTGTCCGGCAAGCCCCGTTTCGGCTCCTCGCTCCAACCGCCCACAGCCGCTGCTAAGCAAGCTAAAAACCAACAACAAGGATAATAATCTTGCAGTATTGATTTTCTAAAACTTCCTTTGCTACAGTAGAATATTATGATATTATATATCTAAATATCAACTGAGAAATGCGTCAGCGCAGTTCCTAATCATCTATTTATTCAGGATGTCAGCCATTTCTCAAACGCGGGGTTGATGCCTGGGATGGGACGAAATTAGCCCATCAAGGTAGTGGAAATATCATAAACATAAAATCGAAAATGAATTGACATAACTTCAACGTTCTGTTATTGTTAGCAACGTCTGCGGTATTCTGGATTTCGCTATTTTATATGAGAAAAGGCGGGTTATTTCTGCGCCACGTTGAAAACTCTACCATCCCAGAAACAAAGGGTCGTTGGTTCTGGGTAGTTTGGGTCGCCTCTTGTGAAGTACAGCATTACTGAGCTTGGGTTATGGTTTTGAGACGAGGAACGCCTCTTATGCCAAACCGTATTTGGTTCACCGTATCGGATCTCTTCAAGGCGCTTCTCGCTCACTACAAGCTATTCATCGTCCTCCTGGCGGGGCTGGTGGTATTGGGGGAGATTTATCATCACAACCTGGAAAGTCCAACCTTTTACCGCGAACTGGCTTTCTGGCTCGAAGTCATCGTTTATGGCCTGTTAATCCCTGGTCTGGTGCTGCTCATTATAGAACAGGTTGAGCGCCGTACCGGCGAGCGTGACCATGCCATTCAGGCTCTGGATCAGCAATTCAGTCTGACAGAAAGTTTGGCGAAACCCATGCTCTGGGAGAAACTCATCCAGACCATCCTGGAATTCCCCACCAGGATATTCCCTTGCGAAGCGGTATTCATACATCTATACGATTCCCAACAAGAGCGCTTCACGCTGGTCGGTTCCTGGGGTCAGGCAGCCTCTCGTCTCTCCTCCGCCGAAAGCATTTTGTCGCCTGAGGAATGTGTTTGTTTATCCAGCGATAATTCTTCTTTCATAAGCATTTCGGGCTGCCATGCCTCGCACGATTTAGCCCTGTCCTCAGGCTCCCGGCGTTATTGTCTGCCGTTGGCTTACGGTGATTTGCTGGTGGGGTTGATCCATTTTGATCTTCCCAACCAGGCGATAATCTCTCCGGCGCAGGCGCAGGCCCTGGTTGGGACTGCGCCCGAAATAGCATTGGCGCTGAATAATGCGCGTTTGCAGCATTCTGCCGGCGCGCAAGAACAGACGCTTGTCCGTTACCGACAGCAAATCGCTCAGGATTTGCATGATACCCTGGGGCAAAACCTGGCTTATTTACGCCTGAAACTGGATCAGTTGTCAAGCGATGACACGCTGCAAAGCATCGCCGAGATCGGCAAAGAACTGAACCGTATGCGGGAGGTTGCGGATGAAGCTTACCGGCAGATCCGCAGCACATTGGATCATTTGGAACCCGCCGCCCCGGGTTGCCTGGCGACTGCGTTGCAAGAGCTGGCTGAACAGGCGGCTGCCCGCGCCGGTTTTACCGTTGAGACCACCTCTGTGGGTCAATCGGTGCAGTTATCTGCCTTTCAACGGCGTCAAATTTTATATATCTTCAGAGAAGCCTTAAATAACATCGAAAAACACGCCAACGCAAGCAAAGTATCCATCCGCCTGACCTGGTTGGAAGAACGGGTCGCCATCCAAATCCAGGATGATGGCCGCGGATTTACCCCACAGAATGAAAATAACGAAATAGAGATGGACAGACATTTTGGCCTGGCGATCATGCAAGAGCGCGCTCAAGACATCAACGGCCATTTCCATTTAGAATCGACGCCCGGCGTTGGTACAAAGATTGAGCTGGTTGCGCCATTCCAGATCAACGTCCCAGCCGTATATTCACCTTGAGAGGTCTTAGAACAATGGGCTTCCCTGTTCGCATATTGGTGGTGGACGATCATATCCTTTTCCGCGAAGGGTTGATCAGCCTGATCAATTCTCAACCGGATTTCGCCGTGGTCGGCGAGGCCAGCACTGTGGCAGACGCCATTCGCTTGGCGCAAGAACTTTCCCCGGAGATTATCCTCATGGATTATGGCTTGCCTGATGGCACCGGCGTGGAAGCTGCCCAGGCAATCTTATCCACAAATCCCCAGATCAAAATCGTGTTCCTCACCGTTCATGATAATGATTCGTTTCTTTTTGAAGCAATCCGCAGCGGCGCCAGAGGGTATTTGCTTAAAAACATGCCGGTCTCCAAACTGATGGCTGCCCTGCGCGCGCTGGAGCGCGACGAAGCTGCCATCTCGCGGCAAATGGCGGCGCGTATCATGCAGGAATTTGCCCGCCTCAGCAAGACCGGCGGCATGGTCAGCGATGCCGCGTTGACCACGCTCACTCGCCGCGAGCTGGAAGTGCTGATTGCGCTGGCTTCTGGCGCTTCAAACGAAGAGATCGCCGGGCGAATGTTCATCTCGGTCAGCACCGTGAAGAACCATATTCACAACATCCTGGAAAAATTGAACCTAAAGAATCGGCGCGAGCTTGCCCATTTTGCCGAGCGGCATGGTCTGAAAATCTAGCCCTTTCCTCGCCACGCTCAGGCTTGTTTTGTATCTGCATGGACGGCTCTTTAATGCCGTTCCGAACGCCTATTATCTACCTCTCTCCCATATCCATCAAGCTCCCGAACGTTCCCCTCAGGTGTGCACCCAAAAGTTATCGGTTGAGGTGCAAAACGTCCCGCAGGTTCCCCACGATCAAAAACCTGCGGGATGTTCATAACCACTTGGCGAAGCGCGCCGCTTGGGCAAGTTAAAGAACTAGATCTCACGATCTAGGAATTTTTCCGTAGTAATAAGATAATATAGATCATAATTAGTCCATATATGGGGGTTTCGATGCATGGATTTTCCCTCATTTTTTGCTAACATCCAATCAGCGACCGTCTCCTATTCAGTGTTGGTGAACGCCAGGATTGATCACTAAGCCACAGAGCGCACAGAGAAGGGTTAAGAAAATCTTCGTATACTCTGTGCTTGCTTTGAAAATAGACTCTCTGTGAGCTCAGTGGCGACATTTTCATCTTTTGGGGCGAATTGTTTCAATCACCAACGCTCAAGAGGGAGACTATACAATAAGCAAATAGCCGCTTAATAGATCCACATCTTTATTGACAGATATTTCTGGGGACCATCCAGTGAAAAATGTCCTCATTATACAAAGCGAAAACTTATTGGAAGCGGGTTTATTGACTCTATTATCGTCTTTCGAGGGTATTCAAGTTCATGGAATGCGGATCGAGGATTTGCCCACCTTACCGGCTTCGCTTCATAACCAGCAGCCAGATGTATTGATCCTCGACGAAACCGTTGCACAAACTCATTTGGAGAGTATCTTGCCTTTGCTCATGTCTTATCCAAAAGTACGGACGATTGTCGTTAGCTTGAGCGAAAACTCGCTCAGCATCTACGACAAAAGTCAGGTCAGCGTCAAACAAATCAGCGATTTTCTCACCATCCTCTAACAGCTTGGGATGGTTTTCCTGCGGAGCGGTCGTTTTGTGTTTACGGATCATTCAACCACAGTCTATCGAAGGACGGAGGACAGTATGAGACAAGGTAAATTGATTTTTATATCGGGTATGCGCCTCCTGGTCTTGTTGGCGATGGTGCTGGGAGCTATGCACCTTCGCTCGCAACCGGTCAGGGCGGAGACCAACACGCTCACCCTGCGTGTGGTCAGCGCGCGTACCGAGCCCGATCATCCTGGCGGGCCAGTTGTGCAGGGCCAGGTGATCAGCCAGTATAAATTCCTGATCAATGTGGATAATACTGGCGACCCAACCCAGCCGCGCGAAGATGGTTGTTCGCCTGCGGATGTGGGTTATCCAGATAGCTGCGACTGGCCCTCCATCCGGCAGGTTCCTGGCGCAGCGCCGATTTTCACCCAAGGCGATGAGAGTGTGTTGAATGAAACCACTGGCATCCCCAATCTGCCAGACGGCAAATATCTGATCTCGGTGCTGGCCGACGGCTATAAGATTGGCGGGGCGCATTTCACGGTGCCTTTGCCGGATCCGGGACTGGTCATCGTCGAGTTGCAGCCTCACCCTTTGCCGCCTGCCACCATGCGCATCAAGGTGTTTGAGGACATCTCCCCCACCAACGGACAGTTCGACGCCCCTGCCGAGCATGGGCTGGCGGGGTTCACTGTTATCATCAATGACATTCTGGGGCAGGTCTCAACCGATGTCTTTGGCAATCCGCTTTGCACCCAGTACGATGTGGACGGCAACCCATTAGGACAGACCAACTGCCTGGTCAGCGACGCCAATGGCGATATTGTGGTGCCGAACCTGGGGCCGAATCGCTATGATGTCAATATGACTGCTCCGACCGGCGAGACCTGGGTGCAGACCACTACGCTGGAAGGCTCGCACAGTTGGGACACCTGGTTGCAAGAAGGCGGCACCGGTCTGGATAATGAGTTCGTCAATGCTGGCGAGCCTTTCCCCTGGACGGTGTTTGGCTTCGTTCGCCCTACGGATTTGCTCAACGATCCTCAGGCAACCGGCGGCGTTTCGGGTGTGGTCGTCTCCGCTTCTGTATATGTTCCCTGGGGCGGTGGCGGGCTTCCTTACTATGGCGGCCAATGGGGAGGCTTGAGCGGCGCCAAGCTCACCGGCCCGGTCACAGACGCCTGGGTGGCGCTCTCCGATCTGCAGAACGGTGATACCGCCGTGTATGTTGGACCGGTGGATCAAAACGGCGCTTTCAACATCCAGAATGTTCCAGACGGCAACTACCTGTTCACCTACTGGGATTATCGCCAGCACTACATCCTGGACTGGATGCAGGTCACCGTATCCGATGGTCAGGTGATGGATCTGGGTACCCCATTCCTCACCGGTTGGTTCACCTGGGTGGAAGGCTACGTCTTTGAGGACACCAACAGCAATGGCAAACGCGATCCCGGTGAGCGTGGCATCCCCGATTATTTGATCGTACTGAAGGATCGCGACAACACCGAGATTGACCGTATGACCATTGCCGTTACTACCAATCACGACGGCTACTACTTTTTTGATCGCGCGTATCCCATGGGCTCGTGGATGATCCTGGAGGCCTATAATGATCGCTATTACACCACTGGTGTCACGTATCAGGTGGAGAATCAGCCTACAGAGACCACCGTGTTGGGAAATGGCGTGGATGTTGGCATCCTGCCCATTCTGGGTCAGACCGGTCGCCTGGACTGGGGCGTGCGCCCGTATGCGCCGGGTACAAACGGCGGCATCGTTGGCACAGTGTTTTACGATACTACGCGCAACGAACTAGACGCCCGCTATCAGGCAGTCGAGGGCTGGGCGCCAGGCATTCCGGATATACGCGTCAACGTATGGGAAGCTCTTAAGGATCAGCAGGGTAACTTCATCATTGAACCGGATGGCTCTTACGCCAAAGGCAAGCTGCTGAACAGCGGTCTCACCGAAACCTGGGAGCAGCCGGTGGACTGCCAGGCGCGCGACGCCGACGGCAACCCGGTCAACCAATCTGTGCTGCCACCTGCGACGGGCGGCTATCGCTGTCTGGAAGGCCCCTTGATGGGCGTGCAATTCCAGACTGGCTTCTCGACCCTGGACGGCAACTATGGTTTTGGCACCATTTGGACCGAGGGGCTGGATCCGCAGACCTTCGAGCCGATCGATTCGCCCACCAATCAGGAAATTGCCATGCCCGCCGACGACTATCTGGTGGAAGTGGTAATCCCCGAAGACGACTTTGGCAGACCGAAATACAAAGTCGTCAAGGAAGAAGATATCAACGTCTTTGGTGGCGACGAATTCGTTCCTCAGATCCCGCCGCCAGCTTGCGCCGGACCGACCCACATCGTGGATGTCGCCGGCATCCCACCGGATGGCCCGGATGCTGTGGAGAACCCCTCTTTTGCTGATGCCGGCGGTAGCCCCTTCGAAGGCATGCCCATGCCTCTCTGCAATGTCAAGCTGGTTACGGTGAGCAACGGGCGCTCAATTGCCCCCACTTTCAATCTCTTTACCGATGTGCCTATCCCTGGCAAGTGGAAGGGCTACATCATTGACGACCTGGCCCTCTCCACCAATCCTCAGGATCTCATGTTTGGCGAGAAGGCGGGCATGCCCAATGCTCCCATCGGCGTCTATGATTTCACCGGCAAACTCTTCACCACCATTCAATCGGATCCCAACGGTGTGTATGAGGTCTTGTTGCCCTCTACGAATACCATCAATTGCCCCACGCCGTCCGGCGTTTGCCCCAATGTGTATTACATCCTGGGCAATGACCCCGGTCAGCCGGGCAATCCCAACCCCAACTACAACCCACAATACCGCACCATCGGCACCAGCTTTGAGGTCTGGCCGGGAGTGATGTTGCCCTCCGATCTGGCCCCGACGCAGATCGGCGTCACTCTTCTGTCGCCTGGCTCAACGTTCGGTCAGCCGCCTCAATGCATGGTGGATGCAACAACTCCTGAACTCTTCGCCGTATCGCAGCCCTACGTGACGGTCAATCCCAACAATGGCACTGGCGGTTCATTCACCATCCTGGGTCAGGGTTTTGGCGCGCAGCAAGGCGCCAACGGCAAAGTTACACTGGACGGCATTATTAACCTGCCGGTGACTGCCTGGAGCGATACCGCTATTGATGTGAGTGTGCCGGCTACCACTACGCCCGGCGCATGGCAGCTCGACATCACCACCGACGCCGGGAAGAAGACCATTAACGGTCTGACCTTCCATGTGCGCGGACCAGGCTATCGCCCGGATGTGTATGAGGTGGGCCCCGGCCGGGCATATCAGACTATCCAAAGCGCCATCAACGCTGCTGCCGCCCAGCCCACGCGCAACTCTTTGGTGGTGGTCTATCCTGGCGCTCCTACTCAATGGAACCCCTTCGGCGTGTACTACGAGAATGTGGTCATCTATTCTCGGATGAAATTGCAGGGTGTAGGTCCTGGCGGCGTGCGACGCGATAACTCAATCGTCCTGGGTTCGGTGATTGACGGCGTGGGCGTCTTGGGAGATACCGAATACGCCGAGAACTGGCGTGTGTTTGTGGAGAGCCTGACCAGGGATGGCAACCAGACTGTCTACGAGGGCCCGGTGATCTATATTCTGGCTGAGGATGGCGAGTTCAGACCCACCTATCGCAACGCCATTGACGGTTTCACCATCCAAGGCGGCGACCAGCAAGGCTTTCCAAACTTCTTGCCCGGCGCTGAGCCTGGCGCAGGTGGCGTTGTCACCGTTCAGGGCGGCGGGATTTTCGCCAACGCCTACGCCCGCTACCTGCTCATCACCAATAATGTTCTGCGCAGCAACGGCGGCGCTTATGGCGGCGCAATCCGCTTGGGCACTCCTCATCTGCCCGGGGCGGAGAACGATAACCAGAACGATGGTGTGCGCATTGCCCATAACCGTGTCATCGCCAACGGCGGCACCAATCTGGCTGGCGCGATTGGCATCTTCTCCGGCGCGGAAGGTTACGAAGTAGATCACAACGACATCTGCGGCAACTTCTCTGCGGAGTATGGCGGCGGCGTCAGCCACTACGGTTACAGCCCCAACGGCAGCATCCACGATAACCGTATCTACTTCAATCGCTCCTACGATGAAGGCGGCGGCATCATCATCGCCGGCGAGTTGCCTGCCGACCCAACGCTGCTTACGCCTGGTTCCGGCCCGGTGAACATCTATAACAACCTGATCCAGGCGAACCTGGCGAACGACGACGGCGGCGGGATACGCTTCCTGATGGCTGGCAACTACCCGATGAATGTGTACAACAACATCATCGTCAATAACGTCTCCACCCACGAAGGCGGCGGAGTCTCGCTCAATGACGCCCCCAACGTGCGAGTGTTCAACAACACCATCATGAAGAACATCACCACCGCCACGGCGATTACCAGCAATGGTCTGCCCGCACCGGCCGGCTTGTCCACTTCGCGCAACAGCGCCGTGTTGCAGGCCACTTTGCCGCCCAGCGCCCCTATCTTCAGCAACCCACTGCTCTTCAACAACATCTTCTGGGATAACCGCGCCGGCTCATGGACTGGCGGCGGCGTGGCTGGCGTCGGCTTGCAAGGCGACCCATCTCCAATCAACTATTGGGATTTGGGCGTTTCAGATGGCGTGGGGTTGCTCTCGCCGACCAACTCCGTGCTTCAAACCAACTTCGGTGTCATCCCAGACGCCTCCAATCAGGTGGGCGTGGATCCCATGGTGGTTGCTCAATACGACACCTCCGTTGCGGTTCTGCCCTGGCGCGGCCACCCGCGCTTTGTGGACACCTTGTTGGTAGCAGTGGAATTGCCTCCTGAACAAATGGGCGACTATCACCTCACCAGCGCCTCGCCCGCCGTTGACCTCGGTGCAGCTTTCAAGGGCAGCGTCCCCGCCCCGGCTTCGGATTTCGAAGGCGAACAGCGTGTGAGCGTCTCCATTGACGCTGGCGCCGATGAAATTCTCAGCCCTGTGGTTGGCTTCCCACTCACCGGCGTCCTGGATAACTTCAACCGACCAGACGGCAGTCTGGGTTCCAACTGGGCTGGCATATCTGCCTGGTTCACCATTGTCAGTCAACAGGCACGGGCGAACGCTGCGGTCTGGCTGCGCTGGAACGTCTTGACCTATGGCGCCAATCAAGAGGCCTACTTCACCCTCAACAACCTTATACCAGGCGCTGAACATGGTTTGATGCTCAAACTCAACGGCAGCAACCCAGACGCCACGCGCGCCTCCCTGATTTATGTGGCTTACGACCCGTCTGGTGGGAATGTGTTGGTGCAAACCAAGGCTTCTACCCAAGGTTGGGTGACCCATGCTGTCTTCCCTGCCACACTCAACCCCGGCGACCGCCTTGGGGCGCGGGCGCAATCTGACGGCACCGTCAATGTTTATATCAACGGCGCGTTGGTCGGTTCAGTCAACCTGCTTTCTGGCCCGACCCCCTGGCCGAATTCCTACGTGACCGGCGGCGGGAAAATCGGCGTCCGCTTCGCTGGAACGGGTATCTCATCCACCACCCCAGCCATCTTTGATGACTTCGGCGGCGGGACGATGCCCTAGTCGAGATACAGGTTAGGCTGGGGAGCGGTGAATGCTCCGCTCCCCAGCCGATAGAGACCGAAGGAGAGAAACAGTATGACCAAGACAGTGACTCCTCGTAGAATCAGCCGACGAGATTTCCTCAAGATCGGTGGGGGCGTGCTATTAGCCACAGCCGGCGCAAAGCTGTTGCCAGCCTTTATGCGCAGAGGCATTGAGCTGGTAGATGTAGCCAGCGCTCAAACTGCTCCTCCTGATCTGTTCTTCGCCGGCACCGATGGCTGGATCTATCTGCCGCCAACCCCGGCGATCCCACCCTATCATCCCGACACGCTGGCTCCGGCCCCATTTACCACCTACATCTTCGGCTTTCGCAACGTTTTAGGCCTGACGCCGACTCAGATCGCCAACCAGAAGATGAAAGCCCAGCACACCGCCCCATTATTTTGGGCGCGGCAAGAGGTGGAATTTCGTCTCAAGCTGACCAACCTTGGCCTGCAAATGCGCCCCGATCTTACTGACGCCCACACCGTGCATTGGCATGGCTTTCGCGACGCCATCCCCTATTTCGATGGCGAACCGCATGGTTCGGTGGCTGTGCCTATGGGTAAGGAATTCACCTATGTCTATCGCCCGCACGATCCGGGTACCTATATGTTCCACTGCCACGTGGAAGATGTAGAGCATGTGCACATGGGCATGGCGGGTTTGGTCTTTGTGCGTCCGCAGCAGGATGGCAACACGGCTCTGTATCCTAGCGGTAAATACGCCTACAACGACGGCGATGGTTCCACCGGTTTTGATCGCGAATTTGCAATGATGCTGACCGAAGTATGGGCTGAAGCGCACTGGGACGATGCACATATTCAATTGCCAGAATGGAGCGATTACCGCGCGGATTTTGCCCTGCTCAACGGTCGCGTCTATCCAGACACTCTGGCGCCCAATGGCTCCATTGACCCCTTTAACCCAATCACCGATGCCAACGGCGATTTGGTCCCCACTCCTGGTTACGAACATCTTCAATACCAGCCGCTCTCTTCGCTTGTCCAGTGCAACGCCGGCGAGCGCGTCTTGCTGCGCTTTGCCAGCCTGGGTTTCACCCAATCTGTGATGACCCTCACCGGGATCAAGATGCGTGTGGTGGGCGAGGATGCCACTCCCAAGCGCGGGCGGGATGGTACGGATACCAGTTATTGGACCGATAGCCTCTCCATTTATCCAGGCGCCAGTTACGATGCCATCTTTACCGCTCCGCCTTATCAAGGCCCAGCGCCGTATGACACTTACCTGCTCTATAACCGCAGTTACCGCCATTCCAATAACCTGGAAGCTGGCGGTTTTGGCGGTCAGATGACGGAAGTGCGGGTTTTTCCGCCAGGAACCTTGCCGCCGCAGACCATTCCCAATACATGAGAGCTGCGCCGTGACACCGCGTACGGAGAACCGCATGGTTTCAGATCAACCGAACCTGTTTGAGCGTAACGCTCGTGAGAAGGAGTTCGATATGCACAAGGTCTTCCTCGCCCGAAAATTTTTCTGGCCGGCGATTGCGGCGGCGTTGCTTCTGCTGCTTCTGTTTGTAGCCGCCTACCGCGCTCGTCCCGCAGCCGCCCAGATGGCCTCTTCGGATGGCATGGTTTGCACAACCGGCGCCAGCCCTAACCCAACTTTCGTTCTGACCACCCGCACTGGTTACATTGGCACCCCAGATGGCAACGTGGTCTTCATGTGGGGCCTCTCGGAGGGCGGCAACCCCTTCCAACATCCCAGCCCGGTGTTATGCGTGAACGAGGGCGATACGGTTACTATCATCTTGCATAACACGCTCAGCCAAGACATCTCTCTGATTTTTCCCGGTCAAGAAAACGTCCTGGCAGATGGTCAGCCCGTTCAGCCGCAATTTGACGCCGGAGGCTTGTTGACTTCTCTGGCTCCGGTGGCTGCAGCCAATGGCGGCAGCGTCACCTATAGTTTTGTGGCTTCTCATCCAGGCACCTTCCTTTATGAAAGCGGAACCAATCCTGGCATCCAGGTGCGCATGGGACTTTTTGGCGCTCTGGTGGTGCGCCCGGTTATCGCCAGCGACCCCAACGGTGGGCGTTACTTCGCCTATAACGATGCCGGCGCGGCGGTTACCAGCGAATTCAACCATTCCCCCAGCGGCGAAGTGCTGATCTTACAGTCCGAAGTGGATCCTTACCTGAGCCAGGCGATTGAGCGCGGTCAGGGATTTAACCTCAACAACTATCACCCTCGCTACTGGCTGGTGAACGGGCGCGGCTTCCCGGATACCATTGCTCCCAACTACGCCTCCTGGTTGCCATCCCAGCCCTATGGCGCCCTGGCGCACGTACAGCCGGTGGATAGCTCGAACCCGCTTTGGTACATGGAGCGTTTTATCAATGTCTCCAGTCAACCCTTGCCCTTCCACCCGCATGGAAAGAACGCCGTGGTGATCGGTCGCGACGGCCAGCCGGTGCGGGGCGACGCGGGAGAAGACCTTTCTTTTGAAAGGTTCGCCCTGGTTGCTGCACCCGGCCAAACCTACGACTCGCTCTTCCACTGGCACAATCGCGAGGGCTACGACAGCGCAACCAATCCGGTGCCTGTTGTGGATCCGGGTTGGGCGAATTTGCAATACGGCATGTATTACAGCGGCAGCCCCTACCTGGGTATGACGGGTCCCTTCCCTCCGGGCATGTCCACCATGAGCGAGTGCGGCGAATATTACATCATCGCTCACAATCATGCTCTGTTCCAGCTTACTTCGTGGGGCGTTCCCATGACCGGGCCGGGTACTTTCATGCGCGTTGACCCGCCCGGCGGCTGCTCGCCCATGCCCTGAGTCTGGCGCTCAGAAGATAAGGAGCCTACCATGCAATACAAAACTCGTTCTTCACCTGTATTCAACACAGCCCTGGTGCTGTTTGCAGCTCTGCTGCTTCTGCTTGGCTTTGTCCCTTCCCAGGCGCTGGCTGCCTCTGCCATCGCGCCCTTGCCCCCCAGCACGGCTTGCACCCCGCCGGGAACCGGCCTAGTGACTTGTGAGCTTTGGGCAACCACCGGGACGATCACCCTGCCGGGCGGCGCTTCTCTGCCCATTTGGGGCTACAGCGATAGCGCCGCGGGGGCTGCTCAACTCCCCGGGCCAATCCTGATCGCCCAGGAAGGCGACCAGGTTCAGGTAACCCTGCATAACACTCTGGGTGTCACAACCGCTCTCTATTTCGACGGGCAAGCGATGCCTCCAGACCGCACCGGTATACCGGTTGGCGCGACCGGCGTCTATGAATTTACCGCAGCAACTCCTGGAACTTTCCTGTACGAAGCTGCGCCTCTTTCTGGCGCTCAGCAGCAGGCTGCCATGGGGCTTTTCGGCGCTCTGATCGTCCGTCCCGCTGGCGCTCCCGGCCAGGCTTATGCCAACCCGGCTTCTGCCTTCGACGATGAGGCGCTGCTCGTACTCAGCGAGATTGACCCTGCCCTGAATAACAATCCGATCACCTTCGACATGCGCCGCTACCAGCCCAAATACTGGCTGATCAACGGCAAAGGCTACCCCGATACAGAGCCGATTTTAACCGCCGCTGGAAACCGCCTCTTACTGCGTTATGTCAACGCCGGCCAGCAGACCCATACCCTGGCGTTCTTGGGCGGTTATCAGAGGTTCCTTTCGCTGGCTGGCGCTGAACTGCCTTTCTATCGCAATCTGGTCAGCGAAGAATTGGGTCCTGGTCAATCCGCCGACGCTCTCGTGACCATCTCCGCCTCTGCTCCAGCGGGAATGCGCTATCCACTTTATGAAGCCGGTATGTTGCTTCATAACAACGGCGCGCCCGGCTTTGGCGGTATGATCACCTTCATCACGATTCCATCCGGCCCGGGAAATGGCGACGCCCAGGGCCCAGCCGCCAGCAGCGTCAGCCTTTCGCCTAACCCCGCCAACGGATCCGCGGATGTGAGCGTTTTAGCCACAATCAGCGATGCAGCTACGGGCGGTTCGAACATTCAGGCGGCTGAGTTCTTCATTGACTCAACTGGCACAAATGGCAGTGGTTCCGCCATGTCCGCCGATGATTTAGATGGCTTCAACTCTCCTGTCGAAGCTGCCAGCGGTCTTATCCCCGCTTCTACCCTGGCGGGCTTAAGCAGCGGGAATCACACCATTTACATCCACGGACAGGATTCCGCTGGCAATTGGGGTTCCTTCAATGTAGCAGTGCTGAACCTGGATAAGGTTGGCCCCACCAGCCGGGCAATTGTCCTGACGCCGGGCGTCTCCAACGGCAGTGTGGACATCGCCATTCAAGCCACCGGCGATGACAGCGCTTCCGGCAACGGCGACATCGTTGCCGCCGAATACTTCATAGATATTGACGTGCAAAACCCGCCTGCCCCAGGCAGCGGCGCGCCATTGACCGTGAATGTCGCTGCGCCGATCGCCAGCTTGAACGGTGTCATCCCTGCCGCGGTTATGTCTGGCCTCAGCGAAGGCGCCCACCAGCTCTACATCCGCAGCCTGGACAGTCAATCTAACTGGGGCGACTTTGCAACAGCCAACCTGCCGGTTGATCGCAGCGGCCCAACCACCGCCTCCGTCAGCTTGATCCCCAGCGTGAGCACGGGTTCCTCTTCCGTGCGGGTAAATGCCTCGATTGCCGATCAAACCGTATCTGGGGCGCAATCCAACATCGTCGCCGCCGAAGTCTTCATTGACACGTTGGGCGCTCCTGGCTCTGGCCTGCCGATGTTGCCCACCGACGGCGCCTTCAATAGCTCAACCGAGAATGTCTATGCCTTCATTCCGCAAGCTCAGGTCAACGCTCTTCCTGATGGGCAGCATACGGTTTATGTGCGCGGCAAAGACGCCTCCGGCAATTGGGGCGCTGCAGGTACGGCTATTTTGACCATAGACAAAGCCCCTCCACAGGTCAGCGGCGTGAATGCAACGCCTAATCCCACCAATGGCGCGGCGAGCATCACCCTGACCGCCAACGCCCAGGACACTGCCACCAATATCGTAGCGGCTGAATGGTTCCGCAATGCAGATCCGGGTGTTGGCATGGGCACGCCAATGATCGCTGTGGACGGCGCTTTTGACAGCCTCTCTGAGGCGGTGACCGCTTCCATCAACATCACTGGTTGGGCGAATGGTAGCCACACTTTGTATGTCAGGGCGAAAGACGCAGCCGGTTTTTGGAGCCTGACCGCCAATACCGTCCTGGTTGTGTCGCCTGCCGATGTCTTGTTCGCCGATAGCTTCGAGTCTGGCGATACCTCTGCCTGGGGGCTGACCACCAATCCAGGCGCGATATCGGTCAATGCAGGTGCAGCTATGCAAGGCGCTTACGGTATGCAGGTCAACATCAGTGGCAGCTCAGCCGCCTATGTTACGGATTTGACCCCCGCCAACGAAGCGACTTACCACGCCCGCTTCTACTTCAACCCGCGCAGCACGCTCAATGGCACGACGCCGATGGACATCTTCGCTGCGGTGAACACGTCTGGTCAGAGCTTTATCCGTGTGCAATATCGCCGTACGACGGCTGGCGGCCTTGCCTACCAGGTGCGCCTGGCGGTTCAGCGGGCGGGCGGTCTTTCCACCACCAGTTGGTTCAACATCGCCGATAACACCGCCCATTTCATCGAGTTCGCCTGGCAGTCTTCAAACAGCGCAACGGTTAGCTTCTATGTGGATGGCGTGTTGATGCAAACCATCACCGGCATCAACACCAGTGCCTTCCTGGTGGATGCAGTTCGCCTGGGTCCAAACGGCGCTATCTCCACTGGCGCCTCCGGCGCGCCGTATTTCGATGCCTTCGTCTCGCGGCGTTCTTCCTACATCGGGCCGTAAGCGCGAACCCGGCTTTGTTTGCTGGCTGGAGGGCGCTTAGGACCGCTCTCCAGCCAGCAGCGGCTCAGCTTATGAGAATCACCAACAGTAAGCCCACCTGAAAATGAACGGAGGCTGCTATGGACATAAAGAAGATTGCGATTGTTATCACTGGCGTGTTTTTGCTGGTATGTGCTGCATACATCAATTCCCTGTATAACCCGGCTGCGCCCCATGCTCATGGTTCGCGCTCGTCTGCCCAATATGCTTCTTTCGCCGAGATGGAGGCTCTCACCGGCATTCGCGTCACCCTGATCGGCGTCACAGCCGCTGGCGGCATGGTGGATTTTCGTTTCAAAGTCCTGGATGCTGAAAAGGCGAGTTTGATCTTTCAAGATCATGCCACAATGCCGGTTTTAAGTCTGAAAGACAGCAAAATTCGCATCATGATGCCGCAAGGCGCCACACACTCGATGAGTTTCGAGAACGGCAAGGTCTATTACATGCTCTTCGGCAATCCGGGCGGCGCGATACGACCCGGCTCGCAGGTCATTCTGACGATCGGCGGCTTGCGCGTGGGCCCCATCATGGCACAGTGATGCGCCATGCCGCGGTTCGGGCAACGGCGAAAGCAGTCTCCACGCCCTTGAAAGATGATATTCGTGTATTTGTCTCTCATTCATGAACGGTTCTCTTTAGAAATGAACAGGAAGTAGCAAAATGAAAGACATCCAACGCCTGCTGACTCTGGCGAGCCTTCTGATCTTCTGGTTGCCCGCCTTTTTCTCCGTCAATAACCGGCTGGCGACTGCTGATTCGACTGCCAGCCTGGAAGCGAAGATGGCGCCAAACGTGCGCGCCTGGGTTGCTTCTGCGCAGGCGGATGAAAAAGCGCGCGTGATTGTGCATCTCAAGGATCAAATTGATCCTGCTGAGATTGCTCGCCTGGGGCAGGGGCGAAGCCAGCGTGAATTAATCCGCGCCCTGAAAGCGCGCGCCGCCGCTTCCCAGCGCGGCGTCAAAGCTCGTTTGATTTGGAGGCAAGCGCAAGGCAAAGCGGAAAATATCGCCCCTTTTTGGGTTTTCAATGGATTGGCGGTTTCAGCCACCGCGGAAGTGATCCAGGAAATTGCTGCTTTACCCGAAGTCAGCCAGGTGACTCCCGATGAGACTGACATCATCCCGGCTGCTCCTGAAGCGTATTTGCAGCCCGAAGCTAACCTGTCATTGATCCACGCTGACGCCTTATGGGATATGGGCTATTTCGGTCAGGGCGTAGTGGTTGCCAACATGGATACCGGCGTCTCCCTGAGTCACCCCGATGTGGGCGGAAAATGGCGCGGCGGCAGCAACAGTTGGTATGATCCTTACGGTCAGCATCCCAACGCCCCCACCGATCTCAACGGCCACGGCACGATGACTATGGGCGTCATGCTAGGTGGAGACGCTGGAGGAACCTCGATTGGTGTGGCGCCTCAAGCGCAGTGGATTGCGGTTAAAATTTTTGACGACCGCGGCCGCGCTACGGCCACGGCCATTCATCTGGGTTTTCAATGGCTGTTGGATCCGGACGGGAACCCCAACACTTCCGACGCTCCCCAGGTGGTGAACAATTCCTGGACTTTTGGCGGTCCGCGCTGCAACCTGGAATTTCAGAACGATCTGCGCGCCTTACGCGCCGCGGGCATCTTGCCTGTCTTCGCTGCTGGAAATTTTGGACCCAACCCTTCCACCAGTCCCAGCCCGGCGAACTACCCGGAGGCGTTTGCCGTCGGCGCGGTGGATAACAACAACGTCATCTATCAGTTTTCCAGCCGCGGCCCCTCGGCTTGCGGCGAGCCTTCCACCATATACCCTGAACTCGTTGCTCCAGGCGTCAACATTCGCTCCAGCGACATCTACGGGCTTTATACCTCTGCCACCGGCACCTCGCTGTCTGCCCCCCACGTCGCCGGCGCTCTGGCGCTACTCTTGAGCGCCTTTTCCAATTTAACCCCCGACCAACAGGCTTCAGCGCTGATCAACGGTGCAACGGATTTGGGCGCCCCGGGCGCTGATAACAGCTTCGGTTACGGTCGTTTGGATGTTCTCGCCTCCTATCAATGGCTCTTGAATAGCGGCGGCGCGCCTCCCACGGCAACGCCAACCGCTACTCCGACAACCGCGCCGACCGATCTGCCTGCGCCAACTTTCACCGCCACACCCACCGCCATCCCAACCGATACGCCCACTTCAACGCCTACCGATACGCCAACCGCAGCGCCGCCTTCGCCAACTCCCACCAACGCCTCTACCGCAACCCCCACCGACGCTCCTACCGCAACTCCCACCGATTCGCCTGCATCGACCCCCACCGCGACGGCCTCTCCGACCTCCACTGTGGATGGTATCTTTGCCGATGGATTTGAATCTGGTGGGGTGGGAGCCTGGTCATCGGAGGTTGCCAACGGCGAGAATTTGAGTGTTTCTCAGCAAGCCAGCCTGGGCGGGATGTATGGCTTGCAGGCGACCATTACGAGTTTGGCACCTGCGTATGTGCAAGATAACACGCCCGCTGGCGAGTCCAGTTACCACGCCCGTTTTTGGTTCTCTCCCAATGGGGTAACGTTGCCCAATCGTCAGCCGCACGATATTTTCCGCGGCCTGGACGTCGCCAACCGCACGGTCTTCCGCTTGCAATTGCGTTATTCCTCCGGCAGCTACCAGTTGCGCCTGGCGACGCGTCTCGACGCTGGCGGCGAAGCCTACACCGCCTGGTATCCCATCTCTGGCGCTGCTCAAGCCGTAGAGATTGCCTGGCAGGCTGCTTCCTCTTCCTCCGCCAGCGATGGCAGCGTGACTCTGTGGGTGGGGGGCGTTCAATATGAACTGCGCGGCAGCCTGGCGAATAGCGTTTACCGCCTGGAAAGTGTTCAGTTGGGCCCGCAAGGGCTATCTACTGGCGTCTCCGGGGTTGAATATTTCGACCAGTTTGTTTCCACCCGCCTCAGTTATATTGGTCCTTAGCTGAGAGGAAATGATAAATTCTTAGGATGGTTGCTCTCTTGCGAAAAATCATATTACTAAGCTTCCCCTTTTTCCTATGGATTGTCTCAATCCTGTTGAGCCGGGCAGCCGGCTCAGTGATTGTTGTCTCTACAACCGACGATAGCATCGCCGACGACGGCTTATGCTCCCTGCGCGAAGCCGTCATCTCTGCCAACACCGATCGCGCGGTTGGCGGTTGTGAGTCTGGCGCGGGTGCAGATACGATCCAATTTAGCCCCTCGCTCACTACTCCAGCTACGATTGTGCTGTCTTTGGCCGGGGCAGGAGAAGATAACGCCTCCACCGGCGATCTCGATCTCCAGGGGAACTTGACCATTCAAGGAGCAGGGGTAGAAAACATCCTGTTGGATGGCAATTCTTCCGACCGAGTCCTGGAAATTCGGCCTGGCGCAAAGGTGACTCTGGCCGGCGTTACCCTCCGTCACGGCAACCCTGGCCCTTTGGCAAACGGCGGTGGGCTGTTGGTGGACGTCACGGCCGTTCTGACGGTGACCAATAGCCTGGTGTTCTCAAACTCGGCGGCTCTGGGCGGCGGCGTCTATAACCGCGGCGCATTAAACCTGGTGCAAAGCTCAATCCAGGGCAATTCTCACGGTGGCCTATATAACGACGGCGGCGCTGTGATCGCCGAAAATGCCAGCTTTGTGAACAACCTCGGCGGCTATGCAATCATCAATGTGAACAACGCCAGCCTGGTGATGAATAGCAGCATACTGAGCGGCAATCAGGGCGGCGGCGTCGAAAATTCCGGCTCTAACGCTTCGTTGACCGGCGTCCAAATTTTGAATAACACGCTTGGTGGAGGCGTATATAACCACGGTTCGTTTGTAACCAATTTGCACATCCAGCAATCGCTCATCCAGGGTAACTCGGCAACCAGCGGCGGCGGTGTGCATAACGCTGGTGTTGGAGCGACAGCCACGATCCAAACCACGCGCCTCGCTGCCAATTCAGCCGCCGTGGCTGGAGGCGCTGTTTTTAACAACGGAATAATGACGCTCACCGCTTGCTTAATAGACCAAAACTCCGCCCGCACTGGCGGCGGCGTTGACCAATACGGCGGCAGTCTCACCTTGACCAACGTCACACTGAGCGGCAATACTGCTTCCGATAACGGCGGTGGGATGTATATCCGTCACGACGCTTCGCTCGTCAATGTCACCCTCAACGCCAACCAGGCGAATGGGCAGGATACCGGGGGAAATTTGTTCAACGAATGGCAGGTCAGCTTGCGCAACACCATTGTAGCCAACTCAGATGTGGATGGCAATTGCTATAACAGCGGTGGCTGGGTCAACTCGTTGGGCAACAACCTGGATACAGCCGATACATGCGGTTTCCATTCTTCTGGGGATCTGATCAACACGCCAGCTCAACTGGCGCCACTGGCAGATAATGGTGGGCCGACATGGACGCATGCATTGCTCACCACCAGCCCGGCGATTGACCACGGATCGAACATTGGTTGCCCTCTCGCCGATCAGCGCGGTGAACCTCGACCTGTAGATGGAGATCACGACGGTCAGCCAATCTGTGACATGGGCGCTTTTGAATACGACGGCGTCTCGACGCCCTTAACCCCCAGATTATTCCTCCCACTCCTCTTGAGACCGTAATGCGAATGCCCCGCAGGTTTCTGATCATACAGACGTGTTTTTAGGGAGCCTGCGGGACATTTTGCGGCGTTAATTCTGCGTTAATTGTGGGCTTTATTCTTACTCTTAGTACTGATGTCATATTGCATTCATGATGAAATGGCAATACACTGATTTTTACAATCTTGATTAAATTTATCGAATTGACTTTATTAACGTTGGCTGGGAGCTTAGTGTTCGATTCATTTGAATTACTCTCTCCATCCCTGTAAGAATGCGACGACCACACACATTTCTATCGCCGTTGGGTTTGTTTTTAGCCCTGGCCATGATTTTAGGTGTTGTAGTGAGCGTTTGGTTTAGCGGAGGTAAGGCATTCAGTCCAGGGCGCTTGAGCGCCAGCGCCCGTCTCAATTCTCCCCTTGGCGGCTATGCTTCACACGCCGCCTTTGAGCAGGAATGCGCCCGCTGTCACCAGCCGGGCGTTGTCCCTCAGGATGCACTTTGCCTCGCTTGTCACACGAATGTTGCCGACCAGCTCGTATCAGCCGCTGGGCTGCACGGTTCAAGTTTGAGCGGAAAGCAGTGCGCTGATTGCCACCCCGACCATCGCGGCCGTGATTTTGATCCCGCCGTCGCTGCTCTGCCTTTCTTTGATCATACAACCACCAGCTTTAGTTTGGTATGGCATCAGGTGAATTTTGACGCAAGCTTGATGGTCTGTCAGGAGTGTCATCTTGCCGACGACCCGGCCTTTGCCTTTGCGCCGCAGCGCTGCGTCCTTTGTCATGGGGATCATGATCCCGTCTTCATCGCCCAGCATGTTCAGGATTTTGGCGAAGTTTGTCTCGCCTGTCACGATGGTTTGGATCGCATGACGCATTTTGACCACGCTGCTACGGCTTTTCCACTGGAAGGCAGACATGCTGCGCTGGCTTGTCGCCAGTGCCACGTTCTCTCCCATTCCGGCGGTGGGCAGTTGATGAAAGCTTCGGACATTAAAAACCTGTTCAACAATATTTCCAGTGAATGTTCAGCCTGTCATACCGAACCAGACCAGCATCTGGGTCTGTTCGACTCGCAGTGCAGCCTTTGCCACACTGTGGTTGCCTGGAAGCCGGCAAGCCTGGAAGGGCGTGATTTCGACCACGGGCGAGATACGGCTTTTGACCTGGCGCATCATGCCCTGGGCTATGATCAACAGCCCCTCGGTTGCGCCGATTGTCACGCCGCCGGGCTGTCCACCCTGGATATTCAGGTGTGTTCGCAATGTCATTCCCAACACGACCCTGCTTTCATGCAGCAACACGAGCAGCAAATGGGAACGGCCTGTCTGGAGTGTCATGACGGCCGCGACCGGATGCGCGCTTTCGATCACGCTGTAGTCTTTCCGCTGGATGGCCGCCATGCGCAAATCGCCTGCCGCGAGTGTCACCTCGACGGCAGGGTGCGCAACGCCCCCTCTGAATGCGTGCAGTGCCATGCTGAGCCGCCTATCCATGCCGGTTTCTTCGGCCTTGAATGTCAGGATTGTCATAGTTTGGATGCCTGGTCGCCCGCTTATCTGCGTTTGCATACTTTCCCGCTCGACCACGGAGAAAGCGGTCAGGTTGCTTGTCAGGTGTGCCATCCCGTTTCCTATGTCGAGTACACCTGTTATGGTTGCCATGAGCATCAGCCGGATCGGATTGCTCAGAAACACGGTGAAGAGGGGATTTTAGCGGCAGAATTACCCGATTGTGCTCGTTGCCATCCAACAGGTGTAGAGGATGAAGCCGAAGGAGAGTGATGGATTGTCGGATAATCTTCCTGTGAAAAAGTTGACTGTCGCCAGTTGGGTTTTTGGCAATCCCAGCTTGCGCCATTTTTTGATCATTTCTGCTCTCAGCATATTGATCGTGATAGTCAGCATCGTTGGTTTTGGCGTTGCCTTGGCCTCGGAAGGCGCGCTTTATCCTGGCGACCCCTTCTTCCCACTCCAATATCTGGCAGAGCAGGCGGAAGGCGTTTTGTTGTTGAATTCCACGGATAAGGCGTATTATCTGCTCAGCCTGACCGAACGGCGTATCCGCAATGTGGAAAGCGTCGTCGCCACCAAATACGAGCCGCTTGCCCTGGAATATTTCAACCGCTCTCTCGATCAGGCGCTGCGGGCTTTACAAAATGTCCCTGAAGAAGATGAACCGTTTGCGCGTCGCGCCTTGCTTGGTATTCTCGGTCAGGCGCAGCAAATGCTGAACACGTTGGTTGTGGCGCCGCGGCTGACCGCCGATTTGTTCACTGCGCTTCAAGCCAAAGTCAGTACGCTGATCGCCCTGCTGGGCGACCCAACCGCCCGGCTGGGGGATATCCTTCCCTTGTTGACGGCGAAAAGTCCACCGGTAACTGCAGTTGCTGGCAGCGACCTGGATAGCCGCCTGGAGATCATTGCCCGCCAGCTTCAACAGCCGGCTATGGTCGCTTTCCCTGCTGGCAGTCTGGGCGCATTGCATCCCTTTTTCCCGCTGACCGGCCGCCATGCTGAACTGGAATGCGCAGCCTGCCATGCCAATGGTCAGTATCGGGGGACGCCCCGCATGTGCGAGGGTTGCCATGCAGCGGACAAGCCTCCCCGCCATTTCGATGGCGATTGCGCCAGTTGCCATACTGCTCAATCCTGGCGGGAGGTGCACTTCGATCATTCCGTCGTCGGTAATCAAAGCTGCATCGCCTGCCACACGAAGGATAAGCCCGCCAATCATTTCTCTGGCGAATGTTCAGCCTGTCATAGCACAAGCGCCTGGCTTCCCGCGAACTTCAACCATCGCGTCGCTGGCGCGGTGGATTGCCTCTCCTGTCACACCTCCGACCGCCCGCCTGACCACTTTGCCGGTCAATGTTCGCAATGCCATAACACCAACGCCTGGTTGCCCGCCTCCTTTGACCACGCCGCAATCGGCGCGGTGGATTGTCTCTCCTGTCACACCGACGACCGCCCGCCCAATCACTTCTCCGGTCAGTGTTCGCAGTGCCATTCCACCGGCGGCTGGTTGCCGGCCAGCTTCAACCATGCTGCTGCTGGCGCGGTAGATTGTCTCTCCTGTCATACTCGCGATAAACCTGCCAACCATTTTGCCGGTCAATGTTCGCAGTGTCATAATACGCGCGCCTGGCTGCCTGCGACCTTCGATCACGCCGCCGCCGGTGCCACCGATTGCCAGTCATGCCACGCCTCCGACCGTCCTGCCAATCACTTCGCTGGTCAATGTTCGCAATGCCATAACACCAACGCCTGGCGCGGGGCGACCTTCAACCACACTGGCGCGGTGGATTGTCAGTCCTGTCACGCCTCCGACCGCCCCGCCAACCACTTCGCCGGTCAGTGTTCGCAGTGCCACAATACCATCTCCTGGCGTGGGGCGACCTTCAACCACGCCGGGGCGACCGACTGCCAGTCCTGTCACGCCTCCGACCGTCCCGCCAACCACTTCGCCGGTCAGTGTTCGCAATGCCACAATACCACCTCCTGGCGTGGGGCGACCTTCAACCACGCTGGGGCGACCGACTGCCAGTCCTGTCACACCTCCGACCGTCCCGCC
>JAGVAD010000045.1 GCA_020060465.1 Anaerolineales bacterium
CCAGCGGCTGGCGCACCTTCAAGCCGGCGCTGTTGCGCGCCGCCAGCCCCAGGCTGGCCACCTGCCGGGCGACGCTCATCTGCTCCAGCAGCTTCCCATCCACCACAACGGCGTCGTACTGCGGCCAGGCGGTGTGATGGACGCTTTCGTAGGCTTGCGGGAAGAACGAGCGCGTCAGGTTCTGATAGATCACCTCCGCGATGAAAGGCGTGAAGGGGGCTAACAGGCGGGCGAATTTAAGCAGCGTATGGTACAGCGTGGCGTAAGCGTTGTTCTTATCGGCGTCATGCTCGCTCTTCCAAAAGCGGCGGCGGCTGCGGCGCACATACCAGTTGCTCAGGTCATCCAGAAAGCCGCCCAGCGCCAACGAGGCGGTCAACGGGTCGGAGTTCTCCAGCGCCTCGGTCACCGTGGGGATGATCTGGTTCAAGCGCGCCAGCACCCAGCGGTCAAGCAGATTATCGCTGCGCGGCGTAGCTCCCTCTGGATAGGCTTTCTCGAAACCCTCGCTCAAGGCGCCCGTCGGCGTCCAGCCGTCCAGGTTGGCATAGGTGACGAAGAAACTATAGACGTTCCACAGCGGCAACAAGAAGGCGCGCCGCGCCTCGTCGCCGCGGGTGTAACCGAAAAGCAAATCGTTTTCTGGTTTGTGATTGCAATACAGCCAGCGCATCACATCCACGCCCATCTTATCCGCTGCTTCATTGAACTCGATGGAGTTGCCCCAGCTCTTGTGCATCGGGCGGCCATCTTCAGCCAGCAGCGTGCCGTAGCCGAAAATCTCGCGGAACGGCGGCTCGCCAGCCACCACGGTGGCCATCGCCAGCAGGCTGTAGAACCAGTTGCGAAACTGGCCGGGGAACGACTCGCTGATCCAGTGCGCCGGATACCAGGAGCGCCAGTATTGCGGATCGGAGCGATAGCGCAGCGTGCTGAAGGAGACAATGCCGGCGTCCAACCAGGGGTTGCCCACATCCGGGATGCGGCTCATCTCGCCCTGGCATTCCGGGCAGCGCAGCTTGATCGCATCAATGAACGGGCGGTGCGGCGTGTGACCGTCGAAGGCTTCCCAACCGGCTACCGCGCGCTGTTGCAGCTCAATCTCGTCGCCGATCACCTCGTAATGCGAGCAAGCCTGACAGATCCAGATGGGCAACGCCAGCCCCCAATAGCGCTTCTTGCTGATCATCCAGTCGTGCATGTTGTGCAGCCAGTCCATCTCGCGGGCGTAGCCGAATTCGGGGATCCAGCGGATCTGATCTACAATGTCCATGATCTGATACCGCAGGCTGCGCGCTTTCTCTTCGGCGGTGAGCTGCTCGCGCGGCTTGTCATATACCTCGCCCATGCTGATGAACCACTCGTCCACCAGGCGAAAGATCAGCTCAGATTTGCAGCGCCAGCAGGTGGGGTAGCGATGGGTATAAGGCTCGACCACGTAAAGCAGCCCCTTACGCTGCAGGTCTTCAAAGATCGGCGTGGCAACTTCCATCACGTGCTGACCGGTCAGCCAGGCAAAGCCGTCCACAAAATGGCCTTCCTCATCCAGCGGGGCGACCAGCGGCAAATGATATTGCTTGCCCAATTGAAAGTCCTCCGCGCCGCAGCCGGGGGCAATATGCACAATCCCGGTGCCTTCGGTCTCGCCCACCTCGTCCCAGGGGATCACCTGGTGCGCCTGAGCAGCGCTGAGCTTCAGACCGCGGGTCAGCTCCTTGAGCAGTGTATGCCCGCCCGGCTCCTGCTCGGCGGGCAGGTCGTCGAAGGGGCCATCGTACGTCCAGCCCACCATCTGGCTGCCCGGCAACTCCTCCAGCACCTGAAATTCGCCGCGCAGCATGTGCAGCGTGCCTTTTGAAAGGTACAGGACTTCGTCACCCTGGCGTACTTTGACGTAAGTCAGATCTGGCCCTACTGCGGCAGCCACGTTGCTGGTCAATGTCCAGGGGGTGGTCGTCCAAACCAGCAGGGACTCTTTCTCCCGCCCGCGCAGCGGGAAACGCAGCGTGACCGAGCGGTGGGTCAACTCGGCGTAGCCGTCGGTGACGATCTCGTGCTGTGAGATGCCCGTTGCGCAGCGCGGGCACCAGGGCATCACATCCACACCGCGGTATAACCAGCCCTTCTGCCAACATTTTTTCAAGAAAGTCCAGATCATGTAGTTGTTTTCGTTGGAGAAGGTGAAGTAGCTACCGCCCAGTTCGGGCAAACCCAGCCGCCCAACGATCTGCTCCACGGTGTCGGTCACCGGGCCATTGGGCCCTTGCACGGTGATGACCTGCGCAGGGTCTTCCTCTAGTTTATTTGCCAACATGCGCAATTCGTCCGGGTCGTTCCAGTCCATCCAGTAACCCAGGCGGATGGATTGCTCGGTCTGGATCGCGGCGTAACGCAGGACGCGCGCTTTGCACAGACGCACAAAGCGCTCCAGGCCGAAGTTCTCGATGTCCTTTTTGGACTTGAAACCCATCTGTTTCTCGACTTCCACCTCCACCCACAAGCCCTGGCAATCAAAGCCATTCTGGTAGCGCGTCTTGCGCCCGCGCATCGTCCAAAAGCGATGGAACAGGTCTTTATAGGTACGCCCCCAGCCGTGATGCACGCCCATCGGGTTATTGGCAGTGATCGGCCCATCAATGAATGACCAATGCGGGTCGTTTTGATGGATTTGGGTCAGCGTGCGAAAGGCGTCGCTCTCCTCCCAAAAACGCAACACCTGGCGCTCCTGGTCGGGAAAGTCAACCTTCGTAGGCACTTCTTTGAATGGCATTACAACCTCCACAATAACAGAAATAATGCAAAACTCCCGTCCCCAACAGGGACGGGAGCGAAATCAAGTCTCCCGCGGTACCACCCTGCTTCCCGCCAACGGCGGGCAGCTCATTCCGATACGGTTGAAGCAAAGCGAAAACCGTCAGCGTCAACGATACCGGCGTCCAAGATAACGGGGGACGACCCCGGCGCACCTACTTTGAAGGATGCATAAAGCATTGACGTTCATCCCTCATTTCAGCTTGCGGCTCCGGAAGGATTTTCGGCTGGCAGGTCTGCCCTGGCTCACACCATTCCCAGGATCGCTGTCAGAACGCGTCCGGCCTACTCGTTTCCATCATCGCCTTTACAGTGTATGGCGGCGATTATGCCACAAAACTCGACAGGGGTCAACCGTCCCGCTTATCAAACCCTACGATTGACCTTCAGGTAGGGCTCTAATTCCTGGCGCAACTGCTCCGGTGATTGAAAATGGATAGTTTGAAAACCCAATGACTGGGCGACGGCAATGTTTTTGGGCGAATCGTCAATAAACAGGCAATCGCCCGCCGGCCTGCCAATACGGGTCAACAGCAGCTCGAAGATGCGCGCATCCGGCTTGGCGAGGCGCACTTCGCCAGAGATCACGATGTCATCGAACCAGTCGAAGAAAGGGAATTTATGGCGCACCTGAATATACTTTTCCGCCGGCCAGTTGCTCAAGGCATACAGCGGATAGCCGGCGTCTTTCAACTCGCGCAGGATTTCCACCGTGGGCCAGATCGGCCCGCCTAACGACTCCTCGTAGTGCTGGTCGTAGGCGCGGATCAGCTCGCAATATTGAGGAAACCGGTTGCACATTTCAGCCACCGCTTCCTCAAATGGGCGGCCAGCGTCCTGTTCCAGGTTCCATTCGAAAAATCTGACTTCTCTGAGGAAGTTTTCCACCGCCTGCATATCACCGCCAAACAGCTTGCGATACAAATAGCGCGGATCCCAGTCTATCAACACATTCCCAAAGTCGAAGACGAAGACCGGCTTCATCGCCGTGGGGTGATTTTCTTGTAAAGCAGATGCTTGCATACCACCTCCAAAAGCGCTATTATAACCTGGCGGCGGACGTTGTCTTATCGTTCGGGGTTGATGTGGTCAGCCAACCCTACGACAACAAACACGGCTACGATGGATACTTTACAAAATCACTCCCAATTGAGCAGACCAGCGAGGCGATTTTATCCCCCAAGAGGGCGTTCTGAGGCGTATGGCATCTCCTTTCGTTCTAAAGCAGATCAAAAAAGCCCTCGCCGATTGACCACTGGCGAGGGCTGAATGGACTGCTTGCCAAAGCTCACTCTTCCAACGTGCTAATGTCGCCTTCGGGCAAGCCCAGCGCCCTGGCGCGCAGCAGGCGGCGCATGATCTTGCCGCTGCGCGTCTTGGGCAGCGAGTCCATAAACGTGATGCTTTCGGGGCGCGCAATGGGGCCGATTTCGTGTGCCACGTGATTGCGCAACTCTTCGACCAGTTTATCGCTCTTCTCCACGCCGGCGCGCAGGATCACGTAGGTGTGAATGGCGTTACCCTTGATTTCATGCGGCAAACCAATCGCCGCCGCCTCAGCCACATCCGGGTGGCTGACCAGGGCGCTTTCCACCTCGGCGGTGCCCAGGCGATAGCCGCTGACTTTGATCACATCGTCCATGCGACCGATGACCCAGATATAGCCATCCTGGTCTTTGCGCGCCGAGTCGCCCGTTTGATACAGGTGACCGAACTTGCCCCAATACTGGCTCTTGTAGCGCTCCGGGTCGCGGTAGATGGTGCGCAACATCCCCGGCCAGGGCTTTTTAATCACCAGGTATCCCTCTTCCCCATTCGGCGTCGGGCGGCCATGTTCATCTACCACATCCACATCAATGCCGAAGAACGGACGTGTGGCCGAACCCGGCTTGAGCGGCGTGATGGGTAGAGGCGTAATCATAAAACCGCCGGTCTCGGTCTGCCACCAGGTATCCATGATGGGGCATTGACGCTTGCCAATGACGTTGTAATACCAGCGCCACGCCTCGGGGTTGATCGGCTCGCCCACGCTGCCCAGCAAGCGCAGGCTGCTTAAGTCATGGCGGTTCGCCCAGTTATCACCGTAACGCATCAAACCACGGATGGCGGTCGGCGCAGTGTACAGGATGGTGATGCCATAATGTTCGATCATACGCCACCAGCGGTTCGGGTAAGGATGGTTTGGCGCCCCCTCGTACATAAAGCTGGTGGCGCCGTTCAGCAGCGGCGCATATACAATGTAACTGTGGCCGGTAATCCAGCCCGGATCCGCGGCGCACCACCAACGATCTTCATCTTTGATGTCGAAGACGTACTTAAGCGTGGTGTAGATGTACACCATATAGCCGCCATGCGTGTGCAAAACACCTTTTGGGCGTCCGGTGGTGCCGGAGGTATAAAGAATAAACAGCGGATCCTCGGCGTCCATGACCTCGGTGGGGCAAGAGTTACTGGAGATAGGAAGGCTCATCAGATCGTGATACCAGAAGTCGCGCCCTGGCTCCATATAGATATCCTGACCCGCGCGGCGCACAACAATGCAGGCTTCAATTGTGGGTTGGCGCGACATGGCTTCATCGGCAATTTCTTTCAGCGGGACGATCTTGCCGCGCAGCCAGCCGCCGTCGGCAGTGATTAACACGCGGCTGTGGGCGTCTTCGATGCGCTCAGCCAGCGCCTCCACGCTGAAGCCGCCGTAAACCACACTGTGCGGCGCGCCAATCTTGGCGCAAGCCAGCATGGCAATCACTTGCTCCGGGATGCGTGGCAAATAAATGGTGACAATATCGCCCTTCTTCACCCCCATGCTGCGCAACACGTTGGCAAATTTACACACTTCCCGATTGAGGGCAAAATAGGAATATGTACGTTTATCCCCCGGCTCGCCCTCCCAGATCAACGCCAGTTTATTTTTTCGATAGGTGTGCATGTGGCGATCCAGAGCGTTATACACGATATTCGTCTTGCCGCCCACAAACCACTTATAGAACGGCGGATTGCTATCGTCGAGCACTTTGTCCCATTTGTGAAACCATTCCAGCTCTTCGGCGCGCTCTGCCCAAAAGCCCTGCGGGTCTTCCAGAGATTGCCGGTAAAGAGTTTCATAATCTTTAATCCATGCAGCGTTTATCACATCGGGGGAAGGGTAAAATAGCTCCTGACCGTTCTGCTCCTTGCTAACAACCACTGGCTGTTCCATTGTTTCCTCCTTCTGACGGACAAGTGCGTCGAACCCGCGAAAATTGATGGCATTGATCCTGATTGGAACGTGTGCAGATTGTACGCGCGGGCGTATAGATTGTCAACCCAAACCGGAAAATCGGAAGCAAAAAACTCTATTGGATCAGAGCCAGTGGCTGGCGCGTAAATTTCTGATAGAATCACAGAAGAATCTTTGGAGGTAGCTGTGGAAGCATTGGGTATTGATATTGGCGGTTCTGGCATCAAGGGCGCGCCGGTGGATCTTGCGACCGGTGAGTTGCTCGCGCCGCGATGCCGCATCCCCACACCTCAGCCAGCCAAACCCGAACCCATCGCCGATGTGGTGGCTGAGATCGCCAAATATTTTTCCTGGAATGGTTCGATCGGCTGCGGTTTTCCAGCCATCGTCCGCCACGGGGTAATCGGCAGCGCGGCAAACATCTCCAAGAAATGGATTGGGGTGGACGCCGAAGCTTTGTTCCGTCAGACGACCGGCTGCCCGGTGCATGTGGTCAACGACGCCGACGCAGCCGGCATCGCTGAAATGACCTTTGGCGCAGGGCAGGGTCGCAACGGCGTGGTGCTGATCGTCACCATCGGCACGGGTTTGGGAACCGCCTTATTCACCGATGGCTATTTGGTGCCCAACTGCGAACTGGGGCATATCGAAATCAACGGACAGGATGCCGAGACCTTTGCTTCTGACGCGGCGCGCAAGCGCGAAGCGTTATCATGGAAAAAGTGGGGCAAACGCTTTAATCTATACCTGACCACGCTGGAGAAATTGTTTTCGCCGGATTTGATCATCCTGGGCGGCGGCGTTAGCAAAGAGTTCGACGCCTTCCGCCAATATCTCACTATCCAAACCGAAATGACTCCAGCCGCCTTGCTCAATGAGGCCGGGATTGTAGGCGCAGCGCTGGCGGCGCGGGCGATAGAATCGGTGGATATTTCCCTCAGTCGTCTTGTGAAGGGCGCGGGATAATCCCGGCCTACAGCGGCGCGCCGCAACTCATGGATTCTCTGGTATTCACCTCAACGGTTCAGGTTGTAGGATACGCCCTTGGCGGACTCTGGGCGATCCTTCACCAAAGGAACCGACCTAATCCGGCGCGCCTGGCTCTTTTCTATTGTCTTCTGGCGCTCGCCGCAGCTTTGCTTTCTGAATTGGAACGCGCTGAAAGATTAGCTTTTCTGCTGCCGGAATTCCAAACCCACCTGCCCATCTACGCCAGTTACTGCCTGGCGCTGATCTTTCTTCTTCTCAGTCGCGCGCTGTTCGTAGTCTCGCACGGCACATGGCGTTGGGCGTTGCCAGGCATCGCCTGGGGCGCCCTGTTGCTGGCGCTGGATGCCAGGCTGATCCCCTTGCCAGAAGTTTTGTTCTTCCGCGGCGGTTGGATTCTATCCCGAACGGCGCTGATCGTCTTATTACTGATCGCCAGTTGGGCGATCCTGTTCGCCGCCGCCGCTATTTTGACCGTTCAAGCGTTGCGACGCGCGGCGCGTCACACGATTTTGATCTCCTATTGGGCGCTGGTTTTATGGCTCATCGTTCTCGCGGATGGGCTGATTTTTGGCGGGCAAGCCGCGGCGGGCGGATTGTTGCGCCTGACAGGCGCGCTGCTGGCCGTTTACGCCCTTTCCAGTTCGCGCTTGCCGTCTATCGAACATACCCTGCGGCGCGTTTCCGCCTATTTCGTCTCCACCCTGTTTCGCATCTTTATTTATACTATTATCCTGACCCTGACGTTATGGGCCTTCCGTAACTGGCAGCGCGCCAACCCGCTATGGGTCAGTCTGACGATTGCCGTTCTGCTGGCAACCCTGACCGCGCCCTTGCTTGATCGGCTTCAGAAATGGTCGCGCCGCTCGATCTTGGGCGGCGGGCAAGACGCCGCGGGGATGCTGCGTCAATATAGCCAAAATATCACCAACCTGCTGGATCTGGAGCGCCTGGCGACGCTGGCCGTGGACGCAGCCAGCGATTTTTTTGAAGTCAGGCGCGGTTATCTTCTGCTGGTGGACAAAGAAAAAGTAGCCCAGGACGCATTTCAATACCTTCTGCGCCATGTAAAGACTGCCAACAAACCCGATGTTGATGACGGCGTTTTCTCAGAAGAAAGCCCCTTTGTCGTTTATCTGCAACGCGTTTGCCGCCCAATTACCCAGGCGGAGATCGAGTTGCAACCCATTTATCAACACATGGCGGAAGGCGAGCGCGCCTGGTTGGAAAAGCTGGGCTGCGAGGTTTATGCTCCGATCTGCGCCAAAGGGGAATGGATTGGACTGTTGGCGCTGGGCGCAAAGAGTTCCGGCGCGCAGTACAATCCCAAGGACCTCAACCTGCTAAGCACGCTGGCGGATCAGACCGCAGTGGCGCTGGAGAACACCCGTTTGGTGGAAGGTCTGATGCGCTTGAACAACGACTTCCGGCGCGCTTACGCGGCGTTGGATCAGGCCAACCGTCATCTGGAACGATTAGACAAGACCAAATCGGATTTCATCAGCATTGCGTCGCACGAGCTAAGGACGCCGCTGACGCTGATTAACGGCGCCAGCCAGATGCTGCTCGACGACCCGGGTCTGCAAGAAAATCCATACCATCAACAATTGTTACAGAAGATCAAAATCGGCGGCGAGCGCCTGCACGAAATTGTAGAGACAATGCTGGATATGGCGAAGATTGATCAACGCGCCCTGGAATTAGAGCCTCAACCGGTTTCGTTGCATCATCTGATCCAGGGGCTGGTCCACGAAATGGAAAAAGAGGCTGCGGAACGCAACCAGTCGCTTGAAACGCAAAACCTGGAGCAACTGCCCCTGGTTATGGCGGATATGCCCGGTTTACGCAAGGTGTTTTTCCACCTGCTTGCCAACGCCATCAAGTTCACGCCGGATGGCGGGAAGATCACCGTTTCGGGCCATTCCATCGAACCGAATGTCTCGGATCTGCCGCATGGCGGAGTAGAGATCGTGGTCAGCGACACCGGCATTGGCATTGATCCTCGCTTTCACGAGTTGATCTTCGTCAAGTTTTACCAGACCGGTGAGCTGGCGCTTCACTCAACCGGAAAGACCAAGTTTAAAGGCGGCGGACCTGGTCTGGGGCTGGCGATTGCGCGCGGCATCGTCGAAGCGCATCATGGACGCATCTGGGTGGAAAGCCCCGGCTATGATGAAGAACAGTGTCCGGGCAGTCAGTTTCATGTGGTACTTCCGTTGCGACCAACGGATCGCCCCGCACCGCCCCGCCCATTTTTAAACCCATAAGAACACAAAAACCGCGCTGGTGATGGTCTGCCCTACCATCGCGTACGCGGTTTTGTGTGAGTGAGGAGAATGTAACTTATATTATACAGATAGACCTAAAAGAGGCATGAAGTCAGATTAAAGATTGTATGAGAGCAGTTCTCCGCTTCCCTGCGAACCCCAGCGTCTAAAGTCATTCTTCTAACACAGCATAGATCTGTTCCAGTGTGATCGGGCCCAAGCGTAAAATAACAGGCTGCGGTCCTGTGCAGTCCAATACGGTGGAGGGCAATCCACCTGGCGTTTTACCCCCATCCAATATCAACGCAACCCGCCCTCCAAGCTGAGCCAACACCTCCTGGGCTGTGTTGGCGTTGGGCGCGCCCGAAAGGTTCGCCGAAGTAACCGCCAACGGGCCGGCGCGGCGCAGCAACGTCAGAGCAACCGGGTGGTCTGGCATACGCACGCCCACCGTCGGGCGCGGCGAGAGATTGGCCGGTAACGATGGATGCCCTTCCACCACCAACGTCAGCGGCCCGGGCCAAAAGCGCTGCGCCAGGCGCATCGCCATCTCGTTCATCCCCGCCGTCACCCGCTGCAACGCATCCGCTTCGCCCACCAGAATGGCAATGGCTTTGCCTGCTTCGCGCCCCTTCGCCTGATAGAGACGATCAATTGCCTGGGCGTCAAATGCCATGACCCCCAAACCGTACACCGTATCGGTGGGAAAGGCTACCAACTCACCCTGCTGCAAGAGTTCTAGAGCTTGTTCCAATGCCTCGTTTTCATAAGGAATCACCAGAGTATTCATCAATCCTTATCCTTTACACCCTTCACCCAACGCGCCAACCCGGGCCCAACTTTTAGCGTCATCTCTATCCTGCGAAATCCAGCCTCAGCAAAAAGATTTACTGTCTGCTCTTCATTCCAACGGTGATGCGCTTCCGCCCGCCGCGCCCAGTCCAACAACGACTGGCGGTCTAATCCCTGGAGGCCGCGTTCATCCGCCAGCGCCGCGGCTGCTGACACAGACATTCTCTCGGAGGGGTTCAGACACGCCAGCACACCTTCCACTCGCAGCAGGCGCGCCATTTCCTGCAGAGCAGTCAACGCATCTGGCAGTAAGAACAGCACATTGGTCGCTGTAACCAGATCAAATGTTCCTGAAGGGAACGGCAGCCAGCAGGCGTCGGCTTGAATCAGCGACGAGGATAAACGGCCGCGCAACGCCGCGCCATCCAAATCGCAACCGAACGACCGGCAACCGCGCCCGGCAAACAAAGCGGGCAGCAATCCCGGGCCGCTGCCCACGTCCAACGTGAGCCACCCCGATTGTGGGGCGCACCATTGCACAAAACCGGCTAAGACGCGCCCCCAGGCAGTTTGCGTCTGAACTTCCAAAAAACTCAATGGTTCATTTCCCAAATCAAGCGTAAACCATCCAGCGTCAACCAGGGAGCGATGATCTCTAATACGCTCGTTTCACGGGCGATGATCTCTGCCAGCCCTCCGGTGCCGATCACCTTCATTTTCGGCCCCAATTCCTGGCGAAAACGGGCTACCATTCCTTCGACCAGAGATACATATCCAAACAACAGCCCAGATTGCATGGCGTGAACCGTATTGCGACCGATGGCGTGGGGCGGGCGCTGTATATCTACGCGCGGCAGCTTGGCGGTGCGCATGAACAATGCTTCGGCAGCGATGCTGATGCCCGGCGCAATCGCCCCGCCTAAATAATCACCTTCTTCTGAAATGGCGTCGAAGGTCGTCGCAGTGCCGAAATCCACCACACAGGCTGGCGCGCCATAAAAACGCAATACCGCCGCCGCATCTACAATACGATCTGCTCCCACAGCGCGTGGATCTTCATATCGAATGCGCACGCCGGTTTTTACGCCCGCGTCCACCACCAACGGGTCCTGCCCCAGATAGTTGCGGCAGGCTTCAATGACTTTACCGGTCAACGGCGGCACGACCGACGCCAGACACACGCCGGTTAAATGCTGGGGTTGATAGCCAGCGTGGTTGATCAACCCTAGAAATTGCAGACCGTATTCATCCGGCATGCGATCATGCACTGTCGCCAGCCGCCAACGCGGGCCCAGGACATCTTCAGAATAAAGTCCTAAGGTGATATTGGTGTTCCCGACGTCAATTGCCAGGAGCATGATTTTCCTCCCCAATCACAAAATTATCAATCAGCCGCGTCTTGCCCACGAAAACTGCCATGGACAACAGGGCGCGGCCGGATACAATGCCGGTGATCTCTTGTAATGTGTCTGCATCCGCGCAGGAGACGTATTGCAAACGAGCCAACGGCTCGCTTTGAATCGTCTCTGCCATTATTTGTCGCAGACGATCTGCATCGCGCTCGCCAGCCTGATAGGCCTGACGGGCGGCGCTTAAGGAACGATAAAGCACCGTGGCCGCCCGGCGCTCCTCTGGGTTCAGGTAGGTATTTCGGCTGGACATCGCCAGACCATCTGGCTCGCGCACGATTGGGCAGACAACCACATCCAAATTGAAGTTCAGATCGCGCACCATCTGGCGAATAACTACCGCCTGTTGGGCGTCTTTTTGCCCAAAATACGCCCGCTGCGGTTGAACCGCATTGAACAATTTGGCAACCACGGTGGCGACGCCGCGAAAATGTCCAGGGCGCATACTGCCTTCCAATGGCCGGGCGACCCCTTCTACGGTCACCCAGGTTTGAAAACCGGGCGGATACATATCTTCCACGTCGGGCGACCAAACCAGATTAACGCCCTCTTTCTCCAGCAATTGAAGGTCGCGGAGCAGGTCGCGCGGGTAAGAAGCCAGATCCTCCGTTGGTCCGAACTGAGTTGGATTGACAAATATGCTCACCACCACGCTGGCGCATTCCGAGCGGGCGGCGCGCACCAGAGAAAGATGGCCTTCGTGCAAATAGCCCATCGTTGGCACCAATCCAACTGGTTGAGGCAGAATAAGGCGGGCAGCGCGTAATTCCGAAATCGTTTTGACGGTCTCCATAAATTCTTCTCGTTAGGAAAGATCAGTTTCATCGTGAAAGCTTTAATCTGGACGCAAAGCCTTCACCAGTTGCAACAAGGTGCGGTTTATGGGGGTAGGCACGCCGACTTGCTCGCCCGCCTGGACGATTGCGCCGCAGATCGCCTCGATCTCGGTAGGCGCGCCGCGTTCTACATCTTGCAGCATGGACGAGCGATTGACGGCGGTGCGGCGGGCGATAGTTTCCACAGCAACCACCGGGTCTGGATAGGGCAAACGAACTCCCTGAGCCACCGCCACCGCCGCCGCCTCGCGGGCGACCGCCTGCATCAGCAAGCGCGCCGAGCCGCGTTGCAACAGTTCCCCATTGGGGATGCCCAATAACGCCGTCAAGGGGTTGATGGCGGCGTTAATCACCAGCTTTCCCCAGACCAACGCATTGGCGTCGGGCGCATTCTCGATCACAAAACCCGCCGATTGCAACAAATTCGAGAGCGGCCCCAATCGAGGATGCGCTTCCAGCGAGATCACCGCCTCGCCGACAGGACGAACCAGGCCAGGCGCCAGTAATGTAGAGCCTAATGTCGTCACCCCCAGAGCGACCCGTTGAGCGCCCAAAACTTGCGCCAACTGCTCACGGTTGCCGTGCCCATTTTGCAGAGTGAGCGCCACGCCTTTAGCGTCCAGGCATTCGGCTAACTGTCTCGCGGCGCGAGACGTTTGCCAGGATTTCACCAACACGATGGCAAAACGAACGCCCTTCACATCTTGCGGATCGCAGGTCACCTGGATGGGGTAAGCCTGCTCCTGACCCTCTGCTTCCAACACGCGCACTCCAAATTTCTGGATCGCCTCCAGACCCTGCGTCCAACTCCCCAGCATGACCGGCGACAAACCGGCGGCTTTCAAGCGCGCAGCAAAGATGCAGGCCATGGCGCCTGTCCCCACCACCAGGATCGTCTGCTCCTCAATGGGAAGCATTAGCAACCACCTCCAATAAGACCTGCCACTCCTGGTCGGGCATTTCTACGCTATGTTCCGCCGCGGGAAAGGCGCGGCCCTCCACGTCGGCTTTATAGGCTGCAAACGCCTGCGCCATAACGCCGTGCAGATCCGCATACTTCTTCACAAAGCGCGGCGTAAACCGGTCGAACAGGCCTAACAAATCATGCGTCACTAACACTTGCCCATCGCAACCAGCGCCGGCGCCAATGCCGATGGTGGGAATTTCCAGGCGCTCTGAGATCAGCTTAGCCAGGCGAGCTGGCAGCGACTCAAGGACGATGGCGAAGCAACCAGCATCTTGTAGCAGCAGCGCGTCTTCAACCAAACGCTGCGCCGCAGCAGCTTCGCGGCCTTGTGGTCGAAAGCCTCCCAATTGGTTTACGCTTTGCGGGGTCAGCCCCAAATGCCCCATGACGGGGATACCGGCGGCCAGGATGGCGCGTATCGCCTCCAGCCGTTCACGGCCGCCCTCCAACTTCACAGCATCCATACCGGCCTCTTGCAGGAAGCGCCCTGCATTGCGCACAGCTTCCGCAACCGATACTTGATACGACATAAAGGGCATATCCCCCACCAACAACGCGTACTGCGCGCCACGCGATACCGCTTTGCAATGATGAAGCATGTCCTCCATCGTCACGGGCAGCGTATTGGGATAACCCAATACGACCATCCCCAGCGAGTCGCCCACCAGGATGACATCAATCTCGGCCTGGTCAATCGCCAGCGCGGTGGGATAATCGTAAGCCGTCAGCATACTGATCACTTCACCGTTCTGTTTTTTGCCCCTCAACGTTTGAACGGTGGTCTTTTTTCGCTTGATAACAGGAACTGAAGAAACAGGTTGTGTGGACATGGTACCCTCCTTATCAGGTAGAGGCCAAATAAAGGGATTGGTTGAATTGAAACAATTGTCCCGGTCGCCGGTGATCCGGGCAGCGTCTCCATTATGCTTGATAGGACGCATCTTGACAAGATGCAATTTGACCGTTTAGATCGAAAAGTCTATTGCATCTCGGCCTAAAATCGAATATAGTTGAGGCAGCGTTCACAATTACTTTTGCCTTTAACAACCTCGCAGGATTTCGATTTTCCCGGAGGCAGCGCATGTCCATCATCAATGTCGGAATTGGCTTCTTGATCCTCATCGCCGGTCGCCCGGCATACGCTGTGTTTGTAGGCGGTGTGGTTTATTTAGCCGCCGCCTATGCCAACGAAAGGTTCGCCCTAACGCCAGCCGGATGGAGTCCGTTAGCTGTGCCGATCATCTTTGGTGGCTTGGGCGCGCTCTCGGTCTTCGTCTTTCGGCGTTGGGCGGCGCGCCTGGCCGGGATCGTCGCCGGCGGCTATTTGGTCTATAATCTGCCGCAGGTGTTTGGCGCGCAGCCCGAATGGGTCACCCCCATCACCTTCGCTATCGGCGGCGCGCTCAGCTTTGTAATGCTGATCGTGTTGTTCGACGGCTTTCTGATCTTCTTATCGGCGTTGACGGCGGTAACTTTGATCCTGCGGGATGTCAAATTCGGCGGGTTGGAACCGGCGATCATGTTTCTAATCCTGATGGTGTTCAGCCTGATCGCCCAATATCTGATCTTCGAATATGGCAAGCCTTCCCCCGATTAAGCTCACTCGGCATAGCCCATACGCGGCAAATAAGCGCCAAAGACCTTCAACAGAACAGCCTGCTGCTCTGGGGTCATCTTTTGACGGAAGCGACCAATTTTTCCCTGGCTGAAATGAACGCCCTTCTGATCCGGCTGCGCCATTTCGGGGCGATAGCGAGCGATTACCGAGCGCGTCTGCGGATCCCGCGGGTTTAGTTTTAGAAAGCGCGCCAGGCGTTCAGCCTCTGCTTCATAACTGGTCAGCAGATCTTCGTAACGCACATGCAACGCAGAGGCGCAGCTCATCCAGGCTTCCCAAACGCGAACCTGTTCCTGCATAAATTTCAGGGCGGCGTCGAACTCCACATACGGAGAAAAGGCATTTTCCTTGCCACGCGCCAGAGCGCGACGGCCATTCTCCATCGCCGAGAGCATAGCGTCGCGCGGATCCCGATATAGATAGGTGGCGCGCATCATGCCGCGACGGATCAAAGTCAACGCCAGGGGGGTAGGCGCGGCGTGGGCTTTGATGACGAACGTATTTCCCAATAGCGACGGCGCCAACACCGCCAGCAAACGGCGCAGCGTTAGCGCGCCGATGTTGCAATTGACTTCGGTGAGAACGCTCTGCAAATGATAACGACGGCGGATCTCACGGGCGTCTTGCGCGCCGTTGGCCAGCATCATATCATTGGTGAGGTTGTAATACCAGCCGGTGCCGGCGCGGGGCATACCAACGGATAAGATAATCATGTGCATAATTATACTTTTGATTTTGCCGTTATAATACAAGGCGCGCTTTCAGCGCATCAATGAACAATTGTCAAGGAAACAACTATCGCAGCAAGATCATGCAGAGAAGAGGGAAGTATGAGTAAAACGACAAATTTTCTGGAAGGATTTATTCTGGGGGGGCTGGTAGGCGTTGTCGTGGCGCTGATGTTCGCCCCCTCATCCGGTAATGAATTAATCAACCGGTTTCAAAGCGAGGCGGAACGCATCCGCAGTGAGGTGAGTCGGGCAGCCGCCGAGCGACGATCGGAGTTGGAGCAACAACTGGCAGCCTTGCGCACCCCAAGTAAACCGAGTTCGAACTGACCATTTCGGAAAAAGCAAAAGCGTCTCCGCTTTCGACATCCAGCAGAGACGCTTTAATTTTTCACAACCTGGCGAGAGCCGCTATTTAGGCAAGATGGTAAATTGATAAGGCGCTTTCTGGCGGGTGAAGCGCGTGACGCCAGAGATCACCAGGACAACTTCGCTGCGCTGACGATCCAAACTCAAGGTTATTTCAACCGGACTGCCGGGCGAAAATTCCAGCTTTTGCACCTCGGCCTCATTGCCCAGCCAGATGAGCGCCAATCGGAACATCTGCGGCAAGATATTCTGAATGCGCACAAACCCATCGCTTTGCCATCCGCCATCGTCGCTCTCGAAATCGGCGAAATAA
>JAGVAD010000044.1 GCA_020060465.1 Anaerolineales bacterium
CAATGCCCGCAAAACTTTGCGCCAGGGCGAAGCGGTTTGCCGCAATTCGGACAGGTTGTGGTTGCCATTTTATGACCTCCTCGCTGATCTTGCTTTTTTGGATCGCTGAGCCGCGTTTTATAATCGCGCGCCGCACCGGCTGCAAAACCGCGCTCCCCGCCGCGCTGCCTGGCCGCAATTGGGGCAGCTCACTTGATCTTCTTCTGGCGCAGGCGATTGTTCCAGGCTTTTGAACCCCGCGGCTGCAACATCCGAAGCAACTGCATCCGGTTGAGCAGCATTTTCGCCGCTGAAGACGGGCGCAGCCTGGGCGGGTTGTATCAAACGCCATGCGATTCGCACTGTTACCGGAGCGACCAGAGCAAACATCAAAGGTAAAAGGCAGAGCAAACCAACCAGGCAATTTGATTGGACATTCAATAAATGCTGCTCAGCGTACATTTTGCGCGCCTGCGCCCCGCCAACCAATACTTGAACGTTGCGGCGCGTGCCGTCGTAGGTGGGGCGTGGGCTGCGGTAAGTAATCCGATACTGGTTGGCCAACGTCTGCCCGATCTCGTTAATCAAACTGGTAAAATCCGGGTTTTGGCGGATGTCATAAAAACGCCCGCCAGTCTCGGAGGCCAGGTTGGTGAATTCGGTCAAGGCAGGAGCGATGGCGTAAACAGATGCGCCTTTGGCTTTCAAACCATCCAGGGTGGGTTTGAAGTCCAGGTTGGGGTCGTCAAATGTCACACCGCCGTCGGGCGGGTCGCCAAAGCGATGCACGGGCGCATCGGTGATCAAGATTAAGACAATTTGCGCCTGAGGGCGGAAATTCATTTCCAAAGCGCGGCGGATGGCCGCGTAATCGTTCTCTGGTTCGCCGTCGCCGCCATCTGCGACCAGTTTGCTTGCCCACTCCTTGAACTCTGAGGCGCGGTCGGTGAGCGAATGATCGGGGCGGTTTACCTGTAACACAACATCCGAGAAAGTCACCAAACCCAAACGGTAGTCGCGGCCTTTACGCTCCAATTCATCGGCAAACGCCAGACTGGTGCGCACCACACCCGCAATCTCTTCCGACATGCTGGCGGTGGTATCAAAGACAAAGACGATGTCCACTGGTCGGTTCTCGCCCAAACCCGCAAAATTGGTAATCGCCACGCTTTGACCATCTTCGGAAACGAAAAAGTCTTCCTGCTTCAAATTTGTGATCTGTCGCCCGGAGCTATCGGCGACGTTCAAGTACAACGTGATCTCAGGGTATTTGGAGGCGTCAAACTGACCGATGGTTACCGTCCAACCCTCCGGCGTGGGGGTTTGCGCCCTGGCGGCACCCTGGCTAATTCCCAACACCCATACCGGGGAGATTGCAGCGTACATGACACTGACCAACAGCGCCAGACAGGCGCACAGCACGCCTGGATTCAACGGCTTTCGCCTGGTGGCAACGCCACCGCGGCGCAATCTTGCAGGGCGAACGCTGACAAGACCGGCGACCTTACGAATGAGAAATTCGACGCGTTTCACACCCAACTCATCCATGTGATCTCACTCATAGGATTGAAACCGTAAAGCCGCTTCGCCCATCTGAAGCGTTGCGCCATTGTGCAGAGGAATTTGCCTCCCCGGAACGATCAATTGTTGATCCACCCAGAAAGGCTGCACGCTGCCCACGTTTTGCACATTGAACCCTTGCTCGCCGAGAGAAATCTCCGCCTGCCTCTTTTCCACGCGCCGATCCGGCACATAAACCTCACATGCATCTGAAGAGCCGATCAAAATGCGTTCTACCACTTCCACTTCGGTGCCCCGACGCGGGCCATTCAGATAAACGACAAGACCCCGCTCAGCTCGCAATGCGCTGATAAAGCTCACCGAAAGGGGGATCATCATGCCCAGAGTGACGCCAATCAGGCTTAATCCGGCGGCTCCTAACACCATCTGCGCCTGCTCGCTCCACTTCAAAAACAAATGTGTGAAGATCTCGTAAAACAGACCTCCGATCAGCCCGCCAGCCGCGCCACCAATTACACCATATAACGATCTCTTGGCATTCCAACCCACCACGCCCAACCCTGCGCCCAGGAAAGATCCGAATAACAGCCATCCGAAAACGCGGGCGATCAGACCGCCCTGAATGAGCAGGAAGATCAACCCGCCCAGCCATAAACCCACCATGCCGCTGACCATGCCAACCAGAGCGCCGCCAGCCGCGCCCAGCAGGGCGCGCAAGAGCGAACGCCTGACCATCAACCCCTCGACGCCCCCCAGCGAGCCGCCGATTAAAAGACCAATCCCGGCGCCAACAAATAAATTGGAAAGATGAACGTTCCAGGAGCGCGTGTTGATCAAGCCAAGCGCCATCCAGGCGCTCAACGCCCCGAAAGCGCCAAAGGCTGCATTGTAGTAGATTTGCCATGCGCGGGTCATGGATGGGTTGCTCGCCTCTGCGGCCCTTTTGACCGCCAGGAAACCAGCGGCGCGCCGCCGGTCACTCCGATAGCCGCACTGTCTTGCGGCTGGTCAACATAATCGTCTTCTTACCTTCGCTGGAAATTTCGCCGGATTGTTCCAGGTGATCTGCTTCCTGTTGCATCCGGTCTGCCAGCTCGGTTTCACCCTGCGAGAGCAAAATGGTCACCGCCTGGCGCAGTTTGCGCGTGGCGCTGCCCACGTTACCCATTTGCGCTTCATCCAACGCCTGAGTTTGCAATTTAAATGCCTGAACCTTCTCGACCACATTCATCACATGGCCGTCCATCGAATTGTAGAGCGATGCATCTTGTGTAAATTGCAACACCAGATCCACCGCATCCCGCTGCGCGCCCTGGCCGGGAATAGAAAAAGAGACCTCCGCTTGCGCAATGCGCACCGGCCCGGCGGGCCGCGGCGGCAGCATGATCTCCGCCAAATAAGCCGCCCCACCCTTTTCTAGCTGCCCCACCGGGATAACGATGGCGCGCCCCTGGATAACGCCATATCCCAAATCTTTGATGAGCGGCGTAACCTGCCACACGCGGCGCGCCTCCAGCCCTTGCACCATGCGTATGGTCAGTTCCACCTCCTGTGCGACCACCTGCATGGATTGATATACTTCTTGAAAGATCCTGTTGGCATCTTTGGGCGCCGGGATATAATCCGCCTGCCCCAACCGCGAGCCTGGCGCAGCCAGAATGCTGCGATCCGCCAGATCGAAGAGGAATTCTTCATTCCAATCCTGGCCGAACCCCAAACCGATGATCGGAATGCCCCATGCGCCGGCTTCGTCTGCCACCCGGCGCGAGTCTTCCTCGTTGTCCGTCGCTTCTCCATCGGTTAGAAGGACAATTCGGCTCACTCGCCCTTCTCTGTGCTGCTGTACCACTTGTTTGAGCGCCTCGCGCAGACCAGGCGCCATATTGGTACCGCCGGCGTCTTTGATGCGATCAATCTTTCTCTTAAGCTCGAGCTTGTCTCTGGCGGGTTGGGCTGGCGCAATCACCTGGGTCTTGGATTCAAATGTGATGACGGAAATAATATCCTCTGAGCCAAGCTGGTCAATGATGTTCTTGACCGCCTCTTTCATGGTGCGCAGCTTTTCCCCCGCCATGGACCCGCTATGATCCAGGAGCAATGCGAAATTCATCGGAAGACGCGTGTTGGCGATCCCTTCGCCGGGCGTCAGTTCCGTTAGCACATAAATCAGTTGGGGCTGTTCCATAACAGGCACCGCATACCGATTGCACATGCTCCTTATCTTTAACGCTTGCGACATAGGCAGCTCCTCACCTTACACTTTCCGCTTGACTCACCAGACGCTATTTTATGAGCGCCGAGTCAGGCGACGGGTTTCGTAGCGAAATTTTTTCGTAGCCTCTGAATCGAGGCGACCGCTCAGCTCCAGCGCCTGGGCCTGTTGGAACATGGTATCCGCCAGCGTTTTCTCGCCCATGTCCAGCAAGCGTGTGGCCGCCTGCCGCAATCGCAGCGTAGCCATATCTTTGCGTTCAGGGTCTGCGCTATGAGAAGCGGACTGAGCGGTTTCCAGCGCCTGAGAGCCCATTTTGTACGCCCCGACCTTTTCAACAATATTCATCACGCGGTCGTCCAGCCGCGTCGTCACCAATCGCGCCATTTGGACTACAATATCCATGCGCGTATTCTGGCGCGAGATTTCTTCCGCCGGATCATCCCAGGTCAACAATGCTTGCGCCAGGCGATATGCGCCCTCCTGCCATGTTGGAAGCACCAATTCCATCAGCAGCGCCACGGGAGCGCCAGGGTCGTAATCGCCAATGAGCAACGCGTAACTGCCGTCCATGTTGGGACCGGGTTCAAATTCACTCAGCTCCGGCAAGACGCGATACACCCGCCGCAATTCCACCCCACGCGTCAGGCGCAGCTTGAGTTCCACGTTGCGATAGCTGATGCGCCTGACTGCGCCCAGCTCCTGGTGAAAGGCTTGCGGAATCTGGTCAGGCGTCTCGATGTAATACGCATTCCCTCCGGTCAGGTCGGCCAAAGGGATCAACAGGTCCTCGTTGAATTCCGCCCCAATGCCCATGGTGGTCAGCTTATAGCCTTGTTGGCGCGCCCGGTCGGCCCACTCGTAACATTCCTTCACTTTCAAGGTGTGGCCATCTGTCAGCAGGATCATGCGGGCTGCGTGCCGTTGATTGCCGCGTTTCTGAAGCTCCGCGAAACCCAGCCCCAAACCTTCTGCCATGTGCGTTTCGTCTCCCAGGCGCAGATGTTCCAGATCATGCGCCGCCTGGCGCAGGCGGTCGCGCTCCCGGCCGGAGATGGAAGGGATCATCGTATGCGCCCAACCCGCAAACGCCACCAACGAAAAATAGTCCGCCGGTTGCAAATATTCGCTGGCAGCCTCCAACGCAGCCGCTACATAGTCAATGCGTCGCGGAAGGCTCGCCATCCATTCACCGGACGGAGAATCAATTTGGTAGGCTGGCACGCCATCGGTCAGCACTTCTCGAACATGCCCATTCTTCGCCAGGTCGGCGAATTGCTGATCGGTGACCAGGCGAATGCGCATGGATTCGCTGGCATCAATGACGAAAGCCAGGTTGCCGGGTAACGTCTCTGCGCCGTCCCCGCCGCTGATTTCAGCCAATAAATACACCAGGCGCGGCCCCTTCTGAAGCGGCACAACGCTGGAAGATAGAGAGCAATTCAAAGCCAATGGCATCGCCATATAACACTACTCTTTTCTACTACCGTTAATGAGACGCCGACGCCATGCGCAGCGCATCAGCCATTCTCTGCGCTCAGGGCGTTGATGACGCCGTGGATGCCCGTTTGGGCCTCCACTTCCAGCGCCCAGCGCAGCCCTTGACCGTAAATATCCTGGCGGGAGAGCATCCGCTCTTGCCCGCGAGTATAGCGATAGCGCCCAATCACTCGATAAGCCACCCACTCAGCAAATCCCTCGTGAATGCGCTCGTCGCGCAACATGGGATAGTTTTCAGCCTGCCAGGCGTGCGCATATTCGTGGGCAGCGATCTGCAAAAAGAGCAAACGCGGCAAACCAGTCTGAATATATATTCCTCGGCGCATCCCGCGGCGGGCGTAAAGCCCCAATGTGTTTTCTGCTACCAATGGCAAAGCTGTCGAAGAAGCGGGATTACCTTGCATCACAGCGTTGGTCTGCTGGCGGATCACTTCTCGCAACTGATTTCGATCTACCAGAGCCACGCCGGTCGGGATGTTCAAGCGCAGCCCCAAGAGCTGATCCACCACCTGCCGCATCTCGGAATATAGCGCCGCAGCGGCGGCCGGATCATATATGGCGGTGGAATGACAATTGGCGCAGATCACCCTGCCATCTGAGAGCTGCCAGTATTCATGCGTAAGCGGGGCGCTGCACACATCGCAGCGCGGCCGCGTTTGATAACATTCCTGGCAATACGGTCCGACGCCGTCGAACTGGTAGTATTTATTTTTGACAGGCTGGCCGCACGCCAGGCAAAAATGCAGAGATTGGCTGCAAGTGGAACAGACTCCATGCGGTAAGGCGCTGGTCATCGGAATTCCGCATTGACTGCAACGTGGTTTATTCTGCAAGCAATCCGGGCAAACGCGCATAGATAACCCCGGCGGCCACGCTTTATGATGAAACGATTGGCCTCGCCCAACGATTTTCTGACCACATAACTGACAAAAAGCAGTCAATCCAGCTCCTTGAAAAGGCTTTCGCTTTCCGCAGTAACAGCTATTGAAAACCAGAGCAGCCTCTTTCCGGGTGAAATAACACCCGCCGCGCTTATTCTGCCTTCTTGCGCGCCTGCACGATGACCGTGGCGATGAACCATAACATACCGTGAGTGATCAACGCCCGCCACATAGCCAGGATATGTTCAGGGGTATGTTGATAATCCAGGGAAAGATCTGTGTCGGCCTTTGAACACATAGGCTTATTCACAGCCGCACCGGTGTTCTCGTCGAACGTCTCCACGCCGACGCAAGACCAGCTTTCGTTATTCAACTGTTTCATGTCAATGGTTGAACCCAGGGCGTCGGTCGTCCAATACGATATGGTCGTGGCGGAGGCGACTTTGCTATCAATGGGGAAGAGCGTTCCGCCCAAGATAATCTGAACGAAGAGCTGTACCAGGATGGCGTAAAGCACCACATCCGTATTCGGCACAATTGCGGACACGAACAGACCAAATGTGATACTTGCCAGAACTGCCAGATACAGGGTGATGAACATTTCAAACACCCCGGCGTCTTTGAAGATCGCGCCGGGTAAGTCTGTGTCCACCTTTAAACTGATGATCATTAATACACTGGCTACCTGCACAAGCGCGAAAATGCCCAGGATGATGATTTTTGACAAGACGTAGGCAATCGCGCTCAAGTTCACCGCCCGTTCGCGGCGATAGATTGCCCGCTCTTTAACGATCTCATACGCGGCAATAAATGTACCTCCTTGGGTGAGCGCCAGAGCCAACATGGTCACCAGGGTTTGGGCGTTTTCCACTGGCGTGTAATTCTTCTCAGTGTAATCTTCCAATTTGCCCCGCTCGCTGGCTGGTTTTTTCTCCCACTCCTTGATCAAGACGTCCACTTCTTTTTCCAGCTCAACGCGGATCTGTTCGGCGGTGCCCGGTCGGCCGGTGAGATCTTGTTTTTCGCTTACCGACATGAACAGGAAAGCGATCAGCGGCATCATCAGCAGCAAGATGAACAAAGTGCGCCAGTCGAAACGGATCAGGTCAAACTGGCGCCGCGCCAGAATAAAAGTCTGCCGCAGGAACGAGTCTCGCGAGCGGCTGCGCGGCGGCGGAGCGGCGGCTGCCAGCGCTGCTTGCCCTTTGCCTGCCAATCGGCTTTGCCGGTCGGCGACGAATTTTTGAAACTGCGGCGAGCGCTTATAATGCTCTGCCCACAACACGCCGGCTGTCGTTTTGGTTGAAGCACCTCCCTCACCGCATCGTAAAAGACGCCGAACCCATGCCCACAACAAACCGGCTGTCGTTTTGGTTGGAGCGCTGGGTTTGGGGCTGTAGTAGGATTGCAATTCTGGCGGAGGCGGCTTGCCCTTTGCGTCGTCAATTTCTTGAGAAAGCTTCACGTAGATGTCTGAAAAATCGCGCACATTGAAGAATTGCAGCGCCTCATTTGGCGGCCCATAATAAGAGAGGCGCCCTTGAGATAGAAAAGCCACGAGATCGCACTGCTCAATGTTCGCCGTGGCGTGGGTCACCAATACCACTGTGCGACCTTCATCCGCCAGACGGTTCAGGTCGTACATCATCTTCTTTTCCAGACCCGGGTCGAGGCCAGAGGTAGGCTCATCCAGGAAGAACAGCGTAGGTCTTGCCAGGAGTTCAACCGCGATGCTCACCCGCTTGCGTTGCCCGCCGCTGAGCACGCGCACAGGCTTGTCGGCATGCTCGATCATGTCCACCGCTCGCAGCGCCTCCTGAATGCGCGCTTCGATTTCTTTCGGGCGCGCATCCGGCAAGCGCAATTTGGCGGCGTACCACAGCGCAACTCGCACCGGCAAAGTGCGGTGAATGATGTCATCTTGCGGCACATAGCCCATTTGAGTGCGGTAAAGATCCAATTTGGAATACAGCGGCTCCGCGTCTAACAACATCTGACCATGGTTGGCTGGTTCGTAACCGTTCATGGCTTTCATCAGGGTGCTTTTGCCTGCGCCGCTGCCACCCACCAGCGCGACAAACTCGCCTGGGTTGATGGTCATCGAGACATCGCGCAAGATCATCTTGTGGTTAGCCACTTCTCGCCCCAGTTTAATGGCGTCAATGCGATGACCCAGACGCATAGACTGCGCCAGGCTTTGATTCTGCGCATCGTAAACCAGTTTGAATGGCCCGATCTGAATTTCATCGCCGCTGTTCAAGGGGGATTGGCGAATGCGTTGGCCGTTGACAAACGTCCCGTTGGTGCTGTCTAAATCCTTGATAAACAGATTGGCGTTCTGTTTATAGATTTGAGCATGGTGGAAAGAGACCGTCGGGTGGTTCAGGGGCAAATATGCGCTGGGGTCCCGGCCAATGGTGATGGAGGTCAGGTTGGAGAGATCCAGCTTACCCAGAGAAAGCGTACGCAAGGCTTCGCCGGCGGCGCTCTCTAACCCGAGGGTGACCCAGTTTCCGGTCAGGTCTCCAATGCGAATCACATCGCCAAAGTTGATCGGTTGCGGCGAGTTAGGCGGGATGCGCTGACCGTTGAGCTGCGTCCCATTGGTGCTTTTTAGATCCGTAACGGTCATGGTGCCGCTGGAAATGAACAAAGTGAGGTGATGGCTGGAGACCGCCGGATGATTAATCACCACATCGTTATCTGGAGCGCGTCCGACGCGCAGCGTGGGAACAGTGATTGGATAACGCTGCGTGTTGCCGCCCATCCAGCGCACAATGAGTGTGTTCGTACCGGGCATGTCGCTGAGCAAGGTTGTCGCAGGAGGGGTAACCGGTGCGCTGACCGCCCCGGCGTGCGCAGGTTGCTGCGCTGGAGCCGCGACGGCTACCGGGGCCGGCGTTGCGGCGAACTGCTGACCGATGTCATAACCACAATTGGGACAAAAACGGGCGGTGGAACGAATGGGCGTCTGGCAGCGCGGACATACATTGCCCACATCTGGTTTGGCAACTGGCGCCAGCGGTTTTCCGCAATTAGCGCAAAATCGTGCTTGAGCAGCGTTTTGCGCTCCGCAATGGGGACATAAGGTCGAGTTCATTGAATTCTCCTTTGGCGACTATGAAGCCATGCTAAGAAGCCCGCATCAATATTCTACACCAAACCTGGCGGAAGCGGCGCTAAACGCGCACATAAATTTCCGCAAGGCTTGCGCTAACAACTGACCTGTAACCGCCAACCCGAAACCACTACCGCGCGCAGCGGAAACCGACCGTATCTGAGCGCAAGTCGGGGTAGTTCCATAAGCGAAAGGCGACGCGCATTGCCGGCGCCAGGTTATACCAGGAGCCGCCGCGCAGCACCCGAAACTCCCCTTCCGCCGGCCCAAGCGGGTTAGTATATACAGACAAGGTGTAATAATTTTCGCCATACCAATCTTGCACCCATTCAGCAACATTGCCGGCCATATCGAGCGCGCCGTATGGGCTGGATCCGGCCGGATAACTGCCCACGCGGCTGGCATCTCCAACCTGGCGGTTGAAATTCGCCAGGCGCGCCGCGGGCGTGGCCTCGCCCCAGGGATAGGAGCGCCCGTCCGTCCCGCGGGCGGCTTTTTCCCATTCGGCTTCGCTGGGCAGACGCCGATTTGCCCACTTGCAATAGTTGTTGGCGTCATTCCACGACACGTAAATTACCGGATAATCAGCAAACGCCGGATTGTCATAGTACGAGGGGCGGGAGTTGGATTGAACCTTCTCTGGCCGACGGCAAACGCCTGCGGCGACGCAACGGGCGTACATGGCATTGGTTACCTCGGTACGGTCTATCCAATACGCCCGCAGATAAACCGCATGCAGTGGCTTCTCTTCCCTGCCCGCTGCAGGGTCTGAATCGGGCGACCCCATCCAAAATTCACCCGCGGGGATGAAGACCAATTCCATGTCGTCTTCGGCAGCGATCTGGATGGAAATGGGCGTTGGAGGCGTTACAATCGTTTCAGCAGAAGGCGTTTTCACCATAGAGCTGGAAGATCGGGGAATGAGCAGTTTCTGTCCGGCATAAATCACTCCACAATCTGCTGGCAGATCATTCAGGGCGGTAATTTCGGCCAGAGAAACGGCGAAGGTTTGCGCGATCTCCGAACAGGTGTCGCCGCTCTGGACCGTGTACTCTAGCGGCGCGAGCGTGGCGACCAACGATGCAGTAACCTCGGCTGCAGGTGAACCGGTCACGATAGCGGTATAAGGGGAAGGGGTCGTTTTTTCAATCGTTGCCAGAGGGATGCTGGGGCGCGCTGAAGGGTTGCGCCCACTGCTGAGCAATGCGATCAATAAAATCACAACGAAAGATGCCAGGCCCACCACCAGAGCAATAACTGCCCAGGAGGCGCCGGGCGTTTGCGGCGCGGCGACCGCCTGTGCGCCAGGCATGGATGTAGATGCATGTAAGGGGAATGCTTGCGGCAGACGTGTAGCCGGTTTCAGCGCGGCTTTGAAATCCGCCGCGCTTTGGAAGCGCTGGGTCGGATCCATTTGCAGGGCGCGCATCAAAGCCGAAGAGGTGCGCAAGCTCAGGTTGGGATTGAGTTGCCGCGCCGGAATGAGCGGATCGCGCGTCACACGCTGAATGCTTTCCGGCGGTTCGACGCCGGTCAGTATGGTATAAAGGGTTGCGCCCAGCGCGTAAATATCGGTGCGGGCGTCGGTGACGCCCTTGCCGTACTGCTCATGCGGCGAAAAACCCGGCGTTACTGCCTGTGCCCCCTGCGTTGTTTTCAGGCTGGGGTCGTAAATTTTGGCGATGCCGAAATCTACCAGCACGGCTGTCCCATCGGGCGTGATTTTGATATTGGCAGGCTTAATATCGCGGTGGATGATGGGCGGCTTTTGAGAATGCAAATGAGTTAGCGCGTCGCAAATCTGGCAGATCCAATGCACGGCTTTATCCTCTGGTAGGGGAGCGCCGCGGTCGTCGAGCATCTCTTGTAAGTCTTGCCCCTCGACATAATCCATCACCAGATACTGCTTGGCGTTGTCAATGAAATAATCCGTCACGCGGGGCAAATGAGGATGCACAAGGTTGGCCAGGATTTTCGCCTCGCGCAGAAACTGACGCTGCGCCTCTGGAGCAACGTCCAGGTTTTCCTTGAGGGCGCAGGGGCGTCCGAGCGTTGTATCCCAAGCGCGGTACAACGCGCCAAAGCCGCCCTGACCGAGCAGCTTAACGATGCGATAGCGATGATGTAAAATCGCCCCAGGCTGATAGGTCATGCCATTCGGAAAGCAGTAGATTTATGTGACTTTAACGACAATCACACCAATATTGTCTTCCCCGCCGGCGGCGTTGGCTGCATCCACCAGGTCGCGGCAGGCTTGTGCAGCCGATTTCGCCTCCAGGGTCAGACGAACGATCTTCTGATCGTCCTGCACCATTTCCCATAACCCATCCGAGCAGAAAATCAGCGTATCGCCCTGGTTGACCATTTGCACAAAGGTATCCACCTGCACGTCCCGTTTATGCCCCAGAGAGCGGTAGATCAAGTTCCGCTGCGGGTGAGTGAAGACCTCGCGAGGTTGAATTTGACCCGCAGCCACCAGCGTCGCCACCAGCGAATGATCCTGCGTGATCTGGTGCAATTGCCCATCGCGTATCATATACGCCCGGCTATCGCCCACATTGGCGATCACCGCCCGGTCGCCCAGCACCAATCCCATGGTGATCGTCGTTCCAGCGTCGCCGGCTTTATCCGGTTTCTGTTTTGCGTATTGATATACTACCAGGTTCGCCTTTTGCACTGCCTGACGCACTCTATTTTCCAGTTTACGCAAGCCGGATAAACGTGTGGATTCACTGCCGCGCAGCGCTGCATCCAGTTCGGTTTTCGAGAGTTGCACCGTGGCGCGTGGATCCGGCGGGCAGAACAGATCGTTCAACTCTCGTTTCACGGTTTCGACCGCCCAATGACTGGCAACCTCCCCGCCTAAATAGCCGCCGATGCCGTCGCAGACAATGAACAGTCCCACCGCCTCGCCTTCCGAGGCTGCATAAATTTGCGACCATACGCGATCTTCGTTCATAGATCTCTGGCGCCCGGCGTCCGTCAGCGCTGCAGCCTCGAGTTTGAGCATAGTGGCCTCCATGAAGGGGTATGTAATGGTTAAATTTCTCGATATTCCAGGGCTAAAAGCCCCACCCGGATTTCATCTCCATGTCGGAGCGGGTAGCGTTGTCCGGGTTCTAAACGCCGTCGGTTAATAAAAGTGAAATTTGTGCTGTTTAAATCTTCTAAATAAATGCCATCCGCCTCCACAATCAGGTGGGCGTGCCGTCGAGAGACGCCATGCGCGTCGCCGCCGTGGGGGGTCAAATCAATGTCTGGGTAAATGCCTCGCGCCGCGTCGGAGCGACCAATGATGATGTCGGTCTTATCTTTTGGCAATTGGAGCCAGACCCCCGACTCGCGCAGTACCAGGACGGCTTCGATATATGGTGTGGAAGGCGCGGGCGGCTGCTGTGGTTCAAGGGCGCCTTGCAGTGTTTCAATCGGAGAAGAGGGCGTCTGTGCAAAGTTAGCGAGAGGAGGAGCATCTATGGCCGTGTTGTTCGGCGCTGCCTGAACCGCGTCGGGTAATTTGATGCCGCAGTTCTGGCAGAAAACGTCTGTCTGAGAGGCAGGGTAGCCGCATTCTGCACAAACCCCGCGCGGCATTGGAGATACAATCTGCTGCGGCTGAGGCTCTGGGTTGCTTGTGATCGGACGGGGCGGAGGCGGAGGCGCGCTTGCCACTGGCGCAAGCTGCACCCCGCAGTTCTGACAAAACATTTCCCCGGGGATATTCTGAAATCCACAAGCGGAACAAACGCCTGCTCGCGCGCCCGCCGAGGCGGAAACGGGAGCAGAAGGCAGTTTGGGCGGCGCCGGCGCAGCAGAGGGGGCCTTCGGCTGGTTCTGAAGCGGATGGCCGCAACTATCGCAAAAATTCGCCATGTCGCTGACAAACGCATGGCATTCAGGGCAGGTTCGCATGGGTTACTTAGAGTAATAAATAAGCGCCATCTTGCCCAATCGAAGCTCATCGCCCGATTTCAACGGCTGTGGTTGACGAGCGGCGATGCGCTGACGGTTCACTGCTGTACCGTTCACGCTGTCCAGGTCTTCAATATATACTTGCCCTTCCTTGACCATCAATTGGGCATGTCTGCGCCCCACGCCAGCCTCATGCCCGCCGTGTGGATCCAGGTCAATATCGGGAAACACGCCGCTCACCGGATCTTCCCGCCCGATGATAATCACTTGCTTGCCCGGCGGAATGGGCAAAGTGACCTGACTATCCTGGATCACGAGCCGTCCGACGACCATGCTCTCTGCTGGTGCCGGCGCTGGCGCTGCAGCAGCGGGAGGTTGCGCCGCCGGAACAGCCGGTTTTAGCCCCGATGGACCCGGCGCGGCTGCTTGCGCCAATTGTGATCCGCAGTTTTCACAAAAAACGGATCCGGCAATGTTGGCGTGCTGGCAATTGGGACAGATAATTTCATTGGCTTCAGCAGAAGGAATCATGTAGGTAGGGGGAACCTGCTGCCCGCCCATCGGCGCTACGGTGCGCAAATCATAGCCGCAATGATCACAAAACACCGCTCCTGGTGGCGCTGGGGTGTTACAACTGGGGCAAGTAATCACAGACATTTAATCCTCCTTGGAGTATCAAACGATATCCAGTTCAGCTCTCACTCAATCTCGGTTAACCGTTTGGTCGCATAACGCATCTTTTGAGCCGCCGCCGGATCCAGATGACCGCCCTTTTCGATCAAATCCGCTTGCTGGTCTGCCTGGCGCGCCAGTTCCACCTCGCCAAGTTCCAACAGGCGCGTGGCGGCTGCTCGTAATCGCTGGGTCGCTCGGGAAACGTTGCCGGCCGCGGCGTCGTCCAACGCTTGGGTTTGTAACCGATGGGCAACGACTTTTTCGATCAGGTTCATGATGCGCTCATCCACTTGACCGGTCTGCGTCGCGTCATTGACAAAATCCAGTGTCACATCTATGGCGGCCCGCTGACCCTTTAGACCTGAGCCGGGAACATCATAGGTGACATCCGCCTGGATCAGTCGGTAGATTCCTGCTGCCCGCGGCGGGAGAAGCAGATCAGCCAGCAGCGCTTGTCCCGTTCCTTGTCGAATTTCGCCGAGGAAGACCTGAATGTCATTCGCTCCCACGGCGTGATGATCCAGACGGCTGATCAAGGGTGCTGTGCGCCAGACAGCGCGCGGCGTCACCCCCGACACCATGCGCATGGTAAGGTTCGCATTGGCGACCACTGCGCCTTGGATGGCGCACAGCGTCTTTTGAAACGCTGCGCTGACTTGATCCGGCGATTCGACCGGCATCCATTCGCCGCCAGAACGCTGTGCTAACTCTTCTAGCAGGCGTGGATCCCAGTTGTTTTCCGCGCCCACACCCAGCCCAAACGCCTGAATAGATATGCCCGCCGCGCGGCATTGATCTGCGAGGTCGCGGCATTCTTGCTGATCTTCCCAGGTTTGCCCATCCGTGAGCAGTATCATGCTGCTCACCCGCTCCGGGCTGCGGCCGCGTTGCAATTCTTGCAGTCCCAGGCGCATGCCGGTGGACATGTGTGTGCCGCCGCGCTCCTCGATGGCCTCAATCTTGCGCTGAATGGCCTGCCGATCTATAACCGGTGCGCCAGGTACAACCAGTTCCGCCGGCTGGGCGTCGTCGAAGATCACCACAGAGAGCAGATCTTGCACCCCCAGTTGATCTACCACCAATCGTGCGGCTTGTTTCATGGCGTTCAGTTTTTCGCCGCTCATGGAGCCGCTGCGATCTAAGACCAGACAAACATTGACGGGTTGGTTTTGCGCCGCTGGCGCGTTTGCAGACGGCGTAATTTCCAGCAAGATATAAGCTTGCTGGGCAATATCCATTGCAGGATATACCCTGCGGTGCGGCGTGGCAATCAGCGTCAACTCGCCGGACATGTTATGCTTCTACAATCTTCACAACCACTACGGAAATGTTATCATCGCCGCCGGCAGCGTTGGCCGCCTCGATCAGCGCATCACAAGCCGCTTGAGGAGAAGGGGTGTTCATGACAATTTTGTAAATCGCCTCGTCTTCTACCATACCGCTCAAACCGTCCGAGCATAAAAGCAGATAATCGCCGACTTTGAGGGTATGTGTAGCCACTTCAACATCTATCTTCGGTTTATCGCCGATAGTGCGGTAGATCACATTGCGTTGGGGGTGATGGCGGGCTTCCTCGCGCGTGATCTGGTTTGTCGCAATCAATCGCTCCACGAGAGAATGATCGGTGGTCAGGCGTTGAATGCCCTGTGAATTGATCAAGTAGGCGCGACTGTCGCCAATATGAGCAATGTATGCCTTGTTGCCTTCCAGCAGCGCAGATACCAGTGTGGAGCCCATATCTGTGCCAGCCGAGCGGCGCAATTTGAACACCTCGGTATTGGCTTCTTCAACCGCTTCTCGCAGCCATTTCTGCCGATCCAGAGCTGCATTTTTCGTAAACTGGGCCGGCATCAGCTCTTTAAACGCCTTCTGAGAAATTGCATTAATAATTGCACCGCTGGCAATTTCTCCGGCGGCATGCCCTCCCATACCATCGGCGACAACATAAATCCCCAAAGGCTGGCTGACAGACTGGTGAATGCGGTTGATCTCCACCGTCAACAGGCTATCTTCGTTCAGATTGCGCACCATCCCCACATGGGTTCGCCGTCCCATGTAATAATCCAGCGTTTTGGCAGAGGTCATTTCCTCCAAAGCCTGGCTGAACAATTCCGCCAGTTCGCCGGCGGAGGCGATGCCGGGGGGCGTGTAGACGCGTTCAAACGCCTGGTTAATCGCCGGCGCCAGATTTGGATCGTGTTCCAGCCGCTCCTGACCGGTCAGCCAAGAGAAGATTAGCCGCGCCAGCGCCTCGGCGTCCGATTTGCGTTCGGTCACATAGCCTTCTGGATGGTGATTACATGTCGTGAAGTTTGCCCATACGGCGCGCCCATTGATTATCCCCAGAGCGCTGAAGTCAATGTGACCGGCAAAACTCACGCCATTATCGTGCAAATAATCCAGTCCACGCGCCAACCCAACGCCCCAGTTGAGCGCCTGCATGGAATCGGGGACGCCTTCCAGCGCACCCACTCTCGGAACAACCACACAATGGCGCGGTTGCCCCGCCAGACGTTCCACGAAAGCTGCCAGGGGCGCACGTACTGCGCCATGTGAGAGACCTTTTGCCGCCAGGCGAACAATATTATCAGGGATGGGGGTGCGCGCCTCGATAAGCGCCAGGTCTTTGCCACCCTTTTCCAGGGTCGCGCCGCAATCGGTGCAGAACTTTTCCGGTACAGCGTTGCGCGGCAGAAATATCGCTCCGCAGGAAGCATTTGGACAGAGGCGTATCTGCAAATCTTCTGGGACGTCAATCTGGTGGACGAGGTACCGATGCTGGCGATCATCGCTAAAGATCACATTTTCGTAGAGAAAATTATCTCCAAAAACTGCCCCAAGAGGGCGACGATCAAATGCGCTGGCAGGCGGCAGAGGCCGCGTATCTGTTCTGGGGTTCTGCGCCAGGCGGCGCGTGGTTTGGGAGTTTTGTGTAGATGCGGATGAATTTACCTTGTCGAGTTGCATGGTTTCTAAATCCAATGGACGAGTAACCGCCGTCGAGGTGGGTAATCGGGTTGCGCAATTCTTACAAAATTTTGCTCCCGACCGATTTTCAGCCCGGCAGTTTGGGCAAATGACCATTATTCGGCTCCTTCGTAGAGCAATATCATCCGGGATGGATATATCCAGTGTCGCGAAAGATCAGGTTAGACTTGCCCAGACCAATCCGAACGCCATCGCGCAAAACATTTTTCCGTGTCAGATGGTCGTCAACCGTTACGCCGTTTAGCGAGTCCAGGTCCACGACGCAAATATCCTTCACGTTTTCATCGTAATAGATCAATGCGTGATTCGCAGATACGGTATCGTCAACCAGGACCAAATCGTTTTGTTCAGCGCGGCCAATCGAGATGGGCAGCGAGGTAAAGGTTCTGGTCTCGCCATTTTCGAGGATCAATTTAAGTCCAAACTCTGATTGGGTCACAGTGCGCCTCGCAGAATCCCCAGACCGCTCAGTTGCTTGCGGCTTATCCCCAGATGGTTCGCCCGGTTTCCGACCAAATAGCTTGCCAAATCGAGCCATCGCCGGCTTCCTCCACTGACACTAAGCCCCGATACCAATAATAAATTATACTGCGAATTGCTCAACCCATACTGTTCGAGCGCATAATTCCTTGCAGTTCATTATAATCTTGTGAGACTACACTAACAAGACATAGATGGGCAGATTTTTGTAAACAGCGCTCTTCTGAATTAGGACCTGAGTAGCAAAACGCCTGAGATTAACAGAAGGGCGATAATTGCCCACTCGAACATGGCGCGATCTACACGTTTCACCAATATTCTGCCAGACCACACCCCCAGCGGCGCTAACGGCGCCATCCACACCAACGAGAGCAGCAAGCGAAAATCAAACAAACCAGCAAAATAATAATACGGCACTTTGATCCAGTTCAGCAAAGCAAAAAACAAAGCCGATGAAGCAATGAATGCATCGGGCGGCAGCTTTTGCATCAATAAATAGATCGTGATCGGCGGGCCGCCCGCGTGCGCCAATGTGGAGGTAAAACCGGCCAGCGACCCCGCCAGGGTGGCGTGCCAGCGGCGAGTCTGGTAATGCAGGTTGCCAAGAATGCGTCTCTCGAACAAGCGATAGACCACAAAGAGCAAAATGATAATGGCCAGGCCTTTTTTCAACGTTTGGGGCGGGAAATTTGTCAGAACAAACGTTGCCAGTGTAACGCCAATCAGCGCGCCAACCATCAGGATGCGGACATGATGATTGTCCCAACGGCGCCAGTACGCGGCGATGGCAAAGATATCTGCCAGGATCAAAATGGGCAGCAATAACCCTACAGCCTGGTTGACAGGCATGACCAGTGATACCAAAGGGGTTAACAAAAAGCCCATTGTGCCGCCCAGCCCACCTTTCGATAAACCGGCCAAATAACATGCCAGCGCAACGGCGACATAGAATACAAACGGGCGCGTCGGAACGAAGAGATTCAAGATGGCGTTCAGCTTTGAATCCTCTCGATCGTTTCCTGCCAGGTATGTGGATGACGCAGATCAAATAAACGCTGGATTGCAAACTCGATCTGAGCCATGCAGCGCGTGCGCCAGATGCCGCTCTCCAAAAAGCGTTGATGTTGCTCTTCCTGGCGAATATCCAGCCCTATCAGAGCGCGGCAGTCAACATCCAAATAGGTTGCTTTAAATTCATCCATATACTCGGCGATAATCAAGCGGGCTACCCGTTTGGCGTCTTTGTGAGCTGGCAGACGACGTTCAGCCAGCATTCCCACTGCTAAAGCCGCGCCCGTAATCGCGCCGCACAGTCCACCAAAGTAGGCAACCCCGCCATTTAAAGCCATAGCGGCGGAAGAATCAGCCGGATTGGGCAAGCCATAAGCTTCCTTTAGCGCCATGAAGGTTGTCTCGGCGCATCCATAAAGATTATCCTGGCGCAGAAAATACTCTCGGGCTTTGCGTATTACGTCTGTTTGATCCATTCTCTCGTATTCCTTGGGAGAATTCCGTTTTTTACTGTTGAGATCACAATTATAGTTGGGGATACGAGCGCTCTCATCCTGCCCACGTATTTATCAGGCGCGTCTTCGCAGTCAGATTATGAGAGCGAGGAAAAAGCGCTCATCATGAGCGTCTGATAGCTCGACGATTTCATCGTCCGATGGGGCCGCGCTTCTATCGTTTGACAGACAATCGGTCTAATTGTGGGGCTTCTTCCTCCTGGCGTTCGCTGAGCAAGGTCGCCAACTCCATAATATGCTCGTGCATCGCCTGGGCAGATAGCTCCGGATCATGCTGGCGCAATGCGTCTAACACGACATAATGACGGCGCGCCAGATACACCAGATCGCTGTACAACCGAACCGTCGAGACGGTCGTCCAGTAGGAAAATTGGAACATGCTCCAATTGCGAATCAACACGGAATTGCCGGAGGCGCGAATAATCGTCTGATGGAAGGCGAAATTGATCGCCGACATGCTACGGGCGTCGCCAGCCTCGCTAACCTGTATCATATCTCGAACCAACTGCTCTAAATACGCCAGTTGGTCATCGGTTAGGTTAGAAGCCGCCAGTCTTGCCCCCAGCGCTTCTAGAGCGGCGCGCACCGGATAGATCTCCAGCAAATCCTTCAAAGAAAGATCCTTCACGTATGTGCCGCTGTAGGGGTAGGTTTGCAAGAAGCCCATCCATTCCAGCTCGCGCAGCGCTTCACGCACCGCCCCCTGGCTGACGCCCAATTGCTGCGCCACACGCGTCTCGACAATTCGATCGCCGGCGTTATATTCGCCGTTTAGAATCGCCTCTACCAGATAATCTCGGATCTGGTCGCGCAGTACTGTACGATCTAACGAGGTCTTGGGCTTCCGCCCGAATACGCTGCCTGCCCAATCGTCCGAGTTCATGTCGCCTCCAATACCATTCGCTATCACCATACGCTGGATCTTTACCCAGGGAAGCGCCCTGCACAGCGCATGATCTATTTATACCCGGTTTCTGTTTTCGGGAGGGCCGTCCAAAAAGTCTGCCGCAAACAGTCGCACGCAGCGTGCATTTCCCTGTCGCTCACCCTGGAAAGCATAAGCGGCAGAAGTGATGTTGCGCACCTCTCTGGACGGCCTCGCTCGATAAAACAGCTTCTTTATCCGATGATCTCAACCACGCCAGTATTGCCATTGACGCGAATGCGCATTCCGGTTTTGATCTTTTCCGTGGCCACAGAGGTGCCCACCACTGCTGGAATGCCGAACTCGCGCGACACGACTGCCGGGTGCGCCAATACGCCGCCGGCGTCTGTGACCAGACCTTTGATCTTGGTAAAGACCACCACCCAGGCAGGGTTGGTCATCTTGCACACCATGATCTCGCCTTTTTTGACCTCGTCAAACTGCGCCGGCGACTGGACGAAGCGCGCCACGCCCTCCACCACGCCTGGCGAGGCTGCCAACCCGGTGATCACATCCGCTGGCTCTGCAGAGCGTTCAGCGGTCTTGGTGAATTTCTCCGGGAATCCCCACAGACCTTTATAAGGTTCATCGTATAGCGACCACTTGGTCACAGTGCCAACCCAATCCCGTGGGCGGATGCCGCTGGCAGCCAGATTTTCGTCACGCCGTTTTTGCACCAGCGCCTTGGCGTCGAATGCGTTCGGTACCGCCGAGATGTGGCGCAGCTCGTCATAGTTCAGGTAAAAGATGTCTTCGGCGTCGAAGAGTACCCCGCCCTCAACCAGCTTGCGGCCAATCGCCAGCAAAACCAGGCGCATCCGAGCATACGTGCCTTGATCGAAATAGAAGTGGTGATCCGGCGTCAGCGGCGCCATCTTGAGCGCCATGTCCAGCGCTTCCTGGAGGCGTTTCCTGTCTTCCTCTTTCTTGACGCGAGAGAACATCTCCTGGATGGCTGCGTTCTGGTTATCCTTCACCTTTTGGATATCGGCGTACACATCATAGCCGGATTCCAGATAACCTTTCACTGCCTCAATGATCGGGGCGTTGTTCTCCACCCACAGCGGGAAAATATATTCGTGGGTGTACATGGCTTTGTAGCCGAATTCTTTCGCCCACTCTTTCACTTTGCTCAGGAACTCCTTGCCCTGTTCGCTGCCCCCCAAAGCAGCCATGATTTCGGAGGCTGTTTCACCTTTGAACGCCTGACTCAACACGGCATCTGCCTTCACCATGTCGCGCAGCATGCACAGCCCTTTGATCGAGTCCCAGTTGCGGTCATCTACAGAGACCTCAATCTTGCCGGTGAGCACTGGGTCCGCCTCGCCGGTGACTTCTTTGAAGATCGTTTCAAAGTTGAGGAAGGAAGCGAACTGCGCCATATTCAACAACCAATGGATGCGAAAATGGCGCTCCTGAATGTCCAGGGCATCCTCAAAAAGCACCATCAATTCCGGCAGCGAGGCGGTCTCGTATGGATAAGTGTCCAGGAATTCGAAATTGCGCAGCACTTCCGGCACCAGGCGCTCTTTCCACCAGGTCAAGAAATTGCTTGCATAAACGGGGAGAACCATGCCAAAGTATGGCCCCAGCCGGGCGATTTCCTCGTCGGTCTGGGGAACGATGGCGCTATACACATACTGATTGATTTTCTTGGCGATCCAGTCATTGCCAAACGGCAGGCCGAAACGCTTGTACATGTAGCGGCAGGTCAGCCACCAGCCGCCAATATCAAAATACATGGGCGAGATAGGCTGCGGGCAATGCAAATCATCGTAAAACCAGTGCAGGCTTTTTTCTTGCTCATCCTTCCATTCAATGGGGAAGGACTCGTCGCCAAAGAAAGTACCCAAAACGGTCATATCAGGCATAGCTTTTTTCTCCTCTCTGGAATTAGTATCACGACAGAACACGAGAGACAGATGCTACAGTTGAAATCGCTCTAAATCAATCGTTCTTCAAATTCCGCTGCTTCGTCAGGGATGCGCCTCCTTTCATCACTTCTCAAGCAAGCAATTTTTCAACTTCGTCCAGCAGGAGCTGAGGCGTACGCGCCCGGATCAGGTGGTAAGGCTTTTGAATAAACTCCTGGATAAAGGCGGCGCGTTTGTAACGCAGTTCCTCACTGTCTAAAATGGGCATTGGCAGCCCCGGCGCTAACAGGGTGTTCAGCCCCATATAGTTGATCAGGCAGTGGAACGTCTGATAAGCCTTCTCAAATTCACCCAACGGGGTCACACTCACATCGAAATGGCCGTCAATATCTGGCACAATCACCCGATCAATCTTTGTGGGTTGCGTATAAAACACCTCCAGATCTGGCAGCACGCCGCCGAACAATTTTTGTACGCCGATATTCTGAGATGGCTTATCCGCGCGTTCGGTACCTTTGGCGCGTTTCACCAAAAAGACATCCCGGCTGCCAGCGATCACCAGGCCGGTGGCGCGGTCAATCACCGTGGTCTCTGTAGCGATAAACGCGCCGCCGCGGGCGCGGGCTTCGATTTGCGCCATCGTCTTTCCGTTGTTGCTCTCTCCACCCATGAAGAGGATGCTGACTCCGCGATAATGAACCGCAGAAGAGTGGAACAAATAGACATCTTTCTCTTCCATGCGGCGGGCAAGCAGGGTCACCAGGATTTTTTGCAATTCGCCTTCAGCCCAATCGCCTGTCAGCCGTAACTGATCATCCTGAAAGCGGATTGTTTTTTGCGCCGCGTCGCGATCCCAATACAGATCCACCTTTTCTGAAGTGATCTGGTGCGTGCGTTGCACTTTGCCCAGACGATAGTCCAGGAAAGTGGTGTCTTCCAAGACCCATTCCATCGGTTCAGTGGTCTTAACATCAATGCGTATCAGGGCTGGCCCCGAAGTAATTTGTTCCTTATATTCCACAATCGAACTCCTGTTTTCAATGAATTATCACCAACGCTTCCCAGAGCATGTTCTCCAGGCAGTGAAAGATTACCATCTCAAAGAGTCGTCACCGGACGGCTTTGCAAAACATAGAGTGAATTTCCTTCGATAGCCCATTCAACATCCTGCGGGCAGCCAAAATGTTTCTCGATCAAATTGCCCAACTCGGCCAACTGAGCGATTTCTTCCGACGTGAGCACCTGCGCTTGAGCTTTTTCGGGCGGAAGATCCACCTGTCGCACGCCAATGCCGTTATCTTCACGGATGATCATCACCGTTTTGCGGGAAATAAACTTGGATACCAAACGACCATCGGTCTTGTTAACTACATAATTATCCGGGGTCACCAGGCCGGAGACCACCGCTTCGCCCAATCCCCAGGCGGCCTCGATCATCACTCGATCTCGACGGCGCTGCACCGGGTCTGCGGTGAACATCACCCCCGATTTATCTGGGTTCACCATGCGCTGCACCACCACCGCTATGCTGGTGTCTTTCAAATTGCCTTTTTGGCCGCGGTAAAAGATCGCCCGCGGCTTGAAAAATGAACTCCAGCAGGCGCGCACCTGGTTCATCACACAATCTTCACCGTAAATATTCAAAAAAGTCTCTTGCTGACCAGCGAAGCTGGCGACCTGAGAATCCTCCGCCGCAGCGCTGGAACGCACCGCCACGATAGCCAGGTCACCATAATCAGCGCATAGCTTTTGATAAGCAGAAACGATCATAGCGCGCAGATTTTCGGAAGGCTGTTGAGCTTCGATTATTTGCGTGATCTCTTCTGCCAGACGTTCAAGCATGGCGCTATCTTCCACATTCAAGCCTTGCATCCTGCGTTCGATTTCACCCGCCAAGCGGCTCTCGCGCAAGAATTGCTCAAATGCGCCGGTGCAGATGACAAAACCTGGCGGGACCGGTAAACCGGCGCGCGCCATATCGCTCAGGCTGGCGCCCTTGCCGCCAGCGATGGAAACATCTCCACGATCAATTTCACCAAACCAGGCGATCAAGGTATCTTCGGGACACGACATAAGTATAGACCTCTCCGGGGCAGATCCTTTCTGATCTGCCCCATTGCATCAAGATAAAGCCTAATCTTCGTAAATAGCGATGGCGCGAATGGGAGAAGCGGTGGTGCCTACCCATTTGATCGGCAGCGCCGAGACCTTAAAGCCGAAGGGGCGCTCCAACAGCTTTTCCAGGTTCATCATGTTCTCGATGTGATAGTATTCGTGGTCAATCATCACGCGGTGCGATTCCCAAAACATCTTGTTTTCGAACATAGACCAAACCGGGCGATCCCAGGTAATGGCATCTATGCCCATTACTTTGATCCCCTTTTCGATCAGATACAATGTGGCGTCCGCATCCATACCGCAGTGATTGCGCACATAATCATCGTTTTCATTGATACGCCCGGCGCCGGTGTAGATCAATACAATATCCAGCGGCTTCAGCGTGTAGCCGATTTTCTTCAGCGCCTCCTCGACTTCTCCAGCCGAAATACCCGAGCCGAATTCCTTGTGCGAAAAATCCAACACCACGCCATCGCCATAGCAATACTCCAGAGGGATGCCCTCCGGCCCGGGCGCTTCCTTACGCATGTGTTTTAGCGCATCCATGTGGGTGCCAACATGATCGCTCAGACTGACCATATAGCTGGCGGTCAACCAGTTCACACCATACTTGGCCGCGCCAATGCGCTCGGCGAATTCCTCCCAGCTTTCGTACATCAAAAGCGCCGGGCGCACAATGCGGGGAAAAGTGACCATGTTGTTATGCACCGGCATGCTGAGATCAATGATTGTTCTGCTCATAGGTTCATATCCTCCAAAAAGATGTGTACTTCTCGTTTTCCTGCGATTCGAATACCAGCCGGATGGCTGTTTGTTACTGCGATGCCGTCACGCCGCCGTCCACCATCAAGATGTGGCCTGTGATGAAATCTGCCGCGGGAGAGGCCAGGAAGAGCGTTGCACCGGCCACATCCACCGTCTCGCCTACTCGGCCCAGCGGGATGCGCCCGACCAACCCGTTATAGAATTCGCGATCCTCCAGATAATGCTTCACCAGCTCGGTACGGATGAAGGTGGGCGCCACTGCATTGACGGTGATGTTGTATTTCGCCCACTCAGTTGCCAGTTGCTTGACCAGCATGTTCATGCCGCCTTTGGTAACGCAGTAGGAGACGTAACCGCGACGCAAGCCCAATACGCTGCGCACTGACGAAATATGGATATGCTTGCCACCCGTCCCTTGTTGGATCATCTGGCGGCCAACTGCCTGTGAGAGTAAAAAGGCCCCGCGCAGGTTCACGTTATTGACCAGATCCCAGTCCTCTAACCGATAGTCCTCCGCCGGCTTCTCAATGTGCATCCCCACGCAGTTGACCAGAATATCCACATGCCCGGTCAGTTCTACCGATTCTTTGACCATGGCAGTAATACTCTCCGGCTGGGTGATTTCAAAGCCAATGGCATGGGCTGAGCGTCCCAGGTTAGCGATGCTCTCTGCGCACTCGCAGGCCTGCTCTTCGCGATGATCGGCGATGATTACCGTCGCGCCCAGGTGCGCCAGGCCATGCGAAATGGCTGAACCAATGCCGCCGCACCCACCGGCGACGATGGCTACCTTACCATCGAAACGAAACAGTTTATCGAATACCTCTCCGAAAGGAGCGCTGGACTTTGTCTGCATGATCTTCTCCAAGATTGATATCGGATTAGCGCTCGGTGCGCCTTCCGTAAATAGCCAACAGAATAATCAACACCAGGCCGAACACAACCTGCTTGCCGCCTTCTCCCATGCGCATCGTGACCAAGAGTGCGGTCAGGGTGGTCAACAAAACTGAACCTCCCACTGCGCCCAAATAGTTGCCTGCGCCGCCCGCCAGGGAGATGCCGCCGATCACCGCCGCAGCCACGCTTGGCAAGACATAAGGAGAGCCCATTTCCATGAAAGGCAAGCCGTTATAACCCAGCAAAAATACGCCCGCCAGGGCTGAGATAGCGCCGCTAAATGCATAAGCCAGCGCTCGCACGCGTTTGGCGTGAACGCCGTTCAGCTCGGCGGTTAACTCATTCGCACCCACCCCATATAAAGTGATGCCCGACTTTGTGCGGCCCAAAACGAACAGGGCAACGACAATAATTACCAGCCAAACAAAAAGCATGTTGGGTATGCCAAAAAGCGACTGACCGCTGCCGATGGTCTGTAGCAGCTTGGAGGCGCTGCCCCGAATGATGAACCCCTTGCTGTAAATAATCACCAGACCGTTAATCACGCTGGACATGCCCAGAGTCATGATGAGCGGCGGGACGCTGAATACTGCAATGCCGATGCCGTTGATCAGCCCCAGGAAAAAACCAACCGCAATCACCAAAGGGACGGCTATCAATAGTTTCGCATCCTCACCCTGCATCACCACCGCCGCCATGACAGCGCAGATGCTGGCAATCGCTCCCACCGATAGATCAATTCCTTCTCCACCGGCGATAATCACAATGGATTGCGCCAGCACCAACACCCCCAGCAATGAAGCCGTTTTTAGTAAGATCAACACATGATTGGGGCTGGCAAAGCCGGATGAGACAAATTCTCCAGCAATAATGAGGATGATGGCGATCAAGAAAGGAACCAACGCCCCGCGATAATAGGCATATAACTTCTTCAAACGGGCTGCGCCGCGGGGTTCACTGACGGTCATGGCTTCGTTCACCATTTTTCTCTCCTCGAAAAAATAACACTGCAATTCATCCGCGTGCCTATGAAAGCGCTAAGCTCTTGCTTTCTCTGCGCCGATACACAACCGCTAAAGCAAGGGCCAGGATGATGATGGCGCCTTTGGTAAATTCCTGGAATTCGCTGGGGATGTTGGCGAAGTAAATCAGGTTGATGACCATGTTCAAAATAATGGCGCCAAACACCGCGCCAATCACATTGCCGCTGCCGCCTTTCAGGGCAATGCCGCCCACTACCACCGCAGCGATGGATGTCAGGGTATAAGAAAGCCCCAGGCGGGCGTCTCCCGAAGCCGCCTGAAAGGTGATGGCAAATCCGCCCAACATGACGAAGAAACTTCCCAGCATATACGAATAGAGTTTCACCCGGCGAGTATTGACGCCGTTGGCGTAAGCCGCCGTTTCATTGCTGCCTACAGCGTAGATGTAGCGGCCTAATGGCCTGCGCCGGACGAAGATCCACACCAGGTAAGCCGCTACGATAATGATCAAGGGCATCGAAATCAAAGAGTATTTCCAGCTAAACCCCTTCACCAGCCAGGTGGGGATGGCACCTCCCGGCGAGGGCAATATCAGCAGCGCCAGTCCGTACCAGATGGCTGAGGTGGCAAAAGTAGCGATCATTGGCGGGAGATTCAGGTAGCCAGCCGTAAAACCGTTCACAAAGCCCATGCCCAGGGCGGCGATCATGGCTGCCAAAAATCCGGGGATAACCGCCGCCTGATTATCTCCCGCATCCTTCATCAGCACCGCCATAATCACGTTAATCAAAGAGACCTGCGTGCCGACGGACAAATCCAATCCTCCGCCTAAAATAATCACCGCCTGTCCGATGCTGATCAGGATCAGCGGCGTAAAAGTCAACAGGTTGACGTTGATCACGTTGATGGCGAAGAAATTTTTCTGCAGGGCGGCATTCAGTGCAATCACCGTGATCAAAATAATCACGCTTGGAAATTCGGGTTTGCGGCTGATCTTTTTCAATTGATTAAAAATATCCATGGATCCTCTTCAACCTGGCGTGTGATTAAGTAGACTGTTTCACCGTGGCTCGCAGCGACGCCGTGACCAGGTTGTCTTCAGTGATCTCAACACCTGCCAGCTCCTCCACAATCTGCCCCTCATAAAGCACAAAAATACGGTCACAGTGCGATACCAATTCTTCGTTATCGCTGGCGTATAAGATAACCGACGTACCGCGACGGGCCAGATCGCGGATCAACTCATATAGCTCTCGCTTCGCCTGCACATCCACCCCTTTGGCTGGATCGCTCAACAGCAGCACCGCCGGGTTGAGCGGCAGCCACTTGCCCACAACCACTTTTTGTTGGTTGCCGCCGCTCAAGTTCTGCATTTCAGTTTCGATGCTCTCAGTGCGGATCGAGAGCGTGGACACCACCCGTTTGACCTCCTCTCGCAGCCGTTTGAAAGGGATCAACCATTCGCCTCTCAAACCGAAACGGGCATAAATCACATTCATGAACAGGCTATGGTTCAGAAATAATCCCTCTTTCTGGCGGTCGCCCGGCACCAGAACAACGCCATGACGGATGGCGTCGGCGGGGTGATGGAATTTTACCGGTTTGCCATTCACGCGCAGTTCGCCTTTTTCCACATGGATCATGCCCGCCAACACCAACAGTAAATCTTCTTGTCCCTGCCCTTGTAGCCCGCCAATGCCAATAATTTCGCCGCGGTGCGCTGCAAAGCTGATCTCTTTGAGCATTCCCGCCGACAGACGCTTGACTTCTAAGCTCACCTCGTCAGAACGGATGCGGTCCTTCGCGCCATTCTGCTGACCGCTTTCCTCTTTGCCTGTAATCAGAGAAACTATGCGGTTTTCGTCGCGCCCGTCTTTCTCAAAACGCACGGTACCCACATTGGCGCCGTTGCGAAAGACAACCACGTAGTCGCAGATTTCCAACACCTCTCCCAGGCGGTGGGAGATGAAGATGATGGTGGTTCCCTGGCTTTTCAACTCGCGCATAATCTCGAAAAGCCGATTGACCTGCGTCTGCTCCAAAGCGGCGGTCGGCTCGTCCAGGATCAGTAATTTTCCGCCTTTCGACAACGCTTTCGCAATCTCGACCAGTTGTTGTTCCGAAGGCAGCAGGGTCTTCACCACCCGATCCAACGAAAGTCCGGGCGCCAGGCGGTTGATCACCTCGGCGGCTCTCTTGCGAGCGGTGTCGTCATCCAGCGCGCCGCTCTTTGTCCTGGGTTCATGCCCAATGTTGATGTTTTCCCAAACGGTCAGGTCGGGGATCAGGCTTAACTGCTGGTGAACCATAACGATCCCCTTGCGCATGGCATCCAGGGGCGAACGAAAGCGGACCGGCTGCCCATCAATATAAATCTCCCCTGCATCGCTATGCAGCAAACCCATAATGATCTTAGAGAAAGTCGTCTTTCCAGAGCCATTTGCTCCCAGCAGCCCGACGATTTCTCCCTGCTTACAAGAGAATGAACCATCCACCAGGGCTTTTACACCGCCAAAGGCCTTCTTGATGGATTTGGTTTCCAGGATCACAGAGCCGTTATTCTCCAAAGTTCGTCTCCTATCCAGTTGGGACGGTGTAGGGGAGATGTTCGCTCCCCTACACCATCCGCCGATTTAGCAAAAGCTAAACAACACGAACTTCAGCCGATCAGTCGCAGGTCTTACTCAAACAACGCAAGCGCCTGCTCGTCGGTGAGCCATTCGTCCAGGAAGTAGGTTTCCGGCTTGCCTTCCATCTCCTTCAGGAACTCGTCCAGCTTCTCATTGCCGCCAAACTTC
>JAGVAD010000006.1 GCA_020060465.1 Anaerolineales bacterium
CAAGGCGGCATAGCCGCCGCGGCAGCCTTCGCCCTGATGGGGTTCTATGCATTCCTGCGCCGGTTGGGGAAAAAACGCTAAGAAAATTCAATGAACACCAACGAGAACGCCAATTTGTACCTGATCGCCGGGCTGGGCAATCCAGGGCCGGAATATCGCCGTAACCGCCATAACGTCGGTTTCATGCTTTTGGATCGTATGGCAGAACGCCTGGGGCTGAATTTCTCGCGCTTCGAATCGAACGCTCTGATCGCCAAAGGCGAATATCAGAGCAAGCGTCTGATCCTGGCCAAACCGCGCACCTACATGAACCTTTCTGGCCAGGCAGTAGGAGCGCTGTTGCGCTATTACAAAGTACCCCTCGCCAATTTAATGGTGGCTTATGACGATGTAGATTTGCCGCTGGGGACTCTGCGCCTCCGCCCGACGGGCGGCTCCGCCGGTCAAAAAGGGATGATGTCCATCATTGAACGCCTGGGGACGCAAGATTTCCCCCGCCTGCGAATCGGCATTGGGCGACCGCCTGGCCGCATGGACGCGGCGGACTACGTGTTGCAAGATTTCTCCGCCGCCGAATTGGAATTTCTGACGCCCACTTTAGAGCGCGCGGTGGACGCTGTGCTGACCTTCCTCTCCGAAGGTCTGGATGCAGCGATGAATAAGTACAACGCCAATGGATAGCGAAAGCGGATTGCAACTACAGACCTTAATCCAGGCAATCAGCGCCGCGATTCAACCTATGACCAATCCCCTACAGGCTGGCGAAGCCCTCGCGCCGTTGGGTTTGCGCCGTTCGGCGCGTCTGCCAGTCACCGCTGCGCTGAATCGAATCTGGCCCGGCCCTCTATTACTGATTACCGACCGCGCCGATCGCGCCCTGGGTATGATGGAAGAGCTGGCTGTTTGGGCGCCGGAAATTCCGCGCCTGTTGTTTCCAGAACCCGCGCCCCTTTTCTATGAAGATGCCGCCTGGGGAGAGAACACGCGGCGCGAACGGTTGGCCGCCCTCACCCAACTGGCCGCTTATCACATTCCAGGCGCGCCGCAGCCTGCCAAACCCGTCGTCATTATTGCGCCGGCGCGGGCGATTATGACCCGCACCCTGCCACGCCGCGATTTTCTCAAGGCAACGCGCCTGCTGCGCCGCGGACAGACCCTGCCCATAGATGAGCTGGCGCGCAGTTTATTTGAGCTGGGGTATGAACCGGTGAACACCGTCATCGCTCCAGGCCAGTTTGCCCGCCGCGGCGGTCTGTTGGATGCGTGGCCGCCGGCGGAAGCGCTGCCTGTACGCCTGGAATATTTCGGCGACGAGATCGAGACCCTGCGGCGTTTTGACCCGGCAACCCAGCGCACGTTCAAAAACATCTCGGAGATTGCCGCGCAACGCCTGCTAATCACCCCAGCCAGAGAATTTCTTATCCGAGAAGGCCATCTGCTGCCGGAAGGCGATTCTTCCTACCGCGAATTTCTGATCCCGTTGCTGCATCCCACTCCGGCCAGCCTGCTGGATTATTTACCTCGCCACTCCCTGACGCTGCTCGATGACCGTCAGAACATCGAAGATGCCATCGCCGAGATCGAAGAGCAGGCAACCGCCATGCGGCAAGAGGCCATTCGCGAAGGCGTTCTGTCCCCCGACTTCCCCATCCCCTACTTAAGCCTGTCCGAACTGAAAGATTCCCTCGGCAGCCGCCCCGTGCTGGAACTGGGCTACCCCTCCGCGGGAGAGAATGGCTCATGGGTCAGCTCCATCTCAGATAGCGAGAAGCCCTCTCTGGCAGATTATTTTACCGCCGGGCCGCGTTTCGCCGGACGATTAAAAAACGTGCTGGAACACATGACCGAACGCTGCCAGGCAAGGGAGAGTCTGTGGATTGTCTCGCGCCAGGCTGCCCGTTTGAAAGAACTATGGATCGAGCAAAAACTGGATTGTGGTGGAAACGCGCCTGTCTTTATTGAAGGCAGCCTGGCAGAAGGATGGAGCTACACTCCACCAGATGGCCGTACTTTGCACCTTCTCACCGATGGGGAGATCTTTGGCTGGCGGCGGCCTGAACCACGCCGGCGCGCTCGTCCTGTCGCCGAAGCGCCGGAAGCCAGCTATAGCGATTTATCCATCGGCGATTTCGTCGTCCATGTGGATCATGGCATTGGCCGCTTTGTCGGTCTGGTGCAACGCGAGATTGATGGAGTGGAACGCGAATATCTGTGCATCGAATATGCCGACGACGCCCAACTCTTTGTGCCAATCCATCAGGCAGACCGCCTGACGCGCTATATCGGCCCGGATGGCCGCCCGCCGACGCTCAGCCGACTGGGCAGCCCGGATTGGAAAAACACAAAAGCGCACGTTAAAGAGGCGGTGCAGGAAGTCGCCGAGGACCTGCTGGAACTCTACGCCCGGCGCAGCGTGATCGAGGGTTTTTCTTTTAGCCCAGATAACGCCTGGCAGCAGGAGCTGGAAGCCAGCTTCCCCTACATCGAGACGGACGATCAAATGCGGGTGATCGCCGAGGTAAAGCGTGATATGCAATCCAAACGCCCCATGGATCGCCTGATCTGCGGCGATGTGGGCTACGGCAAAACTGAGGTAGCCTTACGCGCCGCCTTCAAAGCCGTACTGGACGGCAAACAAGTCGCCATGCTTGTACCGACTACGGTGCTTGCCCAACAGCACTACAACACTTTCCGCCAGCGCCTGGCGGCATATCCGGTGGAAGTTGAAATGCTCTCCCGCTTTCGCACCCCGCAGCAGCAACGTGAGATTATCGAGCGCCTGGAGAAGGGCCAGGTGGATATTGTTATCGGCACTCACCGCTTGCTCTCATCGGATGTAAAGTTCAAGGACTTGGGGTTGTTGATTATTGATGAGGAGCAGCGCTTCGGGGTGACACATAAAGAGGCTCTGAAGAAGATGCGCACCGAAGTAGACGTGCTTACGTTGACCGCCACGCCCATCCCGCGCACGCTGTATATGGCGTTGAGCGGGGTACGGGATATTTCCACCATCAATACGCCGCCAGAAGAGCGGCTGCCGGTGATCACCCACGTTGGGCCTTATTCGCCGCGCCTGGTTCGGCAAGCGATTTTACGCGAGATGGAGCGCGGAGGACAGGTGTTCTTTGTGCATAATCGCGTCCAAACCATTGGCGCCATGTACGCTCACTTACATCAGCTTGTCCCTGAAGCGCGCATTGTCATCGCGCATGGGAAAATGCAGGAGAATGAGCTGGCGCAACGGATGCAGGCATTTTCGGATGGCGAGGTGGATGTGTTATTGAGCACCTCCATCATCGAATCCGGCCTGGACATCCCCAACGCCAACACGCTGATCGTGGATCGCGCCGACACCTTCGGGCTGGCGCAGCTCTATCAACTACGCGGACGGGTGGGGCGCGGAGCGCAGCGGGCATACGCTTATTTCTTTCGGCATAACCGTAAATCCCCGTCACTGGAAGGCCGCCAACGGCTAGAAACCATCGCCGAAAACACCCAGCTCGGCGCAGGCTATTCAATTGCCATGCGCGATCTCGAAATTCGCGGCGCAGGCGATATCCTGGGTGTCCGTCAGCATGGTCACATCGCCGCAGTCGGCTTTCACCTGTATACCGCCTTACTTGCTGAGGCAGTACGGCGGCTAAGAAAAACCCAAGACCAGCCCATGCCCATCCTGCCGCAAACGCTCAACCTGCAGCTCATCCCGGTCAATGTGGAACTGCCCTTGCCGACGGGCATCCCGGCAGACTATGTTCCCGATAAAGGTGTGCGCCTGGGACTCTACCGCCGCATGGCAGATATGCGCCGCTCTGACGAGTTGGAAGCCCTGGAAGAGGAATTCCGGGATCGCTTCGGCCCTCCGCCGGCGGCTGTTCAAAACCTGCTCTTTCAACTGAAAGTAAAACTACTGGCTGAACCTGGGCGGTTGTCTTCAATTGGGGTAGAAAACGGTCAGCTTGTGCTGCGTTTCAGCGAGAGTCAAGTCCCTGATGATTTGCCTTATTTGGGATCGCAAGCGCGGGTGGGGAAAACCGCTCTCTGGCTGCCCTACGCCAACACGCCAGACTGGCGGGAGAGGCTGATCGAGGTGTTAGAAAAAATCGCCCGCAGCAGGCAGATCGAATGAAACCGCCGCGCATTCCCATTTCGAAACGCCTGTTGGATCTATGCCTGACCTGCCTGGCGCTGATCCTGCTCTCGCCTATCTTGTTGCTAATCGCGCTGTTGGTGCGCATTCGGCTGGGATCGCCGGTATTGTTCAAACAACAACGCCCCGGCTATCTGGGCAAACCGTTTTTCATTTACAAATTCCGCACCATGACCGACGACCGCGACGCGCAGGGTAATCTGTTGCCCGACGCCGAACGTCTGACGCATTTCGGGCATTTCTTGCGCTCCGCCAGCCTGGACGAACTACCGGAGTTGTTCAATGTGCTGCGCGGCGAGATGAGTCTGGTCGGCCCGCGCCCCTTATTGATGCAATATCTGGAGCGCTACTCGGCAGAACAAGCCCGCCGCCATAACGTGTTGCCCGGCATCACCGGCTGGGCGCAAATTAACGGGCGCAACGCCCTGAGCTGGGAAGACAAATTTCGCCTGGATGTTTGGTACGTGGATCACTGGTCGTTCTGGCTGGACGTGAAGATTTTGTTTCTTACGCTGGTCAAGGTTTTGAAGCGCGAGGGCATCAATCAACCCGGCTATGCTACCGCAGAAGAATTTATGGGCAATGAAAACCATGCAGCAAATTGAAGCCGAACTGTATCGGGCGATGTTTCGCATCCGCCGCTTTGAAGAAACCGTGCTGGACAACTTTCCCAAAGGGGTCTTTTTCGGCACCACTCATACCTATCTTGGGCAGGAGGCCAACGCGGTTGGTGTGCTGCATCACATGAACCAGGATGAAGTGGTGTTTAGCAACCATCGTTGTCACGGCCACTTCCTGGCTTACGGCGGGGATGCGCGGGCGTTGTTCGCCGAACTGATGGGCAAAGCCAGCGGCGTGTGCGGCGGACGCGGCGGCTCTCAGCATTTGCACTGGAGAAACTTCTACTCCAACGGAGTGCAGGGAGGGATTGTACCCATTGCCGTCGGCGCGGCGTTGGCTGAAAAACGCAAAGGCGCGCGTGCTGCAACAGTGGCGTTCCTGGGCGATGGAACACTGGGCGAAGGCGTTGTGTACGAAGCTCTCAACCTGGCGGCTCTGTGGCAGGCGCCTATCCTGTTCGTGGTGGAAAACAACCATATCGCTCAAACCACGCCAGTTGAGCTGGCGCTGGCTGGTGGCATATCCGCCCGCTTCGCAGCGTTCGATATCCCCGCTCGCGAACTGGACACCAGCGATGTGATGGAAATTTTGCCTGCTGCTGGCGCTTTGCTGGAACAAGTGCGCACTCAATCTGCGCCGCGCGCCTTGATTTTGCACACCTGGCGTTTTGGACCGCATTCCAAAGGCGATGACACACGCCCGGCGGAAACGATTGCGCGCCTGCGGCAATCTCGCGACCCACTGACTCTGCACGCTGCGCGGCTTTCTCCGGCAGAAAAAGAAGCCATTGAGGCGCAAGTAGAGGATGAAATTCAGCGGGCGTACCAACAGGCATTCGCCGATCCCTATTCCTCAATTGCGGATTTATAAAATCGCAAACCCTTTTCTTTGATAATGGACGTTCCCTATGCCCACCGTGCTTGACTCCCTCAATACCGCTTTGCGCCAGGCGCTGACCCAGGATGAACGCGTGTTGATCCTGGGAGAAGATCTGCTCGATCCATACGGCGGCGCATTTAAAGTCACACGCGGACTATCAGACGCTTTCCCTGGACGTGTGTTGACCACCCCCATCTCGGAAGCCGGTTTCACTGGTCTGGCGATTGGCATGGCGCTGCGCGGCCTGCGCCCGGTGGTGGAGATTATGTTCGGCGATTTTTTGACCCTGGCGGCGGATCAAATCATCAATCACGCCGCCAAGTTTCGTTGGATGTATAACGGCAACAAACCCGAAACCGAACGAGTGAGTCTGCCATTGGTCATTCGCACACCGATGGGCGGACGGCGCGGCTACGGCCCAACCCACAGCCAGACGCTGGAGAAACACTTCCTGGGTACGCCGGGGTTGGTCGTGTTAGCGCCCTGCGCCCTGGGCGACCCCGGTCAATTGTTGCTGGATGCGATTCTGTTCACCAATGACCCGCTCCTGTTCGTAGAAAACAAGCTGCTTTATCTGGCGCAGGTGCAAGACATCACGCAATCGGACGATTTCGAATTCCGCATCCACAACGATCGTACAGATGCTGAACCAGGGTTTGCTGCACCCACATACCTTTGTCGGGTGCGCGGCGCTCCGCCGCCCACTCTAACATTGACCGCCTACGGGTACATGGCAGAACTTGCTCAGCAGGCGCAGCGCCGCCTGGCTTATGAGCATGAAGTGTTTGTTGAGTTGGTTGTTCCTACTGGATTGTCACCGTGCAAGATGCATCCGCTGCTTGCCTCCCTCGAACGCACCGGACGGCTGCTGGCAGTCGAAGAAGGGACGCGCAACTTGGGCTGGGGCGCAGAAATTCTGGCGCGCAGCGCCGAAGCTCTTGGTGCACGCCTGAAGCGCGCTCGGCGCCTGGCTGCCCACGACCTCCCTATACCAGCCAGCGGCCCGTTAGAGGCTCATGTGTTGCCTTCTGTTGAAAACATCATTCAATGTTGCCTTGAAATGACGCAAAGCGATTAAAATAAGCTTCTGTTCATATTGGTAGTCACTTGATTGGTAAGAAGGGAGATTTGAATTGGCCGCCTCAGCGACGTCCTCGAACCCGCAATTATTCCATTGTCCAACCTGCGGCGCAGCGCTTCCGGTGCCGGACGAAGCCCCCTCTGTGCGCTGCCAATATTGCGGCAGCACCGTGTTGGTGCCCCCAGAATATCGCTCCCAGAAATCTCAGCCAATAGCCGCTGCCGCGCAGCCGATTGTAATCCATGTCGACGGCCAAGCCATTGACGTTGAGCAAGAAGCGCCACAGGCGCGCCGTTCTATCGTTGGAGTAATCACAATTTTAACGGTCAGTTGTGTTCTCATCAGCGCCATCTCCGCCGTGCTTATCGCCAGCGGGGTTTTTTCCACCACCAGGCTGGTTAGCCAGAGCATCCATCAAGTCATCACCCAGGCTGTCGTCGTTGATCCAGCCGCGCAGCTCACTCAAGCCGCAGAGATTGCTCCTACCACCATGCCCACAATTAATCCAGGCTACAGCATCGCGCTGCAATTTGGCGCCAGGGGTAGTGGTCCGGGGCAGTTCGATGACGCGCGTTGGGTGGCAGTGGCTCCCGATGGCAACCTCTTCACCGCGGAATTTCAGGATGGCCGTCTGCAAAAATTCGATCCGACGGGTAAGTTCCTTTCGCTGATCAACATCCCCCCCGACGATCAAGAGTATATCACCGTATCTGACCTGGTTGCCGATTACGCCGGGCGGCTGCTGATAGCCCGCCGCGGCCATATCCTGATCTTCGACGCCGCCAGCGGCAGCCAAAGCGATGCCATACCGCGCAGCTTCCCCGACACCTGGTACGAAGCCCTGGCAGTAGATCCAGCGAATAACATCTACGCGCTGCATGTCGCCGCCGGCGAGCTGGATTTGATCAAAATGGACTCCAACGGCCAGATGATTTACCGTCTGCCGCAGATCACCGAGGGACTGGTGAAAAAAACCGAAATATCTCAGGTGCGGCGGCTGGCGGTGGATGGTTTGGGCAATATTTATTTACTGGATGAAAGCCAAAACCAGGTCTATCTGTTTGATCCGCAGGGCGGTTTCGTGGATCGCTTTGGCAGCAAAGGCGATGGGCCTGGTCTGCTCGATAGGCCAGAGGATTTGGCGGTTGACGGGCAGCAGCGCATCTATATTCTGGATCAAGATGGCATCGAAATCTTTGACGCCACCGGCGTCTCTCTCAAACAGATCCCTTCGGAGTACGAGGGTCACGCCTTTGACATCAAAGTGGATCTCGAAGGCTCTATCTACATCATCACCAACGCCGGGAAGGTGTACAAATTGAAAGTAAGCTTCAACACATGAAGGACTCCAACGCGCCTATTCAAGTTGTTATTCCGCTGCTCAATCCGAATGAACCGGAAACGCTCATCTCCGAATTGCATGTCCAGGAAGGACAGCATGTAGAGAGCGGCGATCTGCTTTGCACTGTGGAGACCACCAAAGCCAATGCCCAGGTCGCAGCAGAGAGCGAAGGGTATGTGGTCGGTCTCCGCTTCCAGGCCGGGCAGACAGGGCGCGCCGGCGAAACGTTGTGCTACCTGGTCAGCGATCCGGCTTGGGAACCGCCCGCCGCTCCGACGCCCGCCAATGAACAGGTCAGCAGTCCACAGCTCGGACAACCGCCCCCACCAGGTTTGCGCATCACCCGGCCTGCGTTGGCGCTGGCTCAGCAGCGCGGCCTGGATTTATCCCGGTTGTCAACCGATCAACTGGTCACCGAAGCGATGGTGCGCCGCATGTTGGAGCAGTCCGACCAGGTTGAAAAGTTTGCCGTGCCAGAAGGCGCATTTGACCCCACTGCGCTCATCATCTACGGCGGCGGCGGTCACGGAAAGTCGCTGATTGATTTGGCGCGGCTGTTAGGGAGCTATCGCCTGGTTGGCATCGTGGATGATGGCATCCCGCGCGGCGAAAAGATCATGGATTTGCCGGTGCTGGGCGGCAGCGAAGTTCTGCCCGAATTATTTGCGCAGGGGGTACGCCTGGCGGTGAACGCCGTCGGCGGCATTGGCAATGTACAAATCCGCATCAAGGTGTTTGAGAAACTGGCAAAAGCCGGCTTTGTCTGCCCGGCGCTGGTACATCCGAGGGCGTTCGTGGAAGCCAGCGCAGCCCTTTCGCCAGGGGTGCAGATATTTGCCCACGCTTATGTGGGCAGTCAGGCGCGGCTGGGGTACGGCTGCATTGTCAACACGGGCGCCATCCTTTCCCACGACTGCGTATTGGGAGATTATGTCAACATCTCGCCAGGCGCAATATTGGCTGGCGAAGTGCAAGTCGGCGCCGGCGCCCTGATCGGCATGGGCGCGACAATCAACCTGCAAGCGCGTGTGGGTGCAGGGGCGCGCATCGGCAACGGCGCCACCGTCAAGCAGGATGTACCCGAAGAGGGAGTCGTGCGCGCTGGCTCAACCTGGCCGCCAGCATAAAATCGAACCTGAGCAACGGTGAAGCAATTATCATCTAACCCTTGTCAGACTGAGTAAGGAGGTGTTCTTGACGCATCGTTATCGCGTACCAATGTCATCCCCCGACCTGACCGACGCCGAACGTGAAGCGGTGGCGGCTGTGTTGCGCACGCCCAACCTGAGCATGGGCGGCGAAATCCAGGCTTTCGAAGAAGCGTTCCGCCGCTATACCGGCGCACGTCATGCCATCGGCGTCAACTCTGGAACCGCCGGTCTGCACCTGTGCGTGCGCGCCGCCGGCATCGAGGAGGGCGACTGGGTGCTGACCACACCCTTTTCCTTTGTCGCTTCGGTCAACGTTCTGCTCTTCGAGCGCGCCGTTCCCGTTTTTGTGGATGTTGATCCCCTGACCGGAAACATGAATCCCCATTTGGCGCGTCAGGCAGTCAAGGATTTGACCAGTGGCGGCGCTGCGGCGCGTCCATGGCTGCCGCGTCGCGGCTTCAATAGTGGAACGAACGGCTGTTTGAAGGCAATCCTGCCGGTAGATGTCTTTGGTCAACCGGCGGATCTGGAACCCATTCTGGAAATCGCCGCCCATTTCAACCTGAAGGTGATCGAAGACTCTTGCGAGGCTCTGGGCGCAGAGTATAAAGGCTGCCCGGCAGGGCGTCTGGGTCACATGGGCGTGTACGCCTTCTACCCCAACAAGCAAATCACCACTGGCGAGGGCGGAGTGATCGTCACCGACGATGAGGCAGCCGCCAATTTGATGCGTGCCTTGCGCAACCAGGGGCGCGCTCCTGGCGATACCTGGCTGCAACACACCTACTTGGGGTATAACTATCGGCTGGATGAAATGAGCGCTGCGCTGGGCCGTGTGCAAATGCAGCGGTTGGATGAAATGATCGCCAAACGCCAACGCGTCGCCGATTGGTACCAACAGCGCCTGGCGGAAATTCCTGGGGTGGAATGTCCACAAGTCGCCCCTACAACGACGCGTGTGAGCTGGTTCGTTTACGTTGTCCGCTTCGCTCCAGAGCTGGATCGCGACCAGATCGCGGCTGAACTGGAAGGGCAGGGCATTCCTGCGCGTCCGTATTTTCTCCCTATCCATTTGCAGCCTTACATGGTCGAGCGCTTTGGCTACCAGCCGGGCGATTTCCCCGTGACAGAAGACCTGGGGCGGCGAGGTCTGGCGCTGCCCTTCTCCAGCGTGATGAGCGAGGATCAGGTGGATCTGGTTTGTATGGAACTAAATAAAATCGTTCAGCATGTAAGGAAGGTCCTATGAATGTGGCTATGTGGCGTAAAGCATTACGAGTCATTCCTCACGTCAGCAAAGAGGAATGGGAACACCTGGACTTGATTTCCCGCTGGCTGATCTCAACCCGCGCTGCAGTGTTAATCATGACCTTCATCTCCGGCGCGATCGCCGGTATCCTGGCAATTCAACATGGGAGTTTTAATTTCTGGTATTGGTTGCTTATGACGCTGGGGCTGATCATGGCGCACGCCGCCAATAATCTATTGAACGATTACACCGATTACAGCCGCGGTGTGGATCAAGATAATTATTATCGCGCCCAATACGGCCCACAGCCGCTGGTGCATGGGCTGTTGACCAAACGGCAATTGCTCGCCTACGCCGCCGTCACCGGCCTGATCGCTCTGGCTTGCGGCGCAGCGCTCATCTATCTACGCGGCGGTCTGACTTTGCTGCTGCTTGGCCTGGGAGCGTTTTTCGTCTTGTTCTATACCTGGCCATTGAAGTATTTCGCGCTGGGCGAAATCGCCGTGTTGATTGTCTGGGGACCGCTCATGATCGGCGGCGGATACTACGTGATTGCCGGAGCCTGGGATTGGAGCGTGGTGATCGCCAGCCTGCCCTACGCCCTGGGCGTCACCGGGGTGATCTTTGGGAAGCATATAGATAAACTCTCCATGGATCGCGAGCGGCGCATCTTCACCCTGCCGGTGTTGCTCGGCGAAAAGCTATCTCGCGCAATTCTCACCTCCCTGCTGGCGCTGCAATATCTTTCGACGCTTTACCTGATCTGGAGCGGTTTTTTTACACCCGTATTGCTGGTAGTTTTGCTAGCGCTGCGCGCATTTGCCCGCATCTTGCCAGTCTTGCGCGCTCCCAAACCGGCTCAGAAACCAGCCGATTTCCCAGATGTCTGGCCGAATTATTTTGTCGCCGCGGCTTTCTACCATAACCGCGAGTTTGGCCTGCTCTACATGCTGGGCTTGATCCTCAACCTGGGTGTGCGCTTGATTCTAAAATAATTCCATGCCTCTGCCACCTGAGGAAAGAGAAACGCCGGACAGGTGCATGATGCAGCTTCGTCCGGCGTTTCGAGTGTTCTTCAAAGCTCACGGGCGACTGAAGCGAGGTTTCCCCGCCAGGACAAGCTGCGCCAGATATTGGCCCCCGCCTAATTCCTGCGCACCTACCCATACGACCATCCCTTCTCGCAGATCCTCCAGGCCATGCACCCTGTCACCGGGACTGCGAAAACGGGTCTCCGCGTTGACCTGGAAGGTATATTCCTGTCCATCTCGCCCTTTGATTGTGAACGTCTCATCTGCGATAGAAATCACCCGTCCGGCGATGCGCAAGTCGAAGTTCGGTAGATCCTCTCGCTCACCTGCTGCCACCAGCAAAGCCAGCGCGCCATCCGGCTCCTGGCGTGCAGTCACCGCCGCGACCATGCCCGGCTGCAAGTCTCCCAGCCCAGCGATTTGATCATCCTTGCTGCGGAAACGAGTGTTTTCATCTACTCGGAACAGCAGTTCCTCGCCCGTGCGCGCCGTCTTCAAGGTAAATTCACCTGCGGCAACATCCACTGCGGTGATCTCGCCAAAGCGTCGAATAATAGGGAAACCGGCGCGCACGGCTTTGGCAAGCAGTTCGCCGTTATCCTGAACTTCTACCACGGCGAAAGCTGCCATCCCTGCTTCCAACTCGGAAAATTCTTCCGCCTGCCCACGAAATTTGGTCTGTTCATCCACAGCCACAGAGCTGATCTCTCCCTGGCGATCCTTGAGTTTAAACAGGCTTCCGGTCAGGTCAACCGCCTCCACCAGGCCGCGCAGACCTTTCATCTTAGACGGATCGAAGTCTTCCTGCAGCACAATCACCAGGCGCGCAGTGGGCGTTTCATTGGGCGCAGGCGCGGCGAACACCTCCACCCATCTGCCCACTTCCAGGTCTTCCAGGCTCAGATCCGCCTCTTCCCGACTGCGAAAGCGGGTGTTTTCATCCACCAGGAAATCCCTGGTTCCGCCCTGGCGAGTCTGAAGCGTGAACTGGCTATCCGCCACCGCAGTCACCTGCCCCAGGACGCCCCGGCCGCGCCGCAGTTTGGCCAATGGGCTGCCGCCCTGGGCGCTGGCGTCGCTGAACGCCCATGCGCCAATTAACAAGGCGATCAGCATTGCTGCGACCATTGGAATTGCTATTTTCCTAGTCATCTTAAACTACCTCCATAGTGATGCTGTTATTCTCTTCATTCGAACGATCAACCTGGGTCAGCGATGCCTTACAAGCATTTTACGCTCGCTTGATTCGTTGGTTGATCTTGAGCTTATTTCAAGCATATCCCCCTTGAGTAAAACGTCTCACAACAGAGTGTAAAAACACTGTAAAATCTTCCCCTGTTAATGAATAAAACAAAAAGCGCTACCTGAATAACCTTATCAGGAGCGCCGAGTGATCGAGCCTCTTATGATCCAGATTCGTTATTTGAATACCAGCTCTTCGCGTCCAGCGAGCTTATCTTGAATGCGCTCGACCACGATATCCAGATGACGCGACTCGTGGACGAAATCCAGGTCATCGGTGCGAATGGTCAACACCGGGCAAACATCAAAGCTGCGCATCCAATCATCATAAAAAGATTCGAGCAGGCTGAGATACTCCAGTGTGATGCCGCTCTCAATCGCCCGGCCTCGACGACGAATGCGTTCCATCAGCACCGCTACTGGCGCTCGAAGATGAATGAGCAAATCAGGCGGCGGCAGACGAGAAACCACCAATTCAAACACCGTGCGATAAGACAGATAATCGCGCTCGCTCAAATTTCCCATGTGGTGCAAAGCGCGGGCGAAGATATATGCATCCTCGTAGATGCTGCGATCCAAAATGGCCGACTGCGGGGACTCAGCCAGTTCCAGATACTGTTGTGCGCGATGGCCCAGGAAGAAGACCTGCAAGTGGAAAGCCCAAGAGCGCATGTCGTTGTAAAAGTCGGCCAGATAGGGATTATCGGCAACGGATTCAAAGGCTGTGTACCAGCCCATCCGTGCGCCGAGCCGCTCCGTTAAGGAGGTCTTACCGACGCCGATATTGCCAGCCAGGACGATCATTCGCTTGACCATTCAATTCCTCTCAAATTTCGCATTTGGGCGGGAACATCATAACATAGCGCATTATTTTTCACAAGCCGAGCAAAGAGCGACTGCACGCGCCTTGCGGATTTTTAGGTTTTTTTCTATTCACTTTGCGTTACAATAACTACATTATGCATACTTTTCATGCAATATTTCGAAATAAAATTTTAAGAGAATTGTTCGAAATCCTTAAAGAGACTTATCTGGGGTGGCTACGGTCAAATGCAACGCTGCTGGCGGCTGCTCTCTCCTACTACACCATTTTTTCGCTGACACCGCTGCTGGTCGCCGCCGTCTCGGTGAGTGGTCTGGTCTTCAGCGAAAGCGCAGTCATCCAGCGCCTGGTGCAAGAAGTCGCCATCATGATTGGGCCATCAGCCGCTCAGGCGGTTGAGACAATCCTGCAAAACAACCACCTGGTTCAACGGAATGGTCGAGCAGCAATCATCAGTTCTATCGTCATGCTGGTCGGCGCGTCCATGATGTTTGTGCAGCTCAAACGCGCCATCAACATCCTGTGGGGTATTGCGCCCCATCCACAAAAAGGTCTGTTCGTCACTGTCCGCACGCACTTTTTATCCTTCTTGATGGTATTTGTTGTGATCCTGATGATTTTAGGGTTGATGATCCTCAGCACGCTGCTGGTTTCTTTGAATCAAATGCTTGCGCCTGCTCAATCAGAGTTCATCAGCAAGCTGCCCCGCGCGGATTTTGGGTTGACCGTAGTGGGTTTCACGCTGCTTTTCGCAGTGATTTTCAAACTATTGCCGGATGCGCGCGTCGCCTGGCGGGACGTTTTGTTGGGATCGGCTACGACTTCATTGTTGTTTACCATTGGGGGTTTTCTTCTCGGCCTCTACCTGGGCAACGTCAACCTCTATAGCGTTTACGGCGCCGCCAGCTCGGTATTCCTTCTGTTGGTATGGGTATATTATTCGATGCAAATCATCCTGTTTGGAGCGAAGCTTACACAAGTGCTGGCGAACCGATATGGCTCTCAGATCATACCCTCGAAAGCAGCAGCGCGCATTTTACAGCAATTGGAAATTGATCGAGATACTCAGCCGCGCGTCTCCAATCATTCCGCTGAGTGAAATCCCTTCTCAGCGAAGCGACGGCTTTCACAGTCATTACAATACACTTCCTAAGCGAACCGAGAGGTGCCATGTACGATGCGTTTAGCGAAGATTACGACCATTTTGTCAACTGGGATAACCGCCTCGCAGCGGAAATGCCTTTCATTTTGTCTCAACTTCAGCAGCTCGGAGACAGATCATCCTTACGGGTCTTAGACGCTGCCTGCGGTACTGGGATGCATGTGATTGCACTGGCAAGGGAGGGCTTCCAGGCAGCAGGCGCGGACCTCAGTCCAAAGATGATCGCTCGCGCCCGCCAAAACGCTGCCGATGCTGGCGTCGCAGCGCGTTTCGAGGCCGCTGGTTTTGGCAAGCTAGCCGAAGTATTTGGAGCAGAGGCTTGGGATGCGCTGCTTTGCCTGGGCAATTCGCTCCCCCATGCGCTCACCCCCAGCGACTTGGCAGCAACGCTACGCGACTTCGCCGCCTGTTTGCGACCTGGCGGGCTGCTGCTGGTGCAAAACCGCAATTTCGACCGGGTAATGGCGCTCCGCGAACGATGGATGGAACCGCAAGCGCATCGCTCAGGTACAGCCGAGACCCTGTTCATCCGCTTTTACGACTTTGCATCTGACGGGTTGATTGATTTCAATATTCTCACACTGCGCCGCGCCGACGACGCCGGCTGGACACAAACCGTCGCCTCCACCCGCCTGCATCCTTTGCAGCAAAGGGAACTGCTTGACGCGCTGACAAACGCCGGTTTTCGTGAGGCGCGCAGCTATGGCAGCCTGGCCGGTGATGAATTCAACGCCTCCGCCAGCAGCAATCTGGTCATCACCGCGCGCAAATGATCACAGTCAAACCAGAGCAATAAAGGTCAAGCAAGCTGCTTATAATGTAAATTTCCCGTCGCGATAGAACACTTCTCCATCTGCGCTCATCTGGCTTTCTGTCATATCACAGAGCATGTCCCAATGCAAGCCGGATTCATTCTTGCCACCCACCTCTGGGAATCCCAGACCTACCGCCAGATGGATGGTGCCGCCCAGCTTTTCGTCGAAGAGCATATTCTTCGAAAAACGCTGGATTTGATAATTCGTGCCGATTCCCAACTCGCCCAGATAACGCGCTCCGGCATCCGTATTCAAGAGAGCAGTGAGCAAATCTTGCCCTTTGGCAGCCTTTTCTTTGACAATCTTGCCGCCTTCGAACCACAACTCAACATCAATCACTTCACGCCCCTCGAAGATGGCCGGATAGGCGAAGCGAACCCAGCCGTTGACGGAATCTTCCACCGGCGACGTATAGATTTCGCCATCCGGAAAATTCAATTTTCCCGCAGCGCCAAGAAAAGTGCGCCCGCGAATAGATAACTTCAAATCCACATCTTTGCCCTGAAGCAAGATTTCATCTCGCCCTTTCAGCCACTCGATTAAACGTTTCTGATGCGCGTCTTCCTCCCGCCAGGCCGCCACCGGGTCGGGCAAATCGAGCATACAGGCGCGATATACAAAATCCTGGTAATTCCGCAGGCTCATATCCGCCTCTTGGGCAAGCGCGGGTGTTGGGTAAAGGGTGTAACACCACTTCAACTCCTGGTTAGCCATGCGTTCTAACATGCGTTTGAAAATTCCGGCGTTCGCCCGCCGTCGTCGCGCCAGGCGTTCGGGATCTATCTGGCTCAACTCACGCGTATTGCGCTCTGCTTCCAGGTTCAACATGGCGTTGAAATTTTCCACGATATACCGCCTCAGCGGAGAGATATATTCGAGCTGGGCTTCGCTGGCATACTGATAAAAGATCTCATCAAAGCCCAAGAGCTGATTTTGGACAAAGACATTTGCACCAGCACGTATGGCTTCTTCGCATATAGCCAGATTCAGCTCATCGGCCAGCGGGGTGGTAACAAGAGCGAATTCATCGCCGGGCTGCAAATCGAGCGAATAATGCACCAACACTTGCGCCATTTTCTGAATACGCAGATCAGTCATTCCAGTTTTCCTCGGAAAGATTTGTGTTATGAGCTTTCATTGCTTCTTCGTCGGCTTGAGCTTCAACCAAGAGGGTGGTAAGATTTTCACGGTCATATAGATAGTTTAGCTCGCGAATACGTTTGCAAAGCTCCTCGCTGGTTGCGTCGCTGCTCATTCGCCAGCTCCAATTGCCGCTGGGGTTACCTGGATAGTTCATGCGTGCCGTATTGTCCAGATTCAGAAAATCCTGCATAGGCGCCAACGCAAAGACAGCCACCGATGACCAGCAACCACGGATCAGATCCCAGGCGACGTTCGTTCCGTCCCGGTCCATATAACGCCGGTAGAAGTCCACCTCCTCTTCTCCAACACGTTGATACCAGCCCAGCGCTGTATCGTTATCATGGGTGCCTGTGTAAACCACACAATTTACCGGATAATTATGGGGCAAGAAGGGGTCCTTCGGCCCACCGCCAAAGGCAAATTGCAGGATTTTCATCCCTGGCAGGTGAAAAGTTTCACGCAGCTCAACTACATCCGGCGTAATCACTCCCAGGTCCTCAGCGATAATGGGCAGCTCGCCCAACGATTTGTGCAGCGTTTGGAAGAAGTCCATCCCTGGGGCAGGCGCCCAACGCCCTTTTTCTGCGGTTTTGGCTTCCGCGGGCACTTCCCAATAAGCACAAAAACCGCGGAAATGATCCAACCGCACAATATCCACCAGAGAAAGTGTCGCTTTAAGTCGGTCAATCCACCACCGATAGCCGGAGGCTTGATGTACATCCCAGCGATATAAAGGATTACCCCACAGTTGACCGGTAGGCGAAAAATAATCTGGCGGCACACCGGCCACGAACAACGGATTACCGCGCTCATCCAAATAAAAAAGCTCGGGATGCGCCCACACATCGGAGCTGTCGTGAGCGACAAAAATGGGCACATCGCCAATAATCGAAATACCTTTGTCATGCGCATATTGGCGCAAAGCATTCCACTGGCGGAAGAAGAGAAATTGTCGGAAAGCGTGGCGTTCAACGGCAGACGCATATTGGTTGCGCAGCGTCGCCAAAGCTTCTGGGCGACGATCGCGCAACGGCGGCTCCCAATCTGTCCAGGGTCTGCCCAGATGAGTCTCTTTTAAAGCCATAAACAGGGCGAAATCCTCCAGCCAGGCAGCCTGGGTACCGCGAAAAACCTCGAACGCCTCACGTAGTGGGTGATCGTTTGCGCGGCTGAAGTGCTGATAAGCGCGATCCAACACGGCAAGCTTCCAGGGAATGAGCGCGCCGAAATCCACTCGATTGGCGGGGAAATCTGGCTGATCAGTCAGATCGCCGCGCGTGAGCAAGCCATCCTCGATCAGCGCCTCAGGGCTGACCAGGTAGGGGTTGCCGGCGAAAGCCGAGAAACTCTGGTACGGCGAGTCGCCGTAACCGGTGGGTCCCAGCGGCAGCACCTGCCACAGCGAGCAGCCAGCGGCGGATAGAAAATCTACCCAGGAGCATGCTTGAGGTCCAATATCGCCTATTCCATAAGGCCCAGGCAGACTGGTTGGATGCAGCAAGATGCCGGACGAACGAGCGAATGTCATTTTTGGCCTCGATGGTTATAATTCATAAGGAAGACGCTTGGTTTGAACAATCGCGCCGCCGCGAACGATCTGAGACGAATAATCTTCTGGGCAGACGTCGGTGCCGATCACTGCGCCAGGTTCGACGATCATGCCCCCAGGGATACGGCTGTTTTTCCCAACTGTAGTGATGATAGGCGTTATGCCGGCGCGACGCGCCCCAACGCGGGCTTTTTCGCCGATGACAACCTTCTTATCAATGATGGCGTGTTCTACCACCGCTTCAGCTTCGATGATCGCGTCGGTCAGGATCACCGATTCGCGCACCACCGCCCCAGGGCCAATCTGTACGCCGGGCGAAATCACGCTGCGTTCCACCATTGAACCAGGGGACAGAACACATCCATCGGTGATCATGCTATCCATTACCATCGCTCCACTGGCGAAGCGCACCGGCGGGCGTTCTTCGGTGCGGGTGTGTATGATCCAGGAACGGTCGTTTAAATCTATCGGCGGTGGGTTTGCCAGCAAATCCATGTGCGCTTTCCAGTAAGAATCAACGGTGCCCACATCCACCCAATATTCCTCGTAGGGGAAAGCAAACACCCGTTTGCCCTCAGCCACCAAACGCGGCAAAATGTCCTTACCAAAATCGTGGGAGGAATCGGACCGGGTGTGGTCTTCCCATAAGGCGCGATCGAGGACGCGTGTATCGAAAAGATAGACTCCCATGTTTGCCAGATCAGAAGGCGGGTTTTCGGGTTTTTCTACAAAGGAGGTTACTGCTAAATCATCATTGATCCCCAAGATGCCAAAACGTGAGGCTTCTTCCAGGGGGACGCGGATCGCCGCAATGGTCAAATCCGCCTGACGGCGCAGATGTTCTTCGATCAACCGTCGGTAATCCATGCGGTAAATGTGATCCCCAGAGAGGATCAGCACCAAATCCGGCAACCCGCGTTTGATGAATAAAAAGTTTTGCTGCACCGCGTCCGCCGTGCCCAGATACCAATCAGAACTGCCGCGTGCTTTGTAGGGGGTGTGAATGCTGACGCCGCCGGTAAAATTGCGGTCCAGATCCCAGGGCACACCCGAACCAATATGCTCCACCAATGAATGCGGACGATATTGCACCAGAATCATGACATCAAAAATGCCCGAATTGACGCAGTTTGACAAGGTAAAATCAATGATGCGGTACTTCCCGGCGAAAGGAACCGCGGGTTTGGTGCGCTTGGCTGTCAATACGCCCAGACGAGACCCCTCGCCGCCAGCTAAAATCACAGCACGAATTTTCATCTTACCCTCCTCCTTTCAAAACGATAACGCCTGAACATCGGCTAACTCTTGTTCAATCCATCAATCTGTTGAACCAACCTCAATATCCAATAGCGGACTGGTTTGAGTCGCAACCTCTTCTGCAAGGGGATATTGTTCACGCCCCATCTTTAACAGCGAACCTATATACTGCACATGATCGCGGAAGTGAGCGGGCAGATTCAGCAAACCATACCCCAGCCGCCAGTAACTGCGTTTTCTGGCGACAAACTCTGGCGGCAAACCCGCCAACAACGCCACTGTCTCCGCCTGGTTGCGACGCAACTCGTCGCGCAAGGCTTTCAAGGTCGAGAACGTCTTAACGGTAGCCGATAATCGCGATATATGGGGGGTGGGAAACCATAACTCAGCCTCGTGTCCATCCAGAAAGCGGGCGATCCAGGCATGGGCATCGCGTTCGGCAGCAATGAGGTGCGCCAAAGTCTCTTTCACCGTCCATTCGCCGGGGGTACTCCTGAAATCGGCGCCTTCTTCTGATGTTCCTTCCAGCGCATTATTCAGTTCTTCTTCCAGCCTGTGGTAAATCTCGCGCATCTGGTCAGCCAGCTCGGCTGCCGTTTCAGGGATTTCAGGCAAAGGCCGCGAAGATAAGACCAGCTTTACACTTTGTCGTTCGTCGCCGCGGTAAAACCAAACTTTTACCTTGTCGCCCGCTTCATGCTGTTGCAAAACGGCTTGCAGGTCATTCAGCCCGGCGACTTTACGACCAGCAACTTTCACGATAATATCATCTTTTTGCAAACCAGCCAACTGCGCTCCCTGACCTTCCAAGACGCCGTGCAAGCGCAGCCCCGCCTGTACCGGCAAACCCAACAACGAGGCCTGCTCTGGCGTGAGTTCGTCCAACCCGCTCACCCCCAACACCGGTCGGCGCAACAGACGCAGGTCGCGGCCAGTTTCTAACACCGATTTCAGGTTTTCCAGCGCCTGGCGCCAGCCTTTGCGAATAGCCTTACGCGCCTGGAACCACACTTTTCCACCGCCAATGCCCTGATGCAACAGGCTCAGACGGGCACCCTGCTCATCGGGCTTGATGATAATCTTCACCTGCGTGGCGCCTGGCTCGCCGCGGCCATGCCAGGAAAAGACCAGTCGTTCGTCTGACCGCACTTCGATGAACTCGCCGTTGGCGTAATAACCGCTCGACCACCACAGATAAAGTCGTCCGCCTTCATAAGCGTCAACCTGCGCCACATCGCAAAGCCACTCTGTCAATGCCGAAGCGCTGATAAAGGCGCTGTACACTTCAGCGACTGAGGCGGCAATGGCGATCTTGAATTTCAGGTCGTTATGATCCGTCATTTTTTGGCTCCTTCCTATCTAATTCAAAAGGGTCAGCATACTGAGGCTGCTGAAAACATACCATAAACGCCGCGTTGGAATAGCTGGGCTGCTCCGATTCTATCAAACAAAAGCCCTCTATTGGAAACATTCGCCAGGACATAAACACGAATCAGCAAATTGCACGATAGATAAACGATTATCTATCCTTGCAGTTCGGTCTTGGCAAAGCAACCTAAAGCGGATAAAATTATTTGTGCAATCATCTATGTGCGCAACACACCACACGACAGCCTTCAGTATTCACGCACATTTCTATCAACCGCCGCGCGAAGATCCATTCACCGGTGAAATTCCGGTTGAGAGCAGCGCGGCGCCCTATCTAAACTGGAACGAGCGCATTCACGCCGAATGCTACCGACCGAATGCGCAATTGCGCAACTTTGAGCGCATCAGCTTTAATATTGGACCAACGCTGATCTCCTGGCTTCAATCCCGTCATCCGGTCACCTATCAACAAATCCTGGAACAAGACCGCGCCAATCTAAAGCATTACGGCGTGGGCAACGCCCTGGCTCAAGCCTATCACCATACCATCCTGCCATTAGGTACAAATCCTGACAAAGCCACACAGGTCTATTGGGGGATCGCAGATTTCGAACATCGTTTCAGGCGCAAACCACAGGGCATCTGGCTACCCGAAACCGCCGCAGACAATGAAACCCTGGATATTCTAGCCCGCATGGGGATAGAGTTTACAATTCTTGCGCCCTGGCAGGCTGAAGGCGGCGACATTGACCCTGGCGAACCGTATATCGTTCACCTGGCGCATGGGCGGAAGATCACGGTCTTTTTCTATCAGCGCGAATTAAGCGGACGGGTGAGCTTCGATCCACACGCCACAATCAACGCCGATCGTTTTGCCCAGGAGATCCTGCACCCCGTTTTTGATATACAAAAAGCACGCAGCGGCGAGGCGCAATTGTTGCTCATCGCTTCCGATGGGGAACTTTATGGTCATCACCAATCGCTGCGTGATCGTTTCCTGGCGCATTTGGTCAACGGAGCGTCCAGCTCGCTCGGCTTGCAAGCTACCTATCCAGCGTTGTGGCTGAAAGAACACCCACCGCGCCGCGTGGCGCGCATCCAGGATAACACCTCGTGGAGCTGTCATCACGGCGTTGGACGCTGGACAGGCGAGTGTGCTTGCACCCCTGGGGATCCAAAATGGAAACAACGCCTGCGGCAGGCGTTCGATCTTCTGGCCAGCCAGATTGACCAGCTCTACCTGGATGAAATTTGTACGCTTGTGCGCGACCCCTGGCGGCTGCGCGCTCGTTATATCCACGTCCGCCTGGGAGAGATGACTTTGACAGCGCTTCTCGGCGAGGAAACCGACAAAACACTGACCAGCCAGCAATTGCGCCGCGTCGATCTGCTGTTGCAGGCGCAATTTGAACGCCAACGGATGTTCACCTCCTGCGGCTGGTTTTTCGAAGACTTCGACCGCATCGAACCGAAGAACAATGTGGCTTATGCCGCCCATGCCGCAGCGCTGACACAACAGGCCACGGGGGTTGATTTGGCCGCAGAAATGCTCATGGCGCTGCGCCAGATTTCCAGCGCCCGCACCGGTCTAAGCGCCGCACAGGTGTTCGAGGCTGCTTTCGCACGTTCGTAAGTCAACCGTCAGCTTCACGCCTATAGAGCCAACAATTTTTCCATCTGGTAGCCCGATTGTTGTTCCGCTTCCAGCAGCGACAGCACAACGTTGTAGCCCAAGCGCAAAGCATTCTCAAGTCGCTTGCCTTCCAATCCCTCCGAGAGCAAGCGCACTGCCAGCCAGATAAAGCTCCACCAGGCTAACTCCTCAAACGCTTCCTTGTTGAACCATTCGGCCCCTTCGAAAGAATGCACCAACAGGCAGCGGCGAGCGTCGTCGTCTTTCGACCAGGTTTGCAGTAACCGGCGCGCCAGGAGAGCGGCGTCAGCCTGCGCATCAAACCAATCCTGTTGACCAACCAGAAACCGGACGATCGCCATCGCCCGGCTGACAGCAGCTTTGTCCACCCCCATCTCGCCCAGCGCGGCGGCGATTTGCTTGGCGAATAGCCATTCGTCCAGCCAACTGCGGCTGCGCTCGACGGCGCCTTCCTGCCCCGCCAGCCGCCCCAGCGAGCTTACCAGCAGGCTGCTGAGTAAAACGCCCCAAATTGGCGGAGCGCCGCTGCGCAATGAGCTGGTTACCTGAGGGCCATCCAACAAATATTTCACCGCTTGTTGCACCTCTTTGGGTCGGCCAGCGCGTTCGGCGCTTAGTGAGGCGATGCTCAACACAGCATCTACTGAGCGGCGGATTTGCTGCGCGATAGATTCCACCACCTCCTGTGGAATACGCTGAGGGGACTCTGCACCTGATGCACTGACAGTCAGCGCCTCCGCAGCAACCTCTCCCAGCGGTTTAATCTCAGCCGCCTCGACTCCTGCTGCCTGGTTGATTTCATTCCGTAAGGCTTCCAGTAATGCCCTGGATTTGCGCTCTACTTCATCCAACGCCATGCGATAGTTAGCTGGATCATAGGCTTCTGCATCCACCCGATTTTGGATTAGCCAGCCCAACATCCCCGGGTTAATCAATTCGCGGAAGGGATAAAGCACGGGCTGCAAAACCATCTCCCGCAGAGCTTCCTCTATGCTGGGCACCCCGCGCCCTTGCAACTCCCACGCCAACCGGCCATATAGACCTTGTGGGCTATCCTCCACCTGACGAAAATCCAAATAAACGCGGCAATGATATGCTCCGAGTTCGACATACAAACCCTTCTGGCACAGCTCCTGGTTGCTGCGGATGTATTCCAGCCCGGCGACATGGTCGCGAAAGATGGTGAACACGCCAGACTCATCGCGCAGCCCCAGCCCTTGAGCCAGCGTGCGTTGCACCAGAGACTTCTCGTCCCCCTGGCCGGTTTTCACAGCATAAGCTGCAGAAGTGTGGATCCAACCGCGCGCTTCAGCATAACGATTGTGGTACACCACCAACGCTGCCTCGTTGCCGAAGTGATTGGAATAAGCGAAGACGTCCTCGTTGACGTATCCCTCTGGCGTGTACACATCATAGAGCAGAAACTCGCGCACATCGGCAAAAAGGTGTCTGCGCCGCAACAGAGGGAATATGATCTGCTCATGTCGCCGCACCAGATCTTCATCGGGTTGCTCGTGCCATTTGGGATAGCGGAACTCCATCCCATACTTTTCTACAAAGCCTTCCACCTGCCCATGTCCAAACATCGGCAGGCCAGGCAACGTTGCCAGCAAGGTGCATACGCCGAAATATTTATCTCCCTTGCCAAACTGATCCACTGCCGTGCGTTCATCCGGGTTGTTCATGAAGTTGACAAAACGCTTTAGGATTTCGGGGTCGAATTCCAGAGTATTTTTCATCACCAGGCGGTACTCCTGGTTCTTTTCATCGCGCAGCATATTCATAAAGGCGCTGTTATACACGCGGTGCATGCCCAGGGTTCGCACAAAGTAACCTTCCATCAGCCAGAAGGCTTCAGCCAGCAGCAGGGTATCCGGTGCTTCCTGCGCCACTCGATCCACCACCATGCGCCAGAACTCCTCCGGGAAAGCCTGATCGAATTGCTCCTTGGTCATTCCCATGCCGGCGCGGCTGGGGATGTCGCCGCCGCTGCCGGGTTCGGGGAACCACAAGCGCTGAAAGTGCCGCTTCGCCAGCGTCATAGCGGCGTCGAAACGAATAATAGGGAATTTGCGCGCCACATGCAGAATAGTTTGGATCACCGCTTCGCGCACTTCAGGCAACAAGTAGTTGAGCTGCGCGGTGTCATTCCAGGGCATTGAAGTGCCATCATTGCCGTGATAAATATAGCGCTCTTCCCCGCTCCAAAAATCCACCCGCTTGAACACAACCGCCGCATCAGTGTTATCGTAATAATGATCTTCCAGGAAAATACCCACCCGATCGTTCCAGGAGAGATTGGGGCCATTGAAGCTATAAGTAGGGAAGGGGCTGTAGGGAAGCTGGATGAACCAATCTGGATGTTCCATCACCCAGCGCGAGTCAATGCCCATGTGATTGGGCACCATGTCAGACGCCAAACGGATGCCATGTCGCCAGGCGCGCTCGCGCAACACCTGATACGCCGCCTCGCCGCCCAGATCGGCAGCAATATCGTAGCTGAACAAGGAATAAGCGGATGCCACAGCTTCCGGGTTGCCGCGCAGTTGTTTGATCTTCTGAGAGGCCGGGCTGCGCTCCCACAGCCCAATAAGCCACAATCCAGTAAAACCCCAACGCGCCAGCAGCGCCAATTCTTCTTCTGGCACCTGATCCAGGCGCTGAATGGGACGATGATATTTGCGCGAGAGCTGATCCAGCCAGACATAGGTGTTTTTCGCCAGCAGCACCAGGTTAGGCATCCAGTCCAGATCCGTGCTGAACCGTTCCGGCTCATAAAGATATTCTTCACCCCCATATTCATAGACCAGTGCAGGACCAGGTCCGCCGGGAGCGAAGATCGGCCTGGTTTCCTCTTTAATCAAATCCAGACCGCTCAGCAAACGCACCAGGATGAAAGAAAGCATACCGCCCCAACGTGACCGGATAAACTCCAACTGGGCAGCCAATGAAACCGGATGGTAAAGCGCTGGGGCGCGCAGCATATCCATCAAATTCTGGTTATCTGGGCCGAAGGGCGGCTGAGTATCAAAGAATTGACGCAACGCAGGAAAAATGCGCCGGTAAATCGTTTGACGTTCCAGATCTGCATCGTCAAATAATTCCAGATAAGGTTGGAAGGCCGGGTTTTCATTTGCCAGCCAAAGCATAAGCATTTCTTCCAAAGCAATCTGGCGGTTGGAAACCAGGGCGCCGTCTGGGCGCACAGATGACGCCTGCAAGTAAGCCTGGGGAGCAAGCTGGCCGCGATAAACTGGCATTGGCGGAAATTCATTGATAAATTGCAACAAAGCCTCATCCAGTTCCGCCCTGCTGAATTGCTCCTCTAACCAGGAAACAGCCTGCTCCAGGGCGCGCGGGTTGCGCTGGCGGCGATATTCCTCGACCACCTGATGCAAGATCTCGTCTATCAAGCCCATGGCGTTGATTTCCCCAGCGCGAACCACTTGTTCAGGGTGTTTCGCCAGATCGCGCCTGGCGTTCATCTTTTGGGCGAACAGGCGCGCGGCTTGCAGATCGGCAAAGACGACGTTGCCGCTGCTGGTGTAGAGCGTTTCATCGAACTGGTAGGTCTCGCGCGCCCGGCGCGCAATATGAAATTCCATGATAACAGGTGGACGATCCGTATGATTATGTTTCATCTTCACTCCATGATCCAGTCGCCTCAACTGGCGAGCGCCGCCAGACCAGGCGTATTTAAATCGTGCGCCGCGCAATCAACAAAGTGATGTCGTCGAAGAGAGGCGCGTCGCCGATAAATACTTGAATGGCGTTCTCTAAGGCAGCACTGATCTCCGCTGCAGAACGGTCGCGGTTTTCCAGCGCCACGCGCTCCAAACGATCCATATCAAAGCTTTGGCCGTTGGCGTTCAAAGCATCGGTTACGCCATCCGTGTAAAGCACCAGAAAGTCGCCTGGGTTCAGATCTAAGGTGCGCTCCTCGTAGCTGGCTTCGGCGTCAACGCCCAGAGCCATACCCGTGCGCGCCAGGCGAGACAAAGCTCCCTGTCCGGCTCGTTTCCCCATGCGGAAAAACAGCGGCGGGTTATGACCACCGTTGACATAGGTCAATTGGTTCCTGGTTGCATCCAGGCAGGCATAGAACAAGGTCACAAACATTCCGCTCTGTGCGTCGGCGCAGATCAGGCGATTGGCGCGCTGGATCCTCTCTCGCGGCGAAAGCATCGCGTCCAGGCTGGCGCGCACAATGCTGCGCGTCAACGCCATGAACAAAGCCGCCGGCATGCCTTTATCCGAGACATCCGCCACCACCATCCCAAGTTGACCATTTGGTTCCAGGATGAAATCAAAATAATCGCCTGCCACCTGGCGCGCCGGCATCCAGTGGGCGACGAACTCCCAGCCGGGCAATTGCGGGGTTTCTGTCGGCAGCAGGCTGGCCTGCACCTGACGAGCCATCTGCAGCTCATGTTCCAGGCGGGTTTTTTCCACCGCGATTTTATACAAACGAGCATTCTCTATTGCCGTCGCCGCGCTGTTGGCAACTGCATTGAGCAAGTCCAGATCTGCCTGAGCGAAGATCCCCGCCTGGACGCGGTGATCCACAAAAATTGCACCCAGCGAACGCTCCTTGAGACGCAGCGGAACGCACAGGATCGAGCGCAAACCCAACAGACGCACGCTTTGACTCATATTGAAACGCGGATCAAGTTGAGCATCGCTGGCGATGACCGCTTGCCCGCTACGCGCCACCTTTTCTACAACGCTCAACGAAATCTGGAATTGTGGATCATGGATGATATGCTGATCCATACCCCGCGCCACAGAAAAAGTTAAATGGCCGTTTTCGTCGTACAGCATCATAAATCCCCGCTCTGCGCGGGTGATTACAATCACTTCATCCATCACCCGGTTGAGGACTTCATCCAGGTCTATGGACGAGTTAAACGTCTGCGACAAGGCATATAACAGCGCCAGTCGCTCGCTGGTTTCACGGCTTTCGGAGGCGGGCAAGCCCGAGGACGGCGTGTCGCTCATCTTTTACCTTCAATCAATAAAAACCGAGGTCAATATAGAACACCAGCCTGCGCTATTCATTTTCAAGATCACACGCCAACACCGGTATCAAAGATTATCTCATAGACCCCGATAACGGTAAAGCAGTATTCCCGAAGTATAATCGTGAAAACAATAAACACGGAGAAAAGATCATGGCTTACACCCTGCTGATTTCCACGGACGAGTTAGCTGCCCATTTAGACGATCCAGATTGGCTGATTGTAGATAGCCGTTTTGTGCTTTCTCGACCTGACGAAAAACAAGAACATTATCAACGGGCGCATATACCAGGCGCAATCTATGCTCATCTGGATCGCGATCTTTCAGCACCCGTGATCCCAGGGCGAACTGGCCGCCACCCACTACCCACGCCTGAAGAAGCCGCACACCGCTTCGGGAAAATGGGCATCCGCCCAGACATGCAGGTTGTCGCCTACGATGACCAGGGCGGATCGCTGGCAGCGGTGCGCGTTTGGTGGATGCTTCGCTGGCTGGGGCACGACGCGGTGGCTGTGCTGGACGGCGGTTGGCAGAAATGGCTGGAAGAGGATCGCCCCGTGCGAGGCGGGATCGAAACGCGACCTCCAGCAACTTTTCCCGCCCGACCGCAGTCAGGCGGCTACGCTCTAATTGACGAAGTGGATCGCCTACGCCTTGACCCGGCCTACCGTTTGTTTGACGTGCGCGCCCCAGAGCGCTACCGCGGCGAAATCGAACCCATAGATCCGGTAGCAGGCCATATCCCCGGCGCGCGCAATGCCCCTTATACCGATAACCTGTCTGAGCAGGGGACTTTCCGTCCCGCGGAGGAATTGCGGGCGCATTATCAGGCCCTGATTGGCGACATCCCTCCCCAAAATGTGGTCTTTTATTGCGGTTCTGGCGTCACTTCCATTCACAGCCTCCTGGCGATGGAACTGGCCGGCCTGAGAGGCGCCAAATTCTATCCGGGTTCATGGAGCGAGTGGATTGCCGATCGCAGCCGACCGGTGGCTACTGGCAACGAGCCGTGAATTCTCGAAACGCCAGCGAATAGCTTCGTTTATCGGCGAAAGAAATCATAACCTGGCGGCGCGCCGGCGATGGTATCCAACGTCAGCGCGCCGTCGTCCAAGTCCAGCAGCACAAGATCAAACGCCTGATTGCGCTGGATGGCATACAGCAGGCGTTGATCATCCATCCAGCGCAGATTGATCAAACCATAATGCAGTTCGCCCAAGGGCTGCGGCGCGCGATCCAGGCTGCCGAGGAACATTTCCTGCTCTTCACCTAAGATGTAGATGAAGCGCCGCCCGTCCGGCGACCAACCCGCAAAGCGCAGCATTGGCCCGCGGACGTAGTTCCAATCGCCGTTGCCATCATACGCCGCCAGGTGCAATTCGCGCAAGGTTACGCCATCCTGAATTGACTCACGAATCAGCGCCACGCGTTGCAGGTCAGGCGAGTAATATAACGGCTCATCCATGAAGGGTACACTGAAAATGCTGCCCTCCTGAACAGCTTGCCCGCCATCCAACGGCAGTTTCCACAGCGTGGTGGGCTGCGCCGGCCGAGCCAATGGATCCGCTGGCGGCACAGCGACACGCAGAAATTTTCCGTCTGGCGACCAGACCGGCCTGGCGTAATAACGATATTCGCTATAGGTTATCACAGGCGAATAGGTCATCGCTATCCGATAGTTGTCGCCATTCGCATCGGCCAGAATGATTTTATCTGGCTGGGAGATAGCTATCTGTTGACCATCCGGCGAAAAGACGAATTCGCCGCCCCAACCAGACAGGAACAGATTGATGATCCGGCCGCTATCTGCGTCTACCAGATGCAGGTCATTCAATGGGCTCACCCCTGGCCCTTGAAAAGCCTGATAGGTGGTGAACGCCAGGCGATGACTCTGCCCAACCCAGGCGAAACTGGGGGAAGGATTGACAGCCGTCGCATTGGGATCGCGCGCTCCGCCGCCGATGGTATCTAAATCGGCAATGCCTACCAGCCGCCGTTCGTCCGAACCGTCAATATTTACCGCCCAAAGCTCGACATGGAAGCTATCCGCAGGGCGCAAAAAAGCCGCAATTTGACCATCCGGCGATAAACGTGGGAAATAAACCTCGCCTCGCCTGGTCAGTTGAAGCAATTTTCCCCCCTGCCAGCGCCACAGGTCGCCGTCCCGCGTATAAACCACGGTCAAATCCCCTGTGTCTGGCAAAAGCGTTTGAGTCACCGGCGGCGTCTCTATGATCGTCGGTGGGGATGTGGGTGTGCGTGCAGACTCGACAACCTCAGGCGTTGATCGCGCATCCTGGGTCGGCGTCGCCCTAGGGCGGGAAAAATTGCACGCCATGCCGATCAGCAACAATAGCAATGCAAACAGATACAGTCGTTGAACGCTCATAAATCAATATAGCGCGAATCATCCAATTCCTTGTGCATGGCTTCATCATCCGAAAGCGGTCCGGTTATGACAGGTTGGGCATCTTCCAATTCGGCTTGTTCCGCCGCACGCAGCCTCTCTAATGGCGCCGCGGCTACAATCGCCCATTTGCCGCAAAACGGGCATCTCTCTAATTTTCCGATCAGCATGTTCGGCGAAAAGAAATGGCGGGGAAAGGGTCGTCCACAGCGGACGCAGATGGCTCCGCCCGCTGCGCCATAATGGCGCGGCGCGCCGAGGGGCAATTGCTTTAGTTTCCCGCTTCCAATGATCGTAATAAGAGACGAAAACAACACCGCGGCAAAAGCAACGCCCAACAACGGCAGAGCAATCCGCATCCCGGCTTGAAACCCCTCCTCTGCCGTAACAAATCGAACCTGCAGCTCGTTGGACTTTACCTCGCGCCCGCTTGAGGTCAGGCCGACAGCAGAGATCATGTGCGCCCCGAATGGGTAGTTGTCGGTGCTAAAGCGCAGTTCAAAAGGTGGTTGGGTCGCCTCGCCGATTGCCTTGCCGTCGAGATAAAAAGTCACCTTTACCAGATCCTCTGGCCCCGAGACGATGAGAGTAAAGACGCCCTGAATATCGCCTGTGCCGGATGAATATCCAAACGTGCGCGATAAACGCAATTTTAATTCTGCGTCATCTTGGGCAAAAACCTGCGCGGCGAATGAGAAGCTCAGGACGCACAGCAAAAATAAAAGATTCTTTCGCATGTCAAACTCCAACCGATGTCGAAAAACAGACGTTTCCTGCCCCTTGCTGGTTCCCGCCTATACAGAATCGGGCAAGCGGGGCGCTTTCAAGACCCCCCTTCACTTCCAACGCGTCAGGATTGTTTCACGCTGGAAAATCTGGGTGGAAAGGAAGATCAAAATCGCATCAATGAGTAATAGAAAAAGTGCCCCGTAGAGGATCAGCTCACGGTTGATCACAAACAGGCCGGCAAACTGGCCGAAGAAAACCGCCAGTAAAGGAACGACCAGTAGGGCAGTCAATTGCTCAGCCGCGCGCGGATCGGTCACGCGTGATGAAATCATGATGCTCACGTTCACCGAAACCAGAGACAGCAACGGCCCCACCAGGAAAACCGCGATCAGCCAACGGGCATCCATCATCGCCGCAAAGACCGCCGGGTTTGGGATCATGATCCACGCCCCCAGGCTAAAAATGCCAAACGAAATATAGGTGGCTGCAATGGCCGGCAATAAGGCTGCCAGGCTCTTGCCAGCCAAAAGCTCTAAGGTTGTGATCGGAGTAGCTAACAACGGCTCCAGCGTTCGACTGGTCTTTTCACCAATCACCGAATACGCCGAGATCGTCGAGGGGATCGCCAGAGGCAGGATCATAAACATCAACATAAACTGGCTGACCATGTAGACCTGAAAGCAGTCTCCGCCGCTCAGCTCCGCCGGGCAGAAGGTTTCCACTTGCGCCGGCATCTCGCCATATTGGTCGGTCGTCATACTCCCGCGGCTGGCAAATATAATCGCCAGAGGAATGGCAGCCATCAGTAATGGCAAGAAAGCCACCGAAAACAACACCATGCGATTTCTAAATACTTCTGCCCACTCTTTGCGAATGATTGTTCGTACCTTATTCATATTTTTTCTCTTCCATGCGCCGTTTGAAAACAAATGCAGTCTAGGTCGCAGGCGCGCCATCGTTGCGCACCAGACGTAAATAGACCTCTTCTAAGGAATATCGCAGCTCGCCAACAAACTGGATCTCTGCGCCTTCCATCACCAATTGACGCACAATTTCTGGATTGCGCTTCTCAGGATCATCCAGGGTAACCAGCAAGCGCCCATCCACCATACGAGCCTCAGAGACAAAAGGCAGCTCCGAGACTTTTGAGAGCATGGCTTCATCGAGGTTGCGAAGGTGAAATACCACCTTACGCCCAAACATCTGTTGGCGCAGCCGCTCCGGCGTATCTACGACCAATAAACGGGTCTTAAAGACTGCGATTCGGTCGCACAACCGGTCAGCTTCATCCAGGTTGTGAGTACAAAGAAAAATGGTTCGGCCCTCGCGGCGCAGCTCGGAAATGAAATCTCGCACCAGGCGCGCCGACTCCGGGTCCAACGCTGCTGTAGGTTCGTCCAGGAATAAAACCTTCGGCTCGTGCAACAACGCCCTGGCAATCGCCAGTTTCTGTTTCATACCTTTGGAAAAGGTAGCAGTCGGCTCAAAACGCCGCTCCCACAACCCTAACATACGCAAATACTTCTCCACCTGCCCGGCCGGGTCGCGCACCTCATACAATTCAGCAAAGATGCGCAGATTATATTCAGCGCTCAGGTTGTCGTATAAGCCAGGCGTCTCGGTCAGCACGCCCACCGAACGGCGGATTTGATCGTCCTGCCGACCCACTTCAAAGCCATTCACCACCGCCCTGCCTTGTGTTGGGGAGATCAGGCTGGCGAGCATGCGCACTGTGGTCGTCTTGCCCGCCCCGTTGGGACCTAAAAAGCCAAACACCTCTCCCTGTTCAATGCTTAGATTCAATCCCTTAACCGCCAGCGTCGAGCCAAAACGTTTGGTTAGATTTTCTGTTTGGATCATTGATGAATTATCACTCCACACAATTTCGCTGAGATAGTATACCTTGTTTCGAGAGCAGTTCATTTGCTTCGGTTAACATTCGATGATGATTGTCGCAAAATGCAGTTAAGGTTGCTGAATTCTGAGAACGGGCTAATTTTTGGCATAGATCAAGCTGGTAGAATGCCCCTCATGAGTATAGAACCGCCGCAAGATTACGCTCCCGACTTGAACTGGTTGCTACAGAGCAGCCAAACGCCGCCGGAGGTTATCCTCGAAGTCCTGGTTCAAGAATTTTATCCGCAAATCTATTACCTGGCATTTACTTTACTGGACGATCGTTCAGCGGCTTTAAATACCACAAATGAGATCTTTGCTCGCGCGATTCTCGAACGGCACGCTTACCGTACACACACCGAAGCCAGCATCTGGTTGTTGCGTCTGGCTTTGAAAATCTGCGAAACCTCATATAAACGTCTGAGCTTGCAGCGCGCGGTCAAGGCTGCCCTGCCTCATCACCGTTCGTCCAAGGACCTGGGCTATTCAACACCAGAGACGATGTTGGATGCCGAGATCTGGCTGGCAATTGACTCTCTGGATGAGATCGCCCGCCAGATTATGCTGCTGCATTATGTACATGGCTGGCCTGCGCAGGGTCTGGCCGAACTGCTCCAGCGCCAGATCGAGGACATTCAGGCCGCGCTGGAACGTACGTGTGAGAAGGTTCGAACTGCGTTGACCGAAGCTGACGGCTTGCTATCCGCCTCCAATTGGGATAAGTTGATCCGCGCCTCTTTAAGCAGAAGATGGCCGCGGCGTGATTTTACCCCAGAGCAGCTCAACGAACGCGCCGCGCGCATAGGCAGACGCGCCCTGCGCAAAGGACGTTGGCAACGACAGGCGATCTCTGTCATGGAGGTTGCCATGATCCTGTTCATCATCTTGTTCGCCGCTGGCATCATTTGGGGGGCAAACGTTTTTCTGCCGGAGCAGACGCCTGTCCCCACTCGCTCGATATTGCAATCTCCGGCGACGAGCACGCCCGCCGACAAATCCTCCTCAGCTTATCAATCAACCGCTCAGCCGCCGCGACGATTTTCGAACCATATCCTGAATGATCCCTATGTGGTTGTCCAAACCGGCGACACACTCAAATTGCTGGCCGCTGAATTAAACGTCACGCCTGAGAGGCTGCGCGCCGTCAATCGTTATCCGACGGAAATGCAACTGCAGCCGGGGATGCGCGCTCTGAATCCCAACTGGTTTCCTCAAGTCACATCTCTGCCCGCCACACCGGTTTCTCCTCTGCGCCTCGACCAACAGTTAAGTGTTGATTTTCCCCAGGAATTGCTGGACACACGCCTCCCCTGGCGCGGCGGCTATGCGCAGGATGCCAGCGGAGCGCCGAAAGACGTTCCGCCGCCCATCCAGGTCGAGGCGGCGCGACAGAGATTGCCTCAGATCGAACCGCCCAAAGGTTTCGATCCATCCAACAAACGCCTAACTTTTCAATTCCCGCTCACCTATAATGTGGAGGCGCAACAAGCATTGGTCGAATTATTTGCCGACGGGTATTTTCTCGATTGGGTGGTGATGGGCAACCCCTGGCAGATGATCTGTGACCGCTCCAGCGACGGACAATGGCTGGCTTTCGTCAATCTACCGTCGCCCGACCACGACCCCGAAACCCGCCTGCACTGGTTCGACCTGAATGCTCCCGCGCAGCGCCATTACACTTTGAGCGGTCAACTGGGCATAACACAACTCGCCTTTTCCCCCGACAATCAGCGCCTGGCTTACTTTGTACAAGCGCCGCAAGGCGGGCGTGGGCGCGCGTTTATTTTGGATATAGGTAGCAAACAGACGAGCGATCTCATGCTCCTGGCGGAGGCGAAGAGTTTGACCTGGAGCCCCGATGGGCGCAACCTGGCGATGATCGCCCGTTTCAGCCTGCGGGAAGCCGTTGAACATTTGCTGGTTCTAGCTGTGCAAACCAGCGCTCCGGTATATTCTGACACATTAGAGAACAGCGCGCAAATAATTAACAATTGGCTAATTGGCGATTGGGGGGTAGAATTCCCCCAGGAAGCGCGCCGCATGGATGACTGCGCCGCGCCGCCAACCTCGTAAATCTGCTTGAAACAGGTCAGCCGCCAGAGGCGCTGCCCCCGCCTGGCTGCCAATGGCGACCGCCGATGAATATGTCCGAGACAAACGAACAGCCCGTCCTGGATACAGAACCGCCCGGCGATCCGTTGCTGGATTTGTTACATCATCATTACGCGCCGATTTTTCGACTTGCGTTTTCCTTTTTAGACTCGCCAGAGGCAGCGCGGCGAACCGCGTTGCGCATCCTTACAGCGGCGCAACCGGAAGCTGAAACCTGGCGTACAGCGCGAGGCAAGATCAAACTGTACGCAACCGCTCTCAGGGAAATTCAACGCTTATCCCAGCGAACCTCGCTCTATCAACCTCTCGCAACCCAGCCAGCCGGATTTACCGCCTCTCTGTGGCGTATGGTGGATAGCTGGGATATACGCGAGCGGCAACTCTGCGTTCTCTATTATGTGTTAGGCTGGCCGACAGACGAAGCGGCGAAGGCGTTGGGCGTCGGCGTAAGCGCAGCGCAGGCGCAATTGGATATTTTCCGCCGCCGTTTTGCAACCCTGCCCGAACAAGATCCAATTGAAGACCTTCCAGCAGAAACCTTCGCCGCCGCAGAACAGCTAAATGATAAGCTGGCGCTGCCAGGTGATGCTGCACAGCAGGCGGCGATCAAACGTTACACTCCGCTGGAAATCCGCGTAGCCCGCTCCCTGCGCCAGCGTTGGCCCGCCCCGCCTGTGGGGGCAACAGAAGCTCAGGCGCTCCTGACTGAAGCCCACCAATTGACCCAGAAAAGCGTGAGTTCTTTTCGGCTTTTATCCAACAGATCTGTCTGGCTGGCTGGCGTGGCCGCGGCGCTTTTCTTTGCTTTTCTGGCGGGAGGTCTGGCTATATTTTGGATTGTCGAGAAGAGAGCCGATTTGCAAAACGCGCTGCCGTCCTCCGTCGCCGAAGGTCTATCAACCCCCTTCCCGCCCACGCCCGAAGTGCGCCCGCTTACCCGCCGTTCAAGCCTGGAGGACATCCGCCGCCGCTGGCAGGAATCCACCAGCTTGTGGCGCAGTTTGACGGTAGATGTGCAAACCATTCGCTATGGCCCAGCCAGCTATATCGGACCGCCGCGCGCCTACCGCGCACAAGCCTGGGTCTTGCTTCCTGATCAGGGGATCCAACTGACTGGCTTGCTCTCCCAACCCATTGGCAAGGTGGATGTGGTTGCCGGTCAGCGACACTTTACGCGCAACTACGCCGACAATTCTACTGCCAGCGAGCTTTGGAACGGCGAGGCGCATCAATTGCTGCCAGAAGGCGATCTGCGCCTCATGCTCTTTCCGGCCAGCTCGCCATGGGCTACGCGAGACGGCGCGATCCGGTCGGTTGAAAATACACAAATCGCCGGGCGTTCTGCGGTCGCTTTTGATTGGTTCAACCCGGAGGGCCAGCGAGAGGCGCGTCTGTGGCTGGATGCCTATACCGGCATTTTGCTGCGCGTGGAGACTTATACAGGACCAGACTTCCAAACGTTGGAGAGCGTCAGCCTGGCGACCGAAATCGCCTTCGACCGTCAAGAACCGCCGCCGACTTTGGTCATCGCGGCGCGCCAAAGGCAGACCATGGCCTCTGAAGTCAACCCGTCTCTGCTGGGTTACCTGCCAACCGCCACGCCAGCGCATACTTCGCCCCCCAGAAAGCCCCTGCCCGCCGATCCCGCTCCAGCGGGAATGGATGTCTCCCGCAGCCGATTGATCTTTCAATTTCCCAACGATCCGGCGGTTTCCAATGCCCAGATCAACACGGCTTCTGTGCCAGCAGATCTGTTCGCCGATGGTTACTGGCTCGGCAGTTTTAAATTCGGTTTGCCCTGGATGTTGCGCTGCCAACGTTCTCCTGATGGGCGGCGGCTGGCATTCAATACATTCAGCGATGGTTCAGCCACAGAAGACGGCGTTCTGCGCTGGCTTAACCTCACCGAGCCAGCCAAAGTTTATCAACTCTTACCAGAGATCAATGTGGCTTCGTTTGCCTTCTCGCCCGACAGCCTGCGCCTGGCTGCGGCTGGGTCGGCGCGAAGCAGCCAGCCCGACGGACTATACGTCGTCGAAATCGCCACGGGCGAGGCGGATTTCATCCTGGAAGCGCATGAAGCTCACAGCCTGGTATGGAGCCAAGACGGCGAATTCATCGCCCTGATCGGGCGGCTGCCCGGCGAAACTGCCCCGGCGATGCTTGTTGTTCATGTACGAACGCACTGGCTGACCTTTCGAGGCATTCCAGGCCAAACGAGCGGAGCGCCGCCGCCTACTTCATCCATTTCATCCTGGGGGGTCACATTCCCCGTTAAAATGGGCGGAATGGACGAATGCGCTGCGCCGCCAGCGCGCTGAGGCGCTAAAAAAGCGCCCCCCTCTGATATAGATTTAATACAATTTTTGGATAGTGCTGGTAAAATTCGGACGGAAGTGTACCGAATTGCATATCCATCGCGACGCCGGGCATTCCCCGGTGTTATTTTGTGCGATCGCAATCTATCATCTAATACTGAGGACATAACATTGGCCCTCATCACAGGGTTAAAAACGAGGTTCCCGATTATGGAAAAAGAAGAGTATTTAGATTTATATTATCAAATGGTGCTGATCCGACGAGTAGAAGAAGCTGCGGCGCAGCTCTATCAGCAGGGCAAAATCGGCGGTTTCTTACATCTCTACATAGGTCAGGAAGCGGTAAGCACCGGTTTGATCTCTGCCCGCCAGCCGCAAGATCGGGTCATCACCGCTTATCGCGACCACGGCGTGGCGATCAATTGCGGCATTCCAGCCCAAAAAGTCATGGCTGAATTATTGGGTAAAGCTACCGGCGTCTCAAAAGGCAAGGGCGGCTCGATGCACATGGCAGATGTGAACAAAAACTTCTGGGGCGGACACGCCATCGTGGGAGCGCATTTACCTCTCGCAGCCGGCCTGGCGCTGGGCGACCAATACCTGGGAAACGACGCCATTACAATTTGCATGTTTGGCGACGGCGCTACCAATATCGGCTATTTTCATGAAGCGCTCAACCTCTCCAAAGTGTGGAATCTGCCCGTTTTATGGGTGTGTGAAAACAACCAGTATGGCATGGGCACCGCCGTGGAGCGCGCCTCAGCCGTGTCTGAAATCCGCCAGAAAGCGGAGGGATATTGCATTCCCAACGACTGTGTGGACGGCATGGATGTGCTTAAGGTGCGTCAGGCGGCGGAAGAAGCCATCCGATTTGTGCGCCAGAACAACGGCCCCTTCTTCCTGGAAATCGAAACTTACCGCTTTCGTGGACATTCGATGGGCGATCCAGAGCGATACCGCAAACCTGAAGAGGTCAAGAAGTGGGAAGAGAATGACCCCATTGGCATCTATCGCAATCAAATAATTAACTTACAGATTGCCAGCGAAGAGGAGCTCGACCTCCTGGAGAAAAAGGCAGAGAAAGAAACCGCCGAGGCAGTGCAATTTGCTGAAAACAGTCCAGAACCGCCGCCCGAGGCATTGTTTGAACATATTTACGCCGATGCGCAATAGCGCTTGAAAAAGAATCTAAAAACTTGAATAGCTAACTCTGGTTGACCAACAGATATGGCCCTATTGAGCTGTAGTCAATTTTCCAACGCAGATAAGATTTCTCAGCCAGCCAAAGCAACCAGGCAAACAGAGCTGTTCAAGACACACTGAGGGATAACAAATGGCCAAGATAACTATGCGAGAAGCAATCTCCCAGGCTTTATGGGAGGAAATGGAACGCGACCCGAATATTTTTATTATGGGCGAAGAAGTCGGCGTATGGGGAGGCACATACGCCGTCACCAAAGGTTTCTACGATCATTTTGGAGCGAAACGAGTGCGGGATACACCTATCGCCGAGGCAGTGATCGTCGGCGCTGCCATTGGCGCGGCTTTGACCGGGACGCGCCCTGTCGCCGAATTGATGACCATTAATTTTGCCTTTTCAGCCATGGACCACATTGTCAACGAGGCCGCGAAGCTCCATTATATGTTCGGAGGGCAGTTCCTTCTACCTCTGGTGATCCGCACGGTCAGCGGGGGCGGACGGCAGCTCGGCGCCACGCATTCGCAGACGCCAGATGCGATCTTCGCCCACTTTCCAGGTTTGAAAGTCGTTGCGCCTGGCACACCCGAAGACGCCAAAGGGCTGCTTAAATCCTCGATCCGTTCCAACGACCCGGTGTTGTACATCGAGCACGCCACGCTTTACCAGACGCGCGGGGAAGTGCCAGAAGGCGATTACACGATTCCTATTGGCGTCTCCAAAGTGCAGCGGCCAGGACGGGATGTCACCATCGTAACCTACAGCAAGATGCTGGAAACCTCTATGAAAGCCGCCCAGCAACTCGCCAAAGAAGGCATCGAAGCAGAGATCGTTGACCTGCGCTCTCTTCGCCCGCTGGATATGGGGCCCGTACTCGAATCGTTCAAAAAGACAAACCGGGCAGTGATTGTGGAAGAAGGCTGGCGCTCATTTGGCGTCGGTTCGGAGGTCGCTGCCCGCCTTTACGAAGAGGCTTTCGATTACGCCGACGCGCCCATTCAGCGCGTGGCGCAAAAAGAAGTCCCTCTACCATATAACCGCACCCTGGAGCAGATGGCGCTGCCACAGGTGGAAGATGTGATCGCCGCAGTCAAGGAGGTGCTTTAATGGCGGACGTTGTCACGATGCCCAAATTGGGCTTTGACATGGCAGAAGGCACTTTGGTGCGCTGGTTGATCCAGGAGGGCCAAACCATCAAAAAAGGCGCAATTATCGCCGAGATCGAAACCGATAAAGCCACTGTAGAGGTCGAATCGAATTACGACGGCGTCGTAGCGCGTCTGTTGGTGCCTCAAGGCGAGATTGTGCCGGTCAACACGCCAATTGCAATTATCGCCGCGCCAGGTGAGAAAGTGGAAGAACTGCCTGAAGCGGCGGGTGTCGTTACTGAAAAAGCGCCCACCCCACCAGAAACTTCTGCGGAAGCGAAGCCCGCGGATCGAAGCGAGGCAATCAAACCCGCCCAGGGCGAGGCAGTTGAGCAGGGTCAGCTCCCCGGCGGTGTGAGGGCTTCGCCTCTGGCGCGGCGTATGGCGGCGGATATGCGCATCAATTTACAAAAAGTCACCGGCAGCGGTCCCGGCGGAAGGATCGTCAAACGCGATATACAGGCGTACCTGGAAGCGCCTGCGGTCCAGGTCGCCGCGCCCACTCCAATGGCCGCGCCAACCCCTGCTCGCGCCCCATTGCCCCCGCTGGCGCCTCTGGCGGCCGCACCCCAACCCGAAGATCAGATCATTCCCCTGAACCGGTTGCGCGCGGCCATTGGGCGGCGCATGGTTGAGTCGAAACAACAAGCCCCGCACTTTTACGTGACGCACGAATACGACGTAGGCGCGTTGATCGAACTGCGCAAGCAATTGAATGCGTTGTTGCCTGACGAAGAGAAGCTCTCTGTTAACGACTTCATCATTAAGGCAGCAGCCCTGACCCTGCGCCAGTTCCCCAACTTGAACGCTGCTTTTCAGGACGATCAAATTGTGCATTACGGGGCTGTCAACATCGGCGTGGCGGTAGCTGTAGAAAATGGACTGCTCACCGTAGTTTGCCGCGACGCGGATCGAAAACCGCTGCGCCAGATCGCAATCGAGGTGCGAACCATGTCCGCCCGGGCGCGCGAAGGCAAAGTCCGCTCGGAGGACATCGAAGGCTCCACCTTCTCCACCAGCAACCTGGGTATGTTCGATGTCGAACACTTCGTCGCCATCATCAACCCTCCAGAAGCAGCGATTTTGGCGATTGGTTCGGCAAAACAGATGCCTGTGGTCAAGGACGATCAGCTTGCCATTGGCTGGCGCATGAAAACCACCCTCTCTGTAGATCATCGCGTCAGCGATGGCGCAGAAGGAGCGCGATTCCTGCAAGCGATGGCTGCCTACCTGGAAGAACCGCTCAGACTGCTTATTTAGAAAAGGTTGTTTGATTATTTTAGGGCGGCAGTGCCGCCCTAAAATAATCAATTCTTTCTTTTTTCCCCGCCACTTGGGGGCAGGCTTAGAGGTGGGGGAGATTTCCGAATGGGTTATAATGGATGGCTGCCGGGCGAAATGCGCCGCAGGAGAACAACATGACTACATTCGACTATGATCTGCGCTATGTACAGGCTGGGGTCGAGCAGTTGGAAGCTTATTTGTTATCCCCAGAGCTTTATTGGCCCAGCGGGGTGAGCGCCCGCAGCGGAGAAACGCCATACCCCCAACTGACCTTGAGCAATCTACTTTTAGCCCTTCGACGCCTGCAAGCCACAGCCCAGACGCCAGGACAAAAAGAAGAGCTTAGCCGCCTGGAACAACAGCTAGAAGCGAACCGTTATCGCTGGCGTTCCGCCTGGAGAAAAAAAGCGCAAGTAGATTTTCACGCCCGTCTCAGGCTGTGGCGCGATTTCCTGGAAGAGTATCGCCAAAAACCATCCGCGCACTATGACCGTTATACCTACGAAGTGGGCCGGCGCGTGCAGCTTCATCTGCTGGAAAGCGAAATACCAGACCTTAAAGCGGCGGAAAAAGAAGCCGTTCAAGGTCTGGACAAACTGCTGCGAGCGTTCTTTGTCCCTGGCGAATTTGTTTGGGACGCAGCCCTGAAAAGCAGTTTTCCGCCAGAAACTTTCTGGTATTTATATGGTCATCTACGCGCAGAAGCCTCTGGGGGATGAAATTGAAATGGCCGCGCTGGTCGGCGGCGCCTTTTGATGTCGTCGGCCAACAAAGAAAAAATTATCTTTACGTCCAAATTGACGCCATTGCTATTGGGCTGTCCAGCGCAGCCAGCCCTTTTCTGCCGGTCTTTTTGACCCGCTTAGGGGCGACGAACGTTCAAGTCAGCCTGCTTTCCTCCATGCCTGGGATCACCGGGCTGCTGTTAGCCATCTTCATCGGCAGATTCCTCCAGGGACGGCGGAACATCGTCCCCTGGTTCAGCGCTTCGCGCTTGCTGGTAGTTTCATCCTACGCCGCCACCGGCCTGGCGCCGTTCCTGGTACCCGAAGAATATCTGATCCAGACCATTTTAGCCATCTGGGCATTGGCTACGGTGCCGCAGACAGCCCTGGCGGTATGCTTTTCGGTGGTAATGAACGCAGTCGCCGGCCCAAAACACCGCTACGATCTGATGAGCCGCCGCTGGTCCATTCTGGGGTTGACCAACGCCATCATGGTGACGCTGGCCGGTCAGGTGCTGGAACAGTTCGATTTCCCGATTAATTATCAACTGGTCTTTCTGTCCCTGTCTGTTGGCGGGTTGTTAAGTTATTACTTTTCCAGCCGCATCGCCTTGCCAGATAGCGATCCGCAGCCAGCGCCTCCCGGCAGAACGCTTCGGCAGCGGGCGCGCGATTATTTCGATCTTGTGCTCAGCCAACGGGATTTTGCCCGCTTCTCTGCCAAGCGGTTCGTGTATCAGTTCGGCATCCAATTGGCTTTGCCGCTCTTCCCAATCTATTTTGTGCGCGAAGTGCAGGCGAACGACGCCTGGATTGGCGTCATCAACACCGCACAAACCGCGGCGCTGTTGATTGGATACTTTCTCTGGCCGCGCCAATCCCACAAACGTGGGGCGCGTTTTGTGCTGCTATGTACAACCTTCGGCCTCAGCCTCTATCCGGCGCTGGTTGCTTCCACCCACAGTGTTACAGCCATTGCTCTATTCGCAGGAATTGCAGGAATATTCCAGGCCGGCATTGACCTGGTCTTCTTCGACGAGTTGATGAAAACTGTGCCGGTTGAATACTCCGCCACTTTCGTATCTTTGGCGCAAAGCCTGAACTACCTGGCTGCCATGTTAGCCCCAGTAGTTGGCGCCTGGCTTTCTGAGCATATCGGTCTTTCTGGCGCCCTCGTCGCCGGCGCGATCATCCGCCTGGCCGGATTTGCCCTTTTTGCTGTAAAAATGCCCCACCTGACCAGAATTCTTCGCCGCCAGGGCAACTAAAAGCGATAGAGTAGAAATCCCAGCCTGAAAAGCCTAACTCGCGCCTCGGTTTTCTAAAAACCACTGCAATTCTTCAATGCGGTAACCGCCCTGCGATACGTATGCCGCTCACAAGCCGGATGATGGATCGCTTTTAAAAACATTTCCTCCGCCTGAATGTTCTTTCCCTCCAGGCGCAAGAGTTTTGCCCTTTGAACCAGCGCATTTACCTCTCGAAATCCGTTCCCCGTGGCGCGGTCTCCCAAAGCCCGACCGCCAACGACGTTCTTGGTTCGTACGAAGTGACGGCGAACACTATCGGAGCGACTGCGCCGGTCGTGTTTACACTGAGCAACATTCCACCAACCTACTCCGTCTTTTTACCCCTGGTATCCAGACAACCGTAGCAAAAGCATACGTTGTAAAGTGATCAAACCAACTTCCCCTAAAGGGGGAAGTGTGGTATTTAAACAGCCAGATAGTTTAACAGGTAGTTTATAATGATCTAATCAATCTGCCCGCTGAAGTATTTTCGCTGCATAGACTTCTCAGATGAATCTCTGGCTCATCGCGCCTCTCAGCTTGTTGCTCATTGGAATTTTGCTCGCCCTGGCAGCCGCGCGCCGCAAAATCGCCGCTGTGCGCCTGGCCTGGATGTTGGCGGTCTGGCCGGCGGCAGCCTTCGCTTGCCTGGCGTGGTTGACGGCGGCGAACGCCAACAACAGCCCCTTGACGCTTTCCTATGCATGGCTGCCGTCTTTGAATTTATCTTTTTCGCTTTATCTGGATGGCTTAAGCGCGCTGTTTGCTCTGCTGATTACCGGAATTGGCTCGCTGGTGACCATTTACAGCGGCTATTACTTTGAGAAAGATGATTCCTCCTGGCGTTTTCAGTCCTATCTATTGACTTTCATGGCTGCTATGCTGGGGCTGGTGTTAGCGGGCGATGTGATCACCTTGTTCATCTTCTGGGAAGGCACCAGCCTTACCTCGTTTCTGCTCATCGCCTATAAAACCAGCGACGAAGAGGCGCGGCGCGGCGCATTTAAAGCCCTGTTCATCACTGGCGGAGGCGGGATCGCCATGCTCGCCGGGCTGTTATTCATCGGGATAACGGTAGGCGACATGGGATACGCCTCCATCCTCTCTGGCGGAGACGTTTTACGCAACCATCCCTTTTATCCTGCCATGCTGGGCTTGATCGCTTTCGGCGCGTTCACCAAGAGCGCCCAGGCGCCGGCTCACATTTGGCTGCCGCAAGCCATGACTGCCCCCACTCCTGCCAGCGCCTTCTTACACTCAGCCACCATGGTGAAAGCTGGGGTTTATCTGCTGGCGCGGCTGAATCCTGCGCTGGGCTTCACCGATCTATGGTTTTGGCTGCTCAGCCTTTTTGGCCTGGCGACAATGATTACCGGGGCATACCTGGGCTTTAAGCAGAATGACCTGAAGGCGCTGCTGGCTTACTCGACGATCAGCCAGCTTGGGGCGTTGGTGGCGTTGATCGGACAGGATACCGAGATCGCTTTCAAAGCCCTGGTCATCAGCATTCTGGCGCATGCCCTGTACAAGTCAGCGTTATTTCTGACTGCCGGGATCGTGGATCATGAAACTGGCTCCAGAGACTTGCGCCGACTGGGCGGGCTGGCGCGCGCCATGCCTTTCACAGCAACTGCTGCGACCATCTCCGGCCTTTCAATGTCTGGATTGCCGCCCCTGTTCGGATTCCTGGCGAAGGAGACGCAGCTTGCCACTTCGGTTCATCCTGGGTTGCCTCCTATCCTCAACGTCCTGTTCCCGCTGGTCGTCGTCGCCGCCGGCGCGCTGCTCCTGGGACAAGGTGGGTTATTCGTATATGACGTGTTTTTCAAACGCCCGGCAGACCCCAAACACCCTGTTCGAGGCCACGAACCGCGTTGGGGCATGTGGCTGGCGCCGATGATTCCGGCGATCATTTCGCTGGCCGTGGGGGTTTTGCCTGAACCAGAATTCCTGGCATCTTTTCTCGCCCATTCGGCGGCTGCAAGCTATGGAAGCAAAGTAAAAGTTTCCCTGGCATTGTGGAGCGGCGTTAATATCCCACTATTTTTAAGCGCAATCGCCGTCAGCACCGGCAGTTTACTTTTTATACAGCGAAAGCGCATCCGCCCTGTGCTTCAGGCGTTTTTGCCGCAGTTTTCGTTTAACCACCTGTACGATGCAACCCTGCGCGGCGGCGACGCCCTGGCTCGTCAATTTACTCGCTTGCAGAACGGCCACCTGCGCTTTTATTTGTCCATCATGCTGGTCGCGCTGGGGATCATTCTATGGCTCTTCCAAGCTATCCCGTTCGATTTCCTCACCATGCAGCCCGCGAGCAGCCTACTCTCAGTTGATGGACTGGCGTTGTTGCGCGTTTTCACCTTGAGCATGGCCGGGTTATCCGCGTTTACTACCATCTTTTTGCGTCGGGATCTGTTCGCCATCCTTGCGCTCAGCGTATCTGGCTTAGCCGTGGCGGTGTGGATTGCCCTTGAACCCGCGCCAGATGTGGCCCTGGTTCAAATCGTTGTAGATCTGTTGGCAACGGTGATCCTGGTGCTCAGTTTGACGCGGCTGCCGCGCCTGCAACGAGAAAAAGCCCGTGAGTTCACCTATCGCCAGAGCCGACCGGGGTTGCTGCGCGACGGACTGATTGCTCTGGGCAGCGGGCTGTTGGTTGCATTGCTGGTTTACATCTCTCTGCAGACCCGCCCACACGAGAGCTTGCTGGCGCCTTACTTCGCCCAAAACGCCAAACCGCTCGCCGGCGCCAAAGATATTGTGGGAGCAATTTTGGTTGATTTTCGCGGCTTTGATACTTTTTTCGAGATCGTCGTTTTCGCCAGCGCTGGCTTAGGCATCCACATGCTGTTGCATTACGCCGCCCGCAAAGCCGGTGATCATGAAGACCCCGAACCTACTCCCGGACCACTCAAGCAGCATCCTGTCACCGGGGTCGCCGGTCTGCCCACTTCGCCCTTGCTGCATCTGTTAGCGTATGCGCTCTTGCCGCTTGCATTCCTGCTGGCGGTCGTGCAATTAATGTACGGTCATGACCAACCCGGAGATGGATTTACCGCGGGTGTGTTTATCAGCCTGGCGATTGGTTCATGGTATGTGATTTTCGGTTATCAAGCCACCAAACAACGCCTGCCCTGGTTGCGTTCCGGCTATTTGATCGCCTATGGGCTTTTGTTAGCCCTTATCAACGGTTTGCTAGGGGCGTGGTTCGGCTCTGGTTTTATGGCTCCGCTGAATTATGGACAAATGTTGAATTTGCCACTGCCCCAAGGGTTCTACTTGAGCAACGCGTTCATCTTTGAAGTAGCCATTTGCCTCGCCGTTTTAGGAGGGGCGACCTACATCTTAGATAATCTTGGGCGACCGAGAGAACTCAACCTGGAAAGCGACGCCTTGCTGCAAGCCATCCAGGAAGAGCCAACGACGCAAATGGAGAGTGAAACGACATGAATTTATTGACTGCATTGGCAATTGGAGTGCTGTTTGGGGTGGGGATCTTCCAATTGCTGCGCCGCAATGTCATCCGATCCGTAATGGGATTGGTGCTGATTTCCAATGCCATGAACTTATTTTTATTGAGCATGGGCGCATATAACGGCGAAGCCGCCGCCTATGCTGGATCATCAGCACAGATCAGCGATCCCACGCCTCAGGCTCTGGCGCTCACGGCTATCGTCATCAGTATGGGCGGATTCGCATTTGTTCTGGCTATGCTGTATATCATCTCCTTGCGCTACAAGACCAGCGATTCGGATCATATCCAGGAGTTGAAGCATTGAGCATTCACTGGCTGGTGATATTACCCATCCTTCTGCCGCTGAGCGGAGCAGTCTTCGGGCTATTGTTGCGCAAGTTTGCCCGCCTGCAATTCAGCCTATCGCTCGCCGCTATGCTCGTCGCCCTGGCCAGCAGCGTGGGTTTGTTAATCTATACCTTCAACGAGTCGCCTGTGGTGGTTCAAATCGGGCGGTGGCCGGCTCCAGCGGGCATCACCCTGGTCGGCGACTTGCTGTCTGCCTTCATGGTGGTCATGAGCCAGACGGTTTTAACCACAGGCTTGTTATACGCCGTTGCCTGCCGCGACAAATGCGTACATTATCCAGCATTCTACCCTTTGTTTCTGATACTGGCGACCGGCTTAACTGGATCTTTCTTAACCGGCGACCTGTTCAACCTATTCGTGTTTGCCGAGCTAATGGTGATCTCTGGTTCGCTGTTGACCGCCAGCGCTGATGACCGCTATGGGGTGGAGGCGGCGTATAAGTATTTCTACATCAGCCTGTTGGCGTCTGTCTTTCTACTGTTGGCTTGTGGGGCGCTATATGCCAGCTACGGCACCTTGAATATCGCCGATCTGGCTCGCCGTATTCAAACCTCCCCCAATCTGCCGTTGACCCAGATTTCGATGGTACTATTACTGGCGTTCTTTATGGTAAAAAGCGCAGTCGTTCCCTTTCATTTCTGGCAGCCGGATTTCCATGCAGCCTCGCCAACCGCCGTATCGGCGATGCTGTCTTCAGTGATCGTTAAGCTGGGGATCTACGGCTTTCTGCGGATGACCAGCCTGCTGTTTCTCGAACAAGCAGGTCTGATCCGCGCCGCCTTAATCGTTCTGGGGTGTGTTGGGGTTCTTTTGGGCGGGTTCAGCGCCATCGGCGCCAATCATCTCAAGCGTATGTTAGCCTATTCCACCATTGGACAAATTGGGTTTATCCTGGTGGGCATTGGCTGGGGGACGCCGCTATCGTTGACTGCGGCCTTGGTCTTCGCTTTTAACCACAGCTTGATCAAATCAGCCATGTTAATGCTCGCTGGGGCGATGGCCAGCCGCGCCGCGGTAAAAAGCGCTGCCTTTAACATACTGGAAGGCATCGGCAAAGCCAGCCCGCTGGCAGGCGGTTTGTTCCTGATTGGCGGAATTGCGCTGGCTGGCATTCCGCCAACCAATGGTTTCATCAGCAAATTGGTTTTATTCAAAAGCGGCCTGGAGGTTCAGGCTTTCGCCGCGCTGGCGCTGATCGGCGCTGCCAGCGCGCTCAGTCTGGTTTATGTTTTGCGCGCCTTTATGCAAATTTGGTGGAAAATGCCCACTTCAGGGGTAAAAACCAAACCCGACGGCGACCGGTTGATCGCGCCGGCGTTGCTGCTGGGTGGATGTGTGGCGCTCGGTTTGTGGAGCGAGCCTTTGATTGGTTTGTCCATGCAGATCGTCAATTGGATGGCAGAACCAGGCAGATATATCCAGGCGGTTTTTGGAGGTTGAAGATGGGTCCGCGCAACTCCGCAATTCAAATGACGATCCTGTTGGCTATCGTGTACCTTTTGATGACCGCCAATTTTGAACCCATTAACCTGGCGTTCAGCCTGATTATTGGGCTGGGTATCAGCAGTTTGGTGCGGCCGCAGCATCTTTCCATCCAATGGCGGCGACTGCCGATTGCCCTGGCGGCGATTGCGGGTTATCTGATTTATATGCTGGTGGACATGTGGAAAAGCAGCCTCCAGGTGGGACGTATCCTTCTCGACCCCCGTTTACCGATCAAGCCAGGCATCATCAACATTCATTCGGGGAGCGAGAGCGAGATGGCCATCGCCTTGAGTGCGCACGCCATCAGCCTCACACCTGGCGAATTGGTGGTGGAGATGGACGATCAAGGTGAAATGTACGCACATTGTTTAGATATTAGCCAGGCGGAAGAACTGATCGCCGAGGCGCAAAAGGTGCGACGCAGCTTCTTAAACCAGATCTTCGAGTAGAGCCGATGACTGCGTTGATCCATTACTCCGTTTGGGGCGCTCTCATCATTCATATTGGGATGGTTTTAATCTGCGTCTGGCGGGTATGGCGCGGCGAGAATATCATTGACCGCTTGATTGGCCTGGACGTGACCACCACCCTCACCCTGGCGATTCTGGTGTTGATCGCCATCCTGGAAGAAAACAGTCTGTTCATAGATGTCTCTTTAGGCCTGGCCACTTTGAGCGCCATTGCCAGCGTGGCGCTGGCTAAGTACGTCGCCGATCAAAGGATGTTTTGAATATGTACTCCGTATCGCAAATCATCGGTTTACTCTGCCTGGTGTTGGGAACGGTGTTTTCCATGCTGGGCATTCTGGGCTTATTGCGGCTGCCAGATGTGTACGCCCGCCTGCATGCAACCGGAAAGGTCAGCGGCCTGGGCGCAGTGTTCCTATTAGCAGCAGCGATCTTTCTGACGCCGCTGAGCGCCGGCAAGGGACTGGTCTTGATTGGACTGCTATTGCTTACCACGCCGGCTGTGTCCCATGCCATCGCCTCCGCCGCATACCGCATTGGGATCCCCATTAAAGCTGGTCAGCGGGATGAGCTACGGAAGCGATTGCCAAAGATTAAACCGCACGAATAATACTTCCTGGCAGCCGCAAGCGGTCCGATCTTTTGGACAAAAACCGGAAAATGGAGCATTTACAAAAATAATAAGATGACGCCTTTTCTACAACTTTCGCTCGCCTTGGCAATATTAATCGCCGCCGCCAAAATTGGCGGCTATTTAAGCTATCGTCTGGGCCAACCTTCAGTGCTCGGCGAATTAATTGTCGGCATTTTGCTTGGCCCCTCGCTTTTTGATATCTTACATTTGGCATACTTTACCGACACGCATTTACCGGAAGTGGTTCACGAATTTGCCGAAGTAGGCGTGTTGCTGCTGATGTTCCTGGCTGGCCTGGAACTGGATATCAAAGATCTGGCGCGCACCGGACGGGTGGCGACGCTGGCCGGAACACTTGGAGTGATCCTTCCCATTGCGCTGGGCGCCATCGCAGGGTTAGCCTTCGGCATGAACATCACGCACGCCCTCTTTATTGGCTTAATCCTGGCGGCGACCAGCGTGAGCATTTCCGCCCAGACCTTAATGGAACTGAATATGCTGCGTAGCCGCGTAGGCTTTGGTTTGTTGGGGTCGGCGGTCTTTGATGACATCCTGGTTGTCCTCTGCCTGTCCATATTCACCGCCCTGACCTTCGCCACTTCGCCGACCCAACTATCCAGTATTATCGTCGTGATTCTGCGCATGGCGATCTTTCTAATTGCTTCTGCCGGAATCGGATTGCTGATATTGCCTCGCGCCAGCCGACGCGTCAACACCCTCCCCGTCAGCCAGGGGTTGACAGCCTTTACAGTGGTAACGATCCTCTTGTACGGCTGGGCATCCGAAGAACTGGGCGGCATGGCTGCCATCACCGGCGCCTTCATGGCGGGTCTGGTTTTTGCCCGCAGCCCGGTCAAAGAACGCATCGAAAATAACATTGTAGCCTTAGCATACGGGCTGTTCGTGCCGATATTTTTTATTGATGTGGGATTAACGGCGAACATCCGCAACATGGCTGGCGAAAGCCTGTGGTTGTTCCTGGCGCTGACATTGGCGGCGGTGATTGGTAAAGTTGTCGGCTCTGGCGCAGGAGGGTTACTGGGCGGCCTGAGCCGACGCGAGGCGTTGCAGTTGGGCCTGGGCATGATGTCGCGCGGCGAAGTTGGATTGATTGTCGCCTCCGTCGGCGTGAAGCAAGGTATTATCACCGAAGCCATCTTTTCCGCAGTAGTGGGGGTCGTGATCATCACCACGTTGCTCACCCCGCCCTTGCTGCGAGCTTCTTTCCGAGGCGCGTTGCCGCTTACATCAAATGTACCTCCTAAAAACAAAACTCAAAGGGAAAGTACCACCCAAGGAGATACGAGCGAATGAGCTATCTGGTTGTTCTAATCGTAGATGATCCTGACGACTGTCCAGATGTCCTGGAAGCCTGGCAAGAAATTGGCGTCACCGGCGCCACCATCCTGGAAAGCAGTGGTCTGGGACGTTTGAAGAAGTTGGGTCTGCGCGACGACATGCCGTTAATGCCCAAGCTGGCTGACTTTTTGGACGTGCGCGAGGAGCCCCATCGCACCATTTTTTCCGTGGTCGAGGATGAAGCCACGGTGGACGAAATGGCTAAAGCCGCGCAACGCATCATCGGAGACCTGGACGAGCCGCACACCGGATTCTTGTTTGTCGTGCCGGTGCTGAAAGCCTACGGGTTGGGACGCGGGCGTTGATACGAACAAAAATCGCGGCGGCGCGCGTCGCGATTTTTGTTCGTAGGAGGAAAAGCGAAGAAATCAAACAGACTCAGGCTTACGCCATCTCTGGCACCCTGGGCAGGCTGGTCATCGCCTCTTTGACTGCATCTTCAGGATATTCATAATCCTGCAGGCTTCCGCTAAAGTATGCCTGGTAGGCAGCCATATCAAAATTGCCATGCCCAGATAGATTGAACAATATGACGCGTTTCTCGCCCTTCACCTTGGCGTCCAGCGCCTCGTCAATCGCGGCGCGGATCGCGTGTGCGCTTTCCGGCGCGGGGATGATGCCTTCGGCGCGGGCAAATTGAACCGCGGCTTCGAAGGTTGCCAGTTGCGGCGCGGCAATCGCCTGAATATAACCGGCGTCGTACAGAGCGCAAATGCTGGGCGCCATGCCGTGGTAGCGCAGCCCACCAGCGTGGATCGGCGGCGGGACAAAAGCATGACCTAGTGTGTACATCTTGACAATGGGCGCCATACGGGCTGTGTCACCGTAATCGAACGTATAGACGCCTTTCGTCAGCGAGGGCGTGGCGGTTGGCTCAACCGCCAACAAGCGGGTCTTCTTCCCTTCTAACAGATTCATGCGCAGGAAAGGATAAGCGATGCCGGCGAAATTGGATCCACCGCCGACGCAACCGATCACGACGTCTGGGTACTCGTCGGCCAGATCCATTTGCTTCAACGCTTCCTCGCCGATCACGGATTGGTGCGTCAGCACATGGTTAAGCACCGAACCCAGGCTGTATTTCTTGGTTCCGCCAGATGAGGCTGCCGCTTCCACCGCCTCCGAAATCGCGATACCCAATGAGCCAGGGTTATCCGGGTCTTGTGCAAGCAGGCTGCGCCCATATTGCGTTCGGTCTGTGGGGCTGGCGTACACCTTCGCCCCATAGGTTTCCATCATAATGCGACGATAGGGCTTTTGGTTATACGACACCTTGACCATGTAAACTTCCACATCAATATCGAAGAAGCTTCCAGCCAGAGCCAGCGCCGAACCCCACTGCCCGGCGCCCGTCTCGGTGGTTAACGCTCGCGTGCCAGAAATCTTGTTAAAGAAAGCCTGCGCGATGGCAGTGTTCGGCTTATGGCTGCCGGCAGGCGAGACGCCTTCGTGCTTATAGTAGATATGCGCCGGGGTATCCAACATCTTCTCCAGGCGGCGGGCGCGTAACAACGGCGTGGGCCGATAGAGCTTATACACTTCGCGCACTTCATCCGGTATAGGGATGAACCGTTCCGTGCTTACTTCCTGCAGGATCAACTCCATTGGGAAAAGCACCGAAAGGAAATCCGGCGTCACCGGCTCCATCGTCTGTGGGTGGAGCACGGGCGCTGGCGGCACAGGCATATCCGCGTTGATGTTGTACCAGAACTTAGGGACATCCGCCTCGCCAAGCAGAAACCGGGTTCGAGAATTGTTTGCAGTCATCGTATACCTCCGATTGTTAGGATAGATTATTTGACGTATTCAAACTTCATCTACTCGTGGAAGCCAACCCGCGGCTTTCACCCAAATAAAAACGCGCCCGTCCCCAATGGGGACGAACGCGCAGTCCGTGGTGCCACCCCGGTTAGGCTGACGTTTCCTCGAAAAAGAAAAACCCTGTCGGTGATGCGACAGGGAAAAGGAGGCCAGCCTCACTCGTTGCGGGTACGGGAAAAATCCGAGAAGATCATCCGATACCCTTTGCCTTGATAACGGTGGCAACTCCGGCGCAGGCTATTATCGCATGGTATTGCGAGTTCGCCCTGCAGCTCTGAGGTCCATTCACCGCCGTCGTGCGTGCGGGACTCTCACCTGCTCCCGCTCTCTGGAACGCCGTATCAGCGCTTACTCGTCCTCTTCATAGCCTTTTTTGGATGCGATTGGGTGGGATTATATGCAAAAGACCGGATTTGTCAAGGGCGATTTCAGGAATAGCCGCGCTGCAGCAGGCGGAAGGTGGAGGCAAATTCATTCTCCGCGTCTGCTGGTTGTTCGCTGCGTTCCAACTCCACCCATTCGTGCAGGTCAATGGGAGGGAAAAACACATCGCAGTCAGCATTGGTCTGAACAGCGGTCAAATAGATGCGCCCGGCCAGCGGCAGCGCCTGAGCGAAAACCTGTCCGCCCCCAGCCACGAAGGCTTCCGCCTCTCCCGCGGCGCGTGCCACATCCAGTGCTTGCTCCAGCGAGCGCGCCGTAAGACATTCAGCGCAATTTTGTAGGCGATAATCGGGGTTGTGGGTGAGGATCACCATTTTGCGCCCCGGCAATTGCCGCCCGATTGATTCCCAGGTTTTGCGTCCCATAATCAGATAATGCCCCATGGTCAGCTCTTTAAAACGCCGCAGATCGGCTTTGAGGCGCCAGGGGATTTTGCCATCTTTGCCGATTCCCCTGCTTTCATCCATGGCTACAATCAGCGAAATCAACATCTTAGAGACCGAGATCGGCTGTGGAAATGATGATTTGCCCTACACCGAAACTTCCGCTTTGATGTGCGGGTGCGCCTGGTAGTTCACCAACTCGAAATCTTCGTACTGAAAGTCAAAGATGGAGCGCGCTTGTGGATTAAGTTTCATTTGTGGCAAAGGATATGGCTGGCGAGTGAGCTGCAAACGCGCCTGCTCGATATGATTGCGGTACAGGTGAACATCGCCAAACGTATGCACAAACTCGCCGGGCTGTAAATTGCACACCTGCGCCACCATCAAGGTGAGCAGCGCGTAGGAAGCGATATTGAAAGGTACACCCAAAAACACGTCCGCCGAGCGCTGATAAAGCTGACACGAAAGCCTCCCCTGCGCCACATAAAATTGAAACAGAGCATGACAGGGCGGCAGCGCCATATATTCTATCTCGCCAGGGTTCCAGGCGCTGACGATCAAACGCCGCGAGTTCGGGTTTGTCTGAATTTGTCGCACAACTTGGGCGATTTGGTCAATCGTGCGCCCATCGGGGGTCTTCCAGGAACGCCACTGACTGCCATAGACCGGACCCAGTTCGCCCTGTTCATCAGCCCATTCATCCCAAATATGGACGCCGTGTTCCTGCAAAAAACGCACATTGGTATCGCCGCGTAAAAACCAAAGCAATTCGTAGATGATAGATTTAAGATGCAGCTTCTTGGTGGTCAGCAGCGGGAAGCCCTGCTGCAAGTCAAAGCGCATTTGATAGCCAAAGACCGAAAGCGTCCCGGTGCCAGTGCGATCATCTTTGACAACGCCGCGGTCAAGAATATACTGAAGCAAATCCAGATATTGTCTCATGCCGCCTCCCGCTTGCGGATAACAAATGGTTTAGCAAAGGAGCGACGCAGAGAGAGTCGCCAATGAAAATGCGCTTAAATGGGTTATCAAGATCAATGCGATAATTTTACTCGCAATATTCGTCGCGCGCGGCGAATATCCGCCTGAATTTGAGCAATCAACGAGGCCACATCGGGGAAGCGCTGCTCATCCCGCAGCCGATCTATGAAGAGCAATTCAATGCGCTGTCCGTAGAGATCGCCGCGGTAGTCAAGCAGATGGGTCTCAGCGCGAGGTATAGCTATGGCATTTGGATTGTTAAAGGTTGGACGCACACCCACATTGGTCACCGCTCGCAACATGCGTTCGCCTACACGCGCCAGGCAGGCATAAACCCCTGCTTTAGGCATCAGTTGCTCCTGCCAGATATCCAGGTTAGCGGTTGGGATGCCAATCCTGCGGCCGCGACCATCGCCGGGCGCGACGGCGCCATCCAACGCATAGGGGCGGCCAAGCAATTGGCGAGCGGTTTTCACATCGCCGTCCCGGATCGCAGATCGGATGCGGCTGGACGAAACCACCTCCCGATTTATGCGAATGGGGCGAATAACGCTCACCGAATAATCAAATTCCTCGCCCAGGCGTTGCAACATAGCCACATTGCCTTCCCGATTATGCCCCATGGCAAAGTCGGGCCCCACACACAGTGTTCGCAAACCGAGATGGTCTTTCAGCTCACGAATGAAATCCCGCGCCGAACGGCTGGCTACCTGTTGGTTAAACGGATGGGTAATGACCACGTCCACACCTTGCTCGCCCAGCAAGCGGGCGCGTTGCTCAGGCGAGGTCAAGTAGAACGGATCGGTGCGATGACGCAGCACAACTGCCGGATGTGGGTGAAAGGTCAGCGCCACGGCTGGGGCGTTCTGTGCGTGTGCGCCAGCGACCAATCGGCGCAAGATCGCCTGATGCCCTTTATGCACCCCGTCAAACGAACCAATTGTCAGCCAGGCGCCCTCCAGGCTGAGACTTTCCAATGAGTCGGTATGGAGCATAGTGTATGCCGCGATAGCAGGTCAAGACTGGAAAAACACCTTGCGCGGCTGCCATTCCTGTGTGGCTTCATCCACTTCCAAAAGCGCCACCAGGTCGCCCTGTTGCGTAATCGCCCGCGCCCAGCCTTTCTGATTAGGCTCAGCCGGGATACGGTGTCCGTGACGGATCAATTCCACCTGGTCTGCGTCAAGCTCGACCATTGGCCAATCTGCTAAAGCCTCCGCCGCAGGGATCAAATAACGATACCAGTTGCCGGCGTCAAAAGCTTCTTGCAGCCGGCGAAGCGGCACCGCGTCGCGCAAGGTAAAGCGGCCACTTTTCGTGCGTCGCAACCCCACAAGATGAGCGCCAGTGCCCAACTCTCTGCCCAGGTCATTCGCCAATGAGCGCACATAAGTGCCGGATGAACAGTAAACATCAATAACCACTTCCGGCGGCGCCCATTCCAATATGTCCAGGCTATAAACCTTGATGATGCGAGGGGATAGATCCACCTCTTCACCCTCACGCGCCATCTCATAGGCTTTCTTCCCCTGCACTTTCACAGCCGAATAGGGCGGGGGGACTTGCTCGATTTCACCCACAAAACGCTGCAATACCTCATTGAAGTATTCTTCACTGATCTCATCCACCGAAACACGCGGCGCGTTGGGTTCAACGATCTCGCCTTCCGAATCATACGTATCTGTTGACGAACCCAAATGTATGGTCGCCTGATAACGCTTATCAGAAGCAGAGACGAACTCGCTCAAACGCACCGCCGGGCCAATCAAGATCACCAAGACGCCCGATGCGCGCGGGTCCAGTGTACCCGTATGCCCGGCGCGGCGGATGCCCGTCCCGCGGCGGATAATCTGCACCACATCGTGCGAGGTCAAACCGATGGGCTTGTCAACAACCAGCACGCCCGAGACGACATTCTTTACGTTTTCTTTGTCTCGATCCATTTCATCCTTGCCCTTTGATGGATGATAAGGAGAGTCATTATGATTGTACACGGTGTCCTCCATTCAACAAGGGACGAGTAAGTTCCACGACCTTGGTTTGAACTTCATCAATTTCGCCGGCGATTTCGGCGCCCGAAGCTGCGGGGTGTCCTCCCCCGCCCAGGCTAACCGCAATTTGCGAGACGTCATAGCCAGGTTGGGCGCGCCAGCTTACCTTTACACGTCCATTGGGTTGTTCCACAAAAATCATAGCGATATCCGCGCCATCTACGGCGCTCAAGATATTGATCAAATCAGCGTCGTCACGCCCAGGGTATTGGGCCGCGCGACGGTCATCCAAAGTGAGTTTCGTCCACACCAGGCGGTCGCTGCGCTCCAGGCGAGAAAGTCCTGCGCCCCAGAAGCGGACGGCTTCAAAGGTGCGATTCACCAGCGCCTGACGATACAACTCCGGTAAATTCGCGCCCTTCTCCATCAGATCCGCCGCCAGACGTAAGGTGCGCGGCGTCATGTTGGCGGTGCGAAAACCAATTGTGTCTGTGATCAGGCCAGTCAACAACGCCGCAGCAACCGGCTGCGTCAGCGGCAGCCCCCAGACGGGCAACGCTTCGGCGATGATCTCCGCCGTCGCCGTCGCGGATACGTCTACAAGATTGATGCGGGCGAAGTTTAAATTGGTGGCATGGTGATCTATATTGATTTCCGGCTGACGGGCGCTCCCCAACGCCGCGCCAGCGCGTTCCAGATCTGAACAATCCACAACGATCGCCAAATCGAATTCGCCCACCGGTTTGTGCAGCACCTGCTGACTGCCTTCCAAATGGCGATAGGTAAGGGGAATACCATCCTCGGAAATCATCTGCACTTGCTTCCCCGCCGCTTGAAGCGCCAGGCCCAAACCTAACAACGAGCCAATCGCATCCCCATCAGGCCGAACATGGCAAACCACCAGGCAGCGCTGTGCGCGCTGTATCAGTTGACCAGCCTGGGATAGCAAAGCCTCATTCATCGGCACGAGACGAATCCTCCCCCTGAGCCGACCGCGCTTCATCCTCATGCAGCGAAGCAATCAACCGCTCGATACGGTCAGCGCGTTCAAAGGTTGCATCCCAGCGAAAGCGCAGGCGTGGGAAAATACGTAGCTCAATGCGTTGCGCCAGCTCGCGCCGTAAATATCCCTGGGCGTGTTGCAAGCCCTCCAGAATTTCTTGGGCGCGAACGCTGCCTTCCAACGCCGAGACATATATATCCGCAACCGTCAATTCGCGATCCACAGTCACATCGGTCACTGAAACCCCGGCCAACCTGGGGTCAGACACCTCTTGAAGCAACATCTCCGATAATTCTTCGCGTATGCGGTCAGCAATGCGCTGCGAACGCAATTTTGAAACCATGCCTCATCCAACCTTTAGGCCACAGCAACTTTCTCGAGCACATAACACTCCAGCCGGTCGCCAATTTGAACATCGTCAAATCCCTTCAAACCGATGCCGCATTCAAAACCGGCTCTCACTTCACGCACATCTTCTTGTAAATGCTTCAGCGAGGCGATTGGGCCTTCGTGTACGACCTCTCCATTGCGAATCACACGGATGCGCGCTGAACGGCGAATTTCTCCATCCAATACCCGACATCCAGCGATGTTGCCAACCTTTCTGATGGTGAACACAGCCCGCACTTCTGCATGACCAAGGACGACCTCTTTCTCTTCAGGCTCCAGCATACCTTTGAGAGCCTTCTCGACATCTTCTGTTAGGCGATAAATAATATCATAAATCCGAATAGAGACGCCCTCGGATTCCGCCAGACGCCGAGCGGCGGGATCTGGCTGCACGTTAAAGCCGATGACAATCGCATTAGAGGCTGACGCCAACATCACGTCGTTTTCGCCGATGTTGCCGGTCTCTGCGTACAAGATGGTGATCTTAATATCGCCTTTGTTCAGTTCGTTCAGCGACGAGATGATTGGTTCCAAGGAGCCCTGCACATCTGCTTTGATAATCAGGCGCAACTCCCGCACCTCGCCTGCCTGAAAGCGATCGAACAACTCCTCTAAGGTCACGGCGCTTTTAGCGGTTGCCGCGGCTTGCTGGCTTATCTGAGCGCGTTCGAAGACGATCTCTCGCGCCTCGCGCTCAGACTCCACCACCTGGAAGAGATCGCCGGCGACCGGGACGTCGTTCAGACCCATCACCGAGACCGGGGTGGAAGGGCCGGCTTTATGCAACTTACGTCCGCGGTAATCGAACATTGCACGCAACCGTCCATGCGCTGTGCCCGCAACGACTACATCGCCTACCTTGAGGGTGCCGTTTTGCACCAGTAAGGTTGCCAATACGCCTTTGGCGCGGTCTCTCTCCGCTTCGATGACGGTGCCAATCACCTGCCCTTTCGGATTGGCTTTAATATCCATGCTGTCCGCAACCAATAAAATAGCTTCCAACAAGTCTTCCAGGCCAATCATGCGTTTAGCGGAGATCGGCACTACAATTGTATCGCCATCCCAATCATCCGGCACCAGACCCACCTCAGCTAATTGCTGCTTAACGCGCTCGCGGTCTGCGTTCGGCTTATCTATTTTGTTCATCGCCACAATGATAGGCACTTTGGCGGCTTTGGCGTGAGCAATGGCTTCCTTGGTCTGCGGCATCACGCCATCATCGGCGGCAACCACTAACACAACGATGTCTGCGCCTTGCGCCCCGCGCGCCCGCATGGCGGTAAAAGCCGCGTGGCCAGGCGTATCCAGAAAAGTGATCGTACGCCCTTTTAGCTCTACCTGATAAGCGCCAATGTGCTGGGTAATGCCTCCCACCTCGCCTTCAGCCACATGCGTCTGCCGTAAGGCGTCCAATAAAGTCGTTTTACCATGGTCCACATGCCCTAAAATCGTCACCACCGGCGGACGCGGAACCAAATCAGCGGGATTTTCCCCGGCAATCACACGGCGCCACAAAGGAATTTCGCCTTGATCTTCTTCCGCCGCTTCAGTGGCCTCCAGCGTGGCATCGTAGCCCATTTCAGCGGCGACAATAGCTGCCGTGTCGAAGTCAATTTGCTGATTAATATTCGCCATCACCCCATTGGCCATCAAGCTTTTGATGATATCAATGGGGCTGGACTGTATCGCCTTGGCCAGATCCCGAACTGTAATCGTTGGGGGAAGTTCAATGGGTGTGGCGCGACGCACATTATCGCTCATTTGGCACCTCCTGATCATCTCTACTGTCCGTGCCCCAATGAGCGACTCAGAAAACCTGTAGTCTGCTACTCGTTCATGGCAGGCAGGACATATTCCGCGGCAAGACAGCCAATTTGGCTGCCTCGCCCAACTTGCGCCGCAGGGGAACCGGATGGGGCATCGGCTGCTGACTACGAGCCGTCCGTTGGATGCGCCTATCCAACATGCTGCGCTTCCTCTTGCGCAGGCGCCTCTTCAGGTAAAGAGGCCATAAATGCCACCAAGGCGTCTCGATCCTCTGGCGTTAGCTCTATCTTCAGCGCGTGGGCCAGGGCTCCCTTCAAGCCGCGCTCCCAGCACGTTTTTTGATTGTGCAGGTAAGCGCCGCGCCCAGCCGCCTTGCCGGTTGGATCCACCCGCACCGCCTCGCCTTGACGCACAATACGGATTAATGTGCGTTTCGGCAAGACTTCCTTGCAGCCCACACATGTCCGTTGGGGCAAATGTTTTCTACGAACAGTTTTTTTCTTAGGCACTGAATCTCCCTGACACAGGATAGATCAGTAGTCCCATTTCTCGTCCCAGTCCACATCGCCACGTTTGCGTTTCTTCTTTACAACCATGGCGTTGCGTTCTGGATCATACTCCATCTCAACAAACTTCTTTTTCTTCTTGCGCTTCTTCTTGCGCTCGTCCGTTTCTTCTTCATCATCCTCAACAATTTCAAATTCGACCACTTCAGGGCGTAATGAGAATAGCTGATCGAACGCGCCGAGTTCCTCTTCCGGCTCAGGCGTGGCCTCAGCAGGTTCTCCAACGGTCACCGCCTCCAACTCAGCAGCTTCTGCGACCTCTGCTTCGAGCGCAGCAGCTTCTGCCATTTCAACCGAAGCTTCGGCCTCGGCTGGCGCTTCGAGCGCGGCCTCAGCCAACGCTTCGGCAGCTTCAGCTTCGACGGCGACGGCTTCCAATTCGTCGGAAGCTGCTTCCAGAGCGGGCTCAACCACCTCTTCGCCCTCAGTTTGCGGCTCAATCTCAGCTTCTTCAACTGGCGGCAATTGCGCCAGCAGTTTATCCAATGCCTGTTGTAGCTCAGACATGGCTTTTGGCCCCATACCGCTCAGCTTCCAGATCGAGTCCGGGTCCAGCTTCATTTGCAGGATCAGGTCGCCCACGGTCTGTAAACCGGTCTCACTGATGACTGCATAGACGCGGTCGGAAACTTCGAACTTCTCCAGCGGAATATCAAACGCCGCCGGAGGAATGGTCGCCCGCGCTTGCTGGATATACTCTTCTTCGCCGCGCTCTTCTTCCTTCTGCTGACGCAACAAACCACGCTCCACCCGATCTACAAACTGGGTCAGCAGATGATATTCTTCTGGAGTGACCGGGCGGCCTTCAGCCTTCTTAGCCAGAATCGCCTCTACCAGAGGCAATGTATCCATTTCATGTTGAGCGATCTCCGCATATTGCGGATCACTTTGTAATTTAACCAACGCGTCGTTGGCAGCTTCCGGCAGGCTCTTGATATCAATGCGCCAGGCGGTGAGTTTGGCGGCCAGGCGTGCATTCTGCCCATCGCGGCCAATCGCCAGGCTGAGCTGATCTTCCGGCACGACCACAGTGGCCGTTTTTGCGCCTTTGGACTGCTCATTGAGATAGACGCCCGAAACGCGCGCCGGGCTGAGCGCCTTAGCAATGTAAACTGCCGGATCGGGGCTCCATTCGATCACATCAATTTTCTCATCGTTCAATTCACGCACAATCGCCTGAATACGAACCCCGCGAATACCCACGCAAGCGCCTACTGGATCCACGCCAGATTGCAGCGCTGCCACGGCGACCTTAGATCGCTGGCCTGGCTCACGAGCAATTGAACGGATCTCCACCATGCCATGATAAATCTCCGGCACTTCGTTTTCCAGCAAGCGACGCAAGAAATTCCGATGAGCGCGAGAGAGGACGATTTGCGGCCCGCGCGGCGTGGGTTTCACTTCCAACAGCAAGGCGCGCACGCGATCATGGACGCGAAAGCGCTCATTCGGGATCATCTGGGCGCGCGGCATGATGCCCTCAGCTTTCATCTCCAGACCCAGCGTCACACCCTGAGCGTTTACCGCCTGCACCACGCCGCTGATGATCTCGCCTACCTGCTTGCTGAAATGCCGCAACTGCGTTTCACGTTCCGCCTCGCGGATGCGCTGTTGGATGACCTGACGCGCGGTCTGGGCGGCAACTCGGCCAAAATTCTTAGGTGTCGATTCAACGATCACCATGCTTCCCAGGGTCGCTTGCTCATCCACCTTGAGAGCGTCTTTTAACGCCACCTCGGTGCGCGGATCCTCCACCGAATCGACCACCTCCTTTTCGACGTAGATGGTCACTTTACCCGTTTCTGGGTCTATTACGGCATCCACATGCTGGGCGTTCGAGGCATTAACGTGCCGCCGATAGGCAGAGGCCAGCGCAGCCTGCAGCGCCTCGATCACCACCTCCTGAGGCAAGCCTTTCTCCTCCAGGACTTCATTGAATGCCAAAACAAACTCATTCTTCATTGCAATTTCTCCGCAAGAAGCTCATCGCTCCCACTTTCCAGGCGTTTTTGTTATAGCCTGGATGATTCTTCCATTACATGCAGAAAAGTGGGGGTTGCCCACTTTTCGTCAATGCCAGTAGCGTCGCCGCTAACCGAAGTGCTAACATTTTAGCATAGATACAAAAGGAATGCAAGATGCGCAAAATGATCTAACGAATTATTAACTTTGACGTTGAGTCAGCGCCTTCTCCATACGCCAGGCAGGCTCATGCACCTCGCGGCGGCGGCCTGTATCATCCAGATACGACCACTCCCCCGCCTCCTCTGCGACCACCTGGTAACTATGCTGTTGATAAAAGCGCAGCGCGGCGACATTTTCTCGCGCAACGTTCAGGGTAACAAACAGAAAACGGCGCTGTAACAAATCTTCTTCAACAATCTGCAACATACGTCCGCCGATGCCCACGCCGCGATAGGCCGGCTGGATACGGAATCCATAAATGTATGCCCGCCGAACGCCATCCGCCAACTCTCTGCGCCCACTGGAAAGTTGCACAAACACCTGGCCGATGATGCCCACATCTGGCAATTCGGCCACCCACATCAAAGCTTTACCCTGGCAGGCGCTGCGATAGATATCTGCATAGAGGCGGCGGAAATGACGGTATTCGCCGCCCCACTCTAACGCCGGCAGATCCTCGCCGCGCAACAGCCGAATGATCACTTGCTCTGTCAGCGGTTGTTTTTCGAGATATTCCATCATCCAGCATCCATCAACAAACCCGATTCAACCCAACTTCCCATGCGGCGGTCTAGCTCGACGTCACAGCAGCAGCATCCTCTCCTTCCAGCAATTGCCTCAGGAGAGTTTGTTCTTGCTCCGCGGAAGTGATTTCACCGTCCAGCCATGCGGTACGCAGACGCTCCAAAATCGCACGATAGCGCGGGCCAGGCGTCAACCCCAGGGAGCGCAGAGCATCTCCATCTGTAACAGGCTTTACGTTTTGCCAACGCGTTGCGTAAGCGTGCAACGTCTTCCGCAGACGGGCGTCCGTTGTAGCCAGGTACAGCGCATAGCGAGCCAGGGCTGGCGCTTGCTCCAAAATTGCGGTCGCCTGGCTGGGGGTGGCTTGCGCTAAAAGCTGCCGCTCTCCCCACAATTTACACGCCGCCTGGATGACACGCGAGAGTTGGGCGGGCAATTTGAGCCGACGCGCGATGCTATCGGCGATCTCTTCTGGCAACGTGATCAGCCAAAGAGTGTAACCCAAATCCTGGCGCAGCGTAGCCATATTGGCAGAAAGGCCCCACTCCGCTTCAGGGTGTATGTCTTGCAACATTTCCAGGCGTGTAAAATGCCAGTCGTCCCAGGCAAGATTGGGATGAATGAACGAGAGCAAATCCAACTCTTTCAACCGGTTGATGATCTGCGGCGCAGAACTGCTGTTTAAGATGTGGTTTAACTCATGACGTATGCGGTCGCCCGAAAGGCGCTCGATGAGCGGACGCGCTTCCAATAGCAATTGCATGGTGCGTTCTTCAATACGAAAGGCGAATCGCTGCTCAAAACGCACTGCCCGCAGAATGCGCGTGGGGTCGTCAACAAAAGACAACGAATGCAGCACACGCACCACGCCATGCCGTAGATCATCCAGCCCGCCCCAATAGTCGTAAAGTGCGCCGTAATGTCGCCCATCCAAACGCAAAGCCAGGGTATTGATGGTGAAATCTCGCCGATGCAAATCCAACTTGATGCTGCCGCGCTCCACAGTAGGCAGGGCAGTGGGATGCGTGTAAAACTCGGTGCGCGCCGACACCAGGTCAACCGTTGATAAACCGGCTACCGAAAACTGACAGGGCGGTGATTCGCCTTTGCCATCCAGATGCCATTTGGCGGTGCCAAAACGCGCATGGCCGGTCACCCGCCCGCCGTAGCGCTCTGCCAGCGCCCGCGCCAGAGCAATTGCTTCCCCCTCGACCACCAGGTCAAAGTCCAGGCTGGGGCGCTCCATCAACAGATCGCGGACAAATCCGCCCACTAAATAGAGCGCTGAACGCTGCTCATACGCCATTTCGGCAATGGCTTTCAATAAATTCAGGCGGTCGGCCGGCAATGCGCTCTCCAGCCGAGAAGCCAGGTTCATCCGCCCCGGAGGCGGCGTATCGGGCAAGAGGTTCTTGAGCAGGTCCGTACGGGTGACAATACCCACCAATTCACCCGTCTGTGGGTCCACCACCGGCACCTGCCCCCAACCGGTATCGGTGACAATGCGCTGCACTTTCTCGATCGAATCGTTCGGCGATACCGTGTAATTGCCAGCGTCCATAATTTTCGATACCGGATATTTCAACTTATGCGAAATTGTGCGATCCACTGCCCGCCGCGTCACCAAACCCACCACCTTGCCGTTTTCGACCACCGGATAACCTTCGTAACCGTATAACCGCATACGGCGATGAGCTTCTTCCACCGGCGTGTTTGGCGACAGCACCTGCGGGCTACGCGACATAATTTGAGCAACTGTAATCGCTGGGCGAACATATTCCGGTAGGGATTGCACCAATTCCGCGTGAACGCTTTCCAGGTCGCGCCCGCGAATCAAACACGCCGCTGCTCGCTCGTGGCCGCCGCCGCCGAAGCGCGCTGCCACCGCCGATACATCAATCTGATCGTTGGTCGAACGTGCAATGAACTGCACGCCGCCGCGGGTGGTGACCAGTACGAAAATTGCCTCCGGGTCGAGCAAATCACGCAGCTTATGAGTGATTGAGGACAGCTCCTCATCCATATCCTGCGCCTGTCCAACAGCCACGACGATGCTATGACCATGTATGTTGTAATGCTCAGCGGAAGCGCGCAGCCGGTTGTACAACGCCTGTTGGCTCTGTGAAAGCGGGTGGTTGAGGAAATCGCTGGCGATGCTCAGGTTTGCCCCTTGTTCCAGCAACAAAGCCGCGGCGCGTAAATCCCGTGCAGTGGTGCGTGTATAAGTTAACGAGCCAGTATCTTCATAGATACCTAATAACATCAATGTGGCATAAGCCGGGCTGATCGGCCCGTTATGTTCATGCAGCGCCTCGACAAAAACCGTGGTGGTGGCGCCAATATCATGCGTCGTCACGCTCCAGGTGGATGGCAGCCCTTCGCGCAATGGGTGATGATCAATCACATCCACTCGCGTCTCGGCGTTCATGCCGCGCACGCTCACCAACGACTGGGTATCTACCAACGTGACTTTTTCAATCGGCTGATTAGGCAAATCGCGCGGATCCACAAACGGCAATTCAGCGCCATATAAAGCCAAAAAGGCGCGCACGTTGCGGTTCATGCGCCGCGGAAGTACGGGAATAGCAGTTTCCAACAGCAGATAAGCCCCCAACAGGGAGCCCATCGCGTCGAAATCCGCCTGTTCATGGGTAAGGATAATATGCATCAGAACGTATTATAATTGGTTTGCCATCATGAATGAACCAACGGGCGCGAATCTCGAAATTCTCTGGGAACTATTGCTCTCCCGCCAGCCGGAAGAAGTGTTAAAGGCATTCAACCGCCTGACGCGGCAGGAACAAGTCGCGGTGACGGCGCATCTTCAGCGCATGGCGACAGAAATCGGCTGGCATCCAGAACAACGGCGGTCAGCGCTGGCGGCGCTGGCCGCGCTGAGCAGCCAACCGCACAACGAAAAAGGATAAATTACGCCATGAACCTTGCCGAACTCACCGAGGCGATGCACCAATTTGTCAGCGCCCAGGGTTGGTATCAGAGCGACAGCCCGCGCCCGCAAACTCTGCGCAACCTGGCTATCTCCCTTAGTTTGGAAGCTAATGAGGTGCTGGAGCATTTTCAATGGACGGAGCGACTGGATGATCCACGCGCCCTGGCAGATGAACTGGCGGATGTTGCCCTGTACCTGCTGCAAATCGCCAGCATCGCGGGCATTGATCTGGAACAGGCCGTCCTGGACAAGCTAGACAAGAACTACCAGCGGAAGTGGGAAACATGATCCGCGCGGTGACTGTCTTTGGCGGCTCCCGCCCCACGCCTGAAGATTATGAACAGGCTCTACACCTGGGCCGCCTGTTGGGCGGATCTGGCTATATTGTGCTGACTGGCGGCTATATTGGCGTGATGGAAGCCGTCTCGCGCGGCGCATCTGAAGCTGGCGGGCATGTGATCGGCGTCACCTGCGATGAGATCGAAGCCTGGCGCCCGATAAGCGCCAACGCGTGGGTGAAAGAAGAACGCCGTTTTGCGCGACTGCGAGAGCGTCTGTTTGCCCTGATCGAAGGCTGCGATGCAGCCATCGCCCTGCCTGGCGGCCCCGGAACATTGACCGAGATCGCCGAAATGTGGAACCATCTGTTGATTGGCGCGCTCTCTCCCCGTCCGCTGATCCTGGTGGGCGACGGCTGGCGGGCAACGTTTGCTCAGTTCTTCCAGTCCTTCGATGCATACATCCCAAGTGAGCAACGCCGTTGGTTATCCTTCACCCAGACGGTTGAAGAAGCAGTGCAGATGTTGTCTGAAAACCAGACGCGTTAATCATCCCGCTGGTCTTTATCTGACAATTGGCATCTGATGACGATTTTGGCTGACTCATGACCCCACCACCTTTTTGGATCACCGGCATTGTCCCAGCAGTTTTTACGCCGATGTTGAGCAACGGCGATTTGAATCTGTCCTTGATCCCGTTGATCGTGGATCAACTTATTGAAGACGGCGCCAGCGCGCTCTATGTCTGCGGCAGCACCGGCGAAGGCGCTTCATTGACCCGCGAGGAGCGCATGGCTGTGGCAGAGACCTATGTCCATTCAGCGCGCGGCCGGCTGCCGATCATCGTTCAGGTGGGCCACGACAGTCTACGCGAAGCGCAACAACTGGCGTCTCACGCCCAATCTGTCGGGGCGAATGCGATCTCAGCTACGCCGCCGGCATACTTCAAGCTCGACCGCCTTGAGCTTTTGATAGACTGCCTGTCGGAGATCTGCGCCGCCGCGCCGGCGTTGCCCTTTTATTACTACCATATTCCGCGTTTGACTGCGGCGCGTTTTGATATGGTTGAGTTGTTGCGCCTGGCCGCTTCGCGCCTGCCGGGCTTGCAGGGCGTCAAGTATTCCGATTTCACTATCTTTGAGCTGCAAGCTTGCGTGGACTTCGAAGGCGGGCGTTTCAACATCCTGTTCGGCTCAGACGAGATGCTTTTGGCAGGGCTGGCGGGCGGCGCGCAGGGCGCAGTCGGCACCACCTATAGCTTCGCGACGCCTCTTTATCGGCGCATCCTGAACGCTTTTCGCCGCCGCGAGATGGATAAAGCCCAGCATCTGCAAAGTCTTTCGGTACAAATGGTGCGGGCGCTCAACCGTTACGCGGTCGCGGCCACAAATTTACCGGCGATGAAAGCGATGATGAAGTTGATCGGCCTGGATTGCGGCCCGCTGCGCCTGCCATTGCCCAGCCTCGCCCCACACGAAGCGGCTGCTTTGGGCAAAGAGATGGAATCTATCGGGTTTTTCGAGTGGGCAAGAAGTTAGACAGGAATCTCAGCGCAGTGCAAGAAAATCAACAGCAGACTTGAGCGAATTGGCGCAGGTCAGCGCGTCATCAACTCCAGGACAATTGCGCTTGCCTTATCCACACCCTGCAAGTAAAATAAGCGCGCTGCCAGAGCGCGCCAAACAGCGCGGCAACGGGCGTGCAAAAATGATCTATCAGAATTCAGGAAGCCAATGACGACAACCGAAAAACTTCCCTCACGCAGCGAAAATTTCTCTGAATGGTATAACCAGCTCGTCTTGAAAGCCGAGCTGGCCGATTACGCCCCCGTGCGCGGTTGTATGGTCGTGAGACCATACGGCTGGACGCTATGGGAGAATATCCAGCAGGCGCTGGATCGGCGCTTTAAAGAGACCGGACACGTCAACGCCGCTTTTCCTTTGCTCATCCCCATGTCCTTTCTGGAAAAAGAAAAGGAACACGTGGAAGGTTTTTCGCCCGAACTGGCGGTGGTCACCATCGGCGGCGGCGAGAAACTGGAAGAGCCGCTGGTGGTGCGGCCAACATCGGAGACGATCATCGGCTATATGTACTCCAAATGGATCAAGTCTTACCGCGATTTGCCGGTGTTGATCAATCAATGGGGCAATGTTGTTCGCTGGGAGATGCGCACGCGATTGTTCTTGCGCACTTTGGAGTTCTACTGGCAGGAAGGCCACACCGCTCACGCCACGGCTCAGGAGGCGCAGGAAGAGACTCTGCGTATGTTGAACGTGTACGCCGACTTCGCCATCAACGACGCCGCAGTTCCTGTGGTGCGCGGCCAGAAGAGCGAACGCGAGAAGTTCGCCGGCGCAGTACACTCCTATACGATCGAAGCCATGATGGGCGATACGCGCGCCCTGCAAGCCGGTACATCACACTTTCTGGGGCAGAATTTTGCCAAAGCCTTTGGTATTCAATTTTTGGACTGGAATAACGAATTACAATACGCCTGGACGACTTCCTGGGGACTCTCCACTCGCTTCATCGGGGCAATCATCATGACCCACGGCGACGACCAGGGACTGATCCTTCCGCCCAAACTGGCGCCAATTCAGGTAATCATTGTGCCGATTTTCAAAAGCGACGCCGAACAAGGGCCGGTGATGGAGGCTGTGGAGCGGATTCGCAAGGAATTGGGCGCCTTCCGTGTCAAAGTGGATGATCGCGCGGAGGTGACGCCAGGCTTCAAATTCAACGATTGGGAGATGCGCGGCGTGCCCCTACGCATCGAAATTGGCCCCAAGGATGTGGCTCAAAACACAGTCGCCCTGGCGCGCCGCGACCTGCCAGGCAAAGCGGGCAAATCTTTCGTCCCGCAGGAGGGGCTGGCAGCTCGCGTGGCTGAAACCCTGGAGACGATCCAGAATTCCCTGTTCGAGCGCGCCCTGGCCTTCCGCAAAGCCAACACTTATGACCCCCAGGACTATGCCGAGTTAATCGAAGTCGTGCAGAAAGGTTGGGCGCTCTCCTGGTGGTGCGAAAGCGACGAATGCGAGGCGCGGGTGAAAGAGGATTCAAAAGCTACCACCCGCTGTATCCCATTCGACGAACCTGACGGCGAGGGCAAGTGCATTGTGTGTGGCAAACCTGCCCACCGCAAAGTGTATTTTGCCCGCGCATATTAGCCGTCTATAATTACCCGCTGTGACTGCGATTCAACCCGACCGATTGAAGCAGCAGGCTGCTCAGTTGGCAGAGCATTTTGCCGACCCGGCGGCTTATGTGCATGAACTGCACCAATTGCTGGATTACTACGCCGATCGCGTCCGCCGACCTGGGCAAGCCGGCCGACCTGCGCCGTTGACACCGGCTTACAACGTGCGCCCGCCTGTGTTACGCGCCCTGCTAGCGGCATTATTACCGCGTCTGCAAGCAGACCCCCAAAACGGGCTGGCGTTATGCGATGCGTTGTGGGAGCAACCCTACCTGGAATTCCGCATGTTGGCTATTCTACTGCTCGGACAGGCCGCGCCAGACCCACCCGAAGCCATCGTTCAGCGCATCAAAAGCTGGATAACGCCAGCTCTGGAATTACAGCTCATCGAGTCACTGCTTTCGCTGGGCGTTGAAAGGCTGCATCGCGAATGCCCGATGGTTTTGCTGCAATTAATCCGGCAATGGTTGGAAAACACCCAGCCCTTTTATCAGCAATTAGGGTTGCGAGCGTTGCTGCCGTTCATCAACAATCCAGCCTTCGAGAACCTGCCGGTCTTTTTCCGCCTGATTACTCCTCTATGCCAGTCGGCGCCCAGCGGGCTACGCGCCGACTTACTCGATGTATTGGCAGCGCTGGCGCGCCGCTCGCCGCAAGAAACCGCATACTTCCTGCGCCAGGTCTTAGCTTATCCCGACGCCCCCGATACCCCCTGGCTGATCCGTCAAAGTCTGAACGAATTTCCTCCCGAAATCCAGGCCGGGCTGCGCAGCGCCCTGCGCGCTGTAGAAAGGCGACCTACGGCCAAGCGCAGCCGACCACGCTAATCGGATCGTTTCCCCGAATACCCGTATATTCCAGAAATTCCGACTATCTATGGTATAATGCCCCTCGCTTGACTCGACCGGTTGGCGGTTGCTTATCAAGGCTGCCAACCTGGAGACCTGCTCAGGTAGAAATTTGTGTAGTTTTAAGGAGATTGCAGACGTCATGGCACTAGATAAAGAAACCAAAGGAAAATTGATGGAGGAGTTCGCCCGTCACGAAGGCGATACCGGCTCCCCTGAAGTTCAGATCGCCTTGCTCACGCGGCGCATCAACCAACTAACCGATCATTTGAGGTCCAACACACACGACGAATCCTCGCGGCGCGGCTTGCTCAAGCTGGTCGGCCAGCGGCGACGATTACTGGCATATATTCGTCGCAAGGACTTCCAGCGCTATATGGCGCTCACCGAGCGGTTGAATATTCGCCGAAAATAAGCATGGATAGGCAGCGAGTAGATGCGGCGCAGGTCTCCCATCTACTCATTCTTTTTCATAAGAGGGAAAGCCTGGCTTTGGCGGGCGCTGCCCGTCGAAGCCATCATTCATTTAGCAACCCCTGGCCGGTTAGGAATTGAGAGGCGCTGAGGACGAAACAGCCGTTTTCCTCCCCAGCGGCTCTCAGTCCCTGACCAGGCGGGGGAAATTCAGGAGATAGAAAGTTATGTTACCCGGAAGTAAAGTATTTCAGACCACCGTTGAAGGTAAAGTGTTTACCTTTGAGACTGGCCGCCTCGCCGCGCAAGCCGGCGGCGCAGTCACAGTCACCCTCGGCGAGACAATGGTCTTCGCCGCTGCCACGATGAGCGCCGAGGCGCGCCCTGGCGTGGATTTCATGCCACTCACCGTGGATTACGAAGAACGCATGTACGCCGGTGGGCGCATCCCCGGCTCCTTCTTTCGCCGCGAGGGTCGTCCCAGCGAAGAAGCAATCTTGACCGCGCGCCTCACCGACCGCCCATTGCGTCCCCTGTTTCCCAAAGACCTGCGCAACGATGTGCAGGTGATTATGTATTCCTTCTCCGCCGATGGGATTAACCCCATCGACATTCTGGCGGTCAACGCAGCCTCCGCCGCGTTGAGCATTTCCGATATCCCATTCGCCGGGCCGGTCGGCGCGGTGCGCGTGGGGCGCATTGGGGGCAAATTTGTCCTCAACCCCACCTTTGCCGAGCAGGAGCAATCCGATCTGGATTTACGCATCGCCGGCACGCGAGACGCCATCCTGATGGTGGAATGCGGCGCGAACGAAATCTCTGAAAGCGACATGGTGGCGGCGCTGGAATATGGGCATAACGCCCTCCAGCCGCTGATTGAGGTGCAGGAGCGCATGGCTGCCGAAGCCGGCAAACCCAAGCGCTCATACACTCCTGCCCCTCACGATGCCGCGCTGGAAGCGGAAGTGATGCAACGCGCGCGCGGGCCGATTGAGGCCATTCTGGATCAACCTTACGAGAAAGCCGCCCGCTATGGCGCATTGGATGAGTTAAAAGCCAGCTTGATTGCAGAGATGACCGCCGATGCAGGCGCCGAAGCTGAGGCGCGCGCCTTAGAAATAAGCGCAGCCTTCGAGGAAACCTTAAAAGAGGTGGTGCGCAAGCGCATCCTGGAACGCGGTTTGCGCCCCGATGGCCGCTCACTGACCGAGATCCGCCCCATTTGGTGCGCAGTGAATGTCAGCCCACGCGCTCATGGCTCTGGCCTGTTCACCCGCGGCGAAACTCAGGTGCTTACATTAGCCACTCTGGGCACGCCGGGAGAAGCCCAGGAACTGGACACACTCACCCCCACCGAAACCAAACGTTACATGCACCACTACAACTTTCCGCCCTTCTCCACAGGCGAAGCCCGCCCACTGCGCGGTTCCTCGCGACGCGAGGTTGGACATGGCGCGCTGGCTGAACGTGCACTTGTACCGGTCATTCCGCCAGAAAGCGAATTCCCTTACGCGCTGCGTTTGGTCTCTGAAGTGCTTTCTTCAAATGGCTCGTCTTCGATGGCCTCTGTCTGCGGCTCTACCCTGGCATTGATGGACACCGGCGTGCCGATCAAGGCGCCCGTAGCCGGTGTGGCGATGGGCTTGATCAAAGAGGGCGACCGCTACCGTGTGCTTACCGACATTCTTGGCATGGAAGACCACCTGGGCGACATGGATTTCAAAGTCGCCGGCACCGACAAAGGCATCACCGCTCTGCAAATGGATATCAAGATCAAAGGCATCACCTCACAGATTATGTCGGAGGCGCTGGAACAGGCGCGCCAGGCGCGGCTGTTTATTCTGGACAAAATGATGGAAGTCATCCCCGCTCCACGCCCTGAGCTGAAAGAGCACGCCCCGCGCATCACCGTGGTGCAAATCCCGGTGGATAAAATCGGGGCGGTGATTGGCCCCGGCGGCAAGATGGTGCGCAGCATTCAAGAAGAGACTGGCGTCAAGATCGACATTAGCGACGACGGCAAGGTCTTCATCGCCGCCACAGACGGCGAAAGCGCCCGCCTGGCGCGCGAGCGCGTCGAATCGCTCACCGAAACTGCCGTCATCGGACGCATCTACACCGGCAAAGTGGTACGGGTAGCCGATTTCGGCGCTTTTGTGGAGATCCTGCCCAACGTTGACGGGCTGGTGCATATCTCACAACTGGACTCAACCCGCGTCAACAAGGTGGAAGATGTGGTGCGCCTGGGCGATGAAATCACCGTCATGGTCACCGGCATTGACGAACAGGGTAAGATCCGCCTCTCGCGTCAAGCTGTCTTGGAAGGCTGGACGGTGGAAGAAGCGGTAGATCACGACCGCCCGCGCAGCGGAGGCGGAGGCCGCTCATCCGGCGGCGGCGGTTACCGGCGAGGTTGAGCGCCATTCCCAACGCGCTCCAGCAACCGATTAGAATGGATTCCACAGCGGAGATCCTGCCGCTGTGGAATCAGTGTTTATGGGCGACTTATAAAAACTTTGACAAATCCTACCTTCCGTGCTACAATGCAAGCAATTGGCAAGGAAGTTTGAAACCGGGGGCGTTCCCCCCGCAAGAGATCCTTTTGATCTACAGAACATTCAAACGCCCCGGCCGGAAAATTCCAGACGGGGTTTTTACGTATTGATCATTCTAAACGGACAGCCAAAAGCCAATTTCAGGCGAGCTGTTCGGTTTTAAGGTTTTGATAAGATGAGTAAAGAAAAATTGAGAATAATTCCCCTCGGGGGACTTGGGGAAGTCGGCAAGAATATGATGGTCTACGAATACGGGAAAAACATCCTGATCGTGGACGCCGGTTTGATGTTCCCCGAAAATGATATGTTGGGGATTGATTATATCATCCCCGATTTTGGATACCTGGCGAATAAAACCGATTGGGTTCGCGGCATTGTCATCACGCACGGCCATGAAGACCACACCGGCGCGATCGCCCACCTGATGGATAAAGTTCAAGCGCCGATCTACGCCACGCCGCTTACACGCGGTCTGGTGGAGGCCAAGCTCTCGCGCGGCGGTATGCTTAACAAGGCGTCGTTGAACACCGTGGAGGCTGGTCAATCGGTGCAGATTGGCCCTTTTAAGGTCGAGTTCTTTCACGTGTGTCACTCCATCCCCGATGGCGTTGGTCTGGGGATCACCACACCCGCCGGTTTGATCGTGCACTCCGGCGATTACAAATTCGATCAGACACCGGTGGATGGCTGGCCGACGGATTACGCCAAGCTGGCCGAGCTTTCCAACCGCGGTGTGCTGGCGCTGTTAGCCGATTCGACCAACGCCGACCGCCCTGGCTGGACGCCTTCGGAGCGGGTGATTGACGCCGCTTTCCGCGAAGTGTTCCGCAACGCCAAAGGGCGCATCATCATCGCCAGCTTTGCCTCACTGATCTCGCGTATGCAGCAGGTGGGCAACGCAGCGCAGGAACATGGACGCAAGATGGCCTTTGTAGGCGCCAGCATGATCGAAAACGCCAAAATCGCCCGCAAGCTGGGCTACTTGGATTTGCCGGACGATTTGGTGGTGAGCCTGGAACAAGCGCTGAAGATGAAACCCCACGAAGTTGTGCTGATGTCTACCGGCACACAGGGCGAACCGACCTCCATCGTGGGCCGGCTTTCGATGGGCAGCAACAACCAGTTCGATCTGCTGCCTGGCGATACCGTCGTGCTTTCATCTCACCCCATCCCAGGCAATGAAGAAAGCGTCTATCGCACCATCAACCGCCTGTTCCGCCGCGGGGCGAACGTGATCTACGAGAATATCGCCCCGGTGCATGTCTCCGGGCACGCCAGCCAGGAGGAGATGAAGCTGCTGCTGCATCTGGTGAAGCCCAAATATTTCATCCCCATCCACGGCGAACTGCGCCACCTGCATCAGCACGCCAACATCGCTCGCATGGTGGGCGTCCCCGATGAGAACATCGCGGTGATCGAGAACGGGCGGGTGGTCGAATTCGACCACGGCGCAATGCAGGTTGGCGACCGTCTGCCAGGTGGATATGTGTTTGTGGATGGCGCCGGGGTGGGCGATATTGGCATGGGCGAGGTGCGCGAGCGCGAAGCGTTGGCGCGGGATGGCTTCGTCTTGGTGAGCCTGAACCTGGATCGCGATTCGCGCCTGCTGCTCGACGAACCGGAAATCATCACCCGTGGCTTTATTCACAGCCGCGCCGGCGACGACCTGCTGGATGCAGCGCGGCAGATGATCCGCGAGGCGGTGCGCAACGGCAATGGGAACCTGCAAAAAGACCTGCAGGAAGCCGTCAAGGCGTTCCTTTACAACCGCACCCGCCGTCGCCCGATGGTCTTTGTCACCATCAACCGCGCCTAATCTTTCCACCCTTGCTCGCCCACTAATGGGACGAACGCTACCGGGAGGACGCTTTCATAATCATAGCGTTCTCCCTCACGCGTCCACACCTCCAACACCTGCCCGCCGCGCCCTCCCACCGGGATCACCATGCGCCCCCCATCGGCGAGCTGTTGCAGCAATGCCCCGGGAACTTGCGGCGCGGCCGCGGTGACCAGAATGCCATCATAAGGGGCATGTTCAGGCAAGCCGAGCGTGCCATCTCCGATATGGACATGCACGTTCTCCAGACCCAGATCGGAAAGGATGCGCGCCGCGTGCCGCGCCAGGTTGGCGTGCCGTTCAATGGTGTGAACTTCGCGCGCCAGACGGCTCAAGATGGCCGCCTGGTAACCGGAACCGGCGCCCACTTCTAACACCTTCTCATGCCCTTTGAGCCGCAAAAGCTCCGTCATCAAAGCCACAATGTACGGCTGGGAGATGGTTTGTCCGCTGCCGATAGGGAGTGGGCCATCGGTGTAGGCCAAGTAACGATATTCAGGCGGGACAAAACAATGACGGGGGACCTCGCGCATGGCTTCCAGCACGCGCGGGTCGCGGACGCCGCGCTGCAAGATCTGTTCCTCCACCATCTGTTCCCGCTCAGCGACAAACAGCGTGTCATCAATTGTGAAGCGATGGGCGCCAGAGTCCTGCGGAGCGGAATGCTCAGAAGCTGCATTCTCACTCATAAGCCCCTCATTTCTTTAATCTAACTGAATCTAACTGTTCAGCGCACGGGCGAGCGCCGCCCAGAATTCATCTCGCTGGCCGGGGATGAAAGCCGCATACAGCGTCAGGCGATCCGCCAGGCCAGTGTAACGTTCTTTCAATCGTTCAGCAAGCTCTTCCTGCGGCGCAACCACCGCAAACGTTGCCAGCATTTCGTCGTTGACGCAGGCGGGCATGTCTGCCCATTGGCTATGCCGCGCCAGGGTCGAAAGCCGTTCTGCGGTCTCGCCCCAGCCGTGTAAATCCATGACCGCCCGATAGGAAGGCGTGGAAGCATAAAAAGCGATCTGCGAGCGCACGAAAAAATCCTCTTCAGGCGAAGAAACCACAAACGCAGTCACAGATATAGAGAAATCGGCTCGTTGACGCCCGCTGCGGCTCAACCCTTCCTGGATGGCGGGCGTCAGCGTCTGACGCAGGTACTGCGGGCTGTGGAAGGGATGCACTTGAAAACCCTGCGCAATTTCTCCCGCCAGGCGCGCCAGACCGGTGTTCACCCCTGCCAGATAGATAGGAATATCGGGGTGCGCGATCGGGCCGGGGTTAAAAAAGGGCGACATCAACGTGAGGCGATAATATTCGCCGCGAAAATTCAACGGCGCGCCGCTCTGCCAGGTGTTCCACAAGGCGCGCATGGCGGCTACCTGCTCACGCAATTTCCCCACCGCTGAAGCTGGCCAGGGCATACCAAAGCGGCGCTCAATATGCGCTTTCACCTGGGTGCCCAGACCGAGGATAAAGCGCCCTTGAGAGGCTTGCGCCAGATCCCAGGCAATATACGCCAGGTTGGCCGGGCTGCGGGCGAAGGCAATCGCCACGCCTGTGCCGTAAACCAGGCGGCGGGTATGTTCAAAGACCAGGGCGCCGGGCAAAAATGGGTCGTGCATGGTCTCTGTACCCCACAAAGCGTTGAAGCCCATGGCTTCCGCCTGATGGGCAATGTTCGGGATTTCAATCAGAGATACAGGCGGCAATGCCGCATCAAAGATCATGAGAACACACTCAGGATAGCAAATAAGCAATCAACCATTGCGTCGTGGCGACTAACGCATCTATGTGCGTGCGTTCGTAGTTGTGAGAGGCATCTACGCCTGGGCCAATCAACGCCAGAGCCGCGTCGCCGCCGGCGCGCCAGAAGGCCTCCCCATCCGAGCCGTAATGTGGGTAGATATCCACTTTATACGGGATGCTGTGCGTTTCAGCCAGCTCGCGCAGACGCTGGCTGAAGCCATGGTGGTAAGGGCCGCCGGAATCCTTGACGCAAATGGTGGCGTGGAATTCGTCCGAAGCCTGGCCCTCGCCCACCGCGGCCATATCCACGCTGATCAGTTCATCTACTTCTGCCGGAATGCCCGCCGCAGCGCCGTGCCCCACCTCTTCATAATTGCTGATATGCAGATACGTGGTCTGCGCTGGCTTAAGGCCAGCCGTGTGAAGGGCTTTGACCGCCGCGGCGATACAAGCCACGCAGGCTTTGTCATCCAGAAAACGCGAGCGAATAAAGCCATTCACCACTTCGACGCGCGGATCAAATGCCACAAAATCGCCCACCTCAACGCCCAACAGACGCGTTTCTTGTTCCGAATTCGTCAGCGCATCCAGGCGCACTTCCATATTCTCGCCATCGCGCTCTAACGTGGAAGTCTCTTTTCCATGCACATGGATCGAAGCCTTCGTCGCCAGCAACGAACCGCGCAAATTACCCCGACGACGGGTGAAGATGGTGCAGCCCTCGGTTTCGACTGCATTCCAAATTAACCCCCCGATATTGGTGAGTTTCAGCCGACCGTTGGGCTTGATCTCTTTGACCATCGCCCCCAGGGTATCCACATGGGCGGTAAGAGCGCGCGGCGCATCCCAATGCTCGCCCGGCCAGGCAGCGACCAATGCCCCCTTGCGGTTCACAGATAGCGAAAGCTCCGGGAAGGCGGCTAACGCCTGGTAAGTAACTTCAATCGCCAGATGCGTATACCCTGTAGGGCTGGGGGTGTTTAGCAATCCAATCAAAAAGTCGAGCAAATAGTCGGTATCAATGTTGGGTAGGGTCATGAATGCTCCAGGTTTCAGAGGATGATTAAGAAATCTATTCTCATGCAATAACGGATAACTGCTCAAAATCGGAGATGACGCGTCGCCAGACGTCTGGGATAGGAATAGATTTCGCCGTGTGATAATCATAAGCGACCAGCGCCGTAGAACCGCTGGCCATTTCCTGGCGAGTGTCCATATCCACCAGAGAGTATTCCATGGTTAAGCTCTTATTGCCCAGGCGGGTCACGCGCACGCCAACGTGTACCCTCTGGCCGAATTGCACCGGAGCGCGGAAGGTGACATGTGCATCCGCCAGGATGATGCCAATCTCCATAAACGAACCAGGGCGCCAAAGACCCAGGTGGGCGATATAAGCAATGCGCGCCTGTTCAAAATAGGTCAAATATTTGGCGTTGTTTAAATGCCCTTGCGGGTCCAGGTCGCCGTAACGCACTTCAATGGGGTGATAGAAGCGATAGTCAGCCATAAAATGATTATACCTGACGATGCATTTATCGGATCGGGGTTTTCGCCGTGCGAACTGCATCTGGAGGCGACAAAACCGAAGCTCCCACGCTCGATAAAGCAGTTGCCGCAGCCACGAAGCATGATGCGAGTGCGGTATAATGTGGCGCATGGAAACGAACCAATACGAAGAACCAAAATCGGATATGAACCCTTCAAACGAAGGGACGCCTAACGAAATAGAAGACACCAAACCGAGGCGCATCTCAAATCAGTCAATTGACGCTGCGCCCGTCTCGTCTGAAGATTCGCTGGAATCTACTTCGCCTTCATTGGTCAGCCGCGGCGATGAACAAACCGCCGCCAGCGTCGAGGAGACGCGCCCCTTTCAGGCAGATCTGGAAAGCATCGCCCACGGACACGAGCAAACCATCCCGCCGCCTGCCATGGCTCAACCGTTGGACGCACAGGCTGACCCCGATTTTGGCGGCCGGCTGCAACCCATCCACACCGGCGCGACGACGGCACAGAAAACAAAGCTGCGTAAGCAAAAGACAGGCTTGGCAAAAGGCTCACCAGCCAAGAAAGCCTGGCGCAGACCGCCCGACTGGCTGCTCATCCCGGCGTTGGGTTTGTTGGGCATCCTTTTGATCGCCATCATCAGCGCCTTCGGCGGATACGCCTCGGGCATTGAGCTGCGCCGCGGCGCCGAACGCACACAAGCCGCGCAGGTCGCCGATCAACAATTCCAGCTTGGCTTGGAAGATATGGCGCAAGGCAATTACTACCGCGCCCGGCAACGTTTTGAATATGTGATCCAGTTAGCGCCAGGTTACCCGGGCGCCACCGATAAACTGGCTGAAACTTTGCTCTATCTGAACGCCACCGCCACCCCCACGCTCCAGCCTACGCCCACCATCACGCCCACCCCGGATGTGCGCGCCAATGAGGAGCTATTCAATCAAGCCAATCAGGCGCTCCTGGACAAAAACTGGGACCAGGCAATTGAAGCGCTGCTTTCTTTGCGCAAGAAGGACGCCGCTTATCGCGCTGTGGAAATAGACGGTATGTTATTCCTGGCTCTTCGCAACCGCGGCTGGGACAAAATTGTAAAAGCGAACCTGGAAAGCGGTATTTATGATTTGTCTCTGGCGGCGAACTTTGGCCCGCTGGATTCTGAGGCGCAGGGCTTGCGCAACTGGGCGCAGCTCTACATCACCGGAGCCAGCTTCTGGGGAATTGACTGGGCGCAGGTGGTGGAATATTTCTCGCAGGTCGCCCCGCAAATGCCCAACCTGATGGACGGCTCCGGCATGACCGCCTCTGAACGCTATCGCATCGCTTTGTTCGAATATGGCAACACGCTGGCGCAGCAGGGTCAATTCTGCCGGGCGGTTGAACTCTATCAGCAATCGCTTTCCATCGCTCCCGATCCGCAGGTGCAGCAGGCGTTGGAACAAGCCGCCAAAGGCTGCCAGCAGGGACAGCCCGAAGCCACGCAAAAACCAGGGAAGAAACCCAAAAACACCCCCACGCCCTGACAAGCAGTCGGGGGCGTTCCTCTTCACGTTTCTGATCGCCGATTGCCTTTCCATGGAGACGCCCGCCTGGGGATTAACCATCGCTTATTGGTTGCACATGATCGCCACAGCGGTTTGGATAGGCGGGCTGGCGGCGTTGGGGTTATTTGTGTTGCCTGCCGCCCGAAAAACGCTGGATACCACGGCTTACGCAGCCTTCCTGATCAGCCTTCAAAGGCGCTTCGAACCGCTGGGCTGGTTCAGCCTGCTGATCCTGGCTGGCACAGGCTTGTTCCAGATGAGCGCCAGCCCAAATTATCAGGGCTTTCTGAGCATCGAAAACCGCTGGGCGGCGGCTATTCTCATCAAACACCTGGTCTTTATCGGCATGACGCTGGTTTCCGCTTACCTGACCTGGGGATTGTTGCCCGAACTGCGGCGGCTGGCGATGTTGCACGCCCGCCAGGACGCCGCAGGCGAGCATCTCGCCCGCCTCGAAAAGCGGGAGAGGCGCTTATTGCAGCTCAACCTCGCTTTAGGGATCATCATCCTGGCTTTGACCGCCGTCGCCCGCGCCGCGTAACATTCGCCATCCCGAAAATCTGAAGCGCATCCAAAACGATCCACCTCTTGCGGCGATCCATCCACTGGTTTATTGATTGACTACGAAGCGAACGGATGGGCAACCCGCACCCGCGTGGCGCTCAACACCCGCGCACGGCACGCCAGGCGGAGGTTCTGTCCCAGCTCGCAGGAAGCCTCCACTTCTTCTTCGTCCAACGTAAGAGGCGACACCACGCCCTCGATAATCTCAATACAACACTCGCCGCAAACGCCCTGACCATTACAAACCGAATCCACCGGAATGCCGGCGCGCCGCGCCGCCTCGAGGAGATCAACTCCCGGCGATACCATTACCGTAATGCCTTGCGGTTCAAAACGCACCGGTATGAGCGGAGACAATTTGCGACGGTCCTCAATTGATGAAAAATCGGTTTATTGTACCAGCCCGATCTGGATCGAGGGTGTAGCCGTGTTCCTCAGCCTAACCATCTACGATATGCGCCCAAGAGATGGTCTTGCGCAGTGGATCACGCAAGATAATGACCGGATTGCCGGCGAGGGGTGTAAGTTTGGAAAGGATCCAGGGTTCGATCATGAGACAGCCTTTACCCAGTTGCGAAAAGCTTGTTTCACATCATGCCACTGGATATGCTGCAGAAGGAGTGGATCGGGCTCCTCTTCCGCATCATCAAAATAGACCAGCCCATATAGAACTGGACCAATATCTGTCACGTTGAACTTGATCTGATAGAGATCCAGTAGTTGCTGCAGCGGACGGTGTTGAATGCACAGGGCATACACATCAAAAAAATCCTTCTTTGAGCCGCGCTGGGCAATAGCGGAGAGCTTCATGCAGGCTAGATCGTCCAAAGAAGCTAAAAGGGCTCCGGTTTCTTCCCAATCAACTAGCGGAGCGATTAAAGGGTAGCGGAACTCCAGGAAGCTAAGGCGTACCCCCTTCACCTGGCCATGCAGTGTGCCCGGAGCAGTCTGACCGGTTGAAAATGGGATGCCTGAATCCCGCAGCGATTGGGCAAAAATCATTGGGTCGAGAAGTCGCTCCTGGGTAAACCAGTCCAAGTCAATGGAACGCCGATGGCGTAAGAAAATTGCCAGGGCTGTTCCGCCGCCCAGGTAAAATCGGCGCTGCGATGCAAAAGGCGCTATCTCTTGTAAAACCTGCATTTGTATTTCGGTCAGACCATCCGAATAGAATTTCATATCTGGGATCTCCTTCCCCAGGGATTGTTTTTGGCTTGGGCGATCCAACGATCCACTTCCTGAGCAGGCAGGTCCAAAACCAATGCCCAATAACGAAGCTGGCGCGGGCTGAGACGACCGCCAGCGTGCACCTGGAGCCAGTCGCGTAAGCGTTCATCACCCCAGGTTGAGCGCAGCCAGCGGATCGCTGACCAGTTGCCTGCTTGCAAGATGCGGCGCACGATCAGGTCACGGTCGGTCTGCCATTCCAAAGCATTAAAATTTACGTCCCAAAATAGCTGCCGAAGAAATTCCGGCAAATCTGTGGGCATTGGCTTCACGGCTCATCCTCCTGGAACAAGGGTGTTTGCTCAGCTTCCAAATTATACTCAAAAGTCGCAACCGCCGCGCGGCTGCGCCGTCCGGCGGAGGCTTTCTTGAAAGCCTGCCACAGGTTGAACAGATCATAGACTTGAGGATATAGCTCGGCGTAGATTTTTCCCATACGATTCGGCTGGGGGGCTGCGTCCCCCAGCCCCCCCGAGTCAGAAATTCAGCATTCCAGCAACCCAATTTTCAGCATCATGGCGAGAGCGCACAACGGAAACCATAGTTGCTGTTGGAATTCGACGGGTCGTACCAGTGTCGATAAGCAGAGCGCAGAAGATCCCCACTGCTGACCCACGAGCCGCCCCGCACGACGCGAGTTTCCCCGGAATCAGGCCCCAGGGGATTTTGCAGCAGCGAACGTCCATAATAGTCCGCCGCATACCAATCCCAAACCCACTCCCACACGTTGCCCGCCATGTCGAACAGCCCACAGCCGTTGGCGGCGAAACTGCCCACCGCAACCGTTTCACCGTCACAAGCACCGAATTGCGCTCCATTCTGCGCCCCTTTCTCGCACACCGGCGCTTCGTCGCCCCACGGGTAACTTGCCCCGGTCAGCCCGCCGCGGGCTGCCTTCTCCCATTCCGCTTCTGTGGGCAGGCGCGCCCCGCGCCATTCGCAGAACGCCCGCGCCCCATACCAGGTGATCTCCACCGCCGGGTGATCTTCATAGCCGGCATCCGCCTGCCAGCGTCCGCCTGCCTGATGGATGCGCGCATCTCCATCGCTGGCATCCAGCCAGGTTGCGCCTCCTTCCTCCTGGTTGCCGCGGGCGTTGAGAAACTTGGCAAACAAAGCGTTGGTCACCTCATATACATCCATGTAGAAGGCATCCAGGTACACCGTATGCTCCGGGCGCTCGTCCGAATCGCCGTTTTCACTGCCCATTTGGAAATCGCCGGCCGGGATCAACGCCATGCGCACCCCATGCTCGTCGGTAATGTACCGAAGCGATTCAAGCGTGTCCAACGGCGTAATGGTCGGAGAAATGGCAGCCTGGGCGGTCTGCTCTGCCTCCTGCGTGCGCTGCGCCCGTTGGTGTTGTAGTTCTTCGACCAAAAGTTCAACGCCAATTGCCGCCACATATAGCAGGATGAACAGCCCTGCAACGATCGCTGACAAAAACCACCCTTTGCGCCGCGCCATTTGCCCAATGCCCATCCTCGTGCCTGGCAGGTTCGGCTTCGGCGGAGGAGAAGGAATTACAACCGTCCCGCCCTGCCCAAGCGGCTGAACTGAATTGCCCTCCACCGCCGATGCCTCTCGCAGCGCCTGCTCGAACTCCGCCGCGCTCTGAAAGCGATCCTGCGGC
>JAGVAD010000021.1 GCA_020060465.1 Anaerolineales bacterium
AACCAATCGTTGGTTACGTTGGGACAGGCAGAGCTGTGCGGTTGGTTACGCCTCGGTGACGTTGGAACGTAACCAACGTTTTGGTTGGTCTAACCCTCCGTCAGGGTATTAAGACCCCAAACATGGAGGTTCTGGGAAACCTCATCGGGTGTGGGTAAGAATCATTCAATGCCCGTCAGGGTATTAAGACATAACGTCTCAATCGGTTGAAATTCATTTCTGATTAGTAAGAATCATTCAATGCCCGTCAGGGTATTAAGACCGAACTATGACCTATGCTTCCTCGCTAGGGTCGAGAGTACGCGTAAGAATCATTCAATGCCCGTCAGGGTATTAAGACCATTTCGCTGCTTGCCCGTAATCGGCTGCGCTTGCGGTAAGAATCATTCAATGCCCGTCAGGGTATTAAGACGTATAATATTAACGCCTGCTGATAATGATCGCATAGATGGTAAGAATCATTCAATGCCCGTCAGGGTATTAAGACCAATTCGTAGCTGGTGGTCATCTTACACTCTCCTTATTCTGTAAGAATCATTCAATGCCCGTCAGGGTATTAAGACGAAGACATGGCGCAAGTATCGCACGTCATGCTGAACGACGACGGTAAGAATCATTCAATGCCCGTCAGGGTATTAAGACTCTGCCGCCTAACCGACCGGAAATCGGGCTGGAGGTAAGAATCATTCAATGCCCGTCAGGGTATTAAGACGAATGCTGATTATTCCGGTTATACAGACGGCTGCAAGTAAGAATCATTCAATGCCCGTCAGGGTATTAAGACCATACTCTTTCGGCGATGTCCGCATGGATGTCTCTACCAGGTAAGAATCATTCAATGCCCGTCAGGGTATTAAGACTCCGATGTGTCCGATCTCACCGTTCGTAGATATAAAGTGTAAGAATCATTCAATGCCCGTCAGGGTATTAAGACCAAAATCCTGCCTTCCTTCATCGTTCCTTCCTTCCTTTCGGTAAGAATCATTCAATGCCCGTCAGGGTATTAAGACCCAAGAGATATAAAGAAATCATCACCAAATATTTTCTTAAGGGTAAGAATCATTCAATGCCCGTCAGGGTATTAAGACTAACGGTGTATCACTGCTCCTGCCTCATCCATCTCTGGTAAGAATCATTCAATGCCCGTCAGGGTATTAAGACTTTCTGACTCTCCGCAATCTGCTCAAGAAGGTCAGCAATGCGTAAGAATCATTCAATGCCCGTCAGGGTATTAAGACGATTTGGTGGTTCTTGCGCCTATCTGCCATGCTTTGATTGTAAGAATCATTCAATGCCCGTCAGGGTATTAAGACCCCAGCGACCCAAGCGACGGGCGCGGGGGGTGTCAGGGGGTAAGAATCATTCAATGCCCGTCAGGGTATTAAGACGTTGTGAAGACCGTGATGCTACAACGGTCTTCGCAGGGTAAGAATCATTCAATGCCCGTCAGGGTATTAAGACAAGGAAAAAAAAGCCCCGGTCATGCTATGCTCCGGGGCGGTAAGAATCATTCAATGCCCGTCAGGGTATTAAGACGGTAAGCCGATCCTACTTTCCACATGACAGGGGTAATGCGTAAGAATCATTCAATGCCCGTCAGGGTATTAAGACACTTACAACAACACTGCAACTGTCATCAAATAATTTGTAGTTCGTAAGAATCATTCAATGCCCGTCAGGGTATTAAGACCATCATATTTAGTGTCTCACGGATGGCATAGGGCTTCCGTAAGAATCATTCAATGCCCGTCAGGGTATTAAGACAATACTGGCTTTTCGACCGGACCCCATCTGCATTTCGAGTAAGAATCATTCAATGCCCGTCAGGGTATTAAGACCGACACTCCGCAAGGTTTACCTGACACCTCAGGCGATGTAAGAATCATTCAATGCCCGTCAGGGTATTAAGACTTAGCGTCAATCTGGGCGTTGGGGGATGGACAGAAGACGGTAAGAATCATTCAATGCCCGTCAGGGTATTAAGACAAAACTTCGCTATCGTGACAAAAGCAGATGAAACCGTAAGAATCATTCAATGCCCGTCAGGGTATTAAGACGGTTCTGGCCGTGTGCAACGCGCACGAGCCGGAGATTACGTAAGAATCATTCAATGCCCGTCAGGGTATTAAGACGCAAACGTCCACCCCAAAGGCGAAGGGCTACGTTACGTTATGTAAGAATCATTCAATGCCCGTCAGGGTATTAAGACCAGTACGGCTCGAATTCCCACCCCAAACACTCTATAAGTAAGAATCATTCAATGCCCGTCAGGGTATTAAGACCCTTTGCGCCAGCCCGCCTTTGAGTCACTGATTTACGTAAGAATCATTCAATGCCCGTCAGGGTATTAAGACCTGAAATTGCCCCTCTTGGATAATGGCGAACCCCGCAGTAAGAATCATTCAATGCCCGTCAGGGTATTAAGACTCCGTCCGCAGGGGGAGGAGAGCGCGGACGGATTGCAATACGTAAGAATCATTCAATGCCCGTCAGGGTATTAAGACGTTCGTTCGCAGGCGCTTCGCCGCAGTCAGGGCAGTGGGTAAGAATCATTCAATGCCCGTCAGGGTATTAAGACCTAAACCGTAGGCGGAAGCAATGTTCCATATCGCCTGAGGTAAGAATCATTCAATGCCCGTCAGGGTATTAAGACGTAATCGCTTGTAAGTCCCTGGGGGCAACGCCGACTTTGGGTAAGAATCATTCAATGCCCGTCAGGGTATTAAGACCATCTGCGCCTTTCGTGACCGCGTGCGCGATATAATGTAAGAATCATTCAATGCCCGTCAGGGTATTAAGACATCGGTGGGCAGAACCACGACGGACTCTATACAACGTAAGAATCATTCAATGCCCGTCAGGGTATTAAGACCTGGGTGGCGTACCATTTAGGGGCGGAGCTTACCAACGAGTAAGAATCATTCAATGCCCGTCAGGGTATTAAGACGAATGGGGAGCGCCCACCTCCCAAAATTGATATGTGACGTAAGAATCATTCAATGCCCGTCAGGGTATTAAGACAGAAGGCATGAAACTGGGGAACAACTCCCTCCACTCTGGTAAGAATCATTCAATGCCCGTCAGGGTATTAAGACACTAGCCAGCCCCAGTCACAGTCCCAAATTCCCCAAACGAGTAAGAATCATTCAATGCCCGTCAGGGTATTAAGACATTATCCTGGGACGGCGTCCACTCGATACGCCGCCAATCCGTAAGAATCATTCAATGCCCGTCAGGGTATTAAGACTTAATTGGGCTGGCGATATGTTGGCGGCCTGGCAGATGGTAAGAATCATTCAATGCCCGTCAGGGTATTAAGACGGGGCTGGGAAAGACGCCGTGATTGGGCCTTTCCCGAAGTAAGAATCATTCAATGCCCGTCAGGGTATTAAGACTCTGAATTTCACATGTTCCACCTCCGAATAATTTTGAGTAAGAATCATCTAATGCCCGTCAGGGTATTAAGACATTTGGCGCCACTAATGTATTCGTACCTTCGTACAGTAAGAATCATCTAATGCCCGTCAGGGTATTAAGACGATTGTTATCGAGCGGAGTCATCGCTTCAGCGTGACCGTAAGAATCATTCAATGCCCGTCAGGGTATAGACGTAGCACAGGCTTAAGCCTGTGCTACGAATGCAGGCAACGTAGGAATCAATCAATGCCCGTAAAGGTATTCGGACCTATCGGTTTGTAAATACGATCATTTAGGTTCGAGATTCTGCCTGTCAACTTTATAATCTCATCTAACCCCTTCATTTGTATATTCTATCCGGGAGCGCTCAAAGGTTGTGATCTGCCGCGATGGCAGCCACTGGAAGTCGCCGCCTGAAGGTCCATCAAGTCGGCTACGCCGACTCCCAGCCCGCTTCAAGCGGGCTTCGTAACCTGAGGCGTCGGTTTCCAACCGATGCCGGGGCGAGCACAACCAACAACTTTTTGGTGCACCCCCTCTGTCCACCCGTTGACTCCCCAGGCAGGTTATGCTAATATCATGACGGCGAGGATGTAGCCCGGACGAGCATATCGCGAAAGCGAAAGACTGGGGAGTTTCCGGCCCCCAGGCGCCAGGCCCCGAAAGGGGCGTTTTTATTTCCAGCGATCCACCTGGCGTTTGTAAGAATCATCCAACGCCCGCCAGGGTATGATGAAGAACGTCCCGCAGGTTGGGGAACCTGTGGGACGTTTTGTAATACGCGCCAGGCATCTTCAAAATGCCTCGCACCTGGAGAAAACAACTTTTGCGTGCATCTGTGCGCTGCGCCGCTCTATCTACTTTCCAATGATTGAGGGTTAAGAAACGTGCGCTCGATCCAGTCCACAATGCCTGGAGCATCGTCCAAGCTGAATTGAGGCACTTCCGGCAGCAGCCGCGTCTCCAACGGCGCGTCGGTAGCCACAGCCACCAACTGCGGCGGCGCGCCAACCAAATCCAGGCCGTTCTCGCGGCGCGCCACCTCCAGGGCGGGTTTGCCGCCGCGCTTGAAACCCTCCGTCAGGATGATGTCCACCTCCCGAATTTCGGCGGCGATCTCGTCCAGCGTCAAAGGGCGCGCCAGGCGGCGGATAGAGGCGATTTTGTCCGGCGCGGCGATGATCACATGGTCGCTGCCCGCCTGAGCGTGTCGCCAGGTATCCTTGCCGGGCTGATCCATTTCGAAGCCTGGGTGCGAATGATGCTTGACAGTCGCCACGCGATAACCGCGCCGCTTCAGCTCGGCGATGAGCTTCTCCAGCAAAGTGGTCTTCCCGCTGCCGGACTTGCCAATGATGGACAGGATGGGGATGGGATGATCTGGCAGGCTCATAGAATACACTCAATACAAGAAGCCGCCCAAAGGACGGCTCCTTGCTGCGCTGCGGCAACCTTATTTCCCCAAGAGGAGGGTTGCCGCAGCGCATCGTAAGGTACTACTATCAGCCATCGTGGCAACACCTCCTCTCTTCTAGGATAGCAGAGGGTCGGTGAGCGAATAAGGGCCACCAGCCCTGAATGAATGGCTGAAGTATCACATAAAACACCCGCCTTGTCAATCCCGCCATAAAAGACGAAAGCGATCGTTAATGTCGGGCTCAAGATAGCGTCGGCTCATGGAGCGCCTGTCGGTGTACCTGTCTGGCGGATTGTGGAGGCGTCGCTGGCGGGCTGCGCCTCGGCGAAAGTGTCATGCAGCGGGCGTTGCATGGTCTCATAAGGCAGAGCCAACGCCGCCACACCTCCCAGCACATACGCCAAAGCATAGATGGTGAGCGGGACAACCAGCGAGACGCCCATCAGCGCCGCGCCCAGGCTGGGGGCAATCGCCCCGGCGATGCGCGTCATGCCGCTGGCGGCGCCAATGCCGGTGGTGCGCAACGTGGTGGGGTAAGCCTCAGGCGTATAGGCGTACAGGGCGCCCCAGGCCCCCAGGGCGAAAAAGGACATCCACACCCCCATGCCCACCAGAAAACTGAGCGAGTTGGCAATCGCAAACAGGTACGTAAACGCTCCGCTGGCTACCATATAGAGCGCCAATGTGCGCCGCCGACCGAGACGCTCCACCAGATACGCCGCCGAGAAATAGCCGGGAAGCTGCGCCAAAGCCAGTATAAAAGTATTCTGATACACCGGCAGCAGCGCCATGCCTTTCAGGCGAAAATACGACGGCAGCCAGGTGAACACGCCGTAATAGCCCAACGAAATAGTGAACCAGATCACCCAAAGCAGCAGCGTGACGCGACGCACGCCCGGCTTCCATAAATCGGCGATGCGGCCGCGCGGCGTGGCAGGCGGAAGAACCAGATTACCCTGCGGCATGGCGACGCCGTTTTCCCGCGCCACCTGCTCCAACACACGGCGCGCTCCCTCAGGCTGCCCGCTCACCAGTAAATAGCGCGGCGATTCGGGTACATAACGGCGAATCCAGAAGATCAGCAAACCGGGCAGCGCCGAAAGCGCCAGCAGCCAGCGCCAGCCCAGGTTGGGCGTCACCAGCCAAGCCAAACCGGCCGCAGCAATCGTGCCCAGCGCCCAAAACGATTCCAACAAGACCAGATACCGCCCCCGTTGGCGGGTTGGCAGATACTCCGCAAACGTGCTGTAATCCACCGGCAACGTTCCGCCAACGCCAAAGCCCGTGGCGGCGCGCAAAATCACCAGCCAGGCAAAGGAGGGCGAAAAAGCCGAAAACAAACCAAAGATCGAGTCGATGGCAATGGTGCTGACAAACCCCGTCTTACGCCCAATATGGTCGCTGATCCAGCCCCAAAACCAGGCGCCGGCCAGCATCCCTAGGAAGATCGCTGTGCCCAGCAGACCCTTTTGCGCGTTGCTCAAATCCCACTCTGCGCTGATCGCCGGCAACGCAAAAGCAATTAACAACACCTCCATTGCATCGGCAGCCCAGCCCAGACCGCAGATCCACATCAACTTGCGCTGGAAACGCCCAAAACCGATCTGATCAATGGCTTGATCATAAGTCAATCGAGACATTCACGCCTCCATATACCTTTCCAATGATGAAAACAAAAAGCGAACCCCACATGCCGCGTGGCTGGTCAGGTGTGGCAATAAACTGCGCCCGTTAGAATTCGCCTGTTATGTCGGCCAATCCTGCATGGGCAGGGTGGAACGCACAACGTGTATGCCAGCCTGCTCGAAGCGGCGAAAGGCAGCGTCGGCTTGTTCCGTGTAATCCACCACTCCTGGCACCACCACCGGCGAGGAGCAATCCTCCAACAAATAAACCTTCTTCACCAGCTCCGGGGCGTGCGCCTGGATGTCGCCCAACAGGTCGGCAATCGTCCAGGCGACGCAGTGGCTTTTCGCCTGCCCGGCAATGATCACGCGGTCGAAGTCGCGCAATTGGCGCAAGAATTTGTCGTTCTTGTGGGCAATCAGCTCACCGCCGGGCCCATCCAGCACTTCGGGGCCAATCGCGGAATAATGCTCCGTAAGCGGATGATCGCCTTTGATCTGAAAGTCTGCCTGGCTATAGCGCGCCGCAGTGTGGAAGAAAATCGCCTCCTCCACGGCCGGGACAAGCGCATGACCGATGCTGCCCAACATCACATGATAGGGCCAGATGGTCAGGTCGTATTTGCCGCGCGCCTTTAATTCCTGAGCGTAGTGCAACAGGTGTTGCTGACCGTACTCCGGGGTAATGTTCAAGCTGGCAGCAATGGCCGCGTTAAATTTCCACCGCCCTTGCAGCAAATCATCATAAGAAATCAAGGTCAGCGGGGCAGGGTGATTGCCCGCTTCATCCACCAAAAACATGGGGTGAAAGATTTGCATGGCGGTATGGGTATCCAGGGTAGCGGTGATTTGCGTAATCGCCGCCAGATTGCGATAGATAAATTCGCATAAACGGCGATTATCCTCGACCGCGCCCATCCCAGACCGCCCGCCGACGAATAGCTCAAAACCAGGGATGCAGAAGGAATTCTGCACATCAATGGCGATCAGGGCAATTTTGAATTTATCTTCAACAGCCGGACGAATGCCAAATTTCTCAGCCCAGCGGCGCGCTTGTTCCGCCCGCTCCTGATAAGGCGTTTTCCAAATCTCTCCCACGCTTTGTGGCTGATAGAATTCCGGCAGAGGCAGTTCACCAGGGAATGTCAAGGCAGTCATAGGACCTCCATTAAGTGTATTTATAACACTATCTGAGCCGAAAATTGAAAGCGGCAAATGCCGCTTTGTGTATTGTTGACACTATTCTAGCATCAAATCGGATTTTGTCAAGGTGATTTACCTGGTCGCGCGGCGGCTCTTTCGCGCCTTCGCCTCCGGTCGTCCAGTGTAAGGCGGCGCTGTGATGCCGTAGATCTGGCACAGCCGTTTATCCAGCATCCGGCTGCGCAAACGCGGGTCCATCTCGTCCAGGCTTTCCGCCGATGTGATCACCGTCGGCAGTTCGGCGTTATATCGGTAATTGAAGAGCTGGTAGAGCTTCTCTTTCACCCAGGGGGAAGTAGCCTGCGTGCCCAGATCATCCATAATCAATAGATGAGCGGTGCGCACTTTCTCAAAACGCCGGTCGAGCGAAACAGTGCTGTTCGGGCTGAAGGTGGCGCGCAGATGATCCAACAGGTCTGGCACGACGACGAACAGCGGCGGGTCGCCGTGATCCATGCGATAATTGGCAATCGCCGCCGCCAGGTGGGTCTTGCCCGTGCCATAAGGGCCTAAGATCACCAGCCAACCTTGCGGATTTTCGGCGAAGTGGCGGGCGGCGTTGAAAGCCTTTTCCAGGCTGCGAATTTCGTCTGCGTTAAGCCCTTCGGCAGCGCGCAGATCAAAGCTGGCAAAAGTGCGATTGTGCAACAGATCCAGCGATGACATCTCTGGATGCCCAAAATCCGCCGTTGGGTTGCGGTAATCTGGCGCCAGGATGCGCACCCGCGTCACCAGATCCGGGTCTTGCAGGCGAGAACGAATGCGTTCCTCGAAATCCTGATCATCCAGGTTGGTGGTGACAACCAGGGGCAGGCGGTTGATATAGCGATAATTGAGAATCTGAAACAATTTTTCCTGCGCCCAGGGGGTGGCGTTTTGAGTGCCAAAATCATCCATCACCAGCAGCGGCGCCTGGCGGATCTGCTCAAAGCGTTCTTCGAAAGTAGCCTCTGGGTCGTTATAAGCGAAGCGTAAAGTGTCCAGCAAGTCCGGCACGGTAATAAACAGGGTGGGCACACCCAGGCTCACTGCGAAATTGGCAATCGCCGCCGCCAGATGCGTCTTGCCGCAACCGTAATCGCCTTGCAAGACCAGCCAGCCTTCCAGCCGTTGGGCGAATTGCTGCGCCTGGTTATAAGCGTGTTCAAGCGAATCGGCCTGGCGTGGCAACAACCCCACGCGGCCGCGCGGCTGGAAGTTCTCAAAGGTCAGGTGGCTCAGCTCGTCCAAATGGCTGAGAGCAAACAAACGCTGGCGCACCTGTTGATTGATCTGCCCAGCGCGACAATCGCACACTCGCACCTTGCCAAAATCTGGATGACCAAGCGGCAGGTCAACGCGTAAATAGCCCACGCCGTGACATTTGGGGCATTGCGGGTCGCCAGGCAGGTCGTGCGGATACAACGGCGAAAGCTGCGCCTCAGTGTTCGACGAAGTCGGAGAACTCGCCTTCGACATATTTTCGGCGAGCCTCCGCAGAGTCTGGTCTATCTTGGGGCTTTTCTTTGCTTGCATGGCGTCCTTCTCTTTGCCAACGCTCCAGGATCGCCGCGATATAACGCCAGGTGCGTTTATTGCGTTCGACTGCGATGCGCATAGCGTCGGCGATCCATTCAGCAGGATAGGTATCTTGCGCCTCGCCCAGCGTCTCCGCCAGAAGAGGCGTCAACGGGCCAATATTTTCTTCATACAGGCGGTAGATATTCGGTGTTTCAGGCAGGATAGCGGTAGATGAGGCGGGGCCGCTCAGCCGCCATTGCCCGTTTTGAATGGCGCGCACAGCAGCGCGACCTTTCGGAGAGTTGAGGAAATAAACCGGCTCAACGCCCGATCCAGCGTCCAGCTCGGTGGGCAAAATAACGCCCCGCGCAGCCGCTCGCTGCAATGCGTCATCCAGCGCAGCCCGGGCGGCGGAAGGTTCCTGCGCCAGACCAGCCAGCAACATCTCATCCTGATCCAGATCACTGCGGCGGACAAAGCGGAAAGCCCCCTCCATGTGATCCAGCCGCCACAAGATGTGCAGGATGACCTTCAATTCCGTCAACTGATCTATCTGCGGCAAAAGCTCCCGGAAGAACGTCTCTGGGATGGGCGTGAGATGGAGCTTACCTTCAGGAAAACCTTTAAATGCGGGCATTGCGGGTTTAAATCTCAGGATACTTTCGCCAGATCCACCTGATAGGTGGCGGCGTTTTCAAACTTGGCGATCTGGCTGCGGAATACTAATTCTACAGTTCCGGTCGGCCCATTGCGATGTTTGGCGACTTTAATCTGAGCAATGTTCTTTAGCAAGGTATCTTTATCGTACAATTCTGGACGGTTGATGAACATGACGATATCGGCGTCCTGCTCCAGGCTGCCGCTTTCGCGCAGATCGGAAAGCTGCGGTTCTTTGTCGGCGCGCTGCTCGATGGCGCGCGATAGTTGCGCAGCAGCCAACACAGGTACATTCAATTCGCGTGCGAGCACCTTCAGATTGCGGGAGATGTAAGACACTTCTTGAACGCGGTTTTCGGAGCGCGTCCCGCTGCTCATCAATTGCAGATAGTCCACTAGGATCAGATCGAGGTTATACTCGGCGTGCAAGCGGCGACATTTGGTGCGCAATTGCAGTGGGGTCAGCGCCGGCGTGTCGTCCAGGAAGATCACTGTATCGCTCAACACTTCCACAGCGTGAGCGAACAAGGCCCATTCGTCGCCTTCCAGGCGGCCGGTGCGCAGGCGTTGAGAGTCGATGCCTGTCTCTTGGGCAATCATACGTTGAACGAGCTGTTCGCTGGACATTTCCAACGAAAAGATAGCTACATGCTTTTTATACTTTTGCGCCGCGTTTTTCGCTGCCGAGAGCATGAAAGCCGTCTTACCGCTGCCTGGGCGCCCGGCTACAATCAACAGATCCGAGGGCTGCATGCCGCTCAACAGACGATCCAGGTCGGTAAAACCGGTTGGGACGCCAAAGGCGTCTGCGCCGCGGGTGGAAAGCTGATCGACGCGATCATAATACTCGCTGAGCACCTCTTGAATTTTGCGCAGGTCGCGCGTGGTGCGCCGCTCGCTGACGCCAAACACCGTCTTTTCAGCCTCATCCATGACGGTGTCAATGGACGTTTCTTGCTGATAAGCCAGCTTGGCGATCTCATTTGCGGCGTTCAACATGCGGCGGCGAATGGCGTTGGCTTCGACGATGCGCCCATACGCCTCGGCGTGCAGCGAAGTAGGCACATTGTTGATCAATTGGGTCAGGTAAGCCGGTCCGCCAACCTCGGCCAGATGACCTAATTGATCCAGTTCCTCGGAAACTGTGAGCAAATCAATTGGTACACGTCGTTCGTGCAGGCGAGAGAAAGCTTCCCAAATCCAGCCGTGACGATGAATGTAAAAATCTTCCGCCCGAAGGAAGCTGGCCACCTCGTAATAGGCTTCGGGATTAATCAACACTGCGCCCAAGACGGCCTCTTCGGCCTCTCGGCTATGAGGAATAATCTGAGCCGCAGATGAAGATTCAGGTGCAGTTGCAGGAAATTGTGCGTCCATTGGTAAGAGATGAAAAACCGGGGAAACTGGCTGCAACGCAGCATTCCCCGGCGTGCGCCAGTTTTATTCCGAATTATTTATCCTTGCCTTCGTCTTCCTCGTCATCCTCGCTCTGATCCAAATCCAACTTTTCGAGGAAATCCGAAAAGACTGAAAGACGTTCATCCCCTTCTTCGGCGGGAACCTCGGAGCGCGGGGCCTCGGCTGCTTCCACTTTATCTTGTATATCCTCCTCTGGGACAATGCCGGCGGCATCCATGACGGAGCGAGCGACAAGAATCGGCACATGAGCGCGCACAGCCACCGCCAACGCATCGGAGGGTCGGGCGTCAATGTTCAATGTATGCCCATCTTTCTCTACGACAATGTTGCCAAAAAATGTATCATCCCGCAGCGCCACCACTTCCACGCGCAAGATTCGAGCATCGAGCTGACGAAAGATATTATTCATCAAATCATGAGTCAGAGGGCGAGCAACCTCGACCTCTTGAAGAGCAATGGTGATCGACTCAGCCTCGTAAACGCCGATCCAGATCGGCAAATACCGATCAGCATCCTGTTCACGCAAGATGACAATGCGCTGCTGTGACATTAAGCTAACGCGGATGCTGTCGATCACAACCTCGACCATATCAGACATGAAGGCCTCCACTGGCGGCAATAAACCGCTTGTATTACATATTGTATTCTATCATGGGCTGGGCGAGATGCAAACGCTTTTTATTGGTTTTTACTTTGCCGCGGATGTTAAAATGTTAAAGGATATTTTACTCCTAATTTATTGCAATTATTTAAGATTGTGATTATAATCATCTCCACCTCTTCGGAATTGCGACCATCGGGGGAACCAAGTAATATCCTAGATGACAGGGAAGGGAACCATTGACGAAAGGTAAAATTCTATGGATCGAGGGCAAGCGGGCGAACAGCCCGTCTTTCATCCCTGGTCTGCGAAAAAAGGGTTATATCGTCGAAACTGCGGCCACCGGCGAAGAGGCGATTCGTCTGATCCCCCGCCTCGACCCCGACTTAATGGTGGTGAACACCGCCTCGATGCGCACCTCGGGCAAACGCATTTGTCGCGCCCTGCGCGCTCGCGCGAACCACGTTCCAATCCTGGTGATCTCGGATCCAGAACATCCCGCCCCTGAAGATGTGCAGGCTGACGTAGTGTTAACTTTGCCTTTCACAGCGCGCAAATTGCTCAATCGCATCAAACCCATGCTGCCAGCAATGGGGGGAAAGCTCCTGCACAAGGGACCAATCCGCCTGGATTTGGAACATAAGCGCGTGCGTTGTTTGGGGCGGGAGGAGACGCTCACCCCACGGTTGGCGCAACTGTTAAAATTGTTCATGGATCATCCTGGCGAAGCATTGGAGCGTGAACAGCTTTTTCGCGAAGTGTGGAAGACGGAATACACAGGCGACACGCGCACATTGGATGTGCATATCAGTTGGCTGCGACAGGCAATTGAAGAGGATCCCCGCAACCCCCAATTTCTAAAAACCATTCGCGGCGTTGGCTATCGCCTGGATGTATAAATCGCTGCCCTGCGGATCAAGACGATGAACGCCAAAGGTCTGCAAACCCCGCCGATGCATCTTCGCACAATACGATTTCATGCAGACGTAACCCCGAATGTATAAGACTGAGATTCTGGGAGTGCGCATTGATTCGCTGCCGCTCAGCACGCTCCTGGAAGAGATTGATCAGGCAGCCTCCAGCAACAGGCGCATGTTGATTGCGCATGTCAATATCACCGCGCTCAACCTGGCGTATAAACTCCCCTGGCTGCGCCAGTTTTATAACCAGGCGGATCGGGTTTATTGCGATGGCATGGGCGTGATGGTCGGCGCCCGCTTACTCGGCTGTTCCATCCAATACCGATACACACTGGCGGACTGGGTCTGGCCGCTGGCAGAGATGGCTGCCCGGCGCGGACATACTCTGTTTCTATTAGGCAACCCACCCGGCGCAGCGCAGCGGGCTGCCCGCCGACTGCAGGAACGCTACCCGGCTCTGTGCATCGCCGGAACGCAACACGGTTTTTTTGACAAAACACCTGGCAGCCCAGAGAGTTTGCGCATCGTAGAACACATTAACGCCGTCAATACGGATATTCTGCTGGTCGGTTTTGGTATGCCTCTCCAGGAACAATGGCTGATGGATCACGAGCCCATTCTTAAGGCGAAGGCGACCATCACCTGCGGCGCGCTGTTTGAATACGTGGCTGGAGACCTGCGCCGCGGGCCAAGCTGGATGACACAGAACTACATGGAATGGCTGGCGCGGATGCTCATCTCTCCTAGACGCTACGCCTGGCGATATATGAGAGATATTCCGTTGTTTTATTGGCGCATTTTGAAAGAAGCGTTCCAGCCGATTCATCACCGCCTCCCTCATACGAGCCAACTGGAACAGCCGCCCAAAAGTCCGCCGCGGGATTAGATGGTATGAAAAACATCATCTACTTTGGCGATAACCTGCCGATCTTGAAGACCTTTCCCGATGGATGGGTAGATCTGATCTACATTGACCCGCCTTTCAACACCGGTAAAAGTCAAAGACGCACCCGGATCAAGGCTCAGCAAAGCGAACACGGCGACCGCACAGGGTTCAGCGGGCGGCGGTACCAAACCGTGCGCCTGGGCACCCAGGAATATCGCGACATCTTTGACGACTACCTGGCTTTCTTAGCGCCGCGCCTGGAAGAAGCTTATCGCGTGTTGGCCCCACACGGCTCGCTCTATTTTCACATTGACTATCGCGAGGTGCATTATTGCAAGGTCTTGTTGGATCAGATCTTTGGCCGACAGAGTTTTCTAAACGAAATTATCTGGGCTTATGATTATGGGGGACGCACGCGCAAGAAATGGCCGCCCAAGCACGACAACATTTTATGGTACGCCAAAGATCCAACCAACTACGTCTTCAATGTGGATGACATTGATCGCATCCCTTACATGGCGCCAGGCCTGGTGGGGCCGGAGAAAGCCAGACGGGGCAAGCTGCCCACCGATACCTGGTGGCATACCATTGTCGCCACCAATAGCAAAGAAAAAACCGGCTACCCCACGCAAAAACCCCTGGCGATCCTCAACCGCATTGTGCGCGCCTCGTCCAACCCTGGCGATCTGGTGCTGGACTTTTTCGCCGGAAGCGGCGCTATCGGCGCAAGTTGCCTCGAATTAGGGCGGCGATTTATCTTGATTGACAACAACCCGCAGGCTATTGCCGTGATGCGCCAACGCTTCGGCGACGATCCCCGTATTGAGTGGATCACTGCGGGCAATGAATGAAGACAAATCAGGGGCCTCTTCTCTAAGAAGCCCCTGATCAAGGCGCGACGCGCCGCTTTTTACCCGACTTCGATAATCGGAGAAACTCCTTGCAACTTACTTGCCAAACTTCGCCTTGAGGATATCTTCCAGCGTGGGCTGACCAATCTCCTGCAATTCGTAGCGCACCCGTTGGGTGGGCTTCTTGATCTTCACCACTCGATTCAAATCAATAGGCGTGCCGATTAACACCAGGTCGCAATCCACGGCGTTGATGGTCTGTTCCAGTTCACGCGTTTGCGTCTCGCCATAGCCCATCGCCGGCAGCACATTGCCGGTGGTAGGATATTTCTCGTAAGTGGATTTGATCGAACCTACCGCATAAGGGCGGGGGTCAATGATCTCCGCCGCGCCAAAACGTTGCGCGGCCACCCAGGCGGCCCCGTATGCCATTTCGCCATGCGTCAGCGTGGGGCCATCTTCAATGACTAACACCCGCTTGCCGCGAATGGCGTCGGGGTTATCCACGAACAGCGGCGATGCAGCTTCGATAACGACGGCCGTGGGGTTCACGCGGCGCAGATTGTCGCGCACTTTAATCACGTTTTCCGGGTTAGCTGTGTCAACTTTGTTGATCACAAACACATCCGCCAAACGGGCGTTGGTTTCACCAGGGTGATAAGAGACCTCATGCCCAGGGCGATGCGGATCGGCCACCACGATTTGCAGATCGGAGACATAGAAGGGGAAGTCGTTGTTGCCGCCATCCCATAATACGATGTCCACTTCCTGTTCAGCCTGGCGCAGAATGCGCTCATAGTCCACCCCAGCGTAAACAATCACGCCGTTATCCAGGTGAGGCTCGTATTCTTCTCGCTCCTCGATGGTGCATTCGTACTTATCCAGATCGCTGTAATCGGCAAAACGTTGCACCGCTTGCTTCACCAGATCGCCATAAGGCATTGGATGACGAATGGCAGCGACTTTATAACCCATCCCGCGCAGAATCTTGGAGACACGGCGGGTGGTCTGGCTTTTGCCCGAACCAGTGCGCACGGCGCACACAGATACAACCGGCTTTGTAGATTTGATCTGCGTGGAGTGCACACCCATCAGACGAAAATCTGCGCCGGCTGCCAGCGCCTGAGAGGCTTTATGCATCACAAGCTCATGGGGCACGTCGCTATACGCGAAAACGACCTGCTCGGCTTTCAATTCATGGATCAGCTTCACCAGGTCGTTTTCGGGATAAATGGGAATACCGGCTGGATAACGCTTTCCAGCCAATTGCGCCGGATAGGTACGGCCCTCAATATCGGGGATCTGGGTGGCTGTAAACGCGACGACTTCGTAATCTGGATTATCGCGAAATGCGACATTATAGTTATGGAAGTCGCGCCCGGCAGCGCCCATAATGATTGTTCGAATAGGTGACATGTATGGATGATTCTCCTTTCGGTTTTTGTGATTAAAATGTTGAAAGCGATGTCGGCTTTCCTGCTTTCTCAGTGCACCCTGTTTCTACATCACATCTGGCGCGGCAATATCCAGCAAACGCAACGCATTAGCCAGCGTCTGGCGAGCAGAGGCGACAATCCACAAACGGGCGGCGCGGACACGCTCATCTCCACTTTGCAGCACCGGCACAGCGTGATAAAAACTGTGAAAAGCATTCGCCAGGTCATAAGCATAGTTCGCAATGACCAGTGGACGATATTCATCCGCCGCTTGTTGCACCACGGCTGGGAAACGTGAGATCAAATCTATCAGGTTGATTTCATGTGGGGTAAGGTTGTAATCAAAGTCTGGCGCTTGAGAAGGAAGGCCGCCAGCCTTTTTCAAGATGCTGTTCGCCCGCACATGGGCATTCTGGATATAGGGGCCGGTATGGCCGTCGAAGTTCAACGCTTCGTCCATGACGAAAACAATGTCTTTGTTATTATCCACCGACAGCATCGCATACACCATAGCCCCCAATCCTATCTGATGCGCCACAATGCTGCGCTCCGCCTCGGGAAGGTCAGGGTTTTTTTGTTCGATTTCCTTCAACACGCGGCGGATTGCTTCGTCGGCCACCTCCTTAAACAATACCAATCGGCCGCGGCGCGCTGACATTGCCCCTTCCGGCAGGCTGACAAAACCGTAGCCTAAATGAAAGCACTTTTCCGCCTGCTTAAAGCCCCAAAGCTCCAGAATTTTGAAGGTTTGCTGCAAGTGCAGGCTCTGGCGGCTGTCCACCACATAGATCGAACGATCCACGTGATACCTTTCGAATTTCTCCTTTGCCAGAGCCAGATCTTTCGTCAGATAAAGCGTGGTACCGTCGCTGCGTAGGATGATGTTGGTGCGATATTTCTCCTTTTTGAGGCCCAACTTCTCGTCAATGCGGACAAGCACCGGCCCGTTTGGTCGTTCATCGTCTGCAATACCAAGCTGCACCAGCTCTTCCACAATTTTCTTGGCGGGTTCATCTACTTCGCTCTCGAAGAACCAAACATCAATCTGGATGTCCAACATGCGCAAGATATCGCGCAACTCTTCCAGGCTCCATTCACGCGTCTTGAGCCAAAGGGCGCGGATTTCAGGGTCGCCAGCGTCCCAGCGGCGATAGATTTCTCGCCGTTCAGCCTCGTAGGCCTGGCGGCGGGCCCTTTCCTCTTCCGTCTCGCCTTCTTTTTCTTCCAGCAGTTGCGTGGCTTCAACGTAGAGTTTCAACAGCCATTGACCCCGCTCATGCACGCCTTGAGGCTCTTGCCCCTGATAAAACTTTTGGTAGATCCACAAAACGGTGATCACGCCTAATCCGATATCCCCTGGATAGGAGGCGCGCAGCGTCTCAAAACCGGCAAACTCAACGATGCGCGCCAGCGCCTCGCCGAGGATGGCGTTGCGGAAATGGCCGATGTGAAACGAATGGTGTGTGTTCGGTTGCGCATATTCGACCATCACGCGCTCGCCTTTCGGCTGACCGCGACCATAATTTGCAGCCTCAGAAATTACCGCCTGAAGTGTGCGATGTGCAAACTCGGCGGTCGAGAAATACAAATTCAGATAACCCTTGACCGCTTCTACGCGTGAGAAACCAGCCGGAACGCCCAATCTGGCGGCGATGGCTTCTGCAATTTCCTGGGCGCGCTGCGGAACGGGCTTGCGCGCCGAAGATGCGCTGCTCTGGCGACGCGCTTCCTGAGCCGCCAATTGAAAGAACGAGGTTGAAATCCCCCACTCTCCGGCGAAGGGGAGCGGAGACCATTGCAACATCTCCGGCTGCGGCAAATCATTTTCGGCGCAATATTCCCGGATCACAGCTTCAATCTGCATTCGTTCGGCGTCATACATGGCGGTCATCTCAACGATTCAAGAAGGATGGGAAATCAGCGGGCAAATTATACCTTATCTCCGCAGAGCTTTAGAAACAAGGAAAAGCGGGAGCATATCCATAGCTCCCGCTGGCAGCCATACTGCATCGGCAAACTGGGAGAAAGTTATGCGGATTGTTTTTCTAAAGCGGCCAGACGCTTCATCAGACGGCTCTTACGGCGCGCTGCGTTATTCTTATGGATAACACCCTTTTCAGCCGCTTTATCCAGCGCGCTGATCGCCAGCCGGGCGGCCTGCAAAGCATTTTCAGCATCGCCCGCCTCGATAGCAACTTTCGCCTTCTTTACAAACGTGCGCGCTTGACCTGCAAAGACACGATTGCGTAAGCGGCGCTTCTCGTTTTGTTTATTGCGCTTGATTTGGGACTTGATATTTGCCAACTTGATCCTCCAATAGAATCCAACCTACGATTGCACGGCTTGCTATTTTACTAGACACGGCGCGATTTGTCCAGCAATTTGACGAAAAAATTTTCCCGCGCTCTAATTGACGAAATAAGGTATGATTTATTCAAACATTAAGGGTAATTCTTGAAACGAAGCAACTGAGGTGCTATCTCATGCGCCCCTATACTCAGAATCTCCATGGAGAGGCTTGGCATTCGCCGGACCTGGCGCCCGATCTGGATTGGGTTCTGAACAACGCGGATGTGAGCGACGCCGATCTATGCGAGTGGCTGCTCGACGAATTTGGCTCGGCTTTTGCGCGCTTCTGCCAGGCGTTGGGCGTTCCTCTGGAACAGATCACCGAGCGGGTGGGCGAGGCAATTGTGCAGGCTGTGCTGGAACGCCACACCTTTTGGGGGCAGACAACCGGTAAAGCCTGGCTTTATGCCCGATTGTGGCGCGTTTGCGCATCAATCCTAAGCGAAAAAAGAAAACCTCCCGCCAGCTTGACGATAAGTGCCTCGCCCCCAGACGAACGCTCGCTAGACAGTGAAGGCTGGTTGCCCATGCTGATATATGAGTATGGATTTAGCATCCCTGAAATTTCATGCATCAGCGGCGTTTCTGAACAGCAATTACAGTCAAAATGGGAAGCGTTGCGAGCTAAGTTGTGCCAGCTCAGTGAAAGCGACGCGGAGCGCGACCTGGAGAATTATTGGAAGCAAACGCTGCACCCTGGCAACGAGCTGGCGTCTGTTTGGGATGAGGATCACCGCGCCCAACGCCTGGTAGAGATTCATCTCCAGGTTTCAAAACGGCAAACACGCATGCGCTTGGTCAGCCGGGCGCTAGAGATCAGTTTGGCGCTGCTGCTGGTGGCGAGCGTCGGCGCGCTGGCATGGCTTTTCAATCAATTCACGCCTCAACCACCTGCGCCTCCCGTCATCCCCTCGGCGCTTGCCCGTTACGTGCCGCAGCCGCCCTTACAGAAGGAGGATTGGCTGGTTGATCTGCCGCAGATTGTGCCCCTGCCTGCCCCTGCGCCGCTTCCTTTAGACGCTTCTCTAGATGAAATTCAGCAGCGCGCCCTGCAAAGCTCAAAGCTTTGGCAAACGCTGTGGGTGGATATGGCAATCCTCCAATATGGACTTCCAGGCAGTCCGGATCCGCCGCGCCTGGTGGAGCGCCGACAGGTCTGGATGGCGCGGCCTTTCTATGCCCGAGTCATCTATGGGGCTAATCTGAATACTCCAGATGGAACGTACACTCTGGCCGGAAATCAAATGTATTGGCGATCGTTCTCACAGCCGTTGGTTTACACCAATCTAAACTTCAACCAGGCGTTAGATACCAGCCTGTCAAAGTTGACTTTGCCCACCCATCTTTTCGCTGATCAGCAGGGCTTTTCCATCTCAGGCAGCGAAATCATCGCTCAAAGACCCACCCTGGTGCTGGACTGGCGCAATTCGCGCGGCGATCTGGTGTACCGCTTCTGGATGGACAGAGAGTACGGATTGACTCTTAAACGGCGTGAGTTTTGGGGCGGCGATGGCAAGCACATTGCAGAAGATGTTTTCGTGGGCAGCGCAATCATCAACGCTGAGTTGCCCGCCTACATTTTTCACCCTCTTGAATTCAGCGGGGAAAAATTCGCCGCCGATCCCAGCGGAACGCCCATCTCCTATGGAGAGAAGGTCAAAGTCTTTTGGGAGGAAAGCCTGAAGCCGGCAGCCGCCTCCAGTTATTCAATGCTTCCCAACGAGATGAACCCCGCTCACCTGCCGCTGACTTTCCGCCGCGTCCCACTCGGCGAGGTTCAGGAACCACAGGGCGAGGCTGTCGCCTTGGAGCAAACTCTACCAGCAAGGATCGAGATCTTTGCTGGAGAATATTACCTGGGAGAACTGCCCATTGCTGCAGCGAGCGTGCTGGCATGTGAACGTTCGCAAGACGGGCGCTGGATTGTGCTCAGCAGCCTCTCACACCTTTTCCAGGAGGAAGGCGCAGCTCTCTATTGGATAGACCTGAGACAACTCAGCGTTGCACATCGCGCTCTCCATAGCAATCGCACCAACGATGCATTTGCGATCTCGCCAGACAGCCGCACGCTGGCATATTTCGGCTGCGCCGACGGAACATCCGATTGCGGCGCCTATTTGCTCAATCTCGAATCGGGCGAGGCGGCTCGTCTGCATACAGCCGCGTTCGTGGATTATTTCCTCTGGAGCCCCGACAGCACCGCGTTGGGCTTTCTTCAATCTCGCAGCGGGCGAGGCGGCTGGCAATATTTGATCTACCGCGTGGCAGATGGCAGTCTACAATATCGTGGGGAATTCGATTGGCGCAAGCTACGCGCCGCAGCCGGTTCGCCCAGCCTGGACTGGCGGACGCATCGCTCAACCCGCGTAGGCGGGTTAGAAGGATGCGCTGGGGCAGCCGGATATTAGCAGAGGCGGATACTCACGGTGTAAAACGTCCCGCAGATTCTCCTAAGAACAAGCCTGTGTCATCAAAAACCTGCGGGACGTTCATGACCCAATCATCTGCGGCGGGCGCGCACATTATTCGCCGGTGGGCGTCCAGATGTTCTTCACCTGCGTGGCTTCGTGCAGGAATTCATGGCCTTCGCCTTGTTCAGCGCTCAGCCAATCACGCTTCAAACCATAGCTCACCCAGGTGCGTTTCATATTCGCCGCGGATTCATATTCAACGTAATAACTGCCCTGAGCTGAACCAAAATACCACACCGCATCCACATCTTCATGCTGGATCAGGGTCTTCGTCAGGTGATCACGGTCGCCAGTGATGATGTTCACCACGCCAGCGGGCACATCCGAAGTATCCAACACCTGGTAAAAATCCGTGGCGCTGAGCGGGTGTTTCTCGCTGGGGATCATCACCACGGTATTGCCGCGAGCAATGGCTGGCGCCATCAGCGAGATAAAGCCCAGCAGCGGATATTCATCCGGGCAAGCAATACCGATCACGCCAATTGGTTCATTGATTGCCACCGTCACGCCGCGCAGTGTGGTTTCTTGCACGCTGCCGCCGTATTTGTCCGCCCAGGCAGCGTAAGTGAACAGACGACCTACCGATATATCCACTTCGTTCTGTGCTGAGGCAAGCGAACGCCCGGTTTGCGCGACAATGCGGCGGGCAAACTCTTCGCGGCGGGCGTCCAGGTTCTCGGCGATGAAATACAGGATTTGCGAACGGTTATAGCCATGGCGCATCGCCCAGCCGGGGCTGGCGGTGTGGGCTGCGTGAGCAGCCTCTACGGCGTCGCGAATATCCTTGCGGTTGCCATCCCCCACCTGCCCAATCACCTCGCCCTTCGGATTGCGCACCGCCAGGGTGTAATTGCCGTCTGGGCGCACTTGCTTGCCGCCGATATACATCTTGGGTGTGCGGTCAACGCGCGGCAATTCCCGTCCATCTCGCCCATTTGTTTTTGTTGCAGCAGGCATGCTTGGCCGCGCCGGAACATGCTCGCCCCAGGCCGACTTTTGTTGTCCATCCGCCGGCGGCTGAAAATCCGGGCGCGGGCGTTCTTGCCAGGCAGGGCGTAAATATTCAAACAATCCTTCTCTTCCGCCCTCGCGGCCAAAACCACTCTCCCGATAACCGCCGAAACCAGAAGCAGCGTCAAACAGGTTGGTGCTGTTGATCCATACTGAGCCGGCCTTTAGCTTGCTGGCCACGTCCAGCGCCAGGTTGATATTGTCGCTCCACACGCTGGCTGCCAGGCCATAGCGAGTGTTGTTCGCCAGGGCAATCGCCTCGGCTGGCGAGCGAAACGTCAGTGAAACCAACACCGGCCCGAAGATCTCCTCCTGCACCGTTTCTGCGGCAGGGTCCAGGTTGCAAATTAAGGTGGGTTTATAAAAGAGACCTTTTTCCGGCAAGGGGATGTCCGGCTGAAACAATTCGCCGCCCTCTTTAACGCCGGTCTGCACCCAGCGATCAATCGTCTCCCATTGTGTACGATCCACAATCGCGCCCATATCAATCGCTTTATCCAACGGGTCGCCCACGCGCAACTTACCCATGCGCGCCTTCAACTTGCGCAAAAATACATCGGCAACGTTCTCTTGCACCAGCAAACGCGAACCGGCGCAACACACCTGGCCCTGATTGAACCAGATGGCATCCACCACACCTTCTATTGCCCCATCCAGATCCGCGTCTTCGAAAACGATGAAAGGCGATTTTCCGCCCAACTCCAACGAAAGTTTTTTTCCTGTACCGGCTGTCTGACGACGCAAGACGCGCCCCACATCCGTCGAGCCGGTGAAAGCAATCTTGTCCACGTCCGGGTGAGTCACGATCATCGTGCCTGCTTTGCTGCTGCCGGTGATGATGTTGATCACGCCAGGCGGCAAGCCGGCTTCGGCCACCACTTCGGCAAACAACAAGGCGCTCAAGCGGGTGTAAGAGGCGGGTTTCAACACCACCGTATTGCCCATCGCAATCGCTGGAGCAATCTTCCAGGCTAACATCAACAGAGGGAAGTTCCAGGGGATGATTTGACCCACCACGCCCACTGGTTGATAATCCCGTAACTCAGTTTCCATGAGCTGCGCCCAGCCGGCATGATAGTAGAAATGGCGCGCTAACAAAGGTACATCAATATCGCGCGCCTCGCGCAATGGCTTGCCGTTGTCCATCGCTTCAAGCACCGCCAGCAAGCGGTTGTGCTTTTGAATGTTGCGGGCAATGGCGTACAAATAACGCGCCCGGACTTGTCCAGGGGTCTTACTCCAGCTTTCGAACGCCTGGCGCGCCGCCGCAACGGCCTGATCCACTTCCTTTTGCCCGGCCTGAACCGTTTCGGCTAGCTTTTCGCCGGTGGCCGGGTTATAGCTGGGATAATACTCGGCGTTCTCCGGCGTCACCCAACGGTTATTAATGAACAATCCAAATCGGCGCTCATGATCGTCCAGCCAGGCATAAACCGCGGCAGGCGACTCGGGCGCCGGTCCGTAATCCATGGTCTTGTAAAGTTCCAAAATGTCCATCGCACAATCCTCGCAATGATTCGTAACAGAGATCAGCCCATTGGCATGTGATGGCGGGCGGCGTAATGGCCGGTAATGTAATGATAGAGCTGGCGTTCCAGGTCGGTGAGCAGGCTGCTGGCGCCAATGCGAAACAAATCCGGCATCAGCCACTCCACGCCTAACTCCTCTTTCATCAGCGCCTGCCAGGCCAGCGTTTGCTTGGCTTTGGTAATGCCACCAGCCGGTTTAAAGCCGACTTTATAGCCGGTGCGCTCATAGTACTCACGGATGGCGCGTACCATTACCAGGCCGGCCTCCAAAGTGGCGTTGACGCTCTCTTTACCCGTGGAGGTCTTAATGAAATCCGACCCGGCCATCATCGCCGTCAGGCTGGCCTGATACACCTGTTTGAGGGTCGCCAGGTTGCCAACAGCCAGGATGGTCTTCATGTGCGCTGCATCGCCGCAGGTTTCGCGAAAGGCGCGAACTTCATCATAGAGCGCCTGCCAGTCGCCGGTGAGTACGTATGGGCGATGAATGACTACATCAATCTCCCTGGCGCCGGCTTCGATCGCCTGTTCGATCTCAGCGATGCGCTGCGCCAGCGGGGTTTGCCCGTCCGGGAAACCTGTCGCCACCGAAGCCACGGGGATATTGCTGCCCCGTAAGGCTTCGACTGCATCTTTAACGCGGCTGGGATACACACAAACTGCTCCCACTGTAATGGGTTGACCATCTGCGCCCAGCGCGGCAAGCATATCCTGTCGCAGCGGTTGCTTCGCCTTGGCGCACAGGCGGCGCACCCGCCCAGGCGTGTCGTCGCCAGCCAGGGTGGTCAGGTCAATGCAGGTGACGGCGCGCAACAGCCAGGCAGCCTGCCAGTCTTTCTTGATGGAACGTCGCGCCGGAAGGGAGGCGACGCGCCGTTCGACCGCGCTGCGGTTGACATGCGCCCGCATCACCCAATCCAATTGCAGCGGCATTCCAGGGTTGCGTTCATTTTTGGATGCCATAAGCCTATCCTTAATCATTGTAAATGATCATACGTTCAATCAACGCAATTATTTGCGAATGCAACTATATCATACTACGGTTACAGATCAAATAGCTTGATCTCTCACGCTCTTGGGGATTGAAACGCGAAACCAATCCAAAAGCGGGTAAAATCGAGTAAATTAGACTATATTACCTCAAACCCCTGCATATCCAACCACGGAGCGTGAAAGTATGGAACTCAAGGGACAGGTTGCAATCATCACCGGCGCAGGCCAGGGGATCGGTCTGGGGATTGCCGAGTGCTTCGCCCGCCAGGGAGCTACTGTCATCATCGCTGAATTGATCGCAGAGCGCGGCGCAGAGGCCGCCCAACGGCTGCGCGCCCATGGACTAGCGGCGGAAGCTGTTCCTCTGGATGTGACGCAGGTTGAATCTTGCGCTCATCTGGTGGAACAAACGCTTGCCAGTTATGGGCGGATTGACATCCTGGTCAACAACGCCGGAGTCTTCATCGGTCACACCGCCGAAGAGATCCCGGAAAAGGATTGGCGCATTCAGTTGGATGTCATGCTCACAGGGCCCTTTCTATGCGCCCAGGCGGTCGGCCGCCAGGCGATGATCCCCCAACGCAGCGGCAAGGTCTTGAACATTGCCTCCATCGTTGGCATCGGTGGCTGGCCGCTGCGCCTGCCCTACAGCGCGGCAAAAGCCGGATTAATCGCCCTCACCCAGGGACTGGCAATGGAATGGGCGCAGTACAACATCCGCGTAAACGCCATCTCGCCCGGTCCAACCATGACAGAAATGTTTCAGGATGCACTGCGCAGCGGGCTATCATCGCTGGAAAATTACCTGCGACGCATCCCGCTAGGGCGTGTGGCTGAAGTGAGTGAGATTGCTGAAGCAGCGCTTTTTTTAGTGTCAGATCGGTCTTCTTTTGTCACCGGATATAACCTGGTGGTGGACGGCGGCTGGTTGCCGTATGGTAATTTGTTCAATGCGCGCGGCTTTCCTGAACCTCAAACACCCGCCGAGTATAAATAGGACCGGAAAATTACCCCTTTCAGCGCAAGTTTGTCATCTTTTTCACAATCGGCTTGACTGATTTCGGATTTTTCGGTAAAATTCGAAATAACCGTAACAGGAGAAAAAATGGCCGAATTAACCCCTGTCATGAAACAATTTATCCTGCATTGGGGCGAGATGGGTTCCAATTGGGGACTGAACCGCACCGTGGCGCAGATTCACGCCATGTTGTACCTTTCCCCTGCCCCGCTGACTGCCGAAGAGATCAGTGAGACGCTGGGCATAGCTCGTTCGACGGTCAGCACCGGCTTGCGCGAGTTGCAGACCTGGGGCGTGGTGCGAGTGGTGCATCAGCTCGGCGATCGGCGTGATCACTTCGAAACCATTGCCGATATTTGGGAGATGTTCCGCGTGATCTTACGCGAGCGTAAACGGCGGGAGATTGACCCCGCGGTGGCTGTTTTACGTGAGAGCATGACCGGCGTGCAAGGAGAATCCGAGAATGCCTATGTCATCGAACGACTGGAGGAAATGTTGGAATTCTTCGAGGTGGTCACTTCCGTCTATAACCAGGTGGAACAACTTCCCACTGCCACGCTGCGGCGCATTGCCCGTCTGGGGGACAGTTTCTCCCGCCTGCTCAGTCTGGCGGCTCAGTCCGAAAGACAACCCACCCCAGAAATGTAATCCATTTTCGGATCGGTAGTAACTCTTTGGAGGTAGATATGATGCAAAGCAGCTCGCTCGTCGTTGTCCCCGAGACTTACAAGGTTGAGCCTTACGACTGGATGACGCCGGTGTATCCGGCGCTGCTGGCGGTCGAACAACGGTTGCAAACTGCCCCGCCGGAGCAGCATGAATGGCTTGGAGCGGCTACCGCCCATTTGCTCGCCTCCGGCGGTAAACGCATCCGCCCGGCAGTGAGTCTGTTGGCGGCGGGCATCTTTGAGGTGGATTTTGAACGCGCGGTGCATCTGGCAGCGGGCGTCGAGATGCTGCATACCGCCACCCTGGTGCACGATGATTTGATTGACGGCGCGAATATGCGTCGCGGCGCGCCCACGTTAAACGCCGTATCTGGAGCAGATGCCGCCATCCTGGTAGGTGATTACCTGTTTGCTCGCGCCGCCAACCTGGTGGCGCAGACGGATCACGTCGGCGTCATGGATGAATTTGCTAAAACCTTGATGGTGATCTTGAATGGCGAGGTGGTGCAACGTTTTAACCGCTGGCAGGTGGACCGCCAGGCGTACCAACAGCGCATCTACGCCAAGACCGCCGCGCTGTTCGTCCTGGCTGCCCAGGCGCCAGCTTTGCTAGGCAACGCGAGCGAGAGCGCCCGTCAGTCAATGGTGGACTATGGGCAAGCCATCGGCCTGGCCTTCCAAATCGTAGATGACGTTCTGGACTATGTTGGCGACCCGGCAAAGATCGGCAAACCCGCCGGAGGCGACCTGCGCCAGGGATTGATTACCTTGCCGCTCATCCGCTACATCGAAATGCATCCAAACGATCCCGAGGTCGGGATTTTACTGGCGAAGAGGGATGGCAATCATCCGCTGGTCGCCGCCTTAATTGAAAAGGTACGCCATTCAAGCGCCATCCAGGCCGCCCTGGACGAAGCGCGCGGCTGGGTCGAGCAGGCGCAGCACGCCCTGGAATGCCTGCCATTGAGTATCTATACGCAGGCGCTATCCGAATTAACCGTCACCATCGTCGAACGCGCTATGTGACCCCCTGACCAAAAGACGAAACCATGTTAGATCTAGAGACATAAACACTCTAGATTTGTTATCAGTGCAAAACTACCAGCTACCAGACAGTTTACCCATCCACAGGGCAATATCATTGCGCAGGATATTTCTTGTCCCGAAGCAATCTTCTGGCAGCCAGAAAACGACTTTGGCAAGGGATTGCTTCAGTCGCTGCGCTCCTTCACGATGACATTTTGCGAATTGTCAGGTTGCCAGCAAAACTACTGATATAATCATCCCAACAAGATCGCGATGTTTAACTGAGGGGAATTTAGAATAACCGGGCGATTCTACGGAAATCGCCCATTTACTTTGTATACGGAATTTTTCCGTGTACTTACCGTCCGGTGCGAAACAGGACATCCTGCTGACGACAATGCGAGGGGGCCGTGACATGCCAGACGACTATTCAAGAAGGAGTTGAGATGAAAGAACCGATCGAAACCGGCGAATTCAGCGAACGCGATGTGACGACTGCCGTCGAATCCCTGGATTCCGCATCATTCAAAGCCCGCTTTATCCGCACCGACTGTAACACCGCCAATCCAGAATGGAAGGCGCCCAGCGGGCAACCGATTAACGAATACGTCCGCCATCAGATGGATCGTTTTAAAAGGGAGGTGGATGTAGGTCGCCTTCACCACTTCCACAGCGGCGTGTTCCAAAGATTCGACTCCGCCACAATGCTAACAATCGCGCATCATCATCTGTTCGAGCCAGTTGCCCCGTCGGCCAGAGACTTATTCCACGTTTATGGGCCTGACCGCGACAACACCATGGACTGGAAACGGTATTACCGATACGCCTGGAAAGACAAAGGGCCGAACGCGATCATCCATTCAAGCGATACACAGATCATCCAGGAAGGAAAACTGGCGTGTAACGCGTATTCTTACTCTGGCCAAAATTCATACGCGCTCGTCGGCGCCGGCATGTTCTTCCGCCCACAATTTGGCGATGCAATAGTGAGCATCAGGCCCTATGTGCAGTGGCTCACGAGCGCCAGCTTCACAGGCAACGACAGAGCACCAGCCTCGGCCGCTGCATACCTGGGCATTTACGTCGAGAGTTGGGCGCAAGGCGGCGGGGGGCATTATGTTGATCGCGACCATTGGATTACCGTATGGTCGCAGAACACACAGAGTTACCTGACCAACGCAACAGCAGGAGGCGCTGCCACTGTCGGTGATGGCTTGGCTACTGAAATTCTCGCCGTGACTCAACGTAAGTACGCCATCTATGTTTATGCATACCTCGAGACAAGCGCAGGACCGCAACAACAAAGGAACGAAGTGCGTTACGTTACGATTGACATGGATGCAATCGTTCCATACGTCGTGGTAGAGGAAAAGCTGGTTTAACGCAATCCGCCCGGTCGTTCCTTCATCGCCCTTAGCATGCTCACCCGAGGCAAACGGCCTCTTATTGCTGTACCATGACCTGCCCACAGAGTACAGCAATAAGAGTAGTATGCGGAGTGGCTGTTCTGTACATCACGCCGAACGTAGCGTGGAAGCAGCCGCTTCTACAACTTCGAGCGCCCTCATCAGGCTCTCAATTATCAGACGCCTGCACAGGCTTATGTGCTGTATTTCAGGAATCAAAGATTCGGTCCCAATTCCCTCAATTTTTCTCGATTTTGAACTGAATTGACGATAAAAACCGCTCCACATTATCCGTGGAACGGTTTTTTCGAAATTGTGCCCTTAAGCGGATGTGACTCGAACTGTACCGGTTCACCCCATGCTATTTTCTAAGGAGCAGGATATGGTGAAAGTATCGGTGGCCTATATTTGAGAAATTGTCTATTCATGGAAGTGGCGTCGAAGTCAAAGGCGGTGGATATTGCCCTGGAGGCGGTGTATATCCTTCGGGAAATGGATATGGGGTAGGTGGTATTGCGGTGGAAGTAATTGGCGGAAGCGGGGTAATCGTTGGCGCGGTGATGGTTGTAGTTAGGCTATCCACAAACTGCATGGTCAATACGTCAAAATAAAGGGTCTGATGGTTTTGACCGACGAGCGTAAGCACATAGTGATCCTCGGCTATAATCTCCAGCCAGCCGGTTAGTTCTGATGTTTCGTATCTTACAGATTCAAAATTGTCAAGGCTGGGTGAAGTAACATGAACTTCAAGAACCCCTTTGGTTAAATTCGGCGTATCCGTATATGTACCTTCAAGACCTCCGGCATAAACGCGAACTTGCTGCCCATTAACCATACCCTTCCAGAGATTTGCAAATGGCCGGGGAGCAACATGAGCCTCAAATATCCCAGTGACAAACGGCTCGGGAGTGTTTGTCGGGGGGCAACAAGTGGGGGGCGGTGTGACTGTGGTCATAGCAATTAGAGCGAAATGGGTTTCCATCACTGCGGCTTCTGCCGTCTCTCGCCAGTGTTGAAAGGAGGTGGGAGTAACTTCAGTTGGTGATGAAGCAGTCGCCGTACTCAGCGCCATTCCAATCGATGATGATACAAGAAATTTAAATGCGAAGGAAACAATTATTACGAGTGCGATTAGGGCTAGAAAGCCAGTGATTATACTCAAAATCGAAAGAGTAGGAGATTTTTGGTGTCTCATATCAGCTTCCTCCCAATTGCGAAGATCAAGGACGAGGATACCAAGTCATATCGGTGGAACGAGAATAAGGTACTAACCCATCTGCGGTCCGCCAGTCGGCATCAAGGGCCTCTCTCAGTTGTTGGATAGCCATAATAGGTGTGTTTAGGGTATTGTAAAGGTCGCAATTTTGGGTTTGACTACAGGCTCTCGATTGGGTTAGTAATTCCTGGAACGTAATTTTTGAATAACCGTTCAGGTACCCCCATAGGCTCAACCCCTGCCACCTGCGTGCATCTATACCATCGGTATGGTAAATTTCAGGTAATGGGTATTTTACCGGAAGCCCTCTCTGAGATACCTCATGAATGCGATCATAGCTCCAATCACGGGCAAATGGCGCATAAGGCTGATAGCCATCCGGGCAATCACACGTTCCGTAATTGTAGAAATTTCTCCAACATGTATCCTTATATCCATCCAGCCAGGCCTTCGTGTTTGTGTAAGTATTCCACGGCGCTTCAATATCCATCGCGCCAGCAACAAAAATTTGATACCCGTAGCCGTGGTTGATAACGTATGAATTAATGCTTTGTACCATCGTTCCCCATGCTTGTCCATGTTCATAGGTTACCGCATTAGTGGGAGAACCAGGTGGATTAGCACAATTTAATCTCCAATACAATTGTCCACCCCGAGGCCAATAATCACAGGAACCTGTTGTGTGTTATAACTATAACCACAATACTGGCCCGATCCACCGGGTCTTATATTTTGCAGTTGCGCACAAAACCCGCTGATGTAATTCTGAATATCAATTTGAATGTTGCTTACACGATAGCATGTATCTGTGTACTCATATGCTCCCCATTCGGTATCTGAATACTTACAAGGCTGACCCCACGCGAGAATGGTGATAATCCGATCACCAGATTGAATAGCTTGAAGATAATTAACAGCGTCTGTTTGTCCCAACTCTGGAGGATTAAAATCGGCCTCCGAATGGTTCATATAGTAAGACGAAGTGGTAAATGGCGACCTAATAATCAACGGAAGATAAAGATGATAACCGCCCCCTTGTGCATGGGCAGTATTATTTTCCTCATTCTCAGCAATTTGACTATCTTTTGAAATCCGAGTTATCAAAACCAGGGATGTAAAAAAGATAAAAACCAGGATGACAATCTGTATTCTCTGACCCATAAGACCCTCCTCCCATGGGTAAATCCTTGTTTTGAATCCTATGTAAATCCGTTATTGTCATTATACGAATCTTATAGAGAGGGGCAGGTCTTAAGTGGACCCTAAACTGCAAGTGGAGAAAACGAGCGCCAGAAGCAGGAACACGGCGGTTTTGATATTTTAATTTTCGTCAGAATTCCCTTTCGATTACTATACAACAGGGGTGGTATAAGTAGCCAAGTGCTATTCATCCGCATTTTGGATACCTTTCGTCACTCCATTTATATGGATATCACAACTCCTGTGTCCCCTGCGTGAACTGAATACAATTTTTCAACTTGTCTCGATCCTCAAAGCGAATTAACGCGCAGAACTGCTCGACCGGCAGGTCAAGCAGTTCGATTGTTCCAGGTGCCCCCAGGGGGATTCGAACCCCCGTTTTGGCCTTGAGAGGGCCACGTCCTGGGCCCCTAGACGATGGGGGCATGCTCAAAGCGACGGGATTTTACCACGTGAAGCAGGGGGCGTCAACCAGCATTTTCAATATAAAAAAGGCCTGGCGTCTTCACCAGGCCAGAAAACAATATGATTGGTTTACGCCACAGGATGTTCTTCCTTGTGCTGACGCACCAGTTCGCGGCGCAGGATCTTGCCCACCATGGTCTTGGGAAGTTCAGTGCGAAACTCCACATGGGTGGGAATCTTGTACTTGGCCAGTTTATCTTTGCAGAATTCTTTGATCTCTTCCTCGGTTGCTGTCTCTCCAGGTTTAAGCACCACCCAGGCTTTCACCGTCTCGCCGCGGTATGCATCTGGGATGCCGGCAACGCCGACTTCTAATACCTTAGGGTGCTGAGCGATCACCTCTTCTACCTCGCGCGGCCACACCTGGAAGCCGCCCGGCTTGATCAGCTCCTTCTTACGGTCAACAATGTAGAAAAAGCCCTCCTCGTCCATGCGAGCAATATCTCCGGTGTAGAGCCAGCCATCACGCAACGCATTGGCTGTCTCGGTGGGCATGTTGTGATACCCCTTCATCACCAATGGGCCCTTGACCACCAGCTCACCCACCTCGCCCGGCGGCAGCACGGTCACTTCGTCATCCAGGCTGATGATACGGCAGTCAATATCTGGCAACGGCAGGCCAATAGACCCGGGCGGGTTCTTGCCAAACAGCGGGTTGCAGTGCGTGGCGGTCGGCGCTTCCGACATGCCATAACCTTCCACCAGCTTGCCGCCGGTGAGCGCCTCGAACCTTTCTTTTGTCTCGCGCATTAATGGCGCCGAACCGGAGATGCAGGCCTTGATTGAGCTCAAATCGTATTTCTTTGCTTGCACATCAGGATGGTTGTTGATGGCGTTATACATGGTAGGCACGCCGGGGTAAATGGTGGCGCGATATTTCTGGATGTTATCCAACACATCTTTGATATCGCGTGGATTGGGGATCATCACCATCGAAGCAGCAGCCCGGATGGCGAAACACATTCCTGCTACCATGCCGTACACGTGGAACAGCGGGATGGCCATCAACACCACTTCTTTCCCCTCATCGCAATTGACCATCCAACTGCGGATTTGCAGCGTGTTGGCAACCAGGTTGCGATGCAATGCCACTGCTCCTTTCGATATACCTGTCGTGCCGCCGCTGTATTGGAATAGCGCCACATCATCTGGGCCAATTTCCACTTTGGGACGGTCTTCCGGCTTGAAGCGTTCGATCAGGTCCTTCATCCACACGTCATCCGGGGCAAGCTGAACGCGATGACCGTCCTTCTTCTCTTTGGTCAGCCCGAACAGAAAGCCCAATACTGGCGGGAGCGCCTCTTTAATAGTGGTGACGACCAACTTACGAATTTTAGTTTTCGGCTGCACTTCCTTAATACGATTGTAGAAGTTGCTCATCACCAGCATAATCTCCACGCCGGAGTCGTTGACCTGATGCTCGATCTCACGCGGGCTGTATAACGGATTGGTGGCGACTACCACGCCGCCGATCTTCAAGATGGCGAAATAAGCCATCACGAACTGGGGTGAATTCGGCATGAAGATGCCCACCCGATCACCCTTCTTCACCCCCAAAGAAGCCAGGCCGGCTGCCAGGCGGTCGGTGATGTCGTTCATTTCTTTGTAAGTAACTCTAGCGCCTTTGAAAATCGTGCAGGCTGTATCGGGGTATTTGCGCGCGGCTTCCTCCAGGAAATAAAACAATGGGACCGGGGGATAGTCAATCGTGTACGGCACGCCTTTGTCGTACTGTTTTAACCAGGGACGCTCATCCATTTCCTCCTCCATCGAACTTCATGCACTATGAATTTGGCGATTACGCGGGGGTGCTCATCAATCAAAGTATAGAATTTTTTATCGTAATTGTCAAATAGTTTCAGATAAAATCCACCTATCTTCTTAGCATCTATCGCGGCTTTTCAGCCAACCAACGGCGGATCGCCGCTTCCATTTCATCTACGGTGTCTGCGCCCACCTTGAACCAGTGGATCTGCGCGTCATCCAGCTTGAACCAGTTCGCCTGACGACGCACAAAGACACGCGTGGCGCGCTTGATCTGAGCCACCGCTTCCTCCAGTGTAAGCCGACCTTGAAGATAGGCAAGCATCTCGCGATAGCCAATGGCGGAAAAGGCTGGCGCATCGGGGGGGACGCCCTGCGCCAGCAAGCTGCGTACTTCATCCACCAGGCCCTCTTGAAGCATTTTCTCAATCCGCTGATCAATGCGGGCGTACAGTTCGGCGCGCGGGCGGGTGAGACCCAAATTGAGCAAATCATAAGGCGCATCGCCGTGGCTGCGCTGATCCGAAAAACGCCGCCCGCTGCTCAGGATGACTTCCAGGGCGCGCACCGTGCGCCGCAAGTTGCGCGGGTCAATCTTCGCTGCTGCTTCTGCATCCAGGCGCGCCAGGCGTGCATGTAGTTCGGCCGCGCCGATCTCCTGCGCCCAGGCTTCCAGCGCCCGGCGCAAACGCGCGTCTGGCTGCACCGCCGGCGGCTGCCAGCCTTGCGTCACTGCGCGGATATATTGACCCGTTCCCCCAACCAAAAACGGTAAACGGCCGCGCCCATGCACCTGAGCGATCACCCGCCGCGCCTGCTCTTGAAAAAGCGCCAGACTCCACACCTCGCGCGGATCGGCGACGTCAATCAAATGATGTGGAACGCCGCGGCGCTCCGTCGGGCTGGGTTTGGCAGTGCCAATGTCCATGCCGCGATAGAACAGGCGCGAATCCGCTGAAATGATTTCGCCGTTCAAACGCATGGCGAGCTGGATGGAAATCTCCGTCTTGCCCACCGCGGTGGGTCCAACGACTAAGACCAATGGCGGGCGGCGATTTGACTCAGCTTCCAATGAGCGCATTTTCGAAATGGACGATTTCCGGTTGGCTTTTTCGGCGCGAACCACGAATGGCAATAACATCCACGCGCCAATCCCCATCCAGTTCCGGGTGCGCCAGTAAATAAGCCTGCGCGGCAGAAAGCAGGCGCGTCTGCTTTCGCGGCGTGACAGAGATCTCCGGCGGGCCAAGCGTGTCGGATTGGCGCGTTTTCACTTCGATGAAAACAATCACTGCCGGTTCACCGGGTTTATCTTGCCGCGCCACCAGGTCTATCTCCCCATAAGGCGTGCGTGCATTGCGACCCAGGATAACATAACCCTGCTGTGTCAGGTATTCCGCGGCCAATCTTTCGCCCCAGCGGCCGAGTTTCAACCCTGCTTCACTCATCGCACAACTCGGTCCAGCCAGCGGTTCCAGCGCGCTCGCCAACCTCGCCGCCGCGGAGCGGCGTCTTTGATGATGGCGCGATACCGTTCGAGCATCATGGCTGTGGTGCGTTCAATGGCATACGCCTGGGCTGCCTGGCGGGCGTTTGCTCCCATGCGTCGGCGGCTTTCGGCGTCGAAAGCCAATCGCACCATCTTGGCGGTGAACATCGCCAGGTCGGCCTCGGGCGCCAGATACCCCGTGACGCCATCCTCAACGGTGTCGCCCACGCCGGGGGAACAGATCCCCAGCACCGGCAGACCGGCCGCCATCGCCTCGATCACTGTCAGTGGGTGAACTTCGGTGATCGAGGCGGTGACGAACGCGTCCGCCGCGGCCAGGTAACGCGGCACCTGGTCATAGGGCTGCGCCCCCAAGAACTTCACCCGATCGCTCAGCCCAGAGCGTTCAGCCCGATCTTCCAGGTTATCACGCTCTGGACCATCCCCAATGATCACCAGACGCAAACCGCTAAAAGCTTGCAACGCTCCGGCGAATGATCGCAACAAAAAGGCCACGTTCTTCTCAGGCCCCAAACGCCCCACAAAAATCAGCACGACGTCCTCGGCCTGGAAACCCAATTCAGAGCGGCTGATTGGTTCTGGTGGGTTCTGAAACGGCTTCAGATCTACGCCATTCGGCACGACATCAATCGGCGCATCCACACCCAGCTCTCGCAGCACGTCGCGCATCCCAGGCGAAGGAGAAATGACCAAATCCACGGCGCGGCAGAAGGTGGACAGGTATGCCTGCAAGGCTGCATTGCCGACCACATCCGGCATGACCGGCAGGTACGCCTGGGTGTAAAGATCGTAGCGCGTGTGATTGGTAAAGATAATTGGAATGCCACGCGGACGGCAGTACCATAACGCCAATGTGCCGCTCAGGAAAGGATGATGAACATGTACTATATCCATGGTTTGCAGCAAACGGCGGGCGCTTTTGCTATAGCGCAGGCTGAATGAAAAACCGGTGTCTAAAATGGGCAACCCCGGCGAGCGAATGACGTTCGGCTCATCGTCCTGATAATCGCCGGCGCTAAAGGTGAAGACATACACCTCGTGTCCCAATTGCTCCAGAGAACGTTTGTTCAACGCGATGTAATTGGTCACACCGCTGATGTGAGGTTTATAAATATCCGCCAACATGCCGATACGCATGTCCATATTTTATCAGCATTCCCAGTTTGCAACGCTCGATGAACAGCCACCCAGCCGGCACGCTTCGACAAGCTCAACAGTCAATCACGGCAAACCTCAATGAACGACAGCACTCAAAGGTTGTCGCTTGCCGCAATGGCAGCGACTGGAAGTCGCCGCCTGAAGGTTCACAAAGTTGGCTGTGCCGACCCCCAGCCCGCGCCAAGCGGGCTTCGCAACCTGAGGCGTCGGTTTCCAACCGATGCCGGGTGAGCACAACCAACACACATATCAATGAACCTTTCCATTGGAGCTACGGGTTAGGTAGGGTAAAATTTAATATGATGCTTTCACATAACGATGAAGCCCATGTCCATTTGCCGAATAGAGAGCGGTTGAGCTTATTGGCAGCCGCTATCTTGCTGGCTTACGCCTTGGGGCAGTTCATCCACCTCCCCGCCGTTGACGTGGGCGCCCAACTGCCAGGCTTCTATCTGGCAGTGCAGGTCAATGTGCATACCATTGTCGCCTTGATCGTTGCTGGTATGGCTGCAAGCGGCGCCAACTGGTTGCTGCGCGACCACCCGACCATGCGCCGCGGACGGATGGCGGAACACTGGTTGCTGCCAGCTCTAACCGCCTGGGCGATTGGTATGCCGCTCTTCCAAATGCCGCCGACTCCGCTTTGGTGGATCGGTTTTGCCGCTGGCGGCGCGGCGTTAATCCTGGTGCTGGTGGCTGAATATATCGTTGTGGATCCCGAAGACGCCCGTCGCCCGCTGGCTGCAGCGGGCTTGACAGCCGCGGCGTTTGCGCTTTACCTGGTGCTGCTCACAGCGCTGCGTTTCACCAGCCTTCGTTTGTTTTTGATGATGCCTGCAGTGGGCATACCCTGCGGATTGGTCAGCTTACGCACACTACGGCTGCGTATCCCGCAGCGCTGGTCCTTCATTGAAGCAGGACTGAGTGCGCTTATCACCGTTCAACTGGCTGCGGCCTTACATTACTGGCCGATCTCTCCGGTTACTTATGGGTTGGCGCTGCTGGGTCCCAGCTATGCCCTGACAACCTTGTTGGGCAACCTTGCCGAAGGCGAACCGCCGCGCTCGGCAGTCATCGAACCCGTAGTCGTTCTGGGCTTGATCTGGGGGGTCGCGCTTTGGATACGTTGAAAAAAGTTCCTGCTGCCGGATACCCAAACGCCATCATAATTCACCGCGTCGATTGGGAGAAGATGCGCGCAGATGTCAGCCAGCGTTCGCCAGAAGAAGCCTGCGGTATGCTTGGTGGACGCATCGAAGGAGGCGCTTACGAAACGCTCCTGGTGATCCCTGCCACAAACATGCTGCACAGCCCGGCGCGCTATCGAATAGATCCACAAGAACAGTTAGCCGCTTTCATGACATTCGAGGCTCAGGGATTGGAACTGGTGGGCATCTATCACTCCCACCCGCAAGGGCCGGCTTATCCATCGCCGACCGACATTGCCGAAGCCTATTACCCTGAGGTAATCTATTTGATATGGGTCAAACAAGGGGACAAGTGGTCTTGTTCTGGCTTCACCATCCGCGCCGGGCGCGTTCAAACGGCCGTTCTAGACATGGTAGAATCGGGCGTTTGAAGACCCTGAGCCAGAGAATTTTCCTCGTACCTTCACCAGGCGCGCAACCCTTATGAGAATTGTGTGTTATTTGAAATGCCAAACTTTGTTACCAACGGAGGAAGCCTTAGAATGCAACTGTTGATTTTTGCCGGTATTCTCGCCCTGTCTTATCTGTTCGGTTCCATTCCCTTTGGTTTGGTCATCGTGCGCTTGAAAACCGGTCAAGATGTGCGGCAGGTGGAAAGTGGGCGCACTGGCGGGACGAACGCCATGCGCGCCGCGGGCTTTTGGGCTGGCTTTTTCACGGCTATTTTAGATTTGCTCAAAGCCAGCGCCTGTGTGTGGCTGGCGCGCTTCGCCTTGCCACAGTCTTATTGGCTGCATGTGCTGGCGCCGCTCGCCGCCATCGCCGGACATAACTATTCGATCTTTCTGATCGAGCGGAACAGCCGCGGGCGCTTGCGGTTGCGCGGCGGCGCAGGCGGCGCACCGACCGCCGGGGGGGCGCTGGGTTTGTGGGCGCCCAGCTTCATCTTCATTCTGCCCATAGGGTTGATCGTTTTGTTCATTGTCGGGTACGCTTCGCTGGCGACAATGAGCATCGGGCTGATCTCCATCGCTATCTTTGCCTATCGCGCCTGGATTGGCGCCTCTCCCTGGCAATACATCTTCTATGGCGTTTTTGCGGAAGTGCTGCTGATCTGGGCGCTGCGCCCGAATATCCAGCGCCTGTTTCGTGGCACAGAACGGCGCGTGGGCATCTTTGCCAAAAAAACGAAAGGTAATCTATCCAACTCGGCTTCTAATCTATAACAACCCGGCGATAGCCTTGATTCAAGCCAAAAATCAAGACAGCCAGACGGCTGCGGCGCAGACGCCCGGCTGTCTTGATCGCCATTACAACCCAGGCCTTGCTCTTTATTCTTCTTCGCCCTCTTCCCCTTCGTATTCTTCGTAATCTTCATCCTCAGGCAGCGAGGCAGGCAGCTCGCCATACATCTGACGATAGAGGGCGCGTAAGTTGCGGCGGTGCAATTCAGCCGCCAGCCCGCCAATCAGCACACGACTTTTTCCGCAACTTTCCACACTGGCCTCATCCAGGACTTCCTGGGGGTATTTGCGCTTACCGGCCCGGCGCACAACCTTGCGGATGTTAGACAGGTATGCAAGGTTTTCCTTGATGAAATTGTCAATCTCGCCGCGCAAGACAATATCCCCATGCCCTTGAACGATGTTCTCCAGACCCATGCGGCTGATTCTCTTTAATGAGGCAATTAAGTCGTCTATGTCGCCGTCCACGATATAAGGCAAGGACATCGCTGCGTCGCCGGCGAAAAGCACGCGGTCTTCTTCCACCAATACCCCCAGGTTATCGGCGCTGTGGCCGGGCAGCGGCACCAGGGTGAGCGTCTTTTTCCCCACCCGCAAATTAACCTCGCCGTCTTTGAAAGTGATGTGAGGCAGAACGATGCGGACGTTGCGCAGTCCAGGGTTATGGCGTTTGGTCTCTTCCAGGGCTAAACGGCCTTTCGTTTCTAACTGTTCGCGGCACAAAGGGTGGGCAATCACGGTCGCTCCAGGGAAAAAGCAATTTCCCCAGGCGTGATCGGCGTGGCTATGCGTGTTAATCACATAACGCACCGGCACGTTTAGTTCGCGCTCAACAAACTCGCGGATCGCCAGCGACTCCTCTGGCACCGCCAGGGTATCAATCACTACCGCCCAATTCGGACCGATCACCGTCCCGGCGGTGACTTGTGCATAAACATCGCTTTGGAAGGAATAGACGTTATCGGCAATTCTCTCGCGTTGCAACATGATGCCTTCCCCTATGAGTAGTTGGCGGTAGGATAGCACAAACTCGAAGCAAAAGCAAGCAGGCTTAACCGTCTCTTAATCCTTGCCTGGAGGCGATTAATCAGGTATAATGCACCACTAGCCACCAGACAGTTTTACTCGCTCCACGGAGCGATGTCATTGCGAGGGGTGGTTCTTGCCCCGAAGCAATCTCCCGGCAGCTAGAAAACGACTTTGACAGGGGATTGCTTCAGTCGCTGCGCTTCTTCGCAATGACATTTTGCAAACTGTCAGGTCGCTAGATGCGCCATATAATCTTAGTATTCTCCTCATCCGGGAGGAGTAGGCGTCAGGCTCTCTGACCAGAGAAGGGAAGGCCATTGGCTGGAAGCCCCCACAGAATCCCTGCGCTGAATGTCGCCCGGAGAAGTCGCCGAAGAAAAGCGGAGCCAGGCTCTGCCGAGTAGAACGGCGCGGGTGAGCCCGTTATCGCGAAACCCTGATCGGCGCCTTAGTATGGAGATGTTGCCCGTCGGGGGAGAGAGCGCCAGCCTTGTCGCTGGCGAAATGAGGTGGTACCGCGGAAGGAAGTTGCCTTTCGTCCTCATGGACGGAAGGCTTTTTGTTATATAGCGAAGGATCAACGACGATGCTGAAATTAGCCATGATGCAAGTGGATGCTTTCACCAACCGACCGTTGGGCGGCAACCCGTGCGCGGTGATCTTCGACGCCGATGGGCTGGACGAGGACCTGCGCCTGGCAATCGCCCGTGAAATGAACCTCTCCGAGACGGCGTTTGTGATCCGCTCCGAGATTGCCGACTTTGGGGCGCGCTACTATACACCGGCGGAGGAGATTCCTCTCGCCGGGCACCCCACCCTCGCAACCGTCTTCGCTCTGGTCGCCTCCGGGCGGCTGAAGCCGGCTGGCGAGCACGTGGCGATCTCGCTAGAGTTGAAAGAGGGGCCTATTCCGGTGGAGATATTTTCATCCGCCGGAGGCGTTGAGCGGATCGTGATGACGCAGCGCCAGCCGCGCTTCCTTTCCACTCACGACCCCGAACAAGCACTGCCGCTCTTCGGCTTAGACACCGAAGACGCCTTGCCCGGCGCACCTATCCAAACCGTCAGCACCGGAACGCCGCAACTGATGCTGCCGCTGCGCTCGCTGGAGGCGTTGCGCCGCGCCCGTCTGGATGTGCCAGCTTATGAAGCCTATCGGGCGCAATCCGACTTTTTCAGCCCGCACCTGTTTTGCCTTCAGGGCGTCACTGCCGCGGGGCGCACCTTCGCCCGTCACTTCGGCTCCCCGCCGGATCTGATGGAAGACCCATTCACCGGATCAGCCACCGGCGGTATGGCCGCTTACTTGTGGCGTTATGGGTTGATCGAAGAACCCACATTTATTGCTGAACAAGGTCATTGGATGGGGCGCCCAGGCCAGGCAAGCGTCGAAGTCGTTGGCTCTCGCCAGGAAATACTTACCGTCAAAGTTGGCGGCGCCGCTGCCCTGGTAATGAAAGGCGAACTGCTGATACCCGAACCCTCAGAAGTTGATGATTGAAAACGAGATGCTGAATACCGGAGAACTGTACTATGACACAAACCACCCTTCCAAAAACCTACGATTTTCACGCCGCCGAGCAGCGCATCTACGCCTGGTGGGAAAAAAGCGGCTTTTTCAAGCCATCCAACGACCCTGCCAGCCCAGACTTCGATCCTAGCCGTAAGCCTTTCGTCATCTCCATTCCACCGCCTAACGTGACCGGCGAACTGCACATCGGTCATGCCATGTTTGTAGCTATGGAAGATCTGATGATTCGCTATCACCGCATGAAAGGCTATCCGACTTTATGGGTGCCTGGCAGCGACCACGCCGGTATTGCCACGCAGCTCCAGGTGGAAAAGGCGCTGGCGAAAGAGGGTCTGACGCGCGAACAGGTCGGGCGAGAGGAATTCCTGCGTCGCACCTGGGCGTGGAAGGAAAAGTACGGCGGCATCATCACCAGCCAGATTCGTCGGCTGGGCGCTTCCTGCGATTGGTCGCGCGAGCGTTTCACGCTGGATGCGGGTTTGTCTCGCGCGGTGCGCGAGGCATTCGTGCGCCTGTACGAAAAGGGGCTCATCTATCGCGGACCGCGCCTGATTAACTGGTCGCCAGGGCTGAAGACAGCCGTCTCCGATTTAGAGGTGGAATATTCCGAAGAGCCTGGCACGCTCTATTATTTCAAGTACATGCTGGCAGAGCCGCGCCCCGATGACCCGGCGCCCTATCTTCCGGTGGCTACCACCCGCCCCGAGACCATCCTGGGCGACACGGCGGTTGCTGTCCATCCCAATGATGAACGCTATCAAATGTACATCGGTCGTGAAGTGGTGGTGCCGATCCTGGGACGGCGCATACCGGTCATCGCCGACGAAGCCGTGCAGCGCGAATTCGGCGGCGGCGCGCTGAAGGTCACCCCCGGCCACGATCCAACCGACTTCCAGATCGGAGAGCGGCACGGATTACCGGTTATTTCAATCCTGGATGAAGCTGCGCGCATTAATCAAAACGGCGGCCCATACGCCGGATTGGATCGCTATGAGGCGCGCAAACGCCTCTGGGAGGATATGCGCGCCGCCGGGCTAACGCTGCGCGAAGAGCCCTATACTTTGACCGTGCCGCGCAGTCAACGCGGCGGTGAGGTGGTCGAGCCGATGATCTCCACACAATGGTTTGTGCGCATTCAGCCGCTGGCAGAGGCTGCGCTGCAAGCCGTGCGCGACGGGCGCATCCGCATTGTGCCTGAACGCTTTACGAAGGTATATTACAACTGGCTGGAAAATATCCAAGATTGGTGCATTTCCCGTCAGTTGTGGTGGGGGCACCGCATTCCAGTGTGGTATTGCAACGACTGCGGGAAGATGACCGTGGCGCGGGAAGACCCACAGCGCTGCGCCCACTGCGGCAGCCCCCGCCTGGAGCAAGACCCGGATGTGCTGGATACCTGGTTCTCCTCGGGTTTGTGGCCCTTTTCTACTCTCGGTTGGCCGGAAGAGACGCCCGATTATCGGTACTTTTATCCGACCTCGGTCATGGAAACCGGCTACGATATCCTGTTCTTCTGGGTGGCGCGTATGATCATGTTTGGCCTGGAGTTCACCGGTCAAATTCCCTTTCATACCGTTTATCTGCATGGTTTGATTCGCGATGAACACGGGCGCAAGATGAGCAAAACCTATGGCAACGTGATAGACCCGCTGGTGGTGATGGACGAGCTTGGCACAGATGCGCTGCGCTTTACCCTGTTGGTCGGCTCGACGCCCGGCAACGATATGAATTTGAGTGTGAAAAAAGTGGAAGCCAATCGTAACTTTGCCAACAAGGTGTGGAACGCAGGGCGCTTTGTCATCTCCGCGCTCAACGGGCTGCCGCCCAGCCCGCCGACGGCGGAGGCGCAGCCGGAATGGACGCTGGCCGACTCGTGGATTTGGGCGCGCCTCCAGGCCCTGGTGCGAGATGTGGAACGGCTGTTCCAGAGCTATCAATATGGGGAAGCCGGGCGACAGATCTATGAGTTCTTTTGGGGCGATTTTGCAGACTGGTACGTGGAAATTGCCAAGCTTCAGCTTGCCGAAGGCGGAAGCCGCGCATTCCTCACCGCCGAAACGCTGGCGCGCACGCTGGATATTTGCCTGCGCCTGCTGCATCCCTTCACGCCTTTCGTCACCGAAGAGTTATGGGGACATCTACGACGCGCTCTGCTGGCTTCGCCACTGTCGCGCCTGGCTGCGGATTGGCCCGAAGCATTGATCATTGCCCCCTTCCCCGCGCCGCGCCCGGAAGAGGGCTGGGAAGCCAGCAAGCTAGCCGATTTCGCCCTGATCCAAGAGGTGGTGCGCAGCATCCGCAACCTGCGTTCGGAAAAGAACGTCAAGCCTGGAAAACGCATTCCCGCCATCCTGGTCTCGTCGTCTGCCGTGCATATCTTACGCCAGCAAGCCGCCGCAATCGCCACATTAGCCAGCCTGGATGCCGGTCAACTGTTTATCTATGAAACGATCGCCGCTAAACCGCAAGGTCATATTGCCCTGGTGGTCGGCGCTGTAGAGATCTTCTTGCCACTGGCAGGTTTGGTGGATGCCGACGAAGAACGCGCCCGACTCGAGAAAGATTTGGCCGAAACCCGGGAGCAAATCGAGCGGCTGGAAAAATTGCTTGCCAGCTCTTTCGCCGAAAAAGCGCCGCCTGCTATCGTGCAGAAAGAACGCGATAAACTCGCGGCCTATCAAGAGACAGCGGAGAAGATCGCGGCGCAGCTAAGCGCCTTATAAGCCTCATCACATCCCTTCCCCTGCCGTTTGTAGTTCTATAGCAGTCGGCGACCGAAGCACCTGTGCAGTCGCCGACTGCTTTATTTATTCGCCTCCTTGAATAGCAATCCTTTTTAGACAACCTCAAAATATTGACAAATTGCATCAAAATACTCTTGACAAAACGAATATGATTAGCTAAAATGCGAATTATATTAGTATCGAGGAGATATAGATGGAGACCTTATTCATCCAGACACAAGGCGGAGCTATTGCATATGACAGCCGTGGGGAAGGACATGCGGTGGTCTGCGTCCCCGGTATGGGCGACCTGCGCGGCGAATATCGCTTCCTGGCTGAACAGCTTGCATCGGCAGGCTATCGTGTCATTACCATGGACATTCGTGGGCACGGCGAAAGCAGCATTCGATGGCCTGACTATTCCGTCGCCGGGGTCGGCCGCGACATCGTCGCCTTGCTGCGGCAGCTCAACGCTGGCACAGCGACGATCATCGGCACTTCTATGGCGGCTGGCGCGGCTGCCTGGGCGGCGACAGAAGCTCCTGAGCTTGTTTCCAGCCTGGTATTGATCGGCCCGGCCGTGCACTACAAACCCAACTGGCAAAGCCGCTTGCTCTATGGCGCGCTCTTCTCCCGCCCATGGGGACCGGGTATGTGGATTAAGTATTACGCCATGCTCTATCCCACGCGTAAACCCGCCGATTTTGAGGCCTATCGCCAGAGACTGCGCGCCAATTTGAGTGAACGCGGACGAATGGAAGCCCTGGTGCAAATGATGTTGACTTCCCAGTCTGCTGCGGAAGAGCGCTTATCGAAAGTAGCTGTGCCAACACTGATCCTTATGGGCAGTAAAGACCCTGATTTCAAAGACCCGCAGGCTGAAGCACAATGGGTGGCTGAGCAGGTGCGTGGCAAATTTTACATGATCGAAGGCGCAGGACATTATCCACACGCCGAGATGCCTGAAATCGCCGGCGGACACATCCTTGCCTTCTTGAATGAGCTGGCGGAGAAGAGCAACTGAACCAATGACGAAGACCCGGCTGGACGCGGCAACGGTGGTCAATGCGGCGGCTGAGCTGCTCAACCGCGAGGGGCCAGAAGCGCTTACGCTAGGGCGCCTGGCAACGATGCTGGGGGTTCAAACCCCGTCACTATACAACCACGTTGACGGGTTGAGTGGGCTGCGCCGCGAGCTGGCCAGGCTAAACGCCCAGCGTCTGGCAGAAGAGCTGACCGAGGCGGCTATCGGCAAGAGCGGCGTGGAAGCCTTGACCGCCCTCGCCCAGGCTTTCCGCGCCTACATCAAAACCAATCCCGGCCTTTACCTTGCCAATGTGCGCGCATCCGCCAGCCAACCACCGGTGGATGAGCGCCTCCAAGCTGCCGAGGAGCGTATTGTTCGGATCGTGACGGCGGTGATCGAATCTTTCGGATTGAAGGGCGACGATGCACTGCACGCGGCGCGCGCCTGGCGCAGCGCGGTGCATGGCTTTGCATCGTTGGAGGTTTCTGGCGGGTTCGGCCTGGCGCTGGACTGCGACGAGAGCTTCCGCCGCCTGTTGGAGGTCATGATACACGGCTTGCAGGCAGCATCCAGCAAAGCAGAAAACACTTGAGGCGCGCGAAGGAGAACACATGACGATGATCAAATCGGTGAATTTGTTGTTGCATTTTATCCTGGAGCTTTGCGCTCTGGCGGCGCTATCTTATTGGGGATTCAAGAGCGGCAACAGCAGTTGGATGAAGGTTTTACTGGGCGTGGGACTGCCCATTCTGGCGGCGGTTATTTGGGGGTCGCTGCGCGTGCCCAACGACCCCGGGCCGGCGCTGATCGCAGTGAACGGCCGTCTGCGCCTGGCAATTGAATGGGGACTCTTCGCCGGAGCAACCGCCGCTTTGTTCACTGCCGGCCGCCCAATGTTGGCCTGGACGTTTGGCGCGGCCGCAGTGATTGATTATGCGCTAATGTATGAACGGGTGATGCGGCTGTTGCGGTGATAATCAAAGGCATGGGTGAGGTGCATTCGCCTCGCTCATCCCGAGTCGGGAGACCTCGGGCAGGTCGAGACCTTCGACCAACAGAGCAATTCACCGCGGGCAGGGTGTCTGCCCCTGCCCGCCGCATCTAACACTCGCTATATCCACAAGCGTAGCACTTCCGGCAGCCCTCTTCGTTGACCAGCGCCGCCTGGCCGCACTCCGGGCACAGGTCGCCAATCCGATCAATCCGTTGCCCATGTTCAGCGTTGCGCGCTGTCTCGCTCAACAGGTTGAAGCCGTTTCCGCCAAGCGCCTCGTCTTCTTCCTGTTCGGCGCGGTGGGCTTCGCTGTTCTCAAGATACTCGGCCAGCGCCTGGGCCACGCCGTCGGGCAGCGAGCGCACCCGGTTGGGGCCAAACCCCAGCGAACGCCCACCGCCGATTCCAGAGAGCTGCTGCCAGACATCCCGCAGGCGCTCGCGCGGCGGCACCGGCGAAGCCAGGCGCAAGATATACGAGATCAGCCGGCCAATCGCTTCTGAAACCGCAGCGGTATCTGAGCCAGCCTTTGCTGTGTTAATGAAGACTTCGAAGGGTTGACCGCCCCCATTTTCATTAATGGTGACGAAAGCCTTGCCCAACGGAGTATCGGCAGTGATGGTATAACCCGGCAGGCGGCGCGGACGAGGCTTCTTCTTGTCATGCCAGAGCGGCAACTGCTCCACTGCGGGCTTCTCGGCTTGCGGCGAACCGACTTCGGCGAGCTGAACCTGTCGAAGCTCAGTGTCACCCTCCTGTTTCTGACGAGCGGTAGCTTTGGTTTCCAACACCACCTTTTGGCGCGAACCGGTGACATACACCGTGATGCCCTTGCAGCCCAGCTCCCAGGCCAGTTGATAAGCGAGGGCCACATCTTCTTCCGTCGCATCTTCGGGGAAATTGATCGTCTTGCTCAGGCTGTTATCCACAAAGGCTTGCATCGCAGCCTGCATACGCACGTGTTCCTCAGCGCGAATATCCTGTGAAACCACAAAGACCTCCCGGATGCTCTGCGGCACTTCTTCGAGGTCCTGGCAGGTGCCGCGCTCCATCACCCGGTCAAAGATCTGCTGGCGGGCGTCTTCCTCCAGTCCAGCATCAGTCAACGCCTGCTCGAACAGCGGGCTGGCGTAAACCAGTTGCAGGTCGCGGCCATTGTCGTTGACGTGGCGAATGTAAGCCAGGGCGAAGACCGGCTCGCAGCCGTACCCTTCGCAGCCGGCCACGGTGGCGATGGTGCCCGTCGGCGCGACAGTGGTCTGGGCAGCGTTGCGGATGCCATAACGACGGATGCCGTCGCAGATAGCTTCCCAGTCCAGCGCCGGGCGGCCCCAATCCCGCCTGTAGGGCGTGATCGGCTGCGGCGGCTGCCAGCGCAGGTTTTGCGGATCGTAGATGCTGCCCTGGATGGCCGGAAAAGCGCCGCGCGTCTTCGCCAGTTCGATGCTGACGCGCATGGCATGATACCGCACGAACTCCATCACCTGAGCGGCGAACTCCTGGCCTTCCGGCGAGCCATAGCGCACGCCGACATGGTACATCAGATCCGCCAGCCCCATAATACCCAGCCCAATGCGTCGGGCGCGCAGCGCGGCTTCCCTGAGTTGAGGAACAGCAGGCACATACGCGTTCGCCTCCACCACATCATCCAGGAAAATCGTCGCCAGCTCGACGCTTTGGCGCAGCTTCTCCCAATCAACGCTCCCTTCAGCGCCAAAATGCTGCGCCAGGTTCACCGAACCCAGACAACAGTTTTCGTAGGGGCCAAGCCACTGTTCCCCGCAAGGATTGGTCGCTTCCAGGGGGTAGAGATGGGGCACCGGGTTAGAGCGGTTGGCGGCATCCAGGAACAACACGCCGGGCTCGCCGTTATGATGCGCCTGGCGCACAATTTTCTCGAACAGCTCGCGGGCGCGCACCGTCCGGTAGATGCGGATGGGGATACCGGCGGTTTCCGCCTGCTCCAGCGTGCCCTGGAAATTGCGATATTGTTCGGAGTGGATGTCGGGAAAACGCAATTCCCACTCGGCGTCCTGGCGCACCGCCTGCATAAACGCATCGGTGATGCCCACCGAAATGTTGAAATTCGTGATGGCGTTCTCGTCCGTCTTGCAGGTGATAAATTCCTCGATGTCCGGGTGATCCACGCGCAGCACCGCCATGTTGGCGCCGCGGCGCGACCCGCCCTGTGCCACTTCGCCAAATGCCTTGTCGTACACGCGCAGGAAGCCGACCGGCCCGGTGGCCTGTCCGGCGGAGGACTTAACCAGCGCGCCCTTGGGACGCAGGCGCGAGAAGGAAAAACCGTTCCCGCCCCCGGTCTGTTGAATGAGCGCCGCATCGCGCAAGGTTTGGAAAATGCCCGCCGGATCGCGCCCCATATCATCGTTAATCGGTAAGACGAAGCAAGCTGCCAACTGACCCAATGGCGTGCCCGCGCCGGTAAAGGTGGGCGAATTGGGGAAAAACTGTTTGGAAGTCAGCAGTTCGTAAAACTGCTCGGCGCGCTGCATCACGTCCTGATTCCAGGCCGCCTCGCCGGTAGCCACATGATAAGCCACACGCCAAAACATGCCCTCCACCGTCTCCGCCGGTTGACCATCCTTATCGCGGCGCACATAGCGGCGCGTCAACACCTGGCGGGCGTTATCTGTTAAAGAGATAGACGGCAGATGTTTGGGCATTTCTGGGGTAAATTTCAAACCCTGACGCTCATTTTGAGTGTTGGTTTCCTGCAACATGGCGTTTCTCCTCGATAGTTTAACTTTTCAGACAGTAAACCATGCGCCGCCAGGCTCGTCCCCCTGACCCAGCCAGCGCAAGAATATTACCCTTCGAGCAAACGATCAATCTCGTTGCGTATGGACTTGAGGTCGTCCAGACCCAGATAGACGATGGCGTAACGGATGTAGGCGATTTGATCCAATTCTTTCAAACCGGCGATGACCATGTCCCCCACCACGCGGGAAGAAACTTCAGCGCGCCCCATGGCTTGAAGCGTGGACTCGATCTCGCCGACCAGACGTTCAATATCCGCCGCCGAGACCGGCCGCTTGGCGCAAGAGATGCGAATGCCGCGGATCAATTTATCGCGGTCAAAATCTTCCCGCGTTCCATCCTGCTTGATGATAAGCGGCGTAGCCAGGATTGGGCGTTCATAGGTGCTGAAGCGCTGTTTGCAGTTCTCACATTCACGTCGCCGCCGCACGCCCCCGCGCGAATCGTGAGAAGTATCAATGACCCTGGAGCTGTTATGTTTGCAATACGGACAGCGCATCGAATCCCCGATCCAATAATTAGAACAAATGTAGCCGCCATAGATGGGGGCATATTATTCATCTACCCTCACATCTAGGCAAGGTGACATGCATTCTAGCATAACCCGCTCTGCTTGACAAGGGGAATTAAGGGTGATCTTGCAGGTGATTTTTGGATAGATTTGGTGAGATTTATAAATAGAATGAACCCGGCGTTGGTTGAACGCCAGGTTCATCAGTTCTGTCGTCTGCGGCCCCACGCGAAGGCATATATGGAGCCTGCCAGCAGACCGACAGGCAGAACTCACCGGGAGGAGGGAACCGGCAATCTCACTTCAAACTACAATTCTTAAGCAGTACGTCAGCTACGCCTGTGGCTGGCGCGCCTGACCAGACAAACTAACGGCTGCTGCGGTTACGCAAGAAAGTCGGGATATCCAAATCCTCCGTGTTGAAAGACCGCGGCTGGAAATCCCGGCTGACGGGGCGCGCCGGTTGAGAGGGCGTCGGCAGTTCAACGGGCGTGGGGCGGGCTTCGTTGGAGGCAGGCTCCACAATGCGCCGCGGCGCGCCCGTGCGCTCAAAACCCGTGGCGATCACCGTGATGCGCACTGCATCCTTCATGTTCGGGTCAATCACCGCGCCAAAGATCAGGTTGACATCCGGGTGAGCGGTTTCTTTGATGATTGCCGCCGCCTGGTTGACATCGAACAGGGTCAGGTCAGGACCACCGGTGACATTGAACAGGATGCCGCGCGCGCCGTCAATGGTGATGTCCAGCAACTGGCTGGAGATAGCCTGCTCGGCGGCCACGCGAGCAGCGTCCTCGCCTTTCGCCGTGCCCACTGCCATCAATGCTGCGCCGCCTTCCGACATGATCGTGCGCACATCGGCGAAGTCCAGGTTGATCAGACCAGGCACGGTGATCAGCTCAGAAATGCCTTGCACGCCCTGGCGCAAAACGTCATCTGCCATGCGGAAGGCTTGCTGTAAGTTGGCGCGCTTATCCACAATTTGGAGCAAGCGGTCGTTGGGGATGACGATCAGCGTGTCAGCCTGCTCCTTGAAGCGGGAAATGCCCGCCTCGGCGGATTGGATGCGGCGCGAGCCTTCAAAGGTGAAGGGACGCGTTACCACGCCGATGGTCAATGCGCCCACCTCTTTGGCGATCTGCGCCACCACCGGCGCGCCGCCGGTGCCGGTGCCGCCGCCCATGCCGGCGGTGATGAAGACCATATCCGAGCCTTTCAGCACGGTGTATAGTTCCTCCGCCGATTCTTCGGTTGCCTTGCGGCCGACTTCCGGGTCGCCGCCAGAGCCTAAACCACGGGTCAGCTTCTCGCCCACGCGCACGCGGGTGGTCGCTTTTGAAAGCATGAGCGCCTGGGCGTCGGTGTTGATGGCAACAAACTCAACGCCTTGCAAGCCTTCGTCAATCATACGGTCAACGGCATTGCAGCCGCCGCCGCCCACGCCCACCACCTTAATGCGGGCAAAGGATTCGATCTGGTTTGGTGTTGGATTGGTGTACGTCGACATTGGTTCCTCCTCAATTCCATTGGTAAATGAATGTCCCTTTGGGCAATCATCTTGAAGTTAGAGCTAAGGCAGCAAACGCCTCAGCAAATTACTAAATTTAGCTTTCCAGTCCGCCCCAACACTGAAGGATGGGGCGCGTAAACGTCGCCCGCTGCTTTGCGGCGCCGCTTCGCTCATTAATGTCGCCCAGCGCAGCAGGCCCACGCTGGTGGAAAAGGCCGGAGAATTCAAACGATCGGTCATGCCTACCAAATTTTCCGGCTGAGCAATGCGCACGGGCACGCCCAACACTCGACTGGCGACGGTGCGGATGCCCGGCAATGCGCTGGTTCCACCGGTGAGCACCATACCCGCCGGCAATAACCCGTCATATCCCGACCGTTTGATCTCTTGCACCACCATGCCGAAGATCTCTTCCACGCGAGCATGAATGATTTGCACCAATTCATGGTGACTGATCTGTACTGCCTCATCCTCGCCGAAGGGGCGCACATTGAAATACTGACGCGGATCAACCTCATCCGGGTTGGCATGCCCATGTTGCAGCTTGATCTCCTCAGCCTGCGAATTGGGCAGATGCAGGATCTGGGCAATATCTGACGTGATGTGATTGCCGCCGATTGCCAACACCGCAGTGTGCCACACATCGCCGTCCACGTAGATGGCAATGTCGGTGGTGCCGCCGCCCACGTCGCAGACCACCACCCCCATCTGGCGCTCGGCCTCGCTCAGCACCACCTCAGCAGACGCCAGCGGATTCAGCACAAACTGGCTGACCTCCACCCCGGCCGCTGCCACACATTGGCGCAGGTTTTCCACACTGGCAGCCGCAGCGGTGATGATATGCGTCTCCACCTCCAGGCGATAGCCATGCATTCCGAGGGGCATGCGAATGCCGTCCTGACCATCCACGTTGAAGCTGCGCTGGATGACATGCACAATCTCCCGGTTGTGAGGAATGGCTACCGCCCGGGCGGCGTCCACCGCTCGCCCCACATCGTCTGGCTCAATCACCCGGCCAGCCACTCCCACCACGCCGCGGCTGTTCACCGAAGACACATTGGAGCCAGCCAGGCTCACCAGAGCAGAAAGCACCTCCACGCCAGAGGTGCGTTCAGCCTTGTCCACCGAGCGCGCTACTGCCTGCGCCGCGGCTTCCAAATCCACCACCACGCCCTTGCGCAATCCCTGGGAGGGTTCAATCCCCATCCCTAGAATGCGTAGATGCTGTGGCGTGTCCTGGCGCGCCACCAGGGTACAAACCTTCGTTGTGCCAACGTCAATGCCGATTAATAGTTGATCGTCCATTTTGACACCTGGCAAATCATTCTTCGAGCCGGAAATAAGGCGCGTGGGCGAATTCCACGCTGATCATAGCCGGCGTTCCACCACTTGCTTTGATATGTTCCAGGATTGCTCGATATTCATTCAATTTAATATCCAGATCGCTTAAATCGCCAAAATAAACTATCCAACCGCGCTGATCCTGCCAGCCAAAGCCATGCGCCGCTTCATAGATCAACTGCGCGCCCTGCGGAGCCTGGGCAGCCAGTTTCAAAATGGCGGCAATCATTTCAGGCTGAAACAGCGTAGTGGGTATAAATTCTTGCACCACATCTTTAGAGATTTCTTCAGCCAGATTAGCGGTTGGGAGGGGCGTCTCCTCCGCCAGGCTCACCTCTTTTGGCAGCCGCGGCGGGTCGCCCGACGCCTTAATCACCGGCAAGGACTCCAGCATGGCGTTATCTCGCGCCTGAAAGGTCTTCCCTTGCTCGTCCACCAGAATAGAACGATCATTCTGTTGCCAGATCATCACCGGTGTGCGCTCAGTCACAGTGATCAACAAGGTGTTCGGCAGTTCAATGGTCGCTTCCACCGCCGAAAACTCCGAAAAGTCCTTGAGCAGCTCTTGCTCGATCCGCTTTGCATCCAGGGTGAAAACAGGCGCCTCGCGCAGCGCCAGCGCGCGGTTCACGTCTGCTTTGGTCACGCGTTTTAGCCCGCTGATCTGAGCCGCCGACACCTGAAATTCCGGCGCAGTCCAAAGATAATACAAAACCGCCGCCACCCCCGCCAGCAAGAGGAAAGAGATTGCCCGCCAGCTAAAGCCCAGTCGTGGCAATGACGGCAACCGCATCTCCGCGCCCTGGCTCCCCAGGCTGACATTGTACAGCCGTCGGCTGCTGCGCCGGCGAGTGTTCACGCCACTTGAAGCGCCAATAGATGCATCACGGCGCATAACCACCGGCGGCATCGTGGGGCGGCTCACGACTCGTCGCCGGGTATCAGAGCGCCGGATCATCTTGTCGAGCAAGCCAGACGACGAACGGGCTGCAGATTTAGGGGCTGCATGAGCGCCAGCCATCCTGCGGCGGCGAATTTCATCAGAGCGTCTTGCAGATTGCGATGAAGTACTCATGGTTCAGGATTCCTCTCGTCGGAAGCGACGTTCGGTGCGATCACGTTCCGCTTTGCGCTCCAAAGCCAGCTCAATCAGACGATCAATCAGTTCGGAATACGAGAGACCGCCATACTCCCATAATTTAGCGTACATGCTGATCTTCGTGAAACCAGGGATGGTGTTCACCTCGCTGAGATATAACTTAGGATCGCTTCCACTTTGAGATTCTCGTTCCAGCAAAAAGTCCACTCGCGCCATACCCGCGCAGTCAATCGCCCGATAAGCGCGCAATGCCAAATCCTGCACCTGGCGGGTCAGCTCAACAGAAATGGGCGCAGGGATCAGCAACTCCGATTTGCCATCAATGTATTTCGCCTCATAGGAATAAAATTCACGACTGGGAATGATCTCACCGGGTATGGAAGCCTGCGGTTGATCGTTGCCCAGGACGCTGACCTCGATCTCCCGTGGATTTTTAACCCCACGCTCAACCAACACGCGACGGTCAAAGCGCGCCGCCTCGAACAGCCCCTCCACCACATCCGCAGCCGAAAGGCAGAGCGTCACCCCAACCGAAGAGCCCAGGTTCGCTGGCTTGATAAACAAAGGGAAATCCGCCAATTGCATGGCGCGCTGCGCCACCGCTTGAACGTTGCTCTCGATCTCGCTGCGCGTGGCGACCATCCATTCGACCACCGGGATGCCTTCCGCCTGCATCACGGATTTAAACACGCCTTTATCCATGCCTAAGGCGGAGCCCAGCACGCCCGCGCCCACATAAGCCAGGTCGGCCAGTTCCAGCAAACCTTGCAGCGCCCCGTCCTCGCCAAAAGTGCCATGAAGGACGGGAAAAATCACATCCAATTCGGCAAGACGCTCCAATTGCTCGTGAGTGTCTTCCGGCAAGATGCGATAGAGACTACGTCGGGTGGGGTCGGGAAACAAAGCCGCCGGCGAAAGCCCGCTGACATCAGATTGCATCAACGCATCCAGTACATTCTCGCCAACCCACCAGGCGCCATCATGCGCAATGCCGATTTGAGTGACCCAATATTTGTTGCGGTCAATGGATGCCAGCACAGAGCGCGCGGACATCAAGGAAACTTCATGTTCCCCCGAACGTCCTCCAAACAACACGCCCACATGCAGCTTATGCTCCATCATCATTGCTCACCACTCGCCTAAGAGCTCGATTTCCAGTTCCAGATGCACCCCAAACTCCGACACCACTTTATCCTGCGCCAGCCGGATCAATTCATACACATCCGCGGCTGTCGCATCGCCCTGGTTGATAAAGAAATTGGCGTGCAGCGGGCTGATCTGTGCGCCGCCGACGCGAACACCCTTTAGCCCTGCCGCCTCGATCAACCGACCGGCGTAATCGCCCGGCGGGTTTTTGAACATCGAGCCCATACTTGCCCCAGGCGGCTGGGTGCGCTTTCGATAAGCAGTGTACTCATCTATGCGCGCCTGCGTCTTCTGGGGATCGCCGCGCTCCAACTTCAACAAAGCGGTCAAAACCACTGCCCTCTGCGGCGCAGAACGCTTCAAAACGCTGCTGCGATACGTATATGCAAGCCTTTCCACCGGCCATATTTGCGCCTGGATTTCTTCCATGTTCCCTGTCTCGCCAGGGTGCAAGATTTCGGCCATAAGCAAATTGCCAGCCATATCGCCGCCATGCGCCCCGGCGTTGCCCACCACCGCCCCACCTACTGTACCCGGAATACCCGCTGCCCATTCCAGGCCAGCCAAACCTCGCTGCGCCGCCTGGCGCGCCAGCAAACCAAAATTCGCGCCCGATTCCGCCCAAACTGTGGGCGGATCAGCCTGTTCATCAAAACGAACCTGACGCGCCCGATTCAGAATAACCAGACCTCGCACACCCTGATCGCTGACCAGGACATTGGAGCCGCCGCCCAGCACCACAAAGGGGCACTCTGCCAGCCAGGCCAGGCGAACAGCCTCAGCCAGTTCGTGGTGAGTTTCGACCTCCAGCAAAGCGTCGGCGCGTCCCCCCAGGCGCGCAGCCGTATAGCGATCCAACGGCGCATCGCTCTGCACGCGGCCGCCAAACGCCTGGCGCAGGCGGCTGAGGTCGAAAGGTCTAACAGCCAGTGGCATCATCTCCTCAAGCGTCTTTAAACCATTGGATCAAACGCAAAATCAACTCGCGGCTGGGCGGCGCGCCTTTGCGCAGTGTCCCGCCTGTCCGGCCAAGATACTCAAGCGGCAAATCCTTGGCGACCTCGAACGGTTGCCAGTCTTTGGATGGCGACGACTCGCGCAGTTGCACACCATCTACGGCAAAGCTGATATTTTCATAGATTCGCTTTTTATCAGCCATTTCTTTCATCTCCTGTTTCCAACGCCTGGCGCAAAGGCAGCGCTTCTTTGAGTTGCCTTGTGATCTGTTCCGCGTCGCCCGCCGAAAGCACCAGAACCACATCTCCAGCGCGCAAGTTATTCAACAAATACTGGCTCGCTTCGTCCAGGTGAGCAGCGAATTTTACCACACCGGTCTTCTCCCGAGGCCGCGCCGCAATCGCCTCGGCAATCGCGCGCGCCGAAAAGCCTTCTGCTGGGGGAGACTCGCGGGCTGCGTATACTTCTGTAATCAGCACACAATCCGCCTGCTCGAAGGCGACCGCAAAATCCTCAAACAACGCGCGAATGCGCGAATAGGTATGTGGCTGCCAAACCGCCCAGATGCGGCGCTGTGGATAGCGCAGCCGCGCCGCGGCCAGCGTCGCGCGGATTTCTGTTGGGTGATGAGCGTAATCATCCACTAACAGTACGCCGCCAAATTCACCAGCTACATCGAAGCGGCGGCCCACGCCGCGAAACTCTCCCAACACCCGTCCCGCCTCGGAAGCCGGAAACCCCAGTCGGTGCAGCACGCTGATCGCCGCCAGGGCATTGAGCACATTATGCTCTCCAGGAACTTGCAACGAAACACCGCTGGTCAAGAGGGCATCGCCGCAGAAAACATCGAAGATCATCCCGCCCGCCTGATTGGTCATCCTGCCGCGAGCGGTGTAATCCCAGGTGGATGCTCCCAGCCCATAAGACAATGTCCGCCGGCCGTTGGCCTGCAAATCTCCCAGCAAACGCTGCGCCCCTGGGTCCTCTCCGCAAGCGACCAGAAAGCCGCCCGATGCCAGACGTTCGGCAAACATCTGAAACGCCTGATAAAAATCCTCCGGCGTGGGATAGCAATCGGGGTGATCGTGTTCGATGTTCGTCACCACAGCAATACTGGGTTGGATGCCCAAGAACATGCGATCATATTCATCGGCCTCGATCACAAAGAACTGCCCCTGACCAGCGTGCGCATTCACGCCCAGGTTGCTCATGACGCCACCCACCACGAAAGACGGATCTGCTCCCAGTGCCAACAACGCCCAGGCGATCATCGCCGTGGTGGTTGTCTTGCCGTGCGTCCCCGCGACCGCAATGACATCCCGCCCGGCTAACAGCATCTCCAGAAAGTCGGCGCGCTTTAAAACAGGAATACCCGCAGATCGAGCCGCCTGCACTTCAACGTTATCCTCCGGTACAGCAGAGGAACGCACCACCACATCTGCGCCAGCAACATTTTCGGGGCGATGCTCATTGAAGATCTGCGCGCCGCTTTGGCGCAAACGCTCTAACACAGGCGACGCCTGACGATCGGAGCCGCTGACCCGTTCGCCGCGCTCCAGCAAGACCGTCGCAATTGCAGACAGCCCGCTCCCACCAATGCCGATAAAATGCACGTGTTTACTCATCAGACAAAATAAATAATCACAAGCAAGAAGATAAGCACCAGTGCCACAAACACTTTCAATGGCTGATCCAGCCATACCGGTGGCAATAATTCCAGCAATCGGTTGACTGTATCCGCGATTTCCGGCGGCGCAGCCTGGATCTGTTTGATCAACAACGGATATCCAGCCTGATAGGAAAATGCCCAGGCGGTGCCGATGACAAAATACCCGCTGACCACTCCAATCAGAAACCCCAAGAGGCGTTCGGCAAGCTGGCCGCGCTTCTCGGTTGCTTTTGCAATGCGCTGCACCTTTGGAGACTGGTAGCCAAAAAAGGTCAACACAGACAGGATGCCGATGCGAATCCAATATTGGGTATTGGCGTTGTTGCCAAAAAAGCGCCCCAGCCCAAGCAAATCTTCGATCAGTCGAATGGTCGCCAAAGCCAGGATAACGCTTGCGATCACCAGTATCTCTTTCGCCCAGCCCCGCGACCCACCAATGAAGCCAAACAGGATCAAGAACATAAAGAAAACAGCAGACATCGAGATCATCGTCTCACATCCTCTGTTGGGTTTGCGAGGCTGCCAAAGCTTGCAGCAACGCGGCGATTTCGTCGGCGGCTTGAGGCCGCGCCAGCGAGCGCATCGCCTGATGCATCGTTTGCAATCGGGAGCGATCGCTCATTAAACCCAAGACCATCGCAGATAGCTTTTCCGTCAATTGATGATCCTCTACCACCAGGGCTGCGCCGCGCTCAGCAAGATAATTGGCGTTCACCCGCTGATAGCGCCAGGCGTGTGGATAAGGGACCAGGATCGCTGGCAGACCGAAGGCTGGCAGTTCACCCAGGGTGGATGCACCGGCCCTGCATACCGCCAGGTCGGCGGCGGCAAACGCCGCGCCCATTTCATCATGCAAATAAGGAAAAGTGTGATAACGCCCCGCCCATTCTGGCGCGCCTCCCACAGCCGCCAATCGTTCGGGCAGTGTTTGACGCGACTGTTGGACTTCGGGCCAATCCAGCGTACCCGTGATATGCACCACCTGCATTTCAGGCAACCAAGCCGGCAACGCCGCCGCAGCCGCGCGATTGATCGAACGTGCGCCTTTACTGCCGCCAAAGACCAACAAGACAGGCAGTTCCGGCGCCAACCCCAACATCTGCTGCGCTTGCAGGCGATCCCACTGCGTCAAATCCGGGCGCACAGGATAACCCGTGACAGTTATTGCTGCTTTTTTGGGGAAGAAGCGGCGCGATTCATCGGCGCTGACGGCAATCTGGCTGGCCAGACGCGCCAACGACTTCAGCGCCAAACCAGGTTCGATGTCTGGCACATAGAGCAAGGAAGGAAGATTGCGCCCAGCCAACGCCATGGGCGCGGCCAGATAGCCGCCGGTAAAAAAGAGCGCCTGGGGGCGGAAACTGCGAATGATGGTTCGCGCTTGAAGATAACCGCGCGCCAGGCGCAATACATTGCCCGGCAGGGCGCGCCACCCAACGCCGTGTACGCCTGCCGCCTCAATCTCAGTATAAGGAACGCCGGCGCGTTTCACCAAATCCGCCTCCATGCCGCCAACGCTGCCCACCCATAACAACTCCAGGTCTGGTTGGACAACTGCATCGAACTTGGTCTGAGTCTCATGCTTCGCATTGTGGTTATTGCCTGGCGCGGGTACGCGGCTGCGCAACGCCTGGAGCACCGCCATCGCCGGATATACCCCGCCCCCGGTCCCGCCGGCGCAGATCAATAACCGCATTGAAGTATTTGCCATGATCCTCTTTCTTCTTCTCGGAAAGCCGAGAAACATTCAAGATAATCCCAATCGAAGCCATGCTCATCACCAGGCTGGAGCCGCCTGCGCTGATAAATGGAAGCGCGTTGCCAGTGAAGGGTATTAAACTTATCATGGAAGCCATGTTGATGAGCGCCTCAATCACGATCCAAAAAGTCAAACCGCCAGCCAGCAACGCGCCCATTTGATCCGGCGCGCGCCGGGCGATAGTTAATCCACGCCACAAGAGGCCAGAATACAGCAAAACCAAAAAGACCACGCCAACAATGCCGGTCTCCTCGCCGATCACAGCAAAAATGCTATCCGTGGGCGGCACCGGCAAACCGGTTACTTTGGCTTCTGCTTTGCCGATGCCCACGCCAAACCAACCACCCTTAGCGAAAGCGCCATAAGAGCGAAACACATGAGAAGAACTTTGCGTCGGGTCGTTGAACCCCCGCAGATAATCATCCAACCGTGCTTTGCCGGTGGGGGTAAAGTTGACCATTAAGAATCCGACCACCATGGCAACCAATAAAATGACCGCGATCTGGCGCAGGTCGCCTCCGGCGAGGAAAAACATCAAACCGCCCAGCATCAGAATGGACAATGTGGCGCTCAAATCGGGTTCCAGAAAAATCAAGCCGCCTAAGAAGCCCAGGATGATCGCTAACGGCACCAAGCCATAGGTGACCTGACCAAGTTGATCGCGCTTGCTATAAAGCCATACTGAAAGATAGATGACGACTGCTACTTTGGTCAACTCAGAAGGCTGGACTGATCCGCCAAAGATTGTGCGCTTCGCTCCATTCAATAAATTCCCCTGGACCAGGACATACAATAACGCCAGCCCGGTGACAACAATCAACGGCACTGCCCAATCGCGCCATTGGTGATAATCAATGTTGGCTAAGGTGATCAGAGCAACTAAACCAAGCGCCAACCATAATAACTGGCGCTGGAACATCTCCATTGGATCGTCGTACCACAACAAAGAATAATCATAACTGGCTGAATAAACCATGATCAAGCCAAACACCAACAAGGTAATGACGGTCAACACCATCAAGACGTCAAAGCGCAATTGAGTGATGCGCCCGCTCGCTCTGGAATTCGCATTCGGCAGGCGATTTGTTTCAAGCGGTCGCATGGGTTGAGCGCGCAGATTGCCAGTCCCCACATCGCCCACCACCATGCTGGGAAAGCGCCGCTTGGCGGCCCGGCGCTGAGACCTTACTTTAGTTCTCTCACCCATTGTGCGAAACATTGTCCTCGCTCCTCAAAATCTTTAAATTCATCGAAACTGGTTCCGCCCGGCGAGAGCAAAACCACGTCCCCTGGCTGGACGATCTGCGCCGCGGCTTCCACCGCCTGACGCAGGTTCGCGCAGCGCGTGATAGATCGCAAGCCTTGCGCGCCCGATTCGACAGCGACCTCGCTTTGCAAGTAGTTCGCAGCGCGTTCAAATGCCTTGACAATGAGAGCCGCCGCCTCGCCGAAAACGATCACATGATCCACACGGCGTAACGCCAACAGAGCTAAGTCGTCCCAGGGTAGATTTTTATCCCGTCCGCCGAGCAGCAAGACCAATGGCTCTTCAAAAGAGCGAATGGCCGCCATAGTTCGTTCGGGGGCAGTGGCGATGGAGTCGTTATACCAATCTGCGCCACCCCAAGAGCGTACGAACTCCAATCGATGCGGCGCACCGGCGAAACCGCGTACACCCTGGCGGATGGCGCGCACCGGCAGCCCGGCGCCGGCGGCGATGGCGCTGGCAGCCATCACATTAAACAGATTATGCATCCCGCGCAGAGCAATATCCTGCACCGCCAAGACATAAATTTCAGTGGCGCCAGGCGCTTCGCGTAAATAAACCGCATCGCCATACAGACTGACGCCGCAATGATCATTCGGCAGCTCCGAAAATCCGAACGATAGCAAACGCCCTTTCACCCTCTGAGCCAGCGACCAGGCGCCCAGATCATCGCGACCCAAAACCGCCACGTCCTGCGCGGTCTGAAATTCCAGGATCCTGGCTTTAGCGGCTGTATAGGCTTCCATTGTGCCATGCCGATCCAGGTGGTTCGGCGTAATATTCAAAACTGCACTCACCTGGGGCGACCGGTTCATCAGCTCTAGCTGGAAGCTAGACAGCTCCATCACCGCCAAATCGTCTGGCTGCATTTCCTGCAACACAGAGATCAATGGAGCGCCGATATTGCCGCCCACCCACACCTTGCGATAGGGGACCACAGCGTTTGTTGAAGCGGCGGCAATTTCCAATGCTGCCTGCGCAATCCTGCCTACCAGCATCGTAGTGGTAGTTTTGCCAGCCGAACCGGTGATGCCAATCACCTTACAGGGCGCCGCTTCCAGGAAGATTTGTGAGTCGTTCGAAAGCGCAATCCCACGTTGCTGCGCTTCGCGTATTAGCGGCAGGTCAAGCGGCACACCGCCCGAAGGACAAAGCACATCCACGCCCTCCAACAGGCTGAGCGGATGTCCTCCACAAACCCATTCGAGCTGCCCAGGTTTGACGACGAACTCGGATAAGGCAGCCTGCGCTTCGGCAAATTGCTCTTGCGGCTTCTGATCGTTGATCACCACAAAAGCGCCCTGTTGCAGCAAATAGCGCGCCAGCGCCAGCCCCTGACGAGCTGCACCAACGATTGCTATTTTTAGACCACTCCAGTCGGTCGCCATACTCTCCTCAAACCATGCAGCGTCAACCGGCGGCGCGTTACACCACCGATAAAGCCACACCAATCATGGCAAACAGCAGGCCGATCAGCCAAAAACGCTGCACAACTTGCGTCTCGCTCCAACCTGATAGCTCGAAATGATGATGCAGCGGTGCCATCTTGAACAAACGGCGCCCACCGGTCCACTTAAAGTACGCCACCTGCAAGACTACGCTCATCTCGACGCTGAACGGAATAATCGCAATTACGGGTAAAAGCGGCCATTGGCCGGTCATTAAAGCCACCACTGCCAGAACAGCGCCAAGCGAAAGCGAGCCAGTATCACCCATAAACAGAAGCGCCGGGTGCACATTGAACCACAAAAAACCGAAGATGGCGCCCACCACCGTAAAACAGAAACGCGCCAGGAAGATCTGACCCTGAATCAAGGCAATACCGCCATAAGCGGCGAAAGCAGTTGCAGAGATCAAGCCCGCCAGCCCATCCAAACCATCGGTGAGGTTGACCGCGTTCGAAGTCGCAACGATCCAGAAGGCGGCGATCGGAACATACCACACGCCCAACCGAATCACGACGGGATAACCAGGAAGAAACATGTCCGGCGACTCCAACACATAACGCAGCGCCAGGGCTATAAATACCGCCAAAATCACCTGATAGGCAAATTTAGTGCGGGCGCGCAAGCCCTTCGCCTTGCGCTCGCCTCTCAAACCAGCCCAATCATCCACCGCGCCTAAAGCAGCAAATAACATCATTGCAGCCAGCGGAACCAAAACCGATTGCCCTAATAGAGTGACGCCAAAGAGAGAACTGGCGTTCAGCAAAATGGTGATAAGAGCCACGGGGATAATCACCATCACGCCGCCCATCGTCGGTGTGCCGATCTTGGTAAAGTGCCGTTCTGGACCTTCCACACGGATCGCTTTTCCCACTTTGAAGTGGCGTAAAACGCGGATCAAGGGAGGGCCCCAAATCACAGTGAGCATAAAGCTAAAGCCGGCCAGAGCCACGGCCATGGAGGATTGCGTCACGAGCGCACCTCTAAAGCCGCTGCGATTCGGTCCATACGCATACCATGCGAGCCTTTTATCAAAACCACATCCGCCTCTCTCAAGCGGTCTTTTAGCCGGTCTATGACTTGCTGAACCTCTTCATACTCACTGATCGCCTGTGCAGGGAGCCCTGCCTGGCGCGCCGCCGCAGCGATCATGTGCGCTCGTTCTCCGACGGTAATCAATTCATCCACCACCTCAGCCGCCCGAACGCCCACCATTTCATGACCTTGCTTTTCATAGCGCCCTAATTCGAGCATATCTCCTAAAACAGCCACCCGGCGACCCTCGATTTCACCCAGCAGGTTGAGCGCCGCCAGAGTGGATTCGGGTGAGGCGTTATAGGTATCATCCAGGATCAACGCGCCGCTTTCAGTTCTCACTGCAACCAAACGTAATTGGGCGTGTTGTGAACGCAGTCCATTGACGATCTCCTGCCAGGTGAGCCCTTCCACCAAACCAACCGCCGTGGCTCGCAGCGCAGCATGAACCGAATGGCGACCGATCAACGGGACGCGCAGGTGCAACACTTCGCGCTGATAGTGCAAACGAAAGCGAATGCCCTCCAGCCCCAAACCTTCTACGTGATCTGCCCACAGATCAGCCCGCGGGTCCAGTCCATAGAAAAAGACCTGGGCCTGGGTTAATGCCGCCATGTTCCGCACCCATGCATCATCATAGTTCAAAATGGCAACGCCCTCTGGTGCAGGGGGCAACGCCTGCACCAATTCGGCTTTACCGCGTGCAATTTCCTCCTGAGAGCCAGCACGCTCAGCGTGAACCGTACCGACATTGGTGATAACCCCTACCTGCGGCAGAGCCAGGTCGCACAAAAAGGCGATTTCGCCGGGGACATAGAAACCCATCTCCAGCACTGCCCGTTCGTGTCCCTCGCTCAAAGAAAGCAGCGTCAGCGGAAGACCGATCTCATTGTTCAAATTGCCCGGATTTTTTAAAGTGCGATAACGTTGATCCAAAACTTCCGCCGCCAGCTCTTTGGTGGTGGACTTCCCCACGCTGCCGGTGACGCCAATCACGCGCAGAGAGAGCTTACGCCGCCAAAAACGAGCGATCTTTTGTAGCGCTGCCAGGCTGTCGTTCACCCAAATGCAGAAAGGAACCTCCAACGTGGAGCCTGTATCTGGCAAAACGCCCTGGCGAACATCCAGCACCCTGAACTGAGCAGATAAGTCGCGCTGCACCAGCGCCAGGTGAGCGCCGCGCTCGAACGCCTGCCCCACAAAATCATGCCCATCCACTTGCTGCCCTGGTAAAGCGACAAACAAGCAGCCGGGAATGGCCTGGCGGGAGTCGATTACAGCTTCGGTAATCACCTGTTTCGCCCAATCCGGCCGCACGTTACACAGCGCTTCGATGACATCTGCAAAAGTCAGCATAGATCATGGCAAGGCGTGTTCGTCATAGGCGACAAATCCTCGGCTTAGTTGCTGCTGGCCAACCGGCGCCGCACGTCATCGGGCGGCAGATTCAAATAAATCACCAGCTTTTCCACGGCGCGGCGAAATACAGGCGCCGCCACCACCGAACCCCATGGCGAAGTGGAGGGTTTTTCCAGCCAGACATAAACCAGGAACTGCGGGTCATCCACCGGCCCCCAGCCGACGAAAGAGGCATTTGTCTGATTGCTGGTGTACCCCTGGCCAGGGATTGGAATTTCCGCCGTACCGGTCTTTCCCGCCACCCGATAACCCGGAACCAGCGCATCGGAAGACTCTTTTTCCAGAGAACGCGCTAACATTTCGCTCAATGTGCGCGCTGTCTCTGGTTTGATCGGCATTCCAATCACGCGTTGCTCAATGTCGTGTTGATAGCCATCATTGATGACCGAGCGGACGATCTTGGGCGCCATCATCACGCCATTATTGGCAATCGCCGAGATGGCTGCCGCCATTTGAACCGGCGTGACGGCGATTCCCTGACCAAATGAATTGGTGCCCAAATCCGATGCAAACCAATCGTTATCACCAGGCGCTTTCAAGCGACCTGCGACTTCGCCAGCCAGATCAACGCCGGTTAAATGTCCTAAGCCAAAGGCTTGCAAACCGCGATAAAAATTATTCGGGCCAATTTGGGTCGCCACCCATGCTAAACAAACGTTCAACGAATGTTGGAGGCAGCCGGTCATATCCTGCGGCCCCCAGGCGCCTCTGTTCCAGTTCACAATAAAGATGCCGCCGACTTCAATAGAACCGGTGTCAACAAATACCGTATCCGGCGTCACCGCGCCAGTATCCAGGGCAATCGCCATAGTCAAAGGCTTGAACACCGAACCCGGCTCATACGCCTGCCCAACCGCTCGATTGAAGGGGATATTCGACCCAGGTGGAAATACTTCTTCCAAACGCCAGTATTCATTCAAATCAATGCGCGGCGTTGTCGCCATGGCGATAATTTCACCCGTCTTGGGGTTCATCACCACCAGCGTGCCGGAGGCGGAGCCAGTCTCAGCCACGGCGTCATCAATGATCTCTTCCATAGCCAACTGAACTTCACGCTCAATGGTCAGCACTAGGCTGGCGCCGTTCGGCACCTCGGGCATCTCCTCAACGCGGTTGGGGTCGGTCGGAACAAGAACAGTACGCGCTTTGCCGGATAGGAGTTCATTAAAACGTTCCTCGACGCCGAAATAACCCTGGTTGTCTCTGCTCACAAAACCCAAAATGTTCGAAGCCAGGGCTTTCTCTGGGTAATAGCGCTCTAAATGCGGGTAATAGACCAATCCCCTCAGACTGGGGGCGTCTTTGCCATTGGCGACGTAATCCTCTTTTAGTTGTTTCTTTAACAGTTCAAGCTTATCTACAGCTTCTTGTGGGGCAAAACGCGTCAGAGTGGCATAAACCGCGGATGGCGAAGGCTTGAGGCTGGCCATGCTAAAAACATATTCGTACTTAATATTTGGCACGATCATGCTGACCGCATGGGCAATGAATTGAGGATCCTCCACGTCCTGCAACTCGACGCCAATTTCATACACTTTTTTATTGCCAGCCAGCAGGTTCCCCCAGCGATCGTAAATCTGGCCGCGGGCTGGAACAATCGTCTTTTGCACCTTCGTGACCTGCTCAATCTCGGCTTCAAGCTGCTTCAACCTTTGAGGGTCCGCCTGAATGCTCATAATTCGCAGCACTATTCCAATCGCAGCCGCGCAGAGCAACGCCCCAACAAATGAGTAACGCCAGTATTGGTCCAAATCCTTCATGGTTTTGCCTCAGACAGCCGCAACATAGTGAAGGAGGCTTGCCGCCTCAGCCAGGTGAACAGAGACTCGGTATATTCGGCGGGTATCATCGGGGCGCTTACCACAGTTTTTTGAGCATAAGGCGCCAGGATTACCGAGCTGCGCTCAATGTAGCCGGGTAATTTCAAGTACACAATTTGTTCTGGCTGCACCTGCTCGAAGCCCAATTTGCGGGCGCGGCCTTCCATCTCTGCAACCGAAAGAATAGAAGCCAGGCGAGCGGTGCGATCCTCAATATCTCGATCCAGGCTTTCAAGCATGCGCTGTTTGGCCTGAATGTCGCGCCCAATGATGGCCGTCTTGGCACTTACATTCAAATATATCCCGGCGACCAACGCAGCTAAGACCAGGAAAAGAGAAAACAGCCCAATGAGCTGCAATTGCCTCCGCCAGGGCGCCTGGGTATAAGATTTGGCAAGGTATTCTAGTTGCTCCATAAATAAAACCAAGAACTTACTTAACCAATAATTTGCAATTTATGTGCCAGTTTCATCCTTACGTGACGGTGAGCGCTCGATCCTGCGCACGGCCTGATGGCTGTTATTCGCAATACGTTCAGCCACCCGCAGCCTTGCGCTGCGCGCCCGTGGATTTTGGGCAATTTCGCTCTCTTGCGGACGAATCGGGTGGCGGGTAACTTCGACCAACGTCGCCCGATGCCCGCAGGTGCAAACCGGCTGTCGCGGCGGACATAAACAATCGGCGCTTTCTCGGCGAAAGAATTGCTTGACAATCCGATCCTCCAGCGAATGAAACGAAATAACCGCTAACCGGCCGCCGGGCGCCAGCGCTGCAACCGCCTGAGGCAGGACTTCCTCCAGCGCCTCCAACTCACGGTTCACCGTGATGCGTAAAGCCTGGAAAGTTCGCGTGGCCGGATGTAGTGGGCGCTTGCGCTCATCTTTGCGGCCACGCCGCTCAACTACACGCAATACAATTTCAGCCAGTTGCCCGGTTGTGGTCACCGGTCGAGCTTGCACGATCGCGTGGGCAATCTGCTTCGCAAGCGTTTCCTCGCCATACTGGAAAAGGATACGCGCCAATTCTTTCTCCGGCAGCTCATTGACCAACCGAGCGGCTGTCTGTGGATTAGCGGGATCGAAACGCATGTCCAGGGGCGCATCCGCCGAGAATGAAAAGCCGCGTTGAGCGGCGTCTAGCTGCATAGATGAAACGCCCAGGTCAAGTAGGATGCCATTTACTTTAGCCCATCCAACTGCCGCTAACTGCTCGGCCAATTGCGTATAGGAGGCTCGAACAATCATTACCCGCTGGCCGAACACGGCCAGGCGTTCAGCCGCTAACGACAACGCCTGTGGGTCTACATCCAGTCCTAACAATAAACCATCTGGCGAGCTGTGCTGCAAAATACCCCAGGCATGCCCACCGGCGCCCAACGTCGCATCCACGTAAAGATTGCCTCGCGCTGGCCTCAATGCGTGTATAATCTCTTGGTAAAGTACGGGACGGTGCGCAAGCCCGTCGAAAAGATCAGGCATAGCCAGATGACAATAGTTTCACGAAACGGAGGTGGTAACCATCAGATCCGCAAACCGGGTCGCGTTGGATTGCACATCACGCAACTCTTGATCCTGTTCTTCCCAGGCTTCTGGCGACCAGACTTCGAAATAATCTCCGTTTCCCACCACGATAACGCTGACATCCAAATTCGCCGCCTCGCGCAAAAACTGCGGGATCAAAAACCGCCCCACCCGATCTATTTCCACATGGTTCGCAGTCGAATAGATCAAGCGCCGCAACAATCGAGCAGTTGGCTCGGTGAATGTCATGCTTTGGATTTTTTGGGAGACGGCTTCGAAAGTTCTTGCCGGAAACACCATCAGGTTGCGTTCAAAACCTTGCATCACATAAACGCCATCCGGGGTCAAATACGCGCGGAAACGCGCCGGCACCATCAGCCGTCCCTTATCATCAATGTTGTGATAGAAGCGTCCCAAGAACATATGTTCTACCATCCATATTAACTGCAAAACGCCGGTAAGCCGGCGCTTGATTCCACAATCTCCCACTTCTTCCCACTATGTACCCACAGTATAGCCGAATTTTGTCTGAAATGCAAGGTATTCGCCCTCTAATCCGGCAAATTCTAATTTTAATTTGCAGAAAATCGCAGCTTTCAAAGCATTTTTCACCCATTCCTTTTGACTTTCAATCAGGAGACCTATGACCACTACCCATCCCAAACAGGATTTTCGAGATTACTTCGTCGGCGTTGATGTCGCCACCCCCACGTTGGATGGTTCTACACGGCGTTACGTCAACCTGGATAACGCCGCCTCTACGCCGCCGCTGTGTTCCGTTCAACAGGCAGTCAACGACTTTATGACCTATTACAGCAGCGTCCATCGAGGAACTGGCTTCAAAAGCCAGCTTTGCACCCACGCCTACGAGCAGTCTCGCCAGGTTGTGATGGATTTTCTGGGCGCCAATCCAGCACAACACACCTGCATCTTCGGCAAAAACACCACCGAAGCCATCAACAAACTGGCGCGCCGCTTCCCTTTCACTTCGCAGCGCGATTTGGTGCTGACCACAGGCATGGAGCATCATTCCAACGATTTGCCGTGGAGAAGCGCGGCCGAAGTCATTCATGTCGGTCTCACACCCGACGGACAATTGGATGAGGCTAAATTCGACGCCCAACTTGAAGCCAACGCCAGGAGAGTCGCTCTGGTCGCGGTGACTGGCGCCAGCAACGTTACCGGTTTCATCAACCCCATTCACAGATTAGCAGAAAAAGCTCACGCAGTGGGGGCGCAAATATTGGTGGATTGCGCCCAATTGGCTCCGCATCGCAAGGTGGAGATGCGCCCACTGGACGACCCCGCCCACCTGGATTATGTGGCAATCTCCGCTCACAAGATGTACGCCCCGTATGGCGTTGGGGCGCTGGTGGGGCGACGAGACACATTTGAGCACGGCGATCCAGATATGCGCGGCGGAGGCACGGTCGAAATCGTCACCTTAGAGGATGTGGTTTGGGCTGAGCCGCCAGACCGCGACGAGGCCGGCAGTCCAAACACAGTTGGCGCCATCGCCCTGGCGGCTGCCATCGCTCAGCTTACCACAATCGGCATGGAAGAAGTGGCGCGCCACGAGGCTGCGTTGACCGCCTATGCTCTGGATCGCCTGGCGAAAATCCCTCAGCTCCTCATTTATGGCGACTCTGACCCAGCTCGCGCCAGTGAACGTTTAGGTGTGATCCCATTGCAACTGAAAAATACTCCTCACTTTAAAGCTGCAGCCATCTTAGGATATGAATTTGCCATCGGCGTACGCAGCGGCTGCTTTTGCGCTCATCCATATATTCTCCATCTGCTAGGCATCACGCCCGAAGAAGCGCGTCGGGTGCGCGCCCGCATGTTGGCGCGAGATAAATCGGAAATGCCAGGATTGTTTCGGGCTTCGTTCGGCTTGTATAACACCTTTGAAGATATAGACCTCTTCGCCGAGGCGCTGGAAAACATTGCCAACGGGCGTTATCAGGGAAAATATGTTCAAGACAAGGCCTCAGGAGAATATCGCCCGCTGGGTTGGGCGCCCGATTACGATCAGTATTTCTCGATAAACAAGCACTAAGCGTTCGAGGCGCGCCGCCCGATGCTGCGTTGCGCATTCTATCATCAGATGATCGTCGCGGAGCGCAAGTCGCCGAATGTATTCACCCGCTCTTTTCATTAGCGAAGCGTTTTCGACGGGTTCGCTGCGTCTGGATGTAGCCATGCGCACCGGCGGCGTATTGCCTGGCGAAATGGTCGAAATTTGCGGAGACGAAGGCAGCGGTAAAACTGCGCTCAGCCAGCATATTGTCGCGGCGGCTCAGCGACTGGGCAAAACTTGCGCATGGATAGATGCCGATCTGACGTTGGATGGAAATTTCGCCCGGCGCTGCGGGGTAAATCTCTCCGAACTATATCTCGCCTTCCCCACCGACCTCAGCCAAACGCTGGATATATTGGAAACGCTGGCAACGAGCGGCGCGTTCGATCTCATTGTGGTTGATTCGCTGACCTCCTGGCTGCCTTACCACGCTTACATCCGCGAATCGCCCAACCAAAGCCCGCCCTCCGAGGAGAAGCTCATCTCTATAGCCTTGCGTCGGCTGGTGCCATTGGTAAGCCGTCGAGCGCTCACCATCCTATTCACCCGCCGTTTGCGACAGAAGGGACCCATCGCTTACCATAAATTGGCCGCACATCTGGCGCGGCTCTCGCTTAAGCTGCACACCAGCTTACATCTTACCTTGCGGGCAGGGGGGCTCATTGAACAGGATGGCAAGATTATTGGACAACATGTGCTGGCGCGCCTGGCGCGGCGAGAAATTGCCCCTTGTTGGCATTCGATAGAATTTGATATAATTTACAATCAAGGTATTGTAAAAGTCGGCGAAGTTTTTGACCTGGGAATAGCGTTAGGCTATCTTCTTTTACAAAACGGCGTCTATACTTTTCGAGGCGTCGAGCTGGGGAGCGGACGTGAGGCGGCGATGCAAGCGCTTCAACGCCATGCACTCCTCGAAACACTAGAACAGGTCATTCGCCGCAAGCTGCTGTGGACTACGGCTCTACGATGAGCATCCAATGTCCACCGTACCCAGCGGCCATGCTGTGACCAGGCAATGCGATGATTATGCATTGTTTAGAAACAATTGATCTCAGGGCAATGAATGGTATGGTAAAAAGCCGATTCTGGAATATCTCTCAAGAACCGGCTGGATTATCCTGACGAGAAAAACGGGTAAATGATCGCCAATCCATCAATGCACAGGATATACGCTAAAAGCACCTGATTTTGAGTTGGCGTGCAGCGACCCAAACGGGTTGAAGCTATTCTGATCAGTATGCTTTTACGATAGCTGACAACTGAGATCATCGAAATTCATTGGGACACGTGTGGCCGCGTTCTTCAAGATGCAGGAGCGCGGCCAGGCTTTTTAAGACGATGGAACACAGGATTACCGCTCTAACACTGCAAAAGCGAAACCATCAACGGGTGAATGTTTACCTGGATGGGGAATTCGCCTTCGGGTTGGCGCGCATCGTGGCTGCCTGGCTACAGGTTGGTCAGGTGATCACCGATGAGAAGATCGCTCAACTGCTCGCCGAAGATGAGCGCGAAACAGCCTTCCAGAGCGCCTTGCGGTTGATCCAACTTCGCCCGCGTTCTGAAAACGAAATCCGTCAAAAATTGCTTCAACGCAAAGAAAAGGATGACGTCATCCAGGCTGTCATCGAGCGATTGAAACAAAGCGGGTTGTTGAATGACGAGGTCTTCGCCAGAGACTGGATAGAAAACCGGGCTGAATTGCGGCCGCGCAGCCGCCGCGCTCTGGCCTATGAACTAAGCCAGCGTGGGGTCGAACGCAGCGTGATCGAAACCAACCTGGCGGAAATCAATGATGATGAAATGGCTTATCGCGCCGCCCAAAACAAGGCGCGTAAATTTAAAGATTTAGATTGGAGTGAATTTCGTTTGAAACTTTACCGCTATCTGGCGCAGCGCGGCTTCGACTACGCTGCCAGCCAGCAAGCGATTTCTCGCGTCTGGCAAGAGATGCACGACGCAGAAACTATACCGGAAGATGATGAGGGATTCTTATGAATGTAGCGACATTTATCCTGATTGAGCTGGTCGCCTTGCCGCTAATGCTTGTGCTTGGGCTGGTGATCGGCTATTACTATAAGCAGAACCAATACGAGAAGGCCCAGCTCCAGCAGAAAGTGGAAGCTGAGCGCATCCTGGAGGAAGCCAAGGAGCAAGCGCGGCTGATCGAGATCCAGGCGCGTGACCAGGCGCTGGGGCTGATCCAAAAAGCAGAAGCGGATATTGAGCGCAAGCGCAACGAATTGAACAAAGAAGAGGATCGGCTGCAAAAGCGCCGCGAGGAGCTGGATATTCGTTTAGATCGGATTGACAAGCGCGAGCAAAATCTCAACAAACGTCAAAGCGTGATTGACCGACGGGCGAACGAGATTGAACGACTGCATGAACAACAAATGGAAGAGTTGCAACGCATCTCGCAGATGTCTATCGAGGAAGCACGCGCTATTTTGCTGGCAGATGTTGAAAAAGAAGCGCGCAACGATATGGCGCGCATCATCCGTCAGATCGAAACCGAGGCGCGGGAGGAAGGGGAAGCACGCGCCCGCAAGCTCATCGCAGCCGCTATCCAGCGCGTAGCATCCGACCACGTGGTAGAAATTACCACTTCGGTTGTAGAAATCCCCTCCGATGAGATGAAGGGGCGTATCATTGGTCGCAATGGGCGCAACATCCATGCCTTCGAGCAAGCCGCTGGCGTGGATGTCATCGTTGACGATACCCCCGAAGCGGTCACCATTTCTTGCTTCGATCCGGTGCGGCGCGAAATTGCCCGTCGCGCCCTGGCGAAACTCATTCAAGATGGGCGCATCCACCCGGCGCACATTGAGAAAATCCTGAAAAACGAGCAAAAAGAAGTGGAGCGCGCGATCATCGAGGCTGGCGAACAAGCGGTTTACGAAGCCGGCGTGCCTGGCTTGCACCCCGAAATTGTTAAGACGCTGGGACGGCTCAAATATCGCACCTCTTACGGCCAGAACCAGCTTGGCCATGCAATCGAGACCGCAAAGCTGGCGGCGATGATTGCCGCCGAGTTGGGCGCGGACGTCGAGGTCGCTCGCACCGCCGCCCTGCTGCACGATCTGGGCAAAGCTGTGGATCATAGCATGGAAGGCACGCACGCCCAGTTAGGGGCTGAGATCGCCAAAAGATATGGGCTGCCAGCCAAAGTGGTCAACGCTATTGCTTCCCATCACCATGAGGTCGAACAAGAATCGGTGGAAGCTGCGATTGTAGAAGCTGCCGACGCCATCTCAGGCGCCAGGCCCGGAGCGCGGCGCGAAAGCCTGGAGCAATACATCAAGCGCGTGCGCGCCCTGGAGGAAATTGCCAACTCGCATCATGGCGTTACCTCCTCGTATGCGCTGCAAGCCGGACGCGAAGTGCGTATTTTTGTCCGCCCTGAGGAAGTAGATGATCTGGCTTCGATGCAGATGGCGCGCGACATTGCTCGCAAAATCGAGGAAAGCATGCAATACCCCGGACAAATCAAGGTGACCGTGATCCGCGAAACTCGGGCGATTGATTACGCCAAATAGCCCCAACCGCCCGCACAAAGCGAAAGGACCTGGTAAAGACGCGAAAGCACGCTTGCCAGCCCCATTCGAACCATCAGCGCCGCAGTCAAACCGGCGCTGATGGTTTTCTAACCGCCATCCGTACCCTGGGCCGACTTGGCAATCATCTCTAAAAGCTGAGAGATGATCGCCAAATACAGGATATGTCGGCTTTGCTGCGATTCTTCTTTGCTGCTGATAGCTTCCCAACGGCGCAGCAGGCTCATAAGTAATTCCGCCTGAGCTTCCGCGCGGTCCTCTTCATGTTGTAAGATGCGTTGAGCCTCATCCTGAGCGCGGCGGATCTGCACGCTGCCCGACCAACGCACATGCCAGTTATCCACCCGTTGATCTTTCACTTCGCTGGGGATACCAAAATGGCCGATATCTATCCACAGCAACTCTGCGCCCTTCTGGCGAAACTGCTCTTTTCCTTCCTGATCCAGCAAACGACGATAAATCTCGCTGCGCGGGTCTGCGCTGCCTGCATCCGGCGCAGTCAAATGATCCACCAAACTTTGACGGACGAAATTCAAAATGATCTCTTCCACCACTTTACTGACTTCCTGATGCCAGTCAATCAGTCCTTCTTCTGTGAGGGGACGATTGTATGTCATCAGAGCAATGGCCTCATCAGAGTAAGGGAAGGGGTCCTCGGGTGAACGGCGAAAGCTGCCGCTGAGATCGCTGGTGTAAGGGCGAAACCGGAAGCGGATATCGCCAATAATTACCGGGATACCATCCCGCGTGGTTGCTTTCAGCTCGACAATGTGGGCATGGCGTTCTTCCAGGCTGATCGCTTCTTTGATCCGCTCCTGAGCTTTCATATACTTAACGCCTGCGCCCACCACCCGCCAACTTCCATCCAGGCTTTCCAGCAAAACCACGTTGCCCGGCTGAACGATCAAATAACCCGGGCCGCCGATGGCTTCGATTAAGTTTTCTTTCCCCAACGCATCCACCAACACTTTGCCTTCGCTGATGCGCGCTACCGGATAATTCAAAGAGAAGGCGCTGGCCAGCAGATATTGGAAGGCGCTGTTCATTGAGTTCAATGAATACGCCTGCTGGATAAATTTCAAACTCATCCAAAAGACCCAGGTCAGGACCAAAATCGGAAGCCACAAATAGCGCAATCCCAGCCCCTTCATGGTGCTTTGTCTATAAAAATACACGTCCAACGCCATGAAGCCCAGGACAACGATCAAGATCAAGACCAGCATCATCAGTCCCCGGTTGCCTGGAGCAGGCTCAGGCGCGCCATTTGTTCCATTGACTCTCGTTTTCTGCATCATTTCGCGATCCATCGAAGGTTAAAGCCGCAATCTCAGGTTTTTTTCGTCTTTCCATCGGAAACGACCCTGGTCTGTAAGGTGTTCACCAGACGGATCGTGTCTTCCGGCGTCAGTCTTCGGGTGGTAGAAGCATCCAGAATTTCCTCCAGGGTCTGGACGATCTGCTGAAGTAAAGGATCGGCAGCGTAACCTTCCTGCTGCAAATACCCCAATAACTTGCGGATCATCTCATTGAGCTTGATCGAGCGGGCTTCATCTCTAATTCTGGCGGCTTGCCGCTCCAAATCGCTCTTATACAATTCGATCTGCTGCTGCCAGCGAGCGCGCCAGTTCTCCATTCTTCGCAGGGTAATTTTTTCATCGGTCGGGACCACTTCAGAAAAATCCGCCCCGACGATTTTGATGCCCCGTTCACGCAACACCATTGAGGCGCCTGGCGCAGGCGGAAGCGCCTGCACCGGCGAAACGCGAAAAGCGCGATTATCCAGGCGCAGCCCCTCTGCCGGAGAGCGACCTTTTAGATGATGGACAAATTGAAAAGAGACCACGCCGCGATAGCGCAATCGGCGGAAGAATTCCGGCTTCACTTCAGTAAGCAGAGGAAACTTGCCCGGCGGCTCATCTCTGAAAGCGAAGATATCCACATGATCCGCCAGGTAGAGATCATCAAATCTTCTTTGGGCGATGATGTGGCGAAAAGTCTCCACTGCCACTTGCATGGGCAAATCGCTCCATTGCTCAATATTTCCGTCATTGGTATTTCGGGCAAAATAATATACCGCGGATTTGATGCGCTCTTCATCAACCTGAAACGGAGGCAACTCAGAGGCAGGCTCTTCTGGTTCCAATCGGGCGCTGTGATCCATAAAAGTCAGGAAACGCTGCGCGTATTCATGAATCGTGCGCTTGTCTTCCTCTTCTAATTCATCCACAATCGCCGTGATTTTGCTGGTGAGAGGATCAACTTTGAGCACCCGAAGGTTGTAATAATACGGATCCCCCTGGTAAGCCACCTTAATCACCGAAGCAGGCTGACCAATGGTGAATGTAACCGTTAAATCCGTTTTGACTTCGATCCCATCGCTGGTGTATGCCAGGATCTGCTTGCTGCATCGGCGCTGTTTGCGCAAACTCACCAGAGAGCGCAATTTCTCGCTGGGATCAATAAAGACCACCCCGGCCCCCCGCACTCGCGTGAAAGGGAACTTTGCGGACCTGGACAAACGTTGCTGCTCAAGGACGATGGCGCTGCTCAAATCCACCAACGCCACCCCGCCGCTTGCCGGACGTTCAGCGTGTAGATCAGGCGCCAGTTTCGCTTCGCGAATCTGCAAAACAGGGAAACGCCAGCCGCGTAGATAGCGGTAGAAACGACGGAACATCTCCCATCGCTCAACCCCCGGCTCTAAGGGGATAACCGCGCCGCTGATGATATAAACAAGAAAATAAGCCAGCCCAAAGCAACCAACCAAGTTAAACGTAATAAAAAGCGATTGGCGCAGCAGATCCTCCGCGGGCGGCAGATGCTGGGTGGGAGAGACCTCCTCTGCGGGGACCCCGCTTTCGGCCGGCTGCTCACCCTCAGCAAGCGGCGTGCTTTGAGGGGCTGGCGCAAACTGAGTTGCTGCCTGCAAACCAAGCTTGACCCCTGCCTGAACTAAATCTGCAATTAAAGAAATTTCGTAGCGAAACGCGAATAAGAACGCGCCAATAACCCCCAAACGAATGAGCCATTTCAAACAACCCGACCGTTTACGGTATGTTCCAGGGCCAGCCATGGGGTTGAGAAGCACCTTGCAAGAATCTTATACAATTCTACAAATTATGTCAAGCATTGTTTCAACTCGCTTGCGCCAAGGATTTGCTCGCAGTCGCTCCACCCAAAAGGACTACATCAGTTCAAGAATGGGTTTTGGCGACGTTCCAGACCAACCGTGGTTTCCTCGCCGTGGCCCGACAACAGGCGAGTCTCATCGGGCAATGTCAGGATCTGCGTACGGATGCTGTGAAGCAAGGTCTGGTAGCTGCCGCCCGGCAGATCGGTGCGCCCAATACTGCCCCAGAAGATCACATCGCCGCAAAAAGCCAGCCGTTCCGCAGCGCAATAGAATATGACGTGTCCAGGCGTATGCCCGGGCGCATGGCGCACTTCAAATTGATAAGCGCCAACCGTCAACTTTTGACCATGTTGTAAAGAAATTGTCGGGCGCGGGCCTGGATCAATATGCATCCCAAAGTAAGGCGCGCCGCCTTGCATTTCCCACAACGGCAAATCTGCCGGGTGCAACGCAATGGGCGGCGAGGGTTGAACCGCCTGGGCGACGCCTACCGCGCCGGCCAGGTGGTCGAAATGGGCATGGGTCAACCAGATGGCAGCAATGCGCCAATGACGTTCAGCCGCCCGATTGGCGATGAGCTTGCCATCCGCCGCTGGGTCAATCACTACCGCTTCCCCGCTCTGTCCATCTGCCGCCAGATAGGTATTGGTCTCGACCGGACCGAGAACAAAAGAGACAATTTCCAGAGTCATGATGTTTTATCCATGTCTTATCGTATTCACAGCATCTGCCATATTAATCCCAATGAGGCGGCGAGGGTTGCAAGGGCTTGCGGCTAAGCCATCGCCAGAAGCCGATCAGCAGCCCTTCCATAGAGAATACAGCGCCAATCGCTGCGCCAGCACTGCCCAAAGCCCGCGCCCAGGGGCCACCCAAACCGAAAACGTCCTGCGCCTGAATTTCGATCTTTGGCGCGGCGATCACTTGCCTGGCGCCTGGGTTATCCTCCACGCCCACAGGCTGAGAATGAAGCCAGACCGCGCCGTTAAAATTGCCGGCTTGCATTGCGCGCATGCTCCATATAAATTGTACGGCGCGCCCGGAAAGCAACGCCTGTGTGACCTCGCCAGGAGGTGTATATTCGACGCCCTCGATCTCCAAGCGCGCAAAAGCCATGAACTGCGCTCGGCCAGAGCCAGACAGCGAATTTTCTGGGTCACCCCCTTCTGGCGCCAAGGTCAGACGAATGAAATCGCTATCCTGTCGCCGCAGCAACGCCGGCCACTCCAGGGTAATAAGACGCCCCTCCGCCCCAAGCTCGCCTGGCGGGATCATCAGTGTATGCCTCTCCAATCGCGCCGGCTGCAATCCCCATACCAGCAGCGCCAGAGAAAGCGACAATAAAATCAGACCGACAATCCGGCGTAGGCTTTGACCCGACATGTAGATATTATACCCAACACAAGGCTACCAAACCCACAGACAAAAAACAGAGGAAAGGAGTCAGGTCAAAAACCTGACTCTCGGACTTGGTATTTCCATAAAATCATGCTACACTGAATTTGAACCCGCGCTCAGGCGGTGAAATCGCCGCCTCTGCGTTGGTATTAAAACATTCTATCTTATGGAGGCGCTTGCATGGCAATTCATCCCCCTGAGCCGTTTCGCATCAAAATGGTAGAACCCATTCGACTGATTGACCCGCCGGCGCGCCGGCAGGCAATTGAGCGCGCCGGCTATAATGTCTTTGCGCTGCGGGCGGAGGATGTGTTTATTGATTTGCTCACCGACTCTGGCACAGGGGCGATGAGTCAGGAGCAATGGGCAGCGATCTTGCGCGGCGACGAATCCTACGCTGGGGCGCGTTCGTTCGAACGGCTGGCGGAGGCGATGCGCCAAATTTTCGGTTTTCGGTATTTTGTCCCCACCCACCAGGGCCGCGCCGCAGAGAACATTCTGGCGGCGCTGTTCCTTAAACCAGGCCAGTATGTCCCCTCGAACATGCATTTCGACACCACCGACGCGAACATTCGCGCTCGTGGTGGGCGGCCGGTCAATTTTGTGATCGAAGAAGGCAAAGACCCCACCTCCCAGCACCCTTTTAAGGGAAATATGGATATCCAGAAGTTGCGAGCGTTTATCCAGGAAGTGGGGCCAGAAAACGTCCCCCTGGGTATGATCACCATTACAAACAACGCCGGAGGTGGTCAGCCGGTGTCTATGGCAAATTTACGAGCGACCGCAGCAACCTATCGTGAATTTGGCATCCCCTTCTTTATTGACGCCTGCCGCTTCGCCGAAAACGCCTATTTCATCAAGCTACGCGAGCCGGGCTATACACATAAATCCACTCTGGAGATCGCCCATGAGATCTTTGCTTTAGCTGACGGCGCCACGATGAGCGCCAAAAAAGACGCCATCGTCAACATCGGCGGTTTCCTGGCGATGAATGATGAGAACCTGTATCAGCGCGCATGCAACGAATTGATCCTGCGCGAGGGCTTTCCCACCTATGGCGGATTAGCCGGCCGCGACCTTGACGCCATGGCAGTCGGTTTATGGGAAGGGCTGGACGAAAACTATCTGGCTTATCGGCTCAACCAAACCGCTTACCTGGCCAACAGGCTGCTGGAAAGCGGCATCCCAATTATCGAACCTCCTGGCGGGCACGCCGTCTACCTGGACGCGAAACGGCTGCTGCCGCACATCCCTCAGAGCGCTTTCCCTGGTCAGGCGCTATCCGTGGAATTGTATTTACAAGGTGGTATTCGTGCGGTCGAAATTGGCTCTGTGATGTTCGCTCACCCGGATCCAGATAGCGGCGAAATGATTTACCCCAAGCTTGAACTGGTGCGCCTGGCAATCCCGCGCCGCGTCTACACACAGAGCCACCTGGATTATGTGGTGGAAGTCATTCGCAAAATCGCCGCCAACCGCGAGCGGATTAACGGATACCGCTTCACCTATGCGCCAGAACTATTGCGCCACTTCACAGCACGCTTCGAGCCTTTGGGCCAAACTGTGACCGCCTGAGAGTCACCATCCTCATCTGTAGAGAGCGTTCTCTTGGGCTTCAAAAGTTTCGAGAACTTTTGAAGCCCAATCTTTATCTACTTCAGAAAGTGTTCGGAAATTCCCCTGCCCCGCAAGGGGCGGGAAACCTCCTTGTCCCCTCCTTCCCAGCAGGAAGAGGGCTGGGAGATGGGTAAGAAAGATGGTTTCCGAACATTCTCATTTCAAACTTAACGCGACAATCGTCCAAAGTCGCAGTAAAATAGAAAATAATCTATGGCGCGCCGCGCATCTATATCCCCGCCTGTATTCTCATTACTCACCTCCCCCGAATGGGAAGATTATGAATTATTAGACAGCGGCAATGGCGCTCGTCTGGAGCGATTTGGGCGTTATATCTTTGTGCGCCCGGAACACCAGGCAATCTGGCGCCCGGCTGCTGGCGAACAAGTCTGGCAAAACGCTCACGCAACCTTCCAACCCACCGGCGAAGAAAGCGGCGGACGCTGGCTGTTTCATCAGCCAGTCAAAACGCCCTGGACAATGCGCTATAAAAACCTGCGCTTTCTGGCTTTCACTGCCAATTCGCGCCACATGGGCGTTTTCCCCGAACAGGCCGCCCATTGGGATTGGATCAGCGAGAAAATCCACCGCGCAGCCAGTGCCGCTGCCTCTACAGCCGCGCCGCCCAAGGTGCTAAACCTGTTCGGATACACCGGGCTGGCGACGCTGGCCGCCGCTCAGGCTGGCGCACAGGTGACGCATGTGGACGCCTCGAAAAAGGCAATCCTGATCGCCCGCGAGAACCAGTCGCTATCGCAATTGAGCGAGCGCCCTATCCGCTGGCTGGTGGATGACGCATATAAGTTCGTCAACCGAGAGGCGCGACGAGGCAACCGATATGACGGCATCATACTGGATCCACCCAAATTCGGTCGTGGACCGCAAGGCCAGGTTTGGGAGTTATTCGAAGCGCTGCCCCGTCTGCTGCAAACCTGTCGAACATTACTCAGCGAACAACCATTATTTGTTGTCTTGACCGCTTATGCTATCCGCGCCTCCGCTTTGAGCGTGTATTACGCCATGAGCGAGATGGTCGCCGGGCTGGGTGGGAAAGTAGAAACCGGCGAGCTGGCGTTGGTGGAAAAAAGCGCCGGCCGGCTGGTTTCGACCGCCATCTTTGCCCGCTGGAGTTCAGATGAAGGGAACGGCTATGAGACCTAACATGTTACTCACCTTGAACGCCTTTGTCTTTATCGCCTTCGGCATTGCTTTTGCTCTCTACGGACCGATGATGCTGGCGTTTTTCAAGGTCCCCGAACTATCTATCGACTCGGTCACTTACTGGCATCTGGCGGCGTTTGCGCGCATGTTTGGCGCGGCGTTGTTCAGCCTGGGGCTGCTAATCTGGTCGCTGCGCAAGGCGTTTGACGCTGTGCCAGCAGAAACGCGTCGCGGCGTCCTATTCGCCCTACTGCTGGGCAACCTGATGTGCGGGATTGTCTCGATCACGCAGCAATCCTCGATCTGGATGACGCCGTCTGGATGGTTCGCAGCCGGGGTATTCTTCTTGTTGACGCTGGCTTACGGAGTTTTACTGGCTCGACCTGTCAGTTAACACTATGCTTAGCAGACTCAAACATTTGATGATTGGAAACCCGCTGCCTTCGCAAGCGCTGGCAGAGAAGCGTCTCAATAAAATTCGCGCCCTGGCTGTGTTCTCGCCCGACGCCCTCTCATCTATTGCTTACGCCAATCAAGAAATCTTCTTAGGGCTGGTAGCCGCTGGTGCGGCCGGTTTACGTCTGGCATGGCCGATTGGTCTGGCAATTACTACTTTATTAGCTATTGTAGCCATATCCTATCTACAAACCATCCACGCTTATCCATCCGGCGGCGGCTCCTACGTGGTGGCGCGAGACAACTTAGGTAAAACCACCGGATTGATTGCCGCTGCTGCCCTCTTGATTGACTATTTACTCACTGCGGCGGTCAGCCTCACCGCCGGTGTGGAGGCTCTGGCCTCCGCCTATCCGGCTTTGTGGCCGCATCGCATCACCCTGGCGCTCCTCATATTACTCATATTGACGCTGGCAAATCTACGCGGACTGCGTGAGAGCGGCGCGTTCATGGCCATACCTGTTTATCTTTTTCTGGTCACCTATCTGCCCATGCTGGCTTATGGTGTTTTCCAATTGATTGTCAACGGTCCAGGCGATCTCAGTACCGCTGCGCCCCCGGCTGCCAGGCCGCTCACTCTGTTTTTAGTACTCCATGCTTTTGCCACTGGTTGCACTGCGCTGACTGGGGTGGAGGCAATCAGCAACGGTGTCCCTTCTTTTCAAAAACCCGAAGAACAAAATGCTGCCCGCACCATGATCGTGATGGCGATTCTAATGGGCGTCTTGTTTGCCGGCAGTATTGGTCTGACCCAGTCCCTGGCGGTTGTGGCTCAGCCCAATGAAACAATCCTGTCTGCGCTGGCGCATAAATTGCTGGGCAACGGTTTTGCATATTTCAGTATTCAGCTAACCACGACGTTAATTCTAGCTGTGGCGGCGAACACAAGTTTTGCGGGTTTTCCAAGGTTAGCGGCCATCCTGGCAAGCGATGGTTATCTGCCGCGCCAACTGACGAACCTGGGAGACCGCCTGGTCTTCGCAAATGGCATCGTCGCTTTGTCCCTGGCTTCCGCAGGGTTAATCATCGTTTTTCATGGCGATACCCATGCCCTGGTGCCTCTATTCGCGGTAGGCGTCTTTCTGGCCTATACGTTATCGCAAATCGGCATGGTTGTCCATTGGGCGCGCGAGCGCAAATCAGGCTGGCATATTAAGGCTCTCATCAATGGGTTTGGCGGTCTGATTACAGCGATCACCCTGACCATTGTCGCTTACAGTAAGTTCCTGGAAGGCGCCTGGATCACAATCCTGTTAATTATTGCAATTGTGCTTGGACACCAGAAAATTAAACGTCACTATCAAGAAGTCGGCGCGCAGCTCTCTTTGCGTGGATTGCCGCCCTCGCTGCGCCCCTATCCCCCACCGCGGGTGGTGATTCCAATTTCCGGCGTGCATCGCGGGGTTATTAATGCGGTAGATTTTGCTCGCTCGATTGCCAATGATGTGACCGGTCTGTACATTGAGATTGAACCAGGCAACAGCGAACGCGTGCGAAAAGAATGGCAGCTTTGGTTTCCAGACATCCCACTGGAAGTTCGCTCCTCTCCCTATCGCTCAATTATTGGTCCCTTACTGGACTTCCTGGATGAGACCGATCTGAAACACAATGACGGTCAGTTGGCGACCGTGGTGCTGCCCGAATTCATCCCAGCAAAATGGTGGCACAGCCTGTTGCATAACCAAACTTCCTGGTTGATTAAGACCGCGTTACTCTACCGCCGGCGCACATTGGGTTTCCAGCGGGTCATTATTGACGTTCCTTACCATTTGCGCCAGTAGGCATTCTCATCATACCAGGCGTTCCGTCTCAGCTTTACAATCCATCCTTACCGGACTGAGCTTTCTTCCCTTGCTGCCAGAGTTGTTCCATCTCATCCAATGTCATTTGATCCAGCGAACGACCCTGAGCGCGAGCCGCTGATTCGATGAAAGCGAAACGCTTGCGAAAGCGAGCGTTGGCTTCTCGCAAGGCGCTCTCCGCATCCACATGATACCAACGGGCGAGGTTCACCACCGCAAAGAGCAGGTCGCCAATCTCGGCGGCTTTTTCAGCGCCTTGCGCCGCTTCTTCGACTTCGCGCAGCTCCTCCAACACCTTGTCCATCACCCCCTGAAGTTCCGGCCAATCGAAGCCCACGCGGGCGGCGCGTTTCTGGTATTGCTGCGCCTGCGCCAGCGCTGGCAGCGCCAATGGGGCGCCATCCAACAAGCCAGTTTCCGATTTGCCGTTCACCGCCCTCTCTTCGGCTTTCAACCGCTCCCAGTTTTGCAACACCTGGCGTGCGTCGTCAAGCCGTGTTTCGCCAAAGACGTGCGGATGGCGGCGCACAATCTTTGTATGGATGCCACGTAAAACATCCGTCATATTGAATTCGCCGGCTTCGCTTGCAATCTGGGTATGCAGCAGAATCAAGAGCAACAGATCACCCAGCTCTTCACACATGCCGGCTTCATCCTGCGCATCAATTGCAGCCAGAGCTTCATAGGTTTCCTCTAAGAGATCGGAGCGCAGGCTCTGATGGGTTTGCTCGCGATCCCACGGGCAGCCATCTGGGGCGCGCAGGCGGGCGACAACTTCTTGAAAGGCTTCGAAAGATGTTTCCACACCCAGCGGCGGCACGTACAAACAAGTCAGCAAACCGATGTGCGGGCTGCGGTCTATTTCATATAAAGCCAGATGCTCCACTCGTTCCTGCGGCGTGCCGGCGGCGTGCACCAGTTGCACCGGATGTTCATCTGGATACACATTCATCAAAGTCAACTTGAGGTCTGAAGTCGTCAACTGCGAATGCACCTGGGCAACGAGCGCTGGGGCGCTTGGAGGGAAAGAAGGCATGTGAGTGGCGATCAGTTCCAGGGCGTCCACCAACACCAAATTGGTGAATGGATCAATCCCCAACGCGCTAAACACCGGCTCCAGGAAACTCAATCCTTCCACAATACGCACCGGCAATCCCTCCGCCCGCGCTCGACGGACAATCTCCGGCGCAGTAGCCTCAGCAACAAAGGGGTGCCCCGGAACAGCGTAAACCACGCCTTGTGGACGTCGCCCCAATGTCAGCACTTGCTCAACAATCTGAGCATAAACCGCATCGAAGGTCTGGCTCTGTTGGTAAAGCTCATCAAAGCTGTACACCTGCAGATGCGCCGGGAACCCGGCGATCACCGGGTGTTGCCGGGTGCGCAGATAAACCTCTGCGCTCGACTCCAGCAATTCCCAGGCTTCACGGGTGAGCAATTTGGGGTCGCCGGGACCTAATCCGACGATGGTAACGCCTGCGCTCATCAGTCTCCTTCAAGAAATAACAACAAACGCCTATTAAACCAAAACGTAATGCGAAACCCGCAATGCGTTATCCGAGGCGATACGCACTGCGCCGTTCGCATTACGTCAGAAATACACCACAACCAGGCGTTAGCGCTTGGTATAGGTAGGCGCTTTGCGGGCGCGCTTCAAGCCGGGTTTCTTGCGCTCTTTAATGCGGGCGTCGCGCGTGAGAAAACCGCCTTTGCGCATCACCGGGCGCAAGTCGGGGTTCATCTTAATCAAGGCGCGAGCTACACCTAGCTTCACCGCGTCGGTCTGTCCGCTCACGCCACCGCCTTTGACCACCACCGAAACGTCCAGAGCTTCCAGATTCTCACCAGCCGATTGCAAGGGAGCCAGGATCGCCTGTTTATCGCCCAGACGGGTGAAATACATCTCCAACGGTTTCTCATTGACGATAAATTTACCCGAACCGCTCATCACTCGCACGCGAGCGGTAGCTTCCTTGCGGCGGCCAATGCCTTCGTAATACTGAACTGCCATTTTTCTACTCCTTGCCCAGCGTCACAGGTTGCGGCTTTTGCGCTTCATGCGGGTGTTCCGGCCCTGCATAAACTTTAAGTTTCTTGATCAATTGACGTCCGAACTTGTTATGCGGCAACATGCCCCATACTGCACGGCGGATCACCCGATCGGGATGCTTTTGAAGCTGATCGCGCAGGCTGGTCGCCGTCAACCCGCTGGGATAGATCGAATGCCGGTAATAGAATTTTTCCTGCATCTTCTTGCCGGTCACCTGAATGCGTTCACAATTTACCACCACAACATAACCTCCGGTATCCATTCCGGGAGTGAAGTTGGGTTTGTTCTTGCCCAGCAAGATCGTAGCAATCTGCGTCGCCAAACGTCCCAGGTTTTGGCCCTCGGCGTCGAACAGATACCATTCCTGCGTGATCTCGGCTGCTTTGGGTATATATGTCTTATCCACGCTCATCCTCTCTACTTCTCGACCAGGCGTTAGCGGCCTGAGCCGTATATCAAGAGTTGTTTACTTACTCAACCAGGTTTTCTCAATAGATTACTTCGACCAATGTCAGCCCATGTGCAGGCGCTAATGTCCTGAGTTTTGCGCCATTTGGATTCTGAAGGTAATTCACCACATCTTCAGGTTCCTGCTTACCCTGACCTATGGCTGCCAACAATCCGACCATACGACGCACCATGTGAAATAAAAATGCGTTGGCGCTCACCTCAAAGATCCAGCCATCCGACAGCTCAGGCGACCATTGCGCTTGGTAAACCGTGCGCAGGGTGATGCCTTTTCGGCGCGGCGGCGAACCAAAAGCCGCAAAGTCATGCGTTCCGATCAGATAAGTTGCGGCGCGCTGCATCCTTTCGCCATCCACGCCCGGCCAGACTCTCCAGGCATATCGTTCCCGCAGTGGGTTGCGCCTGGGTTGGCAGAATAAGCGATACTGATAGCGGCGAGCGCGGGCGTCGTAGCGCGGATGAAAGTCGTCTGCAACCGGCTGCGCGGCTTGAGCCGCCACGTCTGTTGGAAGGTAGGCGTTCAAAGCCGCCAACAGAGCCTCCATCGAATGCGACCAATCCAGGTCAAATGCGATCACCTGACCACTGGCGTGTACGCCGACGTCCGTTCGACCGGCGAACAGGATTGCCTGTCCTTGCCAGCCAATCCGACGTAAAGCTTCTTCTACAACGCCTTGCACAGTGCGTTGGCCGGAGCTACCCGCCTGGCGCTGAAAACCGTAGAATTCAGCGCCGTCGTATGCGAGAATTACCTGGTAACGTGCCATATTGCGCTGGCGCCTGAGGGTTGATTTGCCGAGTCGCCAGTCGCGTCGCTCCTGGATACTAGTCTTCGACCAGCTCCAGGATCACCATTTCGGCTGAGTCGCCCATGCGCGGACCCAGCTTGATCATTCGAGTGTAACCGCCCTGGCGATTTTCGTAGCGCGGGGCGATGTCGTCAAAAAGTTTCTTCACTGCGGCCGCGTCGCTCAACCTGGCGGCTGCCAGTCGCCGAGCATGTACCATACGCGCCTCGCCCGCGGCGTTGCCGCGTTTGGCAATTGTGATCAGGCGCTCCGCCTGACCGCGGATCGCTTCGGCTTTGGCGCGCGTGGTGCGGATGCGCTCATGCTCGAACAATTGCTTCACCAGGATACGCCGCAGAGCTGCCCGTTCATCCTTACTACGACCAAGTTTTACTCCAGCTACTCTGTGTCGCATAATGTGTTACTCCAGTTCTTTATCGCTGCCGTCTTTGAGATAGCCCTTCTCACGCATTTTTTGGCGCAATTCATCCAGGCTCTTCTCGCCGAAATTCCGGATAGACATTACTGCTTCATCGCCCTTTTCGAGAAGTTCCAGCACTTCGCCCACAGTGGTGATGCCGGTGCGTTTGAGCGAGTTAAACACTCGCACAGAAAGATCCAGGTTCTCGATGGGCGTCTCAATTATCTCACTGGTCAATCGGCTGCCCACTTCCTCTTCTAGAGCAATGGCCGCCAACGATTCTTCGCTGATGCCAGCGATGTGGCGCAGATGATCAATAATGATCTTTGCGCTGGTGCTGAGCGCTTCCTCTGGACCAATGGTGCCGTCGGTCCAGATTTCCAGAATCAGCTTATCGAAGTTGGTGCTTTGCCCTACTCGTGCATAACCGACATCCCAGTTTACGCGTTTCACCGGGCTATAGATGGCATCCACCGGCAGTTCGCCGATCGGCAAATGGCCGATGCGGTCGTCCGCCGGCGAATAACCCCGCCCGCGCTCCACTGTCATCTCGATTTCCAGATGGGCGTTGTCATCATCCACCGTGAACAGATACAAGTCCGGGTTCACAATTTCTACTTCTGGCGGCGTAATGATGTCGCCAGCAGTGACCACGCCGCTGCCGCGTACTTCCAGGTGCAAACGGGCGGTATCCACATCGTACAATTTCATCCGCAATTGCTTGATTTGCAACATCAGCCGGATGACATCTTCGCGCACACCCGGAATATCGCTGAACTCGTGCTGCACATCCGCAATGCGGATCGAGGTGACCGCCGCGCCGTCCAAAGAGGACAGCAACACCCGACGAAGGGCATTGCCCAGCGTGATCCCATAGCCGCGTTCCAGCGGGCTGATGATGAACTTGCCGTAATTGCGCGCCTCAGCTTCGCGCTCAATTTTCGGCGTTACCATATTACTTAAACCGATCACGGTTCACCTCATCCCCGTTCTAACAGGCCGACGCGGCGGCGCACAGAACGCACGCCGTCCTCGTCGAACATACTTTCTTCATTATCGCGAGTAATACTCGACGATGAGCTGCTCTTGCAGGTTGCTGTCAATTTCCGAGCGCTCCGGCAGGCGCAGGACTGTGCCCGAAAGATTGCGCAGGTCTCTGCTCAACCAGGCAGGCACGGTGCGCTCCTCAGCCACGGCAGCCAGGTCCTTGAAAAATGGGCGTGGACGCGAACCCTCGCGCACCGAAATCACATCTCCTTGAGAGACCAGCATCGAAGGCACATCCGTTCGCCGTCCGTTGACCGAAAAATGCCCATGCGTCACCAATAAGCGCGCCTGAGCGCGGCTATCGGCGAAGCCCAACCGGAAGATCACATTATCCAGGCGGGATTCCAGGATCTGCAATAGATTCAAACCCGTCAGACCCCGACGGCTCAATGAGACTTCATAATAGCGACGGAACTGCCGTTCCAGAATGCCATACATGCGGCGCGCTTTTTGCTTGGCGCGCAGTTGGCGGTTATAGTCCGATTCGCGGCGACGACGGAATTGGGCGCCTTTGCCGTGTTGTCCAGGGGGATACCCACGACGCTCGAATGAACACTTCGGGCTGAAACAGCGCTCACCCTTCAAAAACAGCTTTTCGCCTTCTCGCCGGCACAATTTACAAACTGGCCCACGATATTTCGACATACGTTACGTTCCTATCCTTCCTGATATTCTATACGCGGCGTTTCTTCGGCGGCCGGCAGCCGTTATGCGGAACAGGGGTGACATCAGAAATGAGAGTCACACGCAGACCCAAGGCTTGAACGGCGCGGATAGCCGACTCGCGGCCTGGCCCTGGGCCCTTGACAAATAGCTCCACTTCTTGAAGCCCCATCGCCATAGCAGCCTTGACGGCCTGTTCGGCTGCAAGGCGGGCTGCAAATGGGGTGCTCTTGCGCGAACCCTTGAAGCCAGCCGAGCCCGCGCTGCCCCAGGCCACCGTATTGCCTTGCAGATCGGTGACGGTGACAATGGTGTTATTGAAAGTTGCATTGATGTGAACCTGTCCAGAGGACAACGTTCGCTTGACCTTCTTTGCGCCGCCTTTGCGACGTGCAGCACGTACAGTTTGAGCCATAGTACCTCACTATCTAACTGATCTCGTCTCCGCTGCTCAGACAGCCGCTGGGTGGAAGGAACCCGATCTGAACCGGCGGGGTTGAAACCAAAACTACAATACAGGTATGTATCTCCTTGCGTCGGGCAACACGCGCCTAACGCCAAATAGAGATTATTTCTTAGCGCCGCGGCGCCGACCGCGACCAGCCACCGTTTTCTTGGGGCCTTTGCGAGTGCGGGCATTGGTGCGTGTGCGCTGGCCGCGCACCGGCAGGTTGCGACGGTGTCGCAAGCCGCGATAACTGCCAATTTCGATCAGGCGTTTGATATTGAGCTGTACCTCACGCCGCAGATCGCCCTCTACCTTAAAATGCTGGCCGATATAATCGCGCAGCAGAGCGACCTCCGCATCGGTCAGGTCTTTCACCCGCTTATCTGGATCTACTTTTGTGGCAGCCAGGATCTGCTGGGCGCGCGGCAGACCAATGCCATATAAATAGGTCAAGCCAATCTCGACCCGCTTGTTCCGTGGTAAATCTACGCCTTCAATACGAGCCATGTCTGCCTACCCCTGTCGCTGTTTGTGTTTTGGATTTTCACAAATGACGTACAAAACGCCCTTACGCCGGACAATCTTACAATTGGCGCAGCGCTTTTTAATAGACGCAGTTACTTTCATGATAACTCTCTCCTGGTCGGCGGTCAAAAACAGAGGTCAATTTCATTGACCAGCCGAAGTTTTGATTATACTCGTTCCTTTTCAATTCGTCCAGCCTCTGCTATCAAAACCCCAGCCGCGTCACGGCAAGGTCAAGATTATCGGATCGCCTTCTGTAACTGCCACGCTATGCTCATAATGAGCGGTCAGCGAGCCATCGGCAGAGACTACTGTCCACTGATCCGGCAAGACGCGAGTACGGGGCGTTCCAACCAAGACCATTGGTTCCAGGGCAATGGTCATGCCTGGGCGTAACACAATCCCCCGCCCGGGAATGCCGTAATTGGGCACCTGGGGGCCTTCGTGCATTTGCCGTCCTACGCCATGTCCGGTGTATTCGCGCGTGACATGATAACCATGGCTTTCCACAAAGCGCTGAATGGCGGCGGAAACATCTCCGGTGCGGTTGCCGGGTCGCATCCAGCGGATGCCTTCATACAGCGCCTGCTCAGTTACTTCTATCAAACGCCTGGCTTCGGCGGAAATTTCGCCTACGCCTACGGTGAACGCCGCGTCGCCGACAAAACCTTCCAGCAAAGTGCCGCAGTCAACCGAAACGATGTCGCCTTCTTTCAAGCGCCGCTTGCTGGGAAAGCCATGAACCAACTCCTCGTTAATGCTGATGCACAGCGATGCCGGATAAGGATATGCGCCGGGGTAACCTTTGAACACCGGTATGCCGCCATGCTTACGGATAATTTCCTCCGCCGCGGCATCCAGGTCAGCCGTAACTACGCCGGGCGCAATCATTTCGCGCACCGCTGCCAATGCCAGAGCGTTCACCCGCCCCGCTTCACGCATCAGCGCCAACTCGGCTTTGCTTTTGATGACAATATTCCGATCCCAGCTCATCATTGCTCAGGTTCGCGCTTGCAGCGCCTCCAGCAAGTCAGCGGTCACTTTTTCGATCGGTTGAGCGCCGTCCACTTCGATGAGCAAACCAGCCTTTTGATAATAATCAATCAACGGCATGGTTTGAGCGAAATAGACTTTGATGCGGTTGGCGACTGTTTCCGCCTTGTCGTCATCGCGTTGGTAAAGTTCAGAGCCATCGTAATCGCACACACCTGGTTTCTCAGGTGGATTGAATTTCTCATGAAAAACGTGCCCTTGCGCACGACAAGTCCAACGTCCCGTCAGGCGCTCAATTAACACGTTTTCCGAAACTTTGATGTACGGCACAGCGTTGACACGACCGTTGAATTCCGCCAACATTCCATCCAGCGCTTGCGCCTGAGGCGGAGTGCGAGGAAACCCGTCGAGCAAAGCGCCTCTGGCGCAATCCGGGCGAGAGAGGCGCTCTCGAATCATGGCGATGGTCAAGTCATCAGGCACCAACTCGCCGCGATCCATGTAACCTTTGGCTTGCCGCCCCAACTCAGTCTGGTTTTTCATGTTTTCACGAAAAATATCGCCCGAAGAGATATGCGGCAAATCCATCGTCTTGGAGATGATCTGCGCCTGAGTGCCTTTTCCAGCGCCGGGAGGGCCAAGAAGCACGACGTACGTTGGCATGGTCTCTTTCTATCCTCAACGAATCAGCAGAGCGTCGTCATAACCATGCAGCTTGAGTTCTGCCTGGATGTTAAAGAACGTATCCCGCACAACGCCTACAACGATCAACAGGCCGGCGGATGAAATCAAGAAGAAGCTGCTGCTCTGGGTTGAGCCAAATTGCGGGACAATCAGGCTGATCAACCAGGGCATGACAGCCACAAGACCCAGGAACAATGCTCCGGGCAGAGTGATGCGCGACAAAACGCGGTTCAGGTAACGTTGCGTGGCAGCGCCGCGGCTGACGCCCGGGATTTGAGCGCCCACGCGCTTCAAGTTCTCGCCATAATTCTGCTGCGTAAACAACACATTGGTATAGAAGAACGTGAAGGCCACCACCATCACAAAGTACATGATCCAGTAGAAGTCTGAAGTCCCGCCGAATTGCCTCTGCAAGAAAACAGCTACATTGCGCACAAATTCGATCTTTGAATTGGCAAAGAAGCCGCCCAGGATAGCCGGGAAGGTGAGCAACGATTGAGCGAAGATCAGCGGGATCATGCCGGCCATGTTGACCATCAATGGCAGAGTGCCTTTGACAGGCATGGACATGCGATTGCCCACACGTCGCCCCGGGTACATCACTGGAACATTGCGCCGCCCTTGCTGGACAAACACGATAGCAAAGATCGTCAAGACGGTGATCAATATCGTGAGTATGAACAACCACCAACCATAGGTCTCGTCGGCCAGGATTCCGGCAAAGTTTGCCGGAATGCGGGCGACGATGCCGGCAAAGATGATCAGCGATAAACCTTGATTGCGGATGCCAAACTCAGAGATCAACTCGCCCAGCCAGATGGCGAACATCGTGCCAGCGGTCATGCTCAGGACAATCGCCAGCGAGGGAACAATGCTGCCGGGGATAAAGGCAAACTCGCTGATGATCGGCGTGCCAGCCAATGAGTTAAAGATGTTGATCTGCCCAATCGCTTGCAGCGCGGCCATCGGCACCGCCAGGATGTAGGTCCACTTCTCCATCCATTTCTGGCCTTCGCGCGGGTCTTCTTCCATGCGCTTCTGCAGAGAAGGGATAATCGGGACCAACAGTTGCAGGATGATTTGGGCGGTGATGTAGGGATAAACGCCCATTGCCAGCACCGAGAAGTTGGAAACTGTGCCGCCGGAAAGCAGATCCAGCAATCCCACCAATGTACCGCCCGCGCCGCCCGATTGCATCAAGTTGGTCAACGCAGCGCGATCTACACCTGGCACCGGAACATGCGCTGCCAGGCGATAGATGGAGAGCAGCAAAATGGTGATCAACAGCTTGCGGCGAATATCTTGCGAAGTCCAGAGATAACGCCAGGAAGAGCGTTTCATAGGGTAAGCTCCTTACGCAAGTGGCTCATTCAATCAACTCGACGCGGCCGCCGGCGGCTTCGATTTTGGCGCGAGCGCCTTCGCTGATGCGGTGGACGCGCACATTCAACGCCTGAGTAACTTCACCGCGTCCCAAAATCACCACCGGGTTACGCGGATCGCGCAACAAGCGCGCCTGCTTCAGCGTTTCTGGGTTCACCTCGCTTTGGGAGGCGAATTTATCCATCAACTGATCCAGGTTGACCTCGTTGTATTCAACGCGATTAAGCGGGGTGAAGCCTTTGCCGCGCACGAAGGGTAAACGGCGGAAGAAAGGCAGGTTGCCGCCCTGATGATACAGGCGAGTGCCGCCGCCGGAACGCGCGCCCTGTCCCTTGGTGCCCCGGCCGGCCGTCTTGCCCTGACCAGCCGAGATGCCGCGTCCCACGCGCTTACGGTCTTTCTTCGCCCCTGGGTTGGGTTTAAGATCGTGTAGTTTCATACGATTCCCTATACTTCCTGTTCGACTTCGACCAGGTGCGCCACCTTCGCCAGCATCCCGCGCAAAGTTGGCGTGTCTAACTGCTCAACGGTTTGATGCATACGCCGCAATCCAAGCGCACGCACAGTGGCTTTGTGCACTTTGGAATAACCAATCGGGCTTTTCACCAGCGTAATACGCAGCACTTTCGGCTGCTCCTGTGGTTCAGAAGAAACTGCTTTCTTAGCCATTCTTCCTCCGATCCCAGAAGGGCAACAGGTCTTTGGCGTTTTTACCGCGTCGGGCGGCTTCTTCCTCAGGAGACTTTAGCTGATCCAAGGCCTGCATCGTGGCGGTAACCACATTGAGGATATTGCTGCTGCCCAGGGACTTGGTCAAGATATCCGAAATCCCGGCCGCCTCCAATACGGCGCGCACGCCGCCTCCGGCGATGACGCCCGTTCCAGGCGAAGCCGGCTTCAGTAAGATCTTTGCTCCAGCCACCTGACCAATGACTTCATGCGGAATGGTGGTCTTGTACGTGGCGACTTTATGCATATTCTTTCGAGCATGCTCGGAAGCCTTGCGCATGGCGTCTGGCACAGCGTTAGCCTTGCCGGTGCCAACGCCGACGCTGCCGCGACCATCTCCAACGACAACGGTGACGCGAAAATTGAAACGCCGGCCGCCTTTGACCACTTTGGCAACGCGAGCGATGTCCACCACGCGCTCGTCTAATTCAGTGGATGTGTATTCAGAAAACTCGTAGTCCGACATACATTTCTCCTTAGCAAGGGCGGTAAGTTCACCAGCCTCTACTAGAATTCCAAACCGCCCTCGCGGGCTGCGTCGGCCAATGCCTTCACCCGGCCCATATACCGGTAACCGCCGCGATCAAACACCACCTGTTGAATGCCCATTGCTCGGGCGCGCTCGGCGATGGCTAAACCAATCAGGCGCGCCTGTTCGGTTTTCTTCATGCCATTCATCTTCGCCCGCAGCTCGTGGTCAATGCTAGAAGCAGACACCAGTGTACGACCAGCCTGATCGTCTATCACCTGGGCATAAATTTCTGCCAGGCTGCGGTACACGCTCAAGCGGGGACGGGTTGGGGTGCCGGATACTTTCTTGCGCACACGCGCATGCCGATGGATACGAGCTTCGCTTCGTGAATTCTTGGCGCTCATTTTTACACCTTACCCGCTTTTCCAGCCTTACGGCGGATCTTCTCATCCAAATACTTAATTCCCTTACCCTGATAGGGTTCTGGCGGACGCACTTTGCGGATATCCGCGGCAATCTGGCCTACCAATTGCTTATCGTAGCCCATCACCTTGATCTGACGGGTTTTCATATCCACATCGAAAGAGATGCCTTGCGGCGGTTCCACCACCACAGGATGTGAATATCCCACATACAAGACCAGGTTCTTGCCCTGCATTTCCGCGCGGTAGCCCACGCCGTTGATTTCCAGGATTTTTTCGAACCCCGCGCTGACCCCAACCACCATGTTGTTGATCAGCGAGCGGGTCATACCATGCAGCGAGCGGTCAATACGGCCATCGGTTGCCCTTTTGACCTCCAGCACATTGTTCTCTATAGAAATCTGCATAGATGGCGGAAAGGTCTGCATCATCTCGCCTTTCGGACCCTTCACGCGCACCGTAGCGCCGTCTATCTGGATATCTACGCCTTTCGGAATTACAACTGGTAAGCGACCAATTCTAGACATTCTGCCTCCTTACCAGACTTTGCACAGCACTTCGCCGCCAACTCCAAGCTGGCGGGCGCGCTGCCCGGTCATAACACCTTTGGGCGTGGAAAGGATGGCAATGCCAATCCCTGATAGCACCCATGGTATTTCCTGTTTGCCGGTGTACACCCGGCGGCCAGGGCGGCTGACGCGCTCCAGACCGGTGATCACCGGTCGGCGTTCACGCCGTTCTCCCACGTACTTCAAATGGAGACGCAGGACTTTTGAACCGGCAACTTTGCCGTCCACCACTTCGTAGCCGCTGATGTACCCTTCTTCCTGCAATATCCGGGCAATGCTTTCTTTAATCTTCGAGCTGGGCAAAGCCACCACACTATGGCCGGCCATAATCGCATTGCGGATGCGAGTCAACATATCGCCAATTGGATCGGTAATTATCATCTTTACATCCTCCGCCCGGCTACCAGGAAGATTTCACCACCCCAGGGATCTTCCCCTGGAGCGCAAGCTCGCGAAAACAGATCCGGCATAAACCAAAGCGTCGAAGATATCCGCGCGGTCGCCCACACACCTTGCAGCGATTGCGTACGCGGACGGCATATTTACGCCGCGTCTCCCGGATCATCATACATTTCTTCGCCATCGGTTAACCTTCCTTCCTGAACGGCATGCCGAGCATCCGTAATAGCTGCCTGCCATGATCGTCATTTCTGGCGGTAGTAACGATCGTGACTTCCAGCCCTCTGAGTTTATCTATCTTGTCGTACTCGATCTCTGGGAACACCAGTTGTTCACGGAAGCCCAGGGTGTAGTTGCCCCGTCCATCGAACGAGTCCGCCGAAACGCCGCGAAAATCGCGCACGCGCGGCAAGGCGATGTTCATCAAGCGATCCAGGAAGGACCACATGCGCTCGCCGCGCAACGTGACCTTTACACCAATGGCGCGGCCCTCGCGCAACTTAAAGTTGGCGATGGACTTGCGCGCTTTGGTGATCACAGGTTTCTGGCCCGTGATGGCGGTGAGGTCTGCCACCGCGGCATCCAACGCTTTGGCGTTATCCAGGGCCTCGCCTAAACCGATGTTGACCACGACCTTTTCAATGCGCGGCGCCTGCATGACGTTGCTCAAATTGAGCGTTTTCATCAGGCTCGGCACAACTTCTTTCATGTAACGTTCTTTTAGCACATGGCTCATAATCTTGCTCCAAACAGGCTAATTGAACTGCGCCTGACATTTCTTACACACCCGCAAAGCGCCTTCTTCTTTGCGGATGACGCCGACGCGCGTCGGTTCGCCGCATTGAGGACAAACCAGCATCACGTTCGAGATCGAAATCGGCCCTTCAAATTCAATAATGCCTGGATTCAGGGTGCGGCCCTGGGTCTGCACCTGACGCTGGTGCTTCTTGCGGATGTTCACGCCCTGCACCACTACGCGGCGCTCATCTGGAAGCACTTTGATCACCTCGCCGCGCTTACCCTTATCTTCCAATCGCCCGCTGATAATCTCAACGGTATCACCTTTGCGAATCTTTACTTTCACGGCTCTCGCTCCTGCATATCCAACACTCGCCCTCCAACCCTATAAGACTTCCGGGGCCAGAGAAACGATCTTCATAAAACCTTTTTCGCGCAATTCGCGAGCCACCGGGCCAAAGATGCGGGTTCCTTTGGGGTTCTTGCCGTCTGTGTCGAGGATGACCGCCGCGTTATCGTCGAAGCGGATCGTGGATCCATCCTCGCGGCGCCACTCTTTTGCGCAACGCACAATCACCGCCCGAACAATTTCGCTCTTTTTGACGGCGCCTTGCGGCGCGGCCGATTTGACGGCTGCCACAACCACATCGCCCACGCGACCATAACGGCGGGTAGAGCCTCCCATGATATGGATCACCAGCAACTCACGCGCCCCGGTGTTATCAGCTACTTTCAAACGCGTTTCTTGCTGAATCATTCCACACTCTCCAGGCCAAGCTCATCGCTCAGCGCGGGTTCTCCAGCGCCAACTTCGCGGCGCAAAATCGCTTCAACCACCCAATGCTTGCGACGGGAGATCGGTCGGCTTTCCACGATCTGAACTGTGTCGCCAACCTGGCAACCCAATTCATCATGCGCCATAAAACGCTGGCGAGAGTGAACCACCTTCTTATACAGTTGGTGGCGGTAAGTACGAGAGACCTCCACGACCACAGTTTTTTGCATCTTGTCGCTGGTCACAACGCCAACCATTCGACGACGAGTGTTCATTTCGTACCTCCCATCGCCGCTTCACGTTCGCGCTCCGCCAATAGGGTAATCAATCGCGCGATCTGACGGCGGGTATGGCGCAAGCGGGTGAAGTCGGTCAATTCACCGGTTGCTTGCTGAAACCTCAGATTCATTAACTCTTCACGGGCATCGTTCAATTGTTTGCGGAGCTCATCCAAAGATAAGTCGCGAAGTTTTTTCGTTTTCTCGCTCATCCTTCGCCTCCGGATTGATCCAAACGCCCAACAATCTTGGTCTTAATCGAAAATTTATATTGAGCCAGGCGTAACGCTTCCTGTGCTACTTCGAGCGGAAGACCGCCGCCAACTTCAAACATGATGCGGCCCGGGCGAACCACCGCCACCCAATACTCCACATTTCCCTTGCCTTTACCCATACGGGTTTCGGCTGGTTTACGCGTGACCGGTTTATCGGGGAAGATGCGGATCCAGAATTTGCCGCGTCGGCGCATGGTACGCACGATGGCGCGCCGCGCTGCTTCAATCTGACGGGCGGTGACCCAGCCCGGTTCTAACGCCTTTAAACCCAAATCACCAAAAATAACCTCAGAGCCGCGATACGAAAGTCCCTTCATGCGGCCGCGCATTTGCTTGCGCCATTTAACACGCTTTGGCATTAACATCGTGACACCCTCTTACTCACTGACATAGACGCCCTCGGTGGCCTCGGGCTTTTCCTCTAACTCTGGAAGCTTTTCGCCCCGATAGATCCACACTTTGACGCCAATTCGTCCGTAGGTGGTTAAGGCTTCCGCCTTGGAGTAATCAATATCTGCCCGCAGCGTTTGGCGAGGGACGCGCCCTTCGCGCATGTTCACCGAGCGCGCCATTTCAGCGCCGCTGAGGCGACCAGAAACTTCCACGCGGATGCCTTCGCCGCCCTGGCGAATGGCCTGTTGGATGGCGCGCTTCATCGCCCGCTGATAACTGATGCGTCGCTCAAGCTGTTCGGCGATATTATTCGCCACCAGATAAGCGTCCAGGTCTGGCGATTTGATTTCCTTGATTTCCAGGTCAATCTTTTTGCCCACCACGGCTTCCAGGCTCTGGCGAATCTTCTTCACATTCTCGCCCTTGCGGCCAATTAAAATGCCGGGCTTGGCTGTATGCACAATGACCTTGACTTTTCCAGGGAAGCGTTCGATATCCACGCGCGAGACGCCAGCTTTGGGCGCTTCGGCGCGCACCAGGTCACGCAGGTGAAAATCCTGGTGCAGGTTCTTGACATACTCATCACCCTCGGCAAACCAGCGCCCTTCCCAGGTCTTGTTGATTTTCAAACGAAACCCGATTGGATTAACTTTACGACCCATAAGATCTCCTTATCTCACGCTTCCCGCTCGCGCAGGATTACCGTAATGTGCGAAGAACGCCGCAGCCAGGGCTTGAAGCGCCCACGTGCGCCGAAACGACGCCATTTTCGAGTGGGCGCCTCGTCGGCAAATATTCGATAGACATATAATTCGTCCCGGCTGACGCCAAAGTTTTCTTCGCCGTTAGCTACCGCCGAAGCAAGAACCTTCGAGATCGGCCGCGCCGCGTGGTTGGTGGTGAACTTCAGTATCGTAAGCGCTTCAACCGCGTCTTTGCCGCGCACCAGATCGGCTACCAAACGTGCTTTTTGAGCCGAGACCGGAATGAAACGAGCCTGAGCAAAAATATCCGTAGCCATATCGCTTACCCTCGTTTCGATTTCTTCTCGGCGACGTGCCCACGATAGGTGCGGGTGGGCGCAAATTCGCCCAACTTATGCCCCACCATGTTCTCGGTGATATAAATCGGCACATGTCGGCGGCCATCGTGTACGGCGATCGTGTGGCCCACCATTTGGGGGAAAATGGTGCTGTCGCGGCTCCAGGTGCGAATAACCTTCTTATCGCCTCTTTCGTTCATAGCCTCGATCCGCGCCAGAAGCTTCGGATCGATATAAGGACCTTTTTTCAGTGATCGTCCCATAGTTCCTTCTCCAACAATCTCACCAGATGTAATTCATCCCGCGAGATGTTCGCCAAAATCCTTGACCTATCGCTTCTTCCCACGCCGGCGCAGAATATATTTATCCGTCGTCTTGTTCCGGCGAGTCTTGTAACCCAGAGTGGGTTTGCCCCAAGGCGTCTTAGGCCCTGGCATACCAATTGGTTGACGTCCCTCGCCGCCGCCGTGCGGGTGATCGCGCGGCGACATTGCAGAGCCACGCACCGTGGGACGGATGCCCAAATGGCGCTTGCGACCAGCCTTGCCCAACTTGACGTTGCTATGATCCAGGTTGCCCACCTGTCCAATCGTAGCGTAGCAGGTCTGGCGCACCAGGCGCACCTCGCCCGATGGCATACGGATTTGGGCGTAATCGCCTTCTTTTGCCAACAACTGGGCGGCGCCGCCGGCGGCGCGCACTAATTGCCCGCCCCTGCCTTCTTTCAACTCAATGTTATGCACCAGGGTGCCCACCGGAATATTGGCAATGGGCAGGCTGTTGCCCGGCCGTACTTCCGCCTGCGGGCCAGAAACCACCTGGTCGCCGACGCGCAGATCTTGCGGTGCGATGATGTATCGCTTTTCGCCATCCACATAAAACAGCAGCGCCAATCGAGCGGTGCGGTTCGGGTCATATTCGATCGCCGCCACGCGAGCTGGAATGCCCAGTTTGTCTCGCTTGAAATCCACGATACGGATGTGGCGCCGGTTGCCGCCGCCGCGATGGCGAACCGTTACCCGGCCATACATATTTCGCCCGCCGCTTTTGCGCAGCGGTTTGAGCAATGAGCGTTCCGGTTCCTTCTTGGTGATCTCCTCGAAGGTATAGCCGGTCATGCCGCGTTGACCAGGAGTTATGGGTTTGAACTTTTTTACGCCCATTATTTCACTCCTTCAAAGACTGCAATGGTATCGCCCGGCGCCAATGTGACAATCGCCTTTTTGTAGCTAGTACGGCGGTTCACCGTCCTGCGATTGCGCAAATTGCGCTTGCGTTTGGTTGGCACGTTGATTACATTAACCCGCACAACCTTCACATCGAATAACTTCTCTACCGCATCTTTCACCATGATCTTGGTAGCTTCGGGCGCAATCTCAAAAACGTATTGATGCAGCGCGCTGTTCAGGTAGTTATTTTTCTCGGTGATGATCGGGCGGCGAAGCACATCGTAATATGTCGTCATGGCTGCCTCCACTATTTCCCTAACAGCGTATCTAACATCGCCAGAGCCGGCAATGGCACAATCAGCCGGTCATAGCTGAGCAGATCGCGGATGTTCAGATAATTCACCAACAAGGTCTTGGCGTCCGGTAAATTATTGGTCGAAAGCACCACGCGCTGATATTCTTCATTCTTTTCAGGGATCAAGATCAATGCGCTGGCATCACCCACGATGCGGTCTAGCGCCATCGCCATCCTGCGCGTCTTGATTTCCGGCAAAGTCAAGGCATCCACTACCACAACGCCCTTCTCCGCAGCTTTCGCTGAAAGAGCAGAACGAAGGGCAGCCTGACGCATTTTGCGCGGCATCGCCTGGCTGTAATCGCGCGGTTTGGGTGTATGCACCTTACCGCCGCCGACCCAATGCGGGGCGCGAGTGGAACCTTGCCGTGCGCGGCCAGTGCCTTTTTGCCGCCAGGGCTTGCGTCCGCCGCCGGAGACTTCGCTGCGGCCCTTGGTTTTATGCGTGCCCAGACGTGCGTTCGCCATCTGGCGTACATAAGCCTGGTGCATCAGATCGATGTTGATCGGGGCTTCGAAGATCGCCGCAGGCAAATCTACGCTGCTGACCTTCTGCCCCTCCATGTTCAAGACATCTACTTCCATGTCACCTAACTCCCATTCGATCGAGGGCGCAACTATTGCTTGCGCGCCTCCTTAATCAGCAGGATGCCGCCCTTTGCCCCAGGTACGGCGCCGCGCACGCCTAACAGATTGCGTTCTTCATCCACCAACACAACCTTCAAATTTTGTGTGGTTACGCGCTCACTGCCCATGTGCCCCGGACCTCGCGAGCCTTTATAGACTCGACCAGGCGTAGTACCTGAGCTACGCGCACCAGGGGCGCGATGACGGTCGGACTGACCGTGAGTTTTCGGACCGCCGCGGAAATGATAACGTTTCACACCGCCCTGAAAACCCTTGCCTTTGCTGGTGCCAACCACATCCACTGCATCGCCCACCGCGAAGACGGACACCTTTACCGGGTCGCCTTCGCTCAACCCCGGTTCTTTGGCGCGAAACTCGCGCAAAAAGCGCAACGGGGGAAGATTGTTGCGCTTGAGGTGCCCGAGTTGTCCACCCGAAAGACGCTTAGGCTTTGCCTCGACGAAACCCAACTGCACCGCCGAATAGCCATCCTTATCAGGTGTGCGCACCTGGGTTACATAGCATGGCCCAGCTTCGATCAAAGTCACCGGAATAGCAACCCCGGCCTCGTCGAAAATCTGGGTCATACCGACTTTCTTGCCAATCAGCCCTTTCAACATATCTCAGTTGTCTCCTTGCAAAATAGTTTCGGGACTGTCAGCCTGGGCTGGACTGCATCATCCCTGACCACAACGCAGTCAAGCAACCTGCCGAGGGGCAAATGTGTCTCTGGCGGCCCCACGGACAAAATCGTTCTTGCGCTGTCTGCTAACGCTTCAATTTTGATGCACCCGGCGGCCTGCGCCAGATGCTGCAACACTTAAATCTTGATTTCGATATCCACGCCCGCAGGCAGATTAAGACGCATCAACATATCAATGGTCTTCGAATCCGGGTCCAATACATCAATCAGCCGGTTATGCGTGCGGATTTCGAAATGCTCGTGGGAATCCTTATCAATGAAAGTCGAGCGCCGTATTGTAAACCTTTCTATGCGAGTTGGCAAGGGTACAGGACCCACAACTCGGGCGCCGGTTCGCTCAGCAGTCTCCACAATGCGTTTGGCGGACTGATCCAGAACACGATGATCGTAAGCTTTCAGACGGATACGTATCTTTTGCTTCGCCATGTCGGATCTCCTAATCCAGGATTTTGGTGATTGCGCCGGCGCCGACGGTGAGACCGCCTTCACGGATGGCGAAGCGCGAGCCCTGCTCCAGCGCCACCGGCACGATCAGT
>JAGVAD010000003.1 GCA_020060465.1 Anaerolineales bacterium
GGCGCTTATCGGCCAATCCATCGAAGAAGTAATCGAGCTGCGCGTGCAGTTCGATCACCAGCAGCCTTTCCTGCCCCAGCTTGCCGCGCTGCTGGCTGACCCGCGCCTGGCAGCGTTGGATTGGCAACACGCCTCGCTGCTCATCAACCCCCCCTCGCTGAACTTCATCACTGCCCTGCTGATCGCCGAGCTGCATGGCAAGATGGGCTATTTCCCACCCATCCTGCGCCTGCGCCCTGTCGCCGGCAGCCTGCCGCCGCGCTTCGAGGTCGCTGAGGTGCTCAACCTGCAAATGGTGCGCGACGAAGCGCGCAAGACGCGCTGAGCGGAGATGCCTATGGCCGACCTGCTCTCCCTCTGCCTCACCTTGCAGCCGCTGGAAGCGCCCGATCCCACCGACCCCTTGCCGCAGTGGTGGGGACGCGCTGCCCACGCCTTGTTGCTCAATGTCACACGTCAATACAATCCGTCGCTGGCGGAACAGCTACACGAAGCGCCCGATGAAAGCGGGCAAGCCATCCGCCCATTCACAACCTCCACCCTGGTGGGCAACTTCGATCACGGCGCTCTCGACCCGCAGGGGCGTTATGCGCTGCGCCTCACATCCTTTCACCACCCATTGACCCATATCTTGCTAGAAGCCGCCCAGGAAGGACCCTTAGCCGTCGGAGCGCAGGTGGAGCTCGACCGCCGTCCGTTTCAAATCCTGGCAGCGCGCTCTCAACCGCTGGCAGAAGGCGAACGCCCTGTGGGCAAACTGGACGGGTGGGCTGACCTACAAGAATATCCGCAACTCTCCGCCAGCTTGCTGCTTGCCAAAGAGCCGCCGCCGCGCCGCCTGCGCTTGCGCTTTGCCAGCCCCGCATCTTTCAAAAGCGGCGGCAAGCATATCCCGCTACCGCTGCCGGAGCTGGTTTTCGGCAGCCTGCTGGAGAAATGGAACGCCTTCGCCCCGGTAGCCTTCCCCACCGAGGCGCGCCGCTACGCCGCCGAATGCCTCGCCATTGGCCGCTACGAACTGTCCAGCCGCGCCGTCGGCGGCAAGAACGGCGGTTTGCGGGTGGGCGGCGTGGGCTGGGTGAGCTTTACGACGCTGAATTATGACCGCTATTGGATGAGCGTGATGGGAGTGTTGGCGCGTTTCGCCGCCTTCGCCGGGGTGGGCGCCGGCGTTGCCCAGGGGATGGGACAATGCCGCCTGGAATCCGAGCCTGCGTAAGTCACTGGAAAGTTGAAGCACACCTATGTTAACTGTGGACGACATTTACAAACTTATCCTCAGCATTGACCAGCGCATGCAGCGGCTGGAAAGCAGCAATGGCTTCGCCGATCCGAGCGCATCCCATCTGCTGTGGCTAAAGCAAAAACTAATAGACTGGCTACCCATGGATGATAGCGAGGTCGCCGAGCTACGCCGCGCAGTGCGCGAGAGCAGCCTGTCCCAAGAAGATAAAGACTACCTTGACCAATGGAACGGCTGGTATTGAACGCGCATTCCTAGCGCGCCACGAAAGGCAAATACACACTTTGAGCGCTGGGCGGCGGCAACCAAATCAAGTCGTCCTGGCGCACCCAGCCGAGCGCCTCGCCTCCGCCGCTATACTCCACCCGTTGCCAGAACGCCCCTTTCGCCAGCACGCCGTTCAAGTCCTTGTAGCGCATCCCCACGATGCGCACACTTGCCCCACCTGGCAAGATGGATTGCACGGCGTAATTCGTCCCCGGTCCCAGGCGCAATTCGCTCGGCCAGCGGGTGAGCGCCGTCTGATCGGGGACAAAGACCCTGGACTGCGCGATCGGCTCCACAGCGACCATCAACAACGCCGTCCCTACCAGCGGTTCGAAGTCCGGGCTGGCGACCGCGCCGGCGTACTTTGAGTTCACCTCGGCAGGTTTCTCCGCTTCCCTGGTCTGCCCGCCGGATGACATGCCGCACTGACGGGTGAAATTGCAGTAGGTATTATTGACCGGCAAGCCGTTGATCACCATCGTGGATGAACCGCCGCTGTCCAACGTCACCGCGTTGGTGACCCCCAGGGTGTTACGAGCGAACTCGCCCAGCTCACGCACTGTAACGCCCTCGCTGACGCCCGGATTCCAGCCATCGGCGACAATGAAATAGACATACACCGTGCTGTAACCCACCGCGCTGCGCGAGTTCGGCACGCGGGCGTCCGGGTTATCTGTATCAATAGTCACCACGCCGTTGACCAGAAAGTGATAATCGCCGCCCAACGCGGCATAAGTTTTCGTCCAATAATTTTGCGGCGCAGACGGGCAATCGCTGATCTCCTGAGAGATGCCGATCTCGTCACCCACCAGGAGCTTCTGCAATAGATCCGCGCGTGCGCTGCCCGTTGCTGAGAGCACAACATGATCGAAAGGGATGGGGGTATCGCCATGCCGATCTCGAATACGCGTCACCGTCCCCAAAGCGCGAGCCGGAGATGGCAGCAACATGGCCGGGCGCGACATTTCTACCAGCACTTCTACACCCGTTGCGTCGGTTTGTGTAGATGCAGCATACTGTGGAGTGTACAGCACCAGGCTGTCTGCAGGGCGTGGGACATTAACACCGTTGATCTTCCGTGTTTCGCCGCTGCGCAGCACAGTGAAGAACTGATCCCGCGCCTGGTGGTAAACGCAGCGCCCGATGAACGCGCCGCCGTTCAGATTCCAGGCGAAACCGGCGTCGCCTACATAATCGCTGAAAGGTTTGGCATACCAGCCGGAATGAATCACCCCGCTGAGCGGCTCGCCGCTGCTCAGGTTGAAATAATAGCCGTTGATTGCCGCAACCACACGATTGCGATTGCCCCAGGTCTCGCCCCAATAATTGATCGCCTGGTCATAGCGGGCGGCCATGCCACTGATAGACTGACGTCCACTAGCCAGGCTGCCGTTGGCAATGGCTGTCTCAATGGTCGCCATGGAGTTGCTGCGGTTGAGCCGCGTCACAAACAGGTTGAGCGGGCGCGGCTGTGTCAGATGGAACATCTGGAAGTCAATTCCCGGTGCCAGAGGCGTCCAGGCGTCAGGCGCCGCCCCAGCAGAGAGCGGTGCCAGGCCCAACGCCAGCAGCAAGAAGGAAAGGATGAAACGAAACCGATGGAGAAGCAAACGTCTTTGGTTCATGACGAACCTTCCGATGGTCATAATATCTTAGAGGCGCACCCGCTATTTTATCTGATAGACCAATACCTGATCGAAGAACGAACCGCGCAGATCGAGCGTTTGCGCCGCACCCAGCAGCGCATCCAACCGTGCAACCAAGTGGTCAGCGATCTGCTTGTGTCCATAAGTAGCATCCTGACTGCGAAACAACCAGACCCGTGCGCCCGCCCCGCCCTGCGCCAGCGCGACAGCGAGCCGCCCAATTTCGCGGTCGAGGGCATCATTATTCTCCAGCAAACCGAAGGCATCTATCCACCCCATGTGGCGCTCAATTTCAGACGGAAAGCCCATCAGGCGCAAGCAAGCCGGGGCATCCAGCCTGCGCAAGTAATAAGCAATTTCGCTGTAAGATTCACCGCTTGCCACCAGTACATCGTCGCATACCGCCTGGTGCAGCACAGCCGCGACACTGATTCTTACCGAATAGGGTTGCGGCGCGATCAACCCTTGATAAACATTCACCGCGGCATCCACCAAAAGCGCCGCCACCAGAATAGAAGCAGCCCAATGCGCGGCGCGGCCTGAGAAGCGCGTCAACAACAGAGCAGCCAGCAAGCAACTGGCCGCCAAGAACAGCGTCGGCGTGCGCGCCCCATGGAAAATCGGGGTCTGCAAATGCGAGTAAGTGTAAACTCCCAGGCCACACAAAACGACCACTGTCAGGCAAATTTTTTCCTCGCCGCGTAAAGTAAAATGTCCTTCCTGCCAACAAGCAATTGCCCAAAAAGCCAGGCTAAGGCCGAAAACCAACAACGTCTTTGGCTCGCCCCACAGATTCAGATAAGCCTGGAGCAGATTGCGCGGGCGAGGCGGCGTCATCCAGGCTGTCGCCGGAAAGCCCATCCTCGAATGCTCAATGAGCACTGTTCCCCAAATGAGCAGAAACACAGCCACGGCAATGCCAGCCAACCAAACCATGCGCACAAAGAGCTTGAAGGAGATCAAAATCGAGGCTGTGACCAACGCCAGGATGAAAAAAGCAAACAACGGGTGAGTCAGCAAACCGGCTGTCAGGAACGCGGTGAAGAGAGCAACTCTCATTGCCCATGCGGACGCCTTACGCTCTGATGCGTACAACTCGGCCAGAGAAAAGAACCAATACATCGCCAACGAGGTTATCAGAGTCAACAAAGCATAAGCCCGCGCCGTGCTGGCGAAGGTCAACCCCGTGTTGTAGCTGGCCGCCGCCAACCCGGCGGCGATCAGGCCCGAAAAGGTGCTTCGCAAGCGCGCCGCCGCCAGACCAACGACAAGGATGGTGAGCGCGAAGCACAGCGCAGAGAAACTGCGCAACGCCAGCTCGCTTTCTCCAAACACCTTCGTCCATAGCTTCAATGAAAGCAGGTAGAGCAGCGCATCGTTGTTGCCCTTGATTTGCGCCATCGCCTCCGCCAGGGGAGCATGAGCAACGTTCGCCGAGGTGGGTTCATCAATGGTCAACGGACCAGACGAGCGCAGCAAAGCTAGAGCCAGCCCGCAGAGTGCTATGGCTGCCAATGTGGCAGGAAAATATTTCTGATGAAACAGCGCAGAAAACCGACCGAAAGCGCTCATGAAACGCGCAGACTTCAAAAGTCGAAGGCCTCGCCTCCAAGACTTTTGAAGTCTGTAATTCAGCGCACGAGCATACCCTGAAGGTCCTGGGAGACCTTCAGGGTATGTGTTCACGGTGTGGGTGTGCACACGTCCAGGTATACATCGTCGGTGTAGAGCACCTGCTTAGACCAGGAACTGGTGACATTCCCAACGCCAAATTGCACCGACAGGGTTTGACCGCGCAGCGGGAGCAGATTGTAGGATTTGGCAATCCAGTAAGCCGAATCGACGCCGAAGTACTTGAACAGCAGATACAGTCCTTCTCCTCCGGCCGAACCAGCGATGTGAGCATACTGGGAATCAACCTGATTGGTTTCTTGTGGGCTGAGCGGCACCTGCTTGGCAGGATCCAGATTGATCGCTTCTTGGTCCGAATACCAACCCCACCAACTGGTGCTCTTGGGCAAGATTAACATGCGCAGGCGGGCATAAATGGCTGTGGTAGGAATGGTGAACGGCTGATACGATTCAGTAGTTGAATTTTGCCAAGTATCAGCGGCGGCGATGCCGGTCTTTAGCGAGTGCGTTGGGCTCCAGAAGAAATCCGTCGAAATGAGAGGAGGCACAATTTGTGGTAAGTTATACACCCATCCACCGGCGCCTTCCATGTCTGGGTTGAGCAGGACGTTCGTGCAGGTCACTGCGCCTTCGGTGATGTCTAACGTCACGTCGTCGAAATAAGCCAGCGATTTATAAGCATCCGTGTCGTTCACCGTGCCGAACTCGATCTTCACCGTCCGCCCGGCGAATGTCAGCAGGGAAAGCGGTCCGATCGGCAGCCAGGCTTGGTCATTGCGCAATTGCCAGTAAAGGATGCCGCCCGGCAAGATTTCATTGGTGATCGGATCTATCACTGCCACGTACTGCACGTCATAGCCCAGGGTAGGCACATCGGGCGACTCGGTGTCCATGCCGATCAAGGCAGCCGGCGGTTCAGGCTTGGCTGCTACCCCTGCCTGGGCATCAGTGGCGGCGAAGGGTATTTCCGCCGTCTGCGGCCAGATGAACAGGTTCAAATCTGCCTGTGTAGCCAGGGTGGGGATGGTGATCTCATGCGTGCGCCAGCGCGACCAGCTCTCGGTAAAGTTATATTGCCCCGAACGTATGCCGGTAAATCCCGACATCACACCGGTATTGGCGTTCAGGTTGGTGTAATAAGGTGTGTAACCGGCGGCGTTGCCGCTGATCGGGTTCCAGTAATACGGCACGACTTCGAAGCTGGGGTTAGGGATCACCTGAGCATTGGGCGCCGCGGCATCCGCACTGGGCGAGAAGCCGGTGAAGTTGGCGTTGTTTTGATTGGAGTTTGCATTGATGTAGGTAGGGTAGAAATAGTATCCTACCTTCTCTGGTGTAACCGTATCACCCTCGCGCACGTTGATAGTGAAACGCCCATAAGCGTCCGTAACCGCCGTGCGTCCCAGCGAATCGCGCAGCGTCACGCCTGCCAAAGCTGTTTCGGAGGGAACCGTGCTGCTCCCCAGGGCAGTATTGCTGGCCGTGATACGCCCGGATATAGTGTAAGATTGCTGTCTCATCATCACCGGCAGAAATACGCGCTGGTCCGCATCGGCGGGGATTTGCGGTTGGGGCGGTTCATCCTCCGCCAGCGCCACAGATAGCGGCGCCAGCAGGAACATCAAGACCAAAGTGAAATACATCATTTTTTTCATAGTTTTTCTCCCTACTACGAAGGCAGAGCTTTATTTGGATACGGCAAACCCATTTGAGACTGCAAAAGTCTCAAGACTTTTGTAGCCTCCGATATGTCTTGATGACAATTCTAGGATGAAAAGGTGAAAACAGGAATAAAGTCTGAGTTAATAATGCCTTTCATTGCAAAGACCTCGCAAGATGGTTGAAGTCTGCGAGGTCTTCATGATTTTAGTGAGCTATCTCTGCAAGATGTTTTTGATAGGCTTTCCAGCCTGGGCACCAGGTGGTGTGCCAGCGCCAGATGCGCGCCATCAACGATTTTGGTTTTTCTTCCGCTCGCTTTCGCATTGGGCAGGTTTCACACGGGTAGGTTTTGGTTTCGTTTGCAGACATTTTATCTCCTGATCAAGGGTTGTGGGTTTGTACGAACCACCATTGATGCTTTCTCCACTCCGCTTTGACAACAATTTGTGCAGACCTAGCCACCAACAGTTCGCCCCGAAGGATGAAAATATCGCCACCGAGTTCACAGAGGTCACCGAGAGACTGTTTTCCTCTCAGACGCAGCATGCGCGAAGATTTCCTTCCATTCTCTCTTGCTCTCTGTGGCTCAAAACCGAGTTCACAGAGTTCACCGAGAGACTATTTTCCTCTCAGACGCAGCATAGGCGAAGATTTCCTTCCATTCTCTCTTGCTCTCTGTGCTCTCTGTGGCTCAAAACCGAGTTCACAGAGGTCACAGAGAGACGATTTTCCTCTCAGACGCAGCATACGCGAA
>JAGVAD010000010.1 GCA_020060465.1 Anaerolineales bacterium
GCGCCTAGCATACGGAACGGCTGAGGAGCGCGCCAATTTTCAAATCAGTGGCGCAGGCTATGGCATCTATTGGCCTGACCTGGATGAAGATATTGGTGTCGAAGGCCTGTTGCTAGGCAAGAAATCAACCGAAAGTCCAGCCTCTTTTGAGCGATGGCTTCAAGCACGTAAGCAAGTAAGATGAAGCGTAGCCGCCTAACGCGCGCATCCACCTGATAGCCTCGCCTCGCTGCGCTTCGCAAGACGGCTGACGCCAGCTATTGGTTACTTCCATTTCTTGAAGTCATATCAGGAGTCGTAGATGAGAAAAATCATGGTTTTAACTTTTATTTCACTGGATGGCGTTATGCAAGCGCCCGGTGGCCCAGGAGAGGATGACAGCGGCAATTTCAAGTATGGTGGATGGACGGTTCCATACTTTGATGATTCTTTAGGCGAAATTATGACTGAGCAGATGAGCCACCCCTTTGATTTATTGTTGGGTAGAAAAACTTTTGAGATATTTGCGGCATATTGGCCACATCATGAAGATGAGGGAGCTGGCATCAACAAAGCGACAAAGTATGTTGCTTCGAATACACTCACAACCCACCAGTGGAGCAAGTCGGTCTTTCTGAGCGGTGATGTTGTACAGGAAATAAAAAGGCTCAAAGAACAAGATGCCCCTGAATTACAAGTGCATGGCAGCAGCAATCTCATTCAGACGTTATTGGAGCATGATTTGATAGATGAATTTTGGCTCAAGATATTTCCTGTGACGCTCGGCATGGGAAAGCGCTTGTTTGATAAAGGTACGATTCCTGCTTCCTTTGAATTGATCGAAGCTCAACCTTTACCAAGTGGAGTAATGATTGCTAATTACAGACGTGCCGGAGAGGTCAAAACCGGATCATTCTGAACTCCAGTTAGCGCAATTATTTTGACAGGTGAATAGCCCCTCAACTGGTCAACACCCAATCCGGCAAGCAGGCGACGGTGCGTGTGACGGCAGATGTAAACTGCTCGCCCTGATCTTAATAATAGGCAATCCCCGCCAGAAACTCGGCTAAGGCCGCCGCGGTAGCGCGTGGCTGCTCTAACATGACCATGTGACCGGCAGAGGGGATCATCTTCAGCGTCGAGTTGGGTATGCCTTCGCTCAACGAGCGGGCAAAACGCGGCGGCGTCATCTGATCCTCCGCGCCGCAGATGATCAGGGTTGGGGCGCGGATCTGCCCAACACGCGCGATCTCATCAAAATCGTTGCAGGCGCAAAAATCGCCATACAACACACTGGGACGGGCTTCTGCCAGTCGCTTGCCCGCCAACCGCACAAAGGATGCCGGCGTCTGGGGGCTGAACGACCTCTGCACAATCAGCTCGATTGCCTTTTGCTGCATGGCAGGGTTCGAGGCGTTTTCGAGCAGATCCGCGGCCACGCGCAGCCGCGCCGATGCCCCAATCAGACCCAACCCCAGGACGTGTTCGGGATCATCCAGCGCCAGGGTGAGGGCGATGGCGCTGCCCATCGAATGGCCGACAAACACCGCGCTGTGCAGACCTACCGCCTCTAACCAGGCGCGTACCGCCTGGCAGTAAGCCGAAATGGTCTGCAGACCGCGCCCCCCGGATTTGCCATGCCCGGGTAAATCCAACGCATAAACACGATACCCCGCAAGCCGTCGTACTTCGGAAGGCCAGAATAGATGTGTTCCGCCTGCGCCGTGGATCAAAACCACCGGCGGGCGCTGACCTTCGCTGCTGTCTGCATGTACTGAATAATAAATCTCCGCGGCGATAGGCATAGCCATTCCTTACGTGGCGCGATGGATGCGATCCGCGGCTTCTTCGGTGAGCGGGATCACCACCTGAACGCGGGTTCCTCGCCCCGGGGCCGAATCAATGCGCAATACGCCATTGACCAGCTCGGTGCGCTCGCGCAAGTTAATCATGCCCAGGCTGCCGCGACTTTCGTAAGAATTCCCCACCGAGTTGACATCAAAACCCGTCCCATCGTCTTCCACTTCCAACAGGCTCAAACCATCGCGCAACATTTTCAAGCGCACCCAAATATGCTCCGCCTGGGCATGCTTACGGGCGTTATTCACCGCTTCTTCAGCAATGTAGAACACGATGGCTTGCTTCCCAGCTTCTAATACATCAATGACGCGTGGATCGGCATGAATAATCACATTTTGATTAAACGTCTCACGCATCTTATCCGCCATTGATTCAAGCGCCGCCACCAGTCCCTGCGATTCCAGCACCAATGGCCGCAAAGTAAAGAGCATGTGGCGAATTTCTTTTGTGGTGCGGCGAGCCAGCTCCTCGATTTTGTACAGTTCCTCTGCGGCTGCCCTGGGGTCGCGCTCCATCAGGCGGCGGGCAAAGTTCACACGCATGGCAATCGCCGAGATGGATTGTGTTGGCCCATCATGCAGGTCGCGAGCCAGCTTCTTCCGGCTTTCTTCCTGTATCTCGGCCATGCGGTTTTTTTCCTGCTCCAAATCCTGATACAGACGGGCGTTTTGGATGGCAATGACCGATTGTTTGGCAATAATATCCAACACCTCGCGCCGATCGGGGGTGAAGAAATCCGCGTCGGGGTGAGCGAAGAGCAAGATGCCGTAGGCGTCCAATCCAGTGCGCAATGGCAAACAATAGGCTGAATGGCAACTTCTCAGCGACGCCAGTTGATTTAGCTCTGCGTCGCCGCTGAGATTGCGCGAAAGGCTCGGCTCGCCCTCGTCAATGGCGTGGGCGAGGAGGCCGCTCACCCCCGGCAGACAAACATCGCGATCCGACGGCAGTACATTGCGCGCCGTGGCCATGCGCAGTTCTGGGGATTTTTGGTTGACATCGTTGAACAGCAAAACTGCGCTGACCAATTTATCCACCTCCGGCGCATCCAGTTCACCAAGAGTCTCCGCCGTAAGGTCGAGCGATGTCTCCAACACTCGTTGATAGTTCAAAGAAGCGCTCAGCGCAGAGATTAAATCGAAGATCGTACGCCGTCGCTCACGGTCCTTCTTTTCCAGGCCGGCGGATAGATGTAATTTTCCTTTGCGGAACGGAGCTATCGCCCCGGAGGCGAGTTTCTGGCTGCCATAGGCGCTCATAAAACCGACCAGTGCGTACATTGGCAGAGAAATGGCAACAAAGACTCCGATCTCCACCATGGTATGTCCCGGCGAATAAAGCCAGGTCTGGATCAATGTGTTCAAGATCAGGATTGAGGCGGCTCCGATCCAGCGAAAATAAAGAGCGGCAGTCGCCAGAGGCAGTAATCCGACCCATATCAGGTTGGTATTCGAGAACCCCAGGTAAAAAATCAGATGGGCAAAAATGAAATCCCCAACCACGCAGATCTGCGGGAAAGGCGTGGAGGCGTGGTTGGCAGCTACCAAAATGGTCGCAGCTAAATTCCATAAAATGGCCGCAATAATCAGGACACCAAAATAAACATCTAGATTGTTCAGATAGGCTAACCACAGAGCCGCGCCGATCAACATTAACCAGCGAACGGTGAGGGCGATCCAATCTATCAACGACGAAGAGCCGGCAACGCGCATGACTGAATGATAACTCAAAATTTTGTGTTGAGAAGGAATTTTTCTAAATTTTTCAGGATTTCAACAGTTCTCTCAGCATGGGCAGCGCGGCGTGCAGCGCACGCGCCCGGTGGCTCAGACGATTCTTCTCATCCATAGTCAGTTCTGCCATTGTCTTCCCGAGCTGCGGGAGCAGGAAAAGCGGATCATAGCCAAAGCCATTGACGCCGCGTTCCTCGGGGAGGATTTCGCCTTCGCATACGCCCTCCGCAAAATAGACTTCAATGCTTGTCTGTGAAGGTTTCGCAATCGCCACGGTACAGCGAAAGCGCGCCGTCCACGGGCGCGGCTTACCTTGTAGCTGCTTCAGCAACACCCTGCGTCGGTCGGCGTCGGTGGCGTTTGGCCAGGGCGCAAAACGGGCAGAGTGTATTCCCGGATCTCCATCCAAAGCATCCACTTCCAGGCCAGAATCGTCCGCCAGAGCCAGAATGCCCGACGCCTGAGCAAATGCCTTTGCCTTCAGCGCCGCGTTTTCCGCATAGCTCAGGCCAGTTTCCGCCACATTCAAGTCCAAATTTAGTTGGCGCGGGGTCAGCATCTCCACCTTCAATTCATGCAAGATCGCCTGGATTTCTCGCAGTTTCCCGGGGTTATTGGTGGCTAACAATATTCTTGACATATTCAATCTTGATTCGATCAGTTTAATGGCGCTAAGTTTCGCCGCCATGTTATAATCAGCGCATGTTTTATCCAGCTGATATTCTCCGGCTCAATGTCGGCTTCATTATTCATGAAACCGTCGGCTACAGCCGGGAATTCCCCTTCGATGTCCCTGCGATCCATCTGCCGCCCGATCTTGACCTGAATGCTTTGTTGGGCGTTGCACGGGTAACGCGCACCGCGCAAGGCTTATTGGTGCAGGTCAAGATGCAAGCAGTTGTCGGCGCAGAATGCGTCCGTTGCCTGACAGAATTCCAGCAACCTCTACAGATTGATTTTACAGACCTCTTTGCATTCACGCCAGACTCAATGACCGATTCTGGTCTGTTGTTGCCAGAAACCGGTAAAATTAACCTGGCGCCCATCGTGCGCGAAGAAATGTTGCTCGCAGTGCCGATCAGTCCCTTGTGCAAACCCGATTGTAAAGGTCTTTGTCCAATTTGTGGGGAAAATCTGAACGAAAATTTTCACAGCCATGCGGAAGAAACGATTGACTCGCGCCTGGATGAACTGACGGGCTTGCTTGATTGAACATTCCAACGGCCAGGACAGTCGCTCAACGAGCGCCATCAAGAATGAACACCGCCTTATCCCCCCACACACACCTGGAGCGTATGCATGGCTTATTCTCGAAAAACGATTCAGAATAGCCAATTGATCAAGAAGTTATTGGATCGCGCCGAGCGTCAGGGGTGTCTGACGATCGAAGACATCGTGGAGGTCTTTCCAGCGGCAGCGCGCACCGACCAACAGATCAACCGCTTGAGCAGCGCCCTGCGATCTCTGGGAGCAGAAATCCTGGATATTGAAGGGGAAATCGAAGGTGAAGGCGAGGCGGATGCAGGTTTGGATGACGCGCCATCCCCCTTCTTGCTGGAGAACATCTCCAGCGATGACACCGTCGGTTTATATTTGAAAGAGATGGCGCTCACGCCGTTGCTCAACGTGGAAGATGAGCGCAACCTGGCGATCCGGATCAGCCGCGGCCGGGAGGCAAGACGGGAATTGATGCGCTCCAATTCAAGAGATAGCGAGGCTCGCCTGGAGTTGGAGATCCTGGTGCAAGAGGGCCAGGCGGCGCGCGAGGCGCTGATCAAAGCCAATACGCGTCTGGTGGTCAGCATTGCTCGCCGCTACATGGGGCGAGGGGTGCCTTTCCTGGATTTGATCCAGGAAGGCAACCTGGGGCTGATGAAAGCAGTGGAAAAATACGAACATCAGCGCGGCTTTCGTTTCTCCACCTATGCCACCTGGTGGATCCGCCAGAGTATCGTGCGCTCAATCGCCGATCAAGGACGCACCATTCGCGTACCCGTGCACATGATTGATCGCTTGCGGCAAGTGTATAAAGCCACTCAGGAGTTGGAGCAGCAGATGGGACGCGTTCCCACTGCGCAAGAGCTGGCTGCTTACCTGAAATTTGATTACTCAAAGCTGCGCTGGCTGTTACAGGTTTCTCAGACCCCGCTTTCGCTGGAGACCCCGCTGGGCGAAGAAGACACAGAGCTTGGCGCATACGTCGAAGACGTGACGGCGCCCAGCCCGGCGCAAATTACCTATGAGAACATGTTGCGCGAGCGCGTCGAAGAAGTGCTTGCCACCCTCACCCCGCGCGAGGCGCGCATCCTGCGTTTGCGCTTCGGTCTGGGGCAGGATCGTCCCTATACCCTTGAGGAAGTAGGGCAGAAGTTTGGCCTGACACGCGAGCGAATCCGACAGATCGAAGGCAAAGCGTTGCGTCGCCTGCGTCAGCCATCGCGCGCCAGAATGTTACGCGACTTCAATTAGAGATCCATTGCACCTCGCCCTTGACAAATCCAGACCGTATCATTAAACTTCGATTAAGTGAGCCTGGAAAGGAAATTTCTGAAATGGCATCCAACACGACGTGCTATGCCCGCAATCAATATTCGATGGCCATGATGCGCAGCATGGCGATGTCTTTTCACGCGTGAGTCGGATGGCAATTTCAGAAAGTAAAATACGCAATCTTATCTTTTTGAGGAATTTCACAGGCTGTCCGACACGGGCAGCCTGTTTTGTTCGAAAGCATCATCGGAGGTTCTCATGTCTGATTACATCCTTGTAGCTGTTGCCTGGCCTTATGCGAATTCGCAAATCCACGTTGGCAATCTGACCGGTTCGTATTTGCCGGCGGACATCTTCGCTCGTTATCACCGCCTGGCGGGCAACCAGGTGGCGATGGTCTCTGGCTCCGATGCGCATGGCACGCCGGTCACCGTGCGGGCGGACGCCGAAGGCACCACCCCGCTGGAGGTCTATCAAAAATTCCATGTGGGCTTTTTGGAGCTTTTTCAAAAGCTTGGCCTGACCTACGATCTATTCACCAGCACACACACCCAGAATCATTTTAAAGTCTCTCAGGATATTTTCCTGGCGTTGCTGAAAAACAACTATCTCTATACCGAGCGCCAAAAGCAGTGGTATGCACCCACCCAGGGACGCTTCTTGCCCGACCGTTATGTGGAAGGCGAGTGTTACATCTGCGGTTATTCGAACGCCCGCGGCGACCAATGCGATAGTTGCGGCAGCCTGCTGGATGCCACTCAGCTCATCAACCCGCGCTCAAAGATTGACGGCTCTACACCCGAACTGCGAGAAACGGAGCATTTTTACCTCGACCTGGGCGCGCTGGAGCCGGCTATTGTGGAATTCCTGCGTCAACGGGAAAGCTATTTTCGTCCGAATGTTCTGCGCCAATCGCTGGGGCAGATCCAGGCGGAGGGGCTGCACGGGCGGGCGATCACACGTGACCTGGACTGGGGCATCCCGGTGCCTGTCGAAGGCTGGGATGGGAAATGCCTCTATGTGTGGTTCGAAGCGGTCATTGGCTATCTCTCGGCGACCATCGAATTGGCCCGGCTCAGCAGCCAGCCGGACGCCTGGCATAACTGGTGGTATAACCCGGACGCCCGCGCTTATTACTTCATCGGCAAAGATAACATTCCTTTCCATGCGGTGATCTGGCCTGGGCAGTTGATCGGCGCCGGGGAGTGGTTTGGCAAACTGTTTGAAAACCTGGAGGGAAAGCGGCTGACATTGCCCTATGATGTGCCTGCCAATGAATTTATGAACCTGGAAGGCAAGAAGATCTCCGGCAGCCGCAATTGGGCGGTTTGGGGCCTGGATTTTCTCAGCCGCTACGACCCGGACCCGCTGCGCTACTATCTGACCGTCAACATGCCGGAGACAAAGGATACCGATTGGGACTGGGAAGATTTCGTGCGCCGCAACAATGATGAGCTGGTCGCCACCTGGGGCAACCTGGCGAACCGCGTGTTGTCCTTTGCCTTTAAGAATTGGGAAGGTCGCGTTCCTGAGCCGGGCGAACTGCGCCCTGAAGATCACCAGATATTAGAGAGCATCGAAGCCGGTTTTCAGAGCGTGGCCGAGCCGCTGGAGGCGGTGCACTTGCGCGCTGCCCTGGGTGAGGCGCTGCGGTTGGCGGCTGAGGTGAACAAATACCTGGATCAGGCTGCGCCCTGGTTTGAGATCAAGAGCGACAAATCCGCCGCCGCCAAGACCATTTACACCGCCCTGCGTGCCATCGACTCGCTAAAAGTGCTGTTTGCCCCCTTCATCCCATTTTCCAGCGAGCGGCTACATCATTACCTGGGATATGACGCGCCGCTCTTTGGCAGCCAGTTCACCGAGACGGTGGACGACGAGCTTGGCAGCCATACGGTGTTACGCTATCAGCCAGCCGCCGCAAAGAGGCAGTGGCAACCCAGTCAGTTGCCGCCTGGACAGGCGCTGCGTCAACCCGCGCCGCTGTTCAAGAAATTGGAGCCGAGCGTGGCGGCGGAAGAGCGCGCCAGGTTGGGATAAAGCGTAAATTTGACCCTCAATGGATGGAGCCATAACAAAGAGACCAGGGACTGAAATCCCTGGTCTTTTTGCCTATGAACGAGCCTGGCTTAATAAGCCGGGCTGGCTGGCATCCCCCGGCTGGCGGAAGCCGTCTTATAGGCCTGCCCATACAGGTGACCGGTGACTGTGGCTGCCCAGGCGGAGGTAAAAATGACGCCGATGATGCACAAAATAACGCCCAAGGAGGCGACAATGCTGGCTAACACGCTGCCCAGCAGGGTCAACAAAAACGCCATCGGCGCAGCGCGCACCAGGGCAAACACTTCAGAAAAGCGGAAGGCTGCGCCCATCTGACCGGTGGCGGCAAATTGACCCAGCGCCGCCGGCAGAACAAAGCCAAGCGCCAGGCTGAACAAGAAAATGACGCACCCAAAGCAAATGGATAAAAGAGCAACGATGGTGGCCATGGTATCATCGCCGCCATTCCCTTGCAATAAGAGCGGAACGGTATTGGTGCAGACGGAGAGGATTATGATGGGCAACGAATAGACCAGGCTGATCACCCAGGCCTGGAAGCCTTTGACCAGATAATCCATCAGGTTGCTCCAATCTGGCAAGGGTTCGGGGTCGTTCAAAATAACCCGCCGGACGAGTTCAACGACCCAGCCTAAGAGGAAAAAGCTACCAATGAGTGGGATTAATAAAAGCAATCCCCCAATCCCAATCTTCCTGATTGATTGACAAAATTAACAAAAAAGAGGCTTGCCGACAAGCCCAAACCGTGGCAAAGTTAGGTTTCCACACCAAAACAAGCCAGGAGAAGAAC
>JAGVAD010000017.1 GCA_020060465.1 Anaerolineales bacterium
GCAAAATGTCATTGCGAAGAAGCGCAGCGACTGAAGCAATCCCCTGCCAAAGTCGTTTTCTAGCTGCCGGAAGATTGCTTCGGGGCAAGAAACACCCCTTGCAATGACATCGCTCCGTGGAGGAGTAAAACTGTCTGGTGGCTAGACGGACGATTAGAAGATAAATAAGCTCTGGCGATTTGATTCCCCGCCGCCTCCCAGCCAGTTGGATCCATCTCAACTTTAATCTTAAACGCCTCACAACAAATGTGCAGGCGTTTTTTGCCCGAATTGCCGGTAAAAATCAACTGCAATCCAATGACAGAAAGCGCTTTTTATTGTAAATACAAACTAGATACCTATACACTTAACCGTGGTCATTCACCCACGCCTTAGTCCCGTTCCTCAAGGAACTGGGAGATAGAGGATTTTGGGGTTGTTTGCTGCATAAAGCTTGCCTGAAAGCCATTGGATACAAGCAACGAGGTTGTGAAAGATGAAACTCATTCAATCTCTGGAAGACCTGGCGCAAGCCAGAGCAGAAGCCGCCGAACGCCAGCGATCCGCAACGGCAGGAAATATCCATATTCGTATTGGGATGGCCAGTTGCGGGATCGCCGCGGGAGCCAAAGATACCCTGCAAGCGATCCAGCAGATCATCGCCAGTCAAAATCTAAGCGGAATTCGGGTGACGCAGACGGGCTGCCCAGGGCTCTGCGTACTGGAACCCATCGTTCAGGTGCAGATGCACAACCAACCAGTCATCACTTACGGCAAAGTGACGCCTGAGGTGGCGCGGCGGATCATCGAACAGCACATCAAAAGAGGCATGATCGTGCCAGAATACGTGGTTGAGAGTTATTAATCAGGCTGCATCGGCGAATAAGGAGCAATAGAATGAGCCTGGAAGTTTCAGAAAATCAACTGGATGCCATCATCCGAGCGGCAATTGAGAAACACGGCGATCAACGAGATGCGTTGATCCCCATCCTGGGGGAGATCAACCAGGCGCTGGGGTATATCCCCGGCGAGGCGTTGGGCAAAATCCGGCGCTGCATCAACACGCCAGAAGAAGGGTTATTCCTGGCGGACAGTCATCTGTATTCGATTGCCAGTTTCTATCACATGTATTCCCTCAAGCCCGTGGGCAGGCACATTGTTCGATATTGCGAGAGCGCCCCCTGTCATGTGGTGGGCGGACGTCAGGTTATTCAGAGGTTGCATGATTTTCTGGGCCTGGCGCCCGGCGAGACCAGCGCGGACGGGCGCTGGACGCTGTTTCAAACGAGCTGCCTGGGAATCTGCAGCGTGGGGCCGGTGATTGTGGTAGATGATGATATTTACGGGCACGTCACACCGCAGCGCGTCTCGTTCATCCTGGCGAAATACCGTTGATTGACGTCCCGCGCGGCTGAATTAAAAGCAGGGAAACAAGTTTTTCCAAAGAGGTGAACGATGAAGCCGATCCGAAGCATGGTGCTGGTCTCGAATGATCCGCTCAGCATTGAACATGGGGCGGGTGATGTGTTCCAGGCTTTGCAGGCAGAGATACGCCGATTGGGGCTGGCTGAGGACATTAGAGTCGGCACAATCGCCGATGTGGGCGATTGGGAAGAAACACCGCTGGTGATTATCTACCCCGAAGCTGTGGTGTACTCTCCCGTGACCGCAGAGGATGTTCCCATTTTGGTGGAAGAGCATCTGCTACATGGGCATATTGTGAAAAGCTTGCTGGGGAAAATGCACGAACCGGTCGGCGAGATTGCGTGGCTGCGAACGCGGCTGGGGACATTGCCTGTCCAGCAGCGCGTTGTTTTGAGCCGTGCGGGCGTGATAGACCCCGAAAGCCTGGATGATTACCTGCTGCACGACGGTTACAGCGCGCTGGGCAAAGCGTTGACCAGCATGACGCCGGCGCAAGTCATCGCGGAGATAGAAAAATCGGATCTGCAGGGGCGCGGCGGCGCAGGTTTTCCCACCGGACGAAAATGGGCATTTGTGCGCAGCGCGCAAGGACAACCCAAGTACGTCATCTGCAACGCAGATGAAAGCGAGCCTGGCACTTTCAAAGATCGCCTGATCCTGGAGGGGGACCCGTTTAGCGTCATTGAAGCGATGACTATCGCCGCCTATGCAGTGGGCGCGCAGGATGGGTTCATTTACATTCGGGGAGAGTATCGCCTGGCATATCGCCGATTAGAAAACGCTATCCAGCAAGCCACGCAACGCGGCCTTTTGGGCGATCATATCTTTGGAAAAGATTTCAACTTCCACATCCATTTGCACGCCGGTGCTGGAGCGTATATTTGCGGCGAAGAGACGGCATTGATCGAATCCATCGAAGGGAAACGCGGACAGCCGCGCCCACGCCCACCTTACCCACCCACCTATGGGTTATGGGGCAAGCCGACCCTGGTGAACAACGTCGAAACGTTAGCAAATATCCCCCCCATTATACGCAATGGCGCGGAGTGGTTTCACCAATTTGGCACCCAAAGGAGCCGCGGCACGAAGGTCTATACCATCCTGGGCAATGTGAACTTCACCGGAGTTATCGAGGTGCCGCTGGGCATCACCTTACGCGAGGTGATCGAAATTTACGGCAAGGGTATTAAGCGAGGCGCGCAGCTCAAATTGGTGCAAACCGGCGGTTCAAGCGGCTCTATTGTACCGGCCAGCTTACAAGATACCCCTATGGACTTTGAGTCGTGGCGCAAAGCTGGCGTTTCGCTCGGCTCCGGCGCCTTGTTGATCTGCGATGAGCACACCTGCGTGGTGGATCTGGCAAAGGTCATTCTGCAATTCTTCCGCTTCGAGAGCTGCGCGAAGTGCGCTCCCTGCCGCGTTGGCACGCAGCGGTTGTATCAGCTCATGTCCGAAATCTCTCAGGGGCGCGGGGCGCCCGAATATTTAGACGAGATTCTTGTTCTGGGCCGGGATATGGAACTGCTATCCAACTGCGGGCTGGGGCAGACGGCATCGGTTGCCGTGCGCGACATTCTGAAATATTTCCGCGACGAGGTGGAGGAACACATCTACCAGCGCGTCTGCAGGGCAGGCGTCTGTCAGATCCCTGGGTCGCCTCCTGCTGAATTTTCCATGTCTCAGCAACCTGCGGCTCAAGCAGATTGAACAGGAGAGTCTTCTATGATAAGCTTGACGATTAACGGCCAAACTGTTGAAGCGCCCGAAAACTATACTGTGCTGCAAGCCGCCGAGAAGCTGGGGATCACGATTCCCACGTTATGCTATCACAAAAATTTAAGCCCATTCGGGGGATGCCGTTTGTGTGTGGTGGAAGTGCAAGGGGCGCGTCTGCCGATGACCTCCTGCGTTTTGCCTGTCAGCCCTGGGTTGGTGGTGCAAACCGAATCACCGGCGGTTATTCAATACCGACGAGCTATTCTGCGCATTTTGTTGACCAACTACTACGATGCCGGATATAAACGGACGAATGGAAAATTCGATCTGGATGAAGACAATGAACTCATGCATTGGGCGCGGGTATACGAAGTTGACAGCCGTAAATTCATGGCAAAGAAACCGCGCTTCCCAATAGACAGCGACCCCAACCCCTTTGTATGGGTGGATATGAATAAATGCATCCAATGCACACGCTGCGTGCGGGCTTGCGCTGAGGTGCAAGGACGCTTTGTTTGGTCGCAATCGTATCGCGGCTATAAAGCGCGCATCGTGGCTGGCGCGGATACTACAATGCTGCAAGCGCGTTGCGAATCCTGTGGGGCGTGCGTGGCTTATTGTCCAACCGGCGCGCTGGATAATAAAATGTCGGTCGGCGCGGGGCGCGCCGATCGGTTGATACGTACTACCTGCACGTATTGCGGAGTGGGTTGTCAACTGGTGCTGAACGTCAAAGATGATGTCCCCGGTGGACGGGTGATTCGCGTCACATCCAACACCGACGAATCTGTTGCTTCTGTCAACGGTTTGCACCTATGCGTGAAGGGGCGCTACGGCTATGAGTTCATCCATAGCAGCCAACGCGTCACCCGCCCGCGGGTGCGAGAGTATTTACTGGATGGAACACCGCGACCAAAAGAACGCGGCAGGTGGGTAGAGGTGGATTGGGATACCGCTCTGAATGCGGCGGCGCAGGGATTGCTGCGCGCCCGGAATCAACACGGCGGTCAGGCAATTGGGGTGCTGGCTTCTGGCAAAAACACCAACGAGGAAAACTACCTGCTGAACAAACTCGCCCGTCAGGCGCTGGGAACAAACCACATTGATTGCTGTTCGCACATTTACCACGCCCCCCTGACGGAAGGTCTGAATGAAGCGCTCGGCATTCCCGCTATGTCCAACTCTTTCGATGACATCGCCAGCCGCGCCAACAGCCTGCTGGTGATTGGCTCCAACCTCACCGAACAACACCCTGTATTTGGCGCTCACATCCGTCAGGCAGTTCTCCGACGTAAAATCAAGATGATCGTAGCCAACCCAGATTTCACCAACATCGCTGAATACGCCGCCCTGCCGTTATATCATCGCCCGAACACCGAAACCGCCCTCATTAATGGCTTGATGCACATTATCCTGGAAAGGGGCTGGGAGGATCAAACCTGTATTGCAAAACATCCCAACGGGTTCGCTGAATTCAGAGCTGTGGTTGCGAAATATACCCCGCAAAAAGTCGCTAAAATTACCGGCTTATCGGTAGAGGATCTCTACCAGGTAGCGGAAATCCTGGCAACCAACCGCCCCACAGCAGTTTTATGGAGCGTGGGTCTGGCCGATCCTTCGACCGGGCGCGGCAACGTCCAGAGCCTGGCAAACTTGCAATTGCTGCTCGGCAACCTGGATGTCCCCGGCGGCGGAGTCAATCCGTTGGGGGGGCAAAACAACATCCAGGGCGCCTGTGATATGGGCTGCCTGCCAGAATTGCTGCCCGGTTATCGACGCGTGGCGGATGAGGCGGCGCGGGCGCAATTTGAGCGCGCCTGGGGAACAACGATCCCTGCCGAAACCGGATTGCCAGCCGCGCAAATGCTGAGCGCCGCCGGACAAGGACGGATCAAAGCCCTTTACCTCTACGGCGAGGACATTCTAAACACATCCACGCTAGGCGCGCAGTTGCGCAGAGATCTGCAAGCCTGCGAATTCGTCGTGTTGCAAGAGATCCTGCCCTCAGAGGCTACCCGCTATGCGGATGTCCTGCTGCCAGGGGTCGGCTTTGCAGAGAAAAGCGGAACCTACACCAGCGCTGAACGACGCATTCAGATGATCCATCAGGCGATTGAACCCATCGGGGAAGCGCGCCCGGATTGGAGGATCATCGCCGATGTGGCGCGCCGCATCCTGACAGGCGAAGGCCGGTCAATCCGGGAAACCGATTATTCCGCCTGGGATTACGAAACTCCAGAGCAAATCTTCCATGAAATCGCGGCGTTGACGCCCATCTACGCGGGCGTTTCATACGAACGGCTGGAGCGCGGCGAGCGCCTCCAATGGCCGGTGGATACCGCTGAGCACCCAGGCACGCCGCTCTTGCACTGCGGATATTTCTCGGAAGGTCAGGCGCGCTGGACGCCGGTGGAACAGAAGCCGCTCGACATAGAATCATCAAAACCGCAGGAATTGACGCTGGTTTGAAGGAAAACCCATTTACTTATTGATATCCACCGAAATTGGTCTATCTGGTCGGTGAAAAACATCCCGCAGGTTCCCCTTAAAAACAAGCCTGTGTGAGCAGGTTTCCAGCTCGCCAGACGGTGGAGCGGATTCAGGCACAGGCTCAGGCGGTTCGTCGAATCGAAGCGTATCTCGCGATGATGAGGGTTTCGAGGCGATTGAATTAAAATCTATACAACCTGCTAGGCTGGGTTACGAACTTTATTCCAATAGCGCTGGATGCCATACGCCGACATCCAGGAGGGGTTGGCTGCTTCGAGTGGATCCAACAAATGCGGGTTAACGCCATACCTCAAGGAGCGCTCGCGCGCCCAGGCAACAAATAATTCTTTCAGCTCTTCCATCGGAGGGTTTTGTGGCATCACACGCAACATCCAATACTCCACCTCATCCAAAGCCTGTCGCGCAGCTTTCAGATGCCAGTCTGGGTCGTCGTAGATGCCAAAATGCGTGGGGGCAATGCGTTTAAAATCGCCCAATGTATATGCGGTTTGCAATCGCTGCAAACTCTCGCGCCAGAGTTCCAGGTGAAACTCTGGGGGAGGCATGGGCATCCGCAGGTGACGCACGCCGCCGATGCGCACACCGCCAATATCGCCGCTGAAACACACATCTTGAAACAGATAAACGTGATGATGATACGCATGTCCCGGCGTATCCAGGGCGGTGAAACGCAATCCTTCGATTTCGATCACCTGGTTGTCTTCGACCACCGATAACCGCTCCGCGGGAACAGGAAGAAATTCGCCCCACAACTCGGTCATTTGATCACCATAGATACGTTCGGCGCTGGCGAGGAGTTTTTCGGGGTTGAGCAAATGTGGCGCGCCGAACGGATGGACATGAACGCGCGCGCCACGACGCGCCAGCCAGCCTGCTGCGCCCGCATGGTCAAGATGGATATGGGTGAGTAAGACGTCTGTGACATCGCTCACATCCAAACCATAAGACTGCAAGCCAGCTTGAAGCGCTGGCAAGGTTGACGCAGGGCCGCATTCGATCAAAACTGCGCCATGCGCATGAGGGATCAAGTAGGCGGCGATTGCGCCTGCCTGGCCGCGGAAGTTCAAATCCAGCGTTTGGATGGTTATTTTTGTTGCCGGTTTCGTTGCCATAGCTGTATACCTCCATCCTTTTATTCTACCCAATTCAGCTTACATTTTTGTTAGAGATCACAGAGATTATCTGAATTGCAAAGAAGAAAGGTTCAGGAGACAACGTTCATGTGATAGAATCTTTACGCATTCAATCATTGACGTTCTAATGAACCCGGAGAACTGTCTACTCGTCATGAGTAGAAGTTTGTTTATATCGCCAAAACAACAGCACTTATTCCGGGGACATCCTTCCTGAGCTAAACATGCCGGACCTCACCGTACTGATCGTTGAAGATCACGACATCCTGCGTGAAGGACTGCAAATCTTATTAGAATCTGAGGGCTATCGCGTCATTCCTGCGGCGCATGGCGGTGAAGCCCTCAAGCAAATGGAGTACCTTACTCCAGATCTCATTCTCTCCGATATTTCCATGCCGGAAATGGACGGCTATGCCTTTTATGACGCCGTCCGATCGCGACCAGAGTGGGTGGCTATCCCCTTCATTTTCCTGACTGCCCTGGGCGACCGCGACTCGGTCTTTGCCAGTAAACGGCTGGGAGTGGAAGATTATCTGGTCAAGCCGGTGGATCGTCAGGAATTGGTGACGACGATCCGCTCGCGGCTGGAGCGCAGTCAACAGTTAATGCTGGCGCAATTGCAGCAAGCGTATGAGTCCAGCCTGATCATGCTGGCAAACGCCATTGAACTGCGCGATAAATATACCCGCGGCCACGTTGAAAGGGTGATGCGATATGCGCTGCTGGTGGCGGAACGCCTGGGCTGGACAGATGCCCAACTCCGCTCGCTGCGCTTTGGAGCAATTCTGCACGACATTGGAAAAATTTATATTCGCGAAAGCATCCTCAGCAAACCTGGGCTGCTGACAGATGAAGAATGGGCGGAGATGAAACAACACACAGTCATCGGAGCGGATTTGATCCGCAATATCCCATTCCTGAGCGGCGCCATCCCCATCATCCGTCATCATCACGAGCGCTGGGATGGCAAAGGTTATCCAGACGGCCTGGCAGGCGAAGATATTCCCCTGGGAGCGCGTATTGTGGCGGTGGTGGATTGCTTCGACGCTATGACCACCGACCGCGTCTATCACGAGAGCAGCACAGCGCAGGAAGCAATCCAGGAAATCATTGATGGGCGCGGCACACGATATGACCCAGCCGTTGTGGATGCATTTCTATCTATCTACTCCTGAGAATCAATCTTTCCACTGAGTGGCCTCATCCAGCGTCTGCTTCTCTTCGGGGGTCAAACGCAATCCAATCGCGCCCAGATTATCCTGAAGCTGCTCGACAGTGCGCGGCCCAATGATCGGGCTGGTAACAAGTGGATTGCTGAGCAGCCAGGCCAGAGCCATTTGGGAAATTGTGTAATTGCCTTTTGTTTTCCCCATCTCTTCCATCTGTTCTAACAAGGCAAAGTTGCGCTCAGAATAATAGCGTTGCACGTTGCGCTGCCGCACGCTATCTGGCGTTTCTCCACGGCGATATTTGCCCGTCAGGAATCCGCCCGCCAATGGGCTATATGGAATGACGCCCAGCCCATAAGCGCGGCAGACATCCGCCAGCTCGCGCTCGAATTCGGCGCGGCGCAATAGATGATAGTGCGGCTGAAGCGAATCAAAACGCTGCAAACCCAAATGCCTGGAAGTCCAGAGCGCTTCGGTCAGCCTCCAGGCGGGGTAATTCGAGCAGCCCAGATAACGCACCTTACCCTGGCGCGCCAGGTCATCCAGGGCGGTCAGGGTTTCTTCGATGGGGGTATTTGCATCGTACCAGTGAGTTTGGTACAGATCAATGTAATCGGTTTGCAGGCGACGCAACGAGTTTTCGACCGCAGTGAAGATATGGGCGCGCGACAGGCCTTCATCGTTGGGGCCGGGCCCCATCCGCCCGCGTACTTTTGTGGCAATCACCACCTGATCGCGCGGGATGTGGCTGCGTTTCATCCAGCGCCCTATGATGGTCTCGGCGACGCCTCCGGGGTTGCCCTCCACCCAATTCGAGTAGATGTCCGCGGTATCAATGAAATTGACGCCAGCGGCAAACGCCTCGTCCAGGATGCGATATGACAACGCCTCATCCGCCGACCAGCCGAATTGCATACTTCCCAGGCAAAGCTCGGAAACTTTCAAACCTGTGCGACCCAGATTGCGATATTCCATAGAAGACTGCTACGCCTCCGGATAACCTTCAGGATTATTCAACTGCCAGCGCCACACGTCGGCGCACATCTGTTCCAGATCGCGCTCGCCGCGCCAACCAAGCTCTCGATTGGCTTTGGCAGCGTCAGCAAAGCTGATAGCAATGTCGCCCGGACGCCGTTCGACAAAACGATAAGGAATTTTACGCCCACTGACCCGTTCGAACGCCGCCACCAATTCCAGCACGCTGTAGCCGCGATGATTTCCCAGATTATAAATCTCAAAGCCCGGCCGAGTGGACAGCTTTTCCAGCGCTTTCAGATGCCCCTGCGCCAAATCCAGGACGTGGATGTAATCGCGCACGCCGGTGCCATCCGGGGTGGGATAATCATTGCCAAATATCTTCAACTCCGGCAATCGCCCAATGGCTGTTTGACTGATGACCGGCATCACGTTGTTGGGAATACCCAACGGATTCTCGCCAATGCGGCCGCTGGGATGCGCACCGACCGGATTGAAATAGCGCAAGACGATGATATTCCATTGCGGGTCGGCGGCGTGCACGTCCTGGAGGATCATTTCGCACATCCATTTGGTGCGAGCGTAGGGATTGGGAGGTTTACAGGGAGCGTCTTCTGACACCGGAACGCGCTCTGCATCGCCATAGACGGCGGCGGATGAGCTATACACCAGGTCTTTAACGCCGAATTGCGCCATCCGTTCAAGCAAAATCAACGTCCCGGTGAGGTTGTTATGATAGTAAGCCAATGGCCTGGCGACCGACTCCGCCGGCGCTTTCAACGCGGCAAAATGGATGACTGCGTCAAACCGCTGCCGTCGAAAGACCTGCTCCAGCGCCGAATGATCGAGCAAATCTACCTGCTCAAAGATCAACGATTTACCGGCTAGCTCCTGCACCCGCCGCAGTGATTCGACATTGCTGTTGACCAGATTATCTACTACGGTGATTTCGTAACCCGCTTGCAGCAGTTCGAGGCAGGTGTGGCTGCCAATATACCCGGCGCCGCCGGTGACCAGAACATTCATGTTGCTTTTCCTTTTGTATTCGTTATGTTGGGTAGCTTTACACGATAAGAAAGCCTTCGGACATCCCTCCACCTCTGACCTCGCCCCCCAAGGGACGAAGGGATGGGTAAGAAAGATGATTTCCGAACATTTTCTATAACAGATAACATGGTCATTCACTCCACCCTCGGCCTCGCCCTTCAAAGGACGGGGATGTGGACGAATTCGGGCAACTGCGGTTCACTGTGGTGCTACTGTGACATTGTCAAGCTTCAAATAAAGCAGCGATGGCATCTCGTTCAGGCAGAGGAACGAGCTCTCGCTTTTGCTGCGCGCCGCTCCACACGGCTGGTTCGCCGGGTTCGTCCAGCACCACGCCGATCTCGGCGCAATCTATGCCCGAAGCAAGCATCGCATTGCTAATCGCCTGGGCGTCGGAAGGCGCAACCGAAAGCAGCAACGCGCCAGAGGCAATGGCCGCCAGCGGGTCCACCCCCAGCGCCTGGCAGATGCGCCGCGAAAGCTGCGGCACTGGCACGGATTGTAAATCCACCCAGAGCGAATGCTGGCAGGCTTGCGCCAGCTCCCAGAGTGCAGTGAGCAACCCGCCCTCTGTGGGGTCGTGCATGGCATGAACATCCCCAGCCCGAATCGCTATTTGCGCGTCTCGCAAGACGCTGATGCCCGGCTCGTAAAGGAAACGGCGGGCAGTCTCCAGTTCATGCTCGTCTACAGCGCCGCTAGCCAGCAGGCGTTCGCCAAATTCGCGCGCCAGGATGGCGGTGGCTTCGATGGGCGCGCCTTTGGTGAGCAACAATCGGTCGCCGGGCAGCGCACCCCTGGGGGTAACCAGCCGCTCCCGCGTCACTTCCCCAATCATCGCGCCTACCAGGATTGGCCGGTCGAGACCAGAGGTAATCTCCGTATGCCCCCCGACAAGCGCCACACCAACAGACTGACAGGCGCGTTTCAGGTCGTCTGCGATACGCTCCACCAATTCGGCAGAGGCTTTGCTCTCCGGCAGGAGTAAAGTCGCCAACATCCAGCGCGGCGACGCGCCGGTGGTGGCGATGTCATTGGCGTTGATCTGAACCGCATACCAGCCGATGGCGTCCACCGCAAAGGTAATCGGGTCAGATTTCAACACCAGTAAAGCATCGCTGCCTTCCACCACCGCGCAATCCAGCCCTATTCCTGGGCCAAGCACCAGGCGCGGTGTGGGGGTCGAAATTTGCCCCAACAGCTTTTTCAACAGCGTTGGAGGCAGCTTGCCAACCGGCAACGATCTGTCCACTGCGAGAAGCGTTGGTTTGAAAGAGCTAAAATTTGTAGCCGATCATGCGCAGGAAACCTTTGCGCCAGACGACGTCCTCTTCTGCTTCGACGCCCTGAGGCGGAAAACCATCAATGACGCCTAGAACGCCGCGTCCCTGCTCTGTTTCGGCAACGATTACTTCTGTGGGGTTAGACGTAGCGCAGAATATATGGCAAACCTCCGGCACATTTTTGACGGCGTTCAAGACATTAATTGGGTAATATCCCTCGCCCAGGAACAAGATAAAACTGTGTCCGGCGCCAATCGCCAGAGCGTTTTTCTCCGCCAATTTGACCAGCTCCGCATCTGTGCCGGTGGTGCGCACCAGACATTTGCCGGAGGCTTCGCAGAAAGCCAGGCCAAATTTCACGCCGGGCACGGTATTCACCAGAGTTTCGTGAATATCTTCCACCGACTTAATAAAGTGGGTTTGCCCCAGAATGAAATTGAGTTCAAGCGGCTTTTCAATCGTCACAGTGGTCAAATTCATACAAACCTCCATCCTTTAGTAGCCGATGTAATCCAACGGATTGACCTTTGCACCGTTGATGGACAGTTCGAAGTGCAAGTGCGGCCCGCTCGAATTGCCTGTGCTGCCCAAGGCGCCAATGTACCCGCCCTGATACACGCTCTGTCCACACGAGACTCCCACGGCGCTCAGGTGAGCGTAGGCGCTTTGCCAGCCATTGCCATGATCAATAACGATCATATAGCCATAGCCATAAGAAGACCAACCGGCGAACACCACCACGCCGCTATCCGAGGCATAAATGGGGTTGCCCTCGGCTCCGCCTATGTCAACCGCCGGGTGCGTCGAAGAATCAAAGGTGTAACCAGAAATTGTATGGTCTGTGGTTGGCCAGATAAACGTGCCCGTACCAATGGCGCCGGAATACACGCTGCCGCAAGCGCCCTCACCATAATAGCGCGCCACAGCCGGATTGGTACGCGAAATAGCCGGAGGGCCCCAGTCTTTGATTGGCCGTGTGCCGCCGGGAATAATCAACCAGGTGCCCGGCTCTATGCCTTTCCCGGTGATGTCTGTGGTGGTCAAATCAATGAAGTTACCTGGGTAATCCAGAATCACCTGTGGGTCAACATTGAAAGATGCAGCCACATCCGCCAGGTTATCCCCTTCTTTCCACTCATAATAAGCGCCATCTACAGGCAAAATGTTCAAGACTTGCTTGGGCTTGAGCAAATGAGGGTTATCTTGCAGCGCAGCGTAGTTGCCAAACAGCACCGTGGCCGGTTTAATGCCAAAGTTTTGCGCAATCAGGAACAGCGTATCGCCCGTTTGAACGGTGTAGGTGATCACATTCACCCGCGGACGGGAGGGGATGATGGTCTTCAAGTTGGTCTTTCGCACCACGCTATCTATAGCGGAGGGCGGCTGCGCCATAGGGTTCAAGGAGGCAGTAAAGGTATTTGAAAGCTCTGCAGCCTGCGGCGCGATGCCGCCGCCAGCGGCTCGCGATTCTTCGCCGGTCAGAGAAATATTCAACAAGGGTTTCCCGGAAAGCCGCTGCCAGGCCAGGTAAGCCAGCAGCGCCACAAGACCAACCATGAGCATATTCAAACCGATCTGCTGAAGCAAAGCAGCAGTTTGAATAGACTTCGAATTGTCGCTTCTCTGCGTTTTATTTGCAGGGGATTTTTTATGAACTGGCTTTTTCTCCATGATTTCTCAGTATCAATCTGTTCCCGTCAACAGAGCAGGATCGGTGAAATTCAGCGTCAACATCAGACGCAGTGGGTGTAGCAAATTGTACCACTGAGGCTTTCTTATACCACGAAAGCGCTTTTCTTGTAAACTGGTGCTAAAATTACCCTAACCCGTTTGGGATGTGCTCCGATGATTACCGCCAGGCGAAACAAGACAATTTTGCGATGGATGTTCACGGTTCAGGCGCTGCTGGCATTCGCCCTATCCGCCTGCAATGGCGAACAGATTTCTCCGCAGCCGATTCGTCTTGCCACGGCCACCTATACTCTGGCGCCCAGCGTCACGCCGCTGCCGTCATTCACGCCGTTGCCGACGCCGACGCCCACCAACACGCCCACGCCAACGCTTACCTTTACGCCAACGCCGCTACTCCTGGCGATGGTTGGCACACCGCTGCCGCCATCTTTGCCGCCTATCACCTATGAAAACGCCGGACAGGTATCGGGGTTGGCCGAATGGTATGAGCCAACTGTGACAGATCTGACCTGGACACCGGATGGGCGGTTTTTAGTGGTATCAACGGAGAATCTGGTGCATTTTTACGACGTCTCCCAACGGCAGGTCGTCCGTTCGCTCCATCCCAGTCTGGAAAGTGTGGTAGATGTCGCCTTTGATGCTTCCGGTTTCTGGTTTATCGCTGGCAGCCGCCGCGGTTCGGAGCAAGAAGGTTATGTCAGCGGGTTAGAGATCTGGCGGGGACCAGACTGGAAACCGCTGGGCGTGATGTATGGCACGGACCGCGCCCTTACCAACCTGGCGTTCTCGCCGGATAATCAATATCTTGCCGTGGCATATTCTCATCCCCGCGCAAGCCAGAACAGCGTTGACCTGTGGTTGCCCATCACCTGGACGATTTCCAGCACGCTGCAAACCGGTCTGGTTCAGGGGCTGGCTTTTTCGGCTGACGCTCGTTATCTGGCTGTCTCGCCAGACCGCTACGCCATCCGTGTGTTCGATTTGAAAGATAGGGTATGGTTTCTAAACTTGCCCACCTCCTTTACCGGCGCGGTGAACGCTCTTGCTTTCTCGCCAGATGGATTTACCCTGGCCTCCGGCCATTACGACGGCTCAGTGAACTTGTGGGATGTGCGCGACGGCAGCCGATTGGTTTCTTTTCAAACGGATGAAGTGATTCAAAGCCTGACTTTCAGCCCCGACGGACGCATGGTAGTCACCGGCGGCAGTTATCAGAACAGTCTGGTGCGTTTGTGGGCTGCCGGTTCGGGCGAACTGCTGCGCACGCTGGAGGGTCATCAACACGGGGTGACGCATCTCACCTTTTCTCCCGATAGTCAATATCTGGTTTCGGCATCTTATGATGGCGCAATACGCCTGTGGGGCATCCGACCCTAGGCATCGCCGCCTGTCAACCTGGCTGAGCGCGAGGCTGCGTTTGGCCTGTTTGTTCGTTCTTCTCTCTGGCTTGTTGGCCTGCAACATCCACCAATCTACACAACCCATGCAGGCATCCAGCCTGGCTTCGCCTGCCCCAGGATTGACGCCCACGTCCGCCGCTTCGCCCACCCGCGCCGCGTTTGTTACGCCTCCGCCCCCTTCCACTCAGGTTACAGTCACACCTGGCGCTGCAGCGGATGCTACGGAAATCCCGCGTATTCCTACAGAGTTGCCTCGGATCGAGGCGCAAAGCGCGGCAAAGCTGGCGCCTTTGACCAGCATTCGTTTTGGTCCCTGGGAGCTGACGATGGCGCTTGCCTGGTCGCCGGATGGGAAACTGTTAGCGATTTCTGCCGGCGAGTATCTGCACCTGTATCGCGCCACCGATTGGCAGCGCCTGTCATCTACACGCATCGGCAGTCTGACCCATAGCCTGGCTTTCAGCCCAGATGGGGTCTGGCTGGCGGCTGGCAGCCGCGATGGCTATCTGCGTCTCTGGTCAACGGATGCGCTGACGGCTACCGCAGATGCGCCGCCGCGCTGGTCTCAACAGGCACACCGTAAAGGGGTCAATATGACGGCGTTTAGCCCGCGGCCAGTGGATGGTGACTGGCTGCTGGCTTCCGGCGGCAACGATGCAGTGGCTCGTTTTTGGGAGCTGGAAAGCGGCGAGAACATTGGATTAATGGTGGGAGGTACTTTTGCCGTGCCCTCCATTGCCTTCCTGCCGGATGGGAAGAACCTGGCGGTGACCAACGGCGACCGCATTCGTCTGCGCGAAATCGGCACAGAACGCATCACCGGAACGCTGGCAGCCGACGTTCCGCTGTATAGCCTGGCGGTCAGCCCCGACGGGCGCTGGCTGGCGTCCGGCGGCAGCGATAATCGCATTCGGTTGTGGGAGCCGCAGACGGCTTACCGCACGGGTCAGGAGAAATATCCGCAGCCTGTGATGTTGAGCGGTCACAATGGGCGGCTGGAAACTTACCAGGCGTTGATCTGGCAGGTAGCGTTCAACCCCCATGGCGACTTACTGGCTTCGGTTGGCGGGGATGGCAATCTATATTTGTGGGATATACTCCTCCAGCAACCGGTGATCTCCAGGTTTGCCCATATAGGCGGCGCGACCTGCCTCGCTTTCCGCCTCGATGGACAGTTGCTTGCCACCGGCGGCCTGGATGGAAACGTTTTGATCTGGGGAATTGGGCAATAAGCAGTAAGACGCCCTGCGTCAAGGACTGGGGTCAGCAATAGCCGTTAGTTGAAGGTGAAATTGCTGCGCGCCATAGGTTGCAGTAGCGCCGGCGGACTGGGTAGCCTGTATGCCTGAACCTGTAGCATTGCTATTGCTATTCACATCTCCTCCGCCGCCAACACAAGCCAGGCTGGCCAGCGTCAGAACCAAGAAAATCAACAGAATTCGCGCAGTCGCTTTTCTCATTCGCTCAATCTCTACCGGACGAGGTGTGGCTTGGTAAAATTGCACAGATCGCCCTATCTCTTCATCATCGGATGTTGCCGCTAATGGAGTTGCAATTTTAGTGCCAATATCTGGCAAGTTAAACAACTCTTGAGCGCCGCGTATGGAAATGACGCGCCTGCCAGACCTACGACGTTACATTCTGGATGAGATCTTCGCTGCGTTCGGATTTCAGGATCGTCCTGTGCTACGCAGCGTTTTGACGCCGCTTTTCTGGCCGCCAGCGCAGATTTTCGCACGCATAGCTGCCAGCTTTGAACAGGATGTTGTTCAATTCGGTCTGCCAGAAGCAGCACGCCGTTTGCTGCCCCGCTTTGTAAAGGGCGTGCAGGCGCGAGGCGTAGAGCGCATCCCCACCGAGGGTCCATTGTTGATCGCTTCCAATCATCCGGGGGCGTACGACTCGGTCGTCATCGCCTCGCTCATCCCTCGCCAGGATGTGAAGATCGTGGTGAGCGACATCCCCTTTTTCCGCCGCCTGCCGGCGCTCAATGAGCGCATGATTTATACCCGGCGCGGCGTGGATGGGCGCATGGCGGCTTTCAGGGGCATGATCCGCCATTTACGGGAAGGTGGGGCGGCGCTGATATTTCCCAGCGGCCTGGTAGATCCCGATCCGGACATTCTACCCGGCACCAGCCAAAAGCTGGCTGAATGGTCACGCAGCCTGGAACTCGCCATGCAGCGCGTTCCCGAAACCCGGCTTTTAACCACCATTGTCAGCGGCGTGCTATCGCCGCGCTGCCTGCGCACCCCCCTGGCGCGCCTCCAAAAAGAACCCTGGCGGCAGCGCAAGCTGGCTGAGTTCATCCAGGTGATCCAACAGTTGGTCTTTCAGCGCGACTACCATCTCAGCCCATGCGTGTCTTTTGGCGCGCCGCTAAATGCAGCCCAACTGCGGGCGGGCAGAGATTCTACCGACCTGATGCAACTGATCGTGGAACATGCACAAGCGACGTTAACCGAACACATGAGGCGGGCGGAACAGTTGCCTTCAATATCACTGAATTGATCAAAGTCTGAAGCCAAAGCGAGGAAGTGACTATTGTTTCGGACGTCGGCGCCTTTCACGATATAGTAAAATCATTCCTGAGGCGATCTTTCTCTATGAATTGCCAGACCCAGGAATTGGAGCGTGATTCATGTGTGATACAGTTGTAGTAACTGGAGAAGCCGCGCTGGATGGCGTTACCCTGTTTGGGAAGAACTCCGACCGCGAGCCGAACGAAGCGCATCATCTGGCGTATTCTCCGGCGCAAGACCACGCCGAGGGCAGCCGGGTGCGCCTTACCTATATCGAAATTCCACAAGTCAAACACACCTATGCGGTTCTGCTCGCCAAGCCGTTCAACATTTGGGGCGCGGAAATGGGAGTGAACGAGCACGGCGTTGCCATCGGCAATGAGGCGGTCTTTACCCGCATCCCTTATGTGAAGACAGAGGCGATGACCGGCATGGACTTGCTGCGCCTGGGACTGGAACGCGGCCGCAACGCGCTGGAAGCTCTACAGGTGATGACCGCTTTACTGGAAGAGCATGGACAGGGCGGCAATTGCGGTTATCAACATCCCTTTTACTATCACAACAGCTTCATCATCGCCGATGCACGCCAGGCCTGGGTATTAGAGACCGCCGACCGGCATTGGGCGGCGCTTGAGGTGCATGGCGTTTACACGATCTCTAACGGCATCACCATTGGCAACCAATGGGATCTCGCCTCGCCGGACATGGTATCCTACGCCATTGAGCGCGGCTGGTGCAAGAGCCGCGACGATTTCCATTTCGCCCGTTGCTACTCAGATTTTCTATACACGCGTTTCAGCGCCTGCCGCTACCGCTGCCAGCGCTCCGCTGAATTGCTCAACGCCCAACGCGGACGGATCACACCTGGCATGGTGATGTCTGTGCTGCGCGACCACGGCGCAACGGCAGATAGCAACTGGCAGCCTGATCGAGGGCTTAGCGGGGCAGAAATCTGTATGCATGTGGGCTTCGGCCCAGTACGAGTGAACCAGACGGTCGGATCCATGGTCTCTCACCTGCACCCCGAACACCCAACCCATTTCTTCACTGCCACCGCCGCCCCTTGCACCAGCATTTTTAAGCCAGCCTGGATTGATGCTGGCTTGCCGGAGATGGGAGCGACACCTCAAGGCGTTTATGATCCAGAGACATTGTTTTGGCAGCATGAGCGCCTGCATCGCCTCACCCTGCAAGATTACCCACGGCGCATCGCCGCTTACTGTGCCGAGCGAGATGAGCTGGAGCGAGGTTTTGTCAGCCGGGCTTTGGAGCTGGCAGCCGCGCCCGTAGAAGAGCGGCGCGCCTTTAGCGAGGCTTGTTTCTCCGCCGCCCGCCAGGCGGAAGAAAATTGGCTGGAGCGTGTTCGTGAAACACCGGCGCAGAACTCGCCAGGGTGGCTTTATCGAAAAGCCTGGGATGGATTCAATCGCCAGGCGCGGATGCCGATGGATTAGCAGGAGATGGGGTTGCAATTCATCTTTCTGATCACAGGCCTGGCAGCGGGCTTTGGTCTGTTTCTGGCTTTTCTCAACCGCGTCTTGAGCTATATGCGGAGAAAGATCCTCAAGACGGCGGCAGCGGCGGGTATTTTGCTGCTGTTTTTGGGCATCTTTGGTGGGGCGGCATGGTGGGGCGGCGAGTGGGGGCGCTGGCTCATCTTGTTGACTTACGTCGTGCTCTTCATCGGCGAGTTCATCCACCGCTGGCGAACGCGGCAACTGCGCGGCGCGCCGCCTGTGAGCCAAAGCGGCGACGCCTTTTCCCTGCGCCGACCGCTGACCACCACACATCTCGTCGTCAGCCAATATAATCTCTCTCTCAACGGGGCTTCTGCCCCAACACACGCAAACCCTGGGGCGATTCACCAGGAAGGCATCAAACGGCTGAGGGTGGCTCACCTGAGCGACCTGCACTTGAACCATCATCTGCCGCACGTTTATTACCAGCAGGTGATGGAACAGGTGCAGCGCGCCGAACCCGATCTCATCTTATTCACCGGGGATTTCATCACCGAACTGGAGAGCATCCATCAGTTGCCCGACCTGGCGCGCATGCTGCACAGCCGATTGGGGATGTATGCCATCTTTGGCAATCACGATCACTGGGCGGGCGCGCAGCAAATCGCCGAGACGCTGCATCAATCGGGCATTGAATGGATCGGCAACGGTTGGCGGCGCATTCCTCTGGATGGCTGGCGAGATATTTTGCTCATCGGCTGCGAAGAACCATGGAGCCCGGATGCGTTTTCCCCGCCCCCGGCGCAAAACGGCGATCTGATCCTGGCGCTTTCACACACCGCCGATCACGTCTATCGCCTCAGCCAGTTGGGAGCGACGGCTGTCTTCAGCGGCCATTATCACGCCGGGCAATTTCAAGCGCCGGGCTTTGGTCCGCTTTTTATCCCATCACGCTATGGTCGCAGGTTTCATCACGGCCATTATCGCATTGGCAATACACATTTGTTCGTCTCGGCGGGCATTGGCGCGGCCGAGCCGCCGCTGCGCCTGTACTGTCCGCCGGATGTGTTCCTGGTGGACTTTTACGAAGATTGAGCCTGGGCGATCAAATCGTCCACGTCCGGCGGGGTGTGATCATCTGGTTCAGTCAATGTCAGCCAGGTCAAGAATTCCACATTGCCTTTCGGACCCAACAGCGGAGAGCGGATCAGCCCACGCACCACGTAACCGTGCCGAACGGCAAACTCCAACACCTCGCGCAACACCTGGCGATGAAGTTGTGGGTCGCGGATGACGCCCTGGCCGCGCGCAACCTGCGCTCTACCGGCTTCAAATTGCGGCTTCACCAGCGCCACCACTGCGGGGAAAGCTGGACTTGGGGCCACTGGCTTGGCGGCAAACCAATTGCGCACCACAGGCAACAGAACGCGCAGCGAGATAAAGGAGGCGTCAATAGTTGCCAGGTCAATCGCCTCCGGCAGGCGTTCGACATAACGGGCGTTGGTCGCCTCCATAACAATCACGCGGGGATCCTGACGCAGCTTCCAGTGCAGGATACCCTTCCCAACATCTATGGCATAGACCCGCCGAGCGCCATTTTGCAACAGACAGTCGCAGAACCCGCCGGTCGAAGCGCCCACATCTGCACAAATCAAGCCGTTCACATCTAATTGAAAAGCCCTCAAAGCGGCTTCCAGCTTTTCGCCGCCGCGCGAGACGAAGCGCGGCGGTTGCTCCAGGGCGATTTGGGCGTCTTCTTCCACCAGGGCGGCGGGTTTCAGCGCCATCTGCCCATTCACGCGTACCTGTCCGGCCATGATCAAACGCTGCGCTAAAGAGCGGCTTTCCGCCAGACCGCGCTCTACTATCAAAACATCCAGGCGCACCTTTGCCACGCGCCGATTGTATCATGCGTCCAAATCGGCGGGAGGCGCGCCAAGGGATGTGCCCAAAAGTTCACCCGGAATCGGTTGGAAACCGACGCCTCAGGGTACGAAGCCCGCTTGAAGCAGGCTGTGGGTCGGTTCGCTTTTAGCAGACGTAAACCCCGATTTCCAATATTTTATGCTATCATTCACCCGAACACGCCCAGACTAAAAGTTTGATCCTTCGACTATGCCGCTCAAAAGGTCTTTTCAAATCGCACTGGCTTTGATCCAAACTATGCGCCCCATTCAGTGGGCGAAAAACGTCGTCCTGTTCGCCGCCCTGGTGTTCGACCGTCAACTGGGGCTGGATCACCTCATCCCCATGTTGCGCACTACGGCTGGATTCGTAATCTTCTGCCTGCTCTCCGGCGTGGTGTATATCATCAACGACCTGGCCGATGTGGAAGCAGACCGAATGCACCCGGATAAACGGCGACGCCCCATCCCTTCGGGGCGACTGCCGGCCCCCATCGCTTTAATTGCCTCGGCGTTAATCCTGGCGGCGCTCTTTCCCCTTTCCTATCTCCTGTCGCCAGCGTTCGCCGCAGTTGCCCTGGGGTATTTTTTACTTAACCTGGCTTATTCCAAGTGGATCAAGCATATCCCCATTTTGGATGTATTTTCGATTGCCTTGGGGTTTGTGCTGCGGGTGGCCGCGGGCGTGACGTTGATCCATGTGGCGCGCTTCTCGCCCTGGCTGTATGTGGTAACCACGTTGGGATCGCTGTATATCGGCTTTGGCAAGCGGCGCGCCGAGATGACCATGCTGGCGACCAACTCCAACTCGACGCGACGCGTGCTCAGCGGTTACACGCTGCCCCTGTTAGATCAATTCATCACCATCGTTTCGGCGACTACGATTGTCGCCTACAGCCTGTACACTTTCTCAGCGCCCAATCTGCCCTCCAATCACGTGATGATGCTGACCATTCCCTTCGTGATTTATGGGATCTTTCGCTATTTATTTCTGATCCAAACCACGAACCAGGCCAGCGCGCCGGTGGAGGAGGTTCTGATGCGCGACCGCCCGTTGCAAATCACCATCCTCATGTGGGGCGCGGCGGTGTTGCTCATCTTCTATTTTTTCTAATTCGTCGCCTTGCCTGGAGCACTTATGCCGGCGGTTATGGCTTCTGCGCCTGGAAAGATCATCTTGTTCGGCGAACACGCGGTGGTATATGGACAGCCCGCGATTGCTGTCCCAATTACCCAGGTCAAAGCGCAGGTGGTGATCCGCGCCGAGCCGCGCTTCCCCGACGGACAGGTCCTGATCCACGCCCCAGATATTAACTTACAGGCGACGCTTTCTGATTTACCCGAAGACCATCCTCTGGCGAGGGCGATTAGGGGGGTACTCGCCGAGCTAGGCGTGAATCGGGCGCCAGCCTGTAGCGTACGCATCCGCTCAACAATCGCCGTGGCAGCGGGGATGGGTTCGGGAGCGGCGGTTTCGGTGGCGTTGATCCGCGCCTTGAGCAAGTTCTTAGGACATCCGCTTTCAAATGAGCAGGTTTCCGCGATAGCTTATGAGGTGGAAAAGCTGCACCACGGCACACCTTCCGGGATTGACAACACGGTCATCACCTACGCCCGACCGGTCTATTTCGTGCGTGGCCAGCCGATCCAAATCCTGCGCCTGCCGCGGCCCTTGCACCTGGTAATCGCCGACACCGGCATCGCCAGCTCGACGGCGGCGGTGGTTGGCGATGTACGTCGCCGCTGGAGCGATGAGCCAGCGCGTTATGAGGCGATGTTCGACGCTATCGGCGCCATTTCGCAGGCTGCCCGCCAGGCAATTGAGAAAGGTCATCCTGAACATTTGGGGGAGTTGATGAACGAGAATCACTCGCTTTTGGCGCAAATGGGCGTATCCTGTCCAGAGTTGGATGCGCTGGCGCAAGCGGCGCGGCGAAGCGGAGCATTGGGCGCCAAGCTCTCTGGGGCAGGGCGCGGCGGCAACATGGTCGCCCTGGCGGCTGAACCGGAGGCGGAGCGCATTGCGCAAGCGCTGATGGACAATGGCGCAGCACGCGTGCTGATCAGCACCGTTCGAGAGCCGAGGAGCGCCGCTCACACTGGGCAAACAGGATAACTTCATGCAGGACAAAAGCGCAACATTCGCAGGTCTCCAATTCCTGAAACTGGGCGGCTCGCTGATCACCGAGAAATCTCGCCCGCACACGGCGCGCGTAGAAGTGTTGGAGCGCCTGGCGCAGGAGATCGCTTCTGCCTGGCAGAAGATCGAAGCCGGGCGTCTGGTATTGGGACATGGTTCTGGCTCATTCGGGCATACGCCAGCGCGCCGCTTTGGCACTCGTCTGGGAGTGCATACGCCACAAGAATGGCGCGGTTTCATCGAGGTCTGGCGGGAAGCAGCGGCTTTGAACCGATTGGTGGTAGAGGCGCTCACCGCGGCCGGGCTGCCCGTCATGCCCTTTCAGCCCTCCGCCAGCGTCATCGCCAGGGACGGGCGCGTAACGGCGTGGGATTTAACTCCTTTGCGCTGCGCCCTGGAAGCCGGGCTGCTGCCGGTGGTGTATGGCGATGTGATTTTCGATCTACAACGCGGCGGGACGATCCTTTCCACGGAAGATTTATTCGCCCATCTGGCGCGTCAGTTGCGCCCTCTCCGCATCCTGCTGGCTGGCCTGGAAGACGGCGTCTGGCAGGACTATCCAGCCCGCACCCGACGGGTGGAAGCGATCACGCCGGAAAACTATCCCTTGATCCAGCCTGTTTTAAGCGGGTCGGATGCCACCGACGTGACCGGTGGGATGGCCAGCAAAGTGCAGCAAAGCCTGGAGCTGGTTCGGGAGATGCCAGGTCTAGATATATATATCTTTTCGGGGGAGATTAACGGCGCGGTTGAACGCGCCTTAACCGGCGAAGCCATTGGCACACTGATTCACCGCGGAAATAATTCCTCAGAGCAATTCATATAAATTTCATACGATGCTCCAATGAGTTTCTGATATTTGTAGATTAAGCTTTAGGGCGAAAACGAAAGCCAGGCGAATCGGGAAGCCTGGAATTACGAAATTCTAGCTTAGGAGGTGCGCTATGTCTAATCTGACTCGTTGGGATCCGTTCCGTGAGATGATGACTTTCCGCAATTGGATGGACCGCATGTTCGAATCGGCGCTTTCTACGCCGAGCTGGCAACCCTTCACCTGGGACCTGGCTCTGGATGTAGCCGAAACCGACGATGAATTCCTGGTCAAAGCTTCGCTGCCGGGCATCAACCCCGATGACCTGGAAATCACCTATAACAACAATGTGCTGACCATCCAGGGCGAGATCAAGGAAGAGAAGGACGTGGAGCAGCACCGCTATCATCTGCGCGAGCGCCGCTATGGCAACTTCTCACGCAGCATTTCCCTGCCCGCCACGGTCAAGGCGGATGCCATCCAGGCTACTTACGAAGCTGGCGTGCTGACGCTGCATCTGCCCAAGGTGGAAGAGGCCAAGCCGAAGCGCATCGCGGTGAAAAGCGTTGGCGCTCCTCAAATGATCGAAGGCAAGGCGAAAGAGATCGCCAGCAAGAACTAAATCTAAGCCTCGCGCTTGAGCGAATTTTCGGGACGGCTGAGTAAGCCGCTCCGAATTTTTTAACCCTCTTGTCGAAGGGCAAGCGTGAAAGCCCCATTTACAGTCCAGGCAAACCTCATAGAATGACCAGACGCTGACCAGCGACGATGCGAGCGGGATCAGTCACCTTATTATCCAACGCCAGGCGCTCCACAGTGGTGTCAAAACGTTCGGCGATGGTGCTCAAGGTATCGCCAGGTTGCACGATATAGATGGCGATTCCCTTCGCAGGTGCAGTTCGATTGCCGGAAGGCGGTTTAGGGATGGTCAGCAACATGCCCGGCCGGATAAGGTTCGGGTTAGCTTCCACCAGACTGCGTAGCTCAATGCCGAAATGTTCACTGATGGATACCAGCGTATCGCCTTCCTGGACGAAATAGGGCTGGGTCTGGCTGTCTTTGCCCACCAGCGCGTAGAGCTGCTCGACAGAGCCATTGAACCAGTTCAAGTCCACCTCAGCGCGAATGCCATCCACCCGCCCATGCGCGGAATATTGCCAGAATACCCATGTACTCCAGCCCCTGGGAAGGGTGGGCTGCTGCACGCCTGCGGCGGTCCAATGGGCAATCCATAACATGTGATCACGCGCCCACAGCGGTGGGCCACCAGCAGGGATCTGAAAATACGTATTCAAAAACGAGGGGCTGGAATAGATGATCGCCTTCTTGCCAGTCTGTTCCTCGATGCGCTTGACCCAGATCTCCACTTTAGAAATAATAGTGGAGGCTCGCAAGTTGTTGCTGATTTCGAGGTCTAACACAGGCGGCAGGTCGCCGCCTTCTAAGGTCACAGTCCTTAAGAACAGATCCGCCTGCCGCGCCGGGTCTGCCAGCGGGCGGAAAAAGTGATACGCGCCGCGCACCAGACCAGCTTGTTTGGCTTGCTGCCAGTTGTTGGCGAATTCCGGGTCCACAAAGGTTGTGCTCTCTGTGGCTTTGATGAAGGCAAAAATCTTACCAGCCGCCTGGACGCGCGGCCAGTCAATCTTGCCTTGCCAATGAGAAATGTCAATTCCTGGGGTCAGGGTCATCTTTCCTCCTTCTCTACTTTTCCGATTCCATATCCTTTACGGTTGCGCCATGCCAGAATTTGCGCGGTATGCTCTGCCTCGTGCTTGAAGCTATCTTCAGCAACCCACTCCCCCAATGCATGGCCTCGCAGCCAGGGATAGCGCTGCGCATCTGTCAGATCGCGCTCCTGAAAGGCTTGCAGGCGGCGAGAAGTCTGTTTGCGCACGGCGATAAAATCCTCCATCACGCGCGCCAACGGGCGATCCTTGCCTTGCTCATGCCAGGCAGCGTTGATCTGATCAACGCCCTGTTTGCTGAAATGGACAGTGGTCGGCTTGACGCCCTGCAAGGCCTGCCATAACAACTTGACCATCTCCGCCTCCCACATGGCGAGGTGATGGAGGATATCTTTCACCGACCAATCGCCGATGACATCTGGCTCGCAAAGTTGTTCTTCGCTCAGCCCGTCAATAGCGTCGAGAAAGTTCTCGCGTGTGTCTTCCAGGGCATCCAGTATCCCGTCCAGGGTCATAGGCTTTCCGTAAACTGATCTAAGATGATAGGTTAGGTTGGAACTGGCTCAAAAAATCTCGCACGGCAGCATTGAATACCTGAGGTTGTTCCAGGTTAAGCAAGTGACCGGCGTCTGGAATGACCACCATCTGCGAATGAGCAATAGCGTTGCGCATGGCTTCTGTTTCCTCCAGCGGAATGAGCTGATCATCCGCCCCGGCGATGACCAGCGTCGGCAGATTAATCTGCGCCAAAGTGGGAGAAGAATCGGGGCGATCTTTCAAACCATCCAGGTCGCCCAGCACCCCTTCCAACGAGCTATGCAACATGATCTCCCGCATGCGCTGCACCAGTTCGGGCCTGGACTGGAGGGTTTTGGGGGAAAGCAGGCGCGGGGCCATGCCTTCGGCGATGACAGCGATCCCACGCTGGCGCGCCAGCAAAGCGGCGGCCTCACGCCCCTGCCGCGCCTCGGGTGAATCGGGGATGGCGCGGGTGGTGGCCAGGATCAAACCGCGCAAACGATGAGCGTATTTCCGATAAAAGGCAAAAGCGATATATCCGCCCATGGACAAACCGCACAGTACGACGGGTTCGTCAATGCGAAGCGCGTCCAGGAAAGCCGCCAGGTCGTCCGCGAACAAATCCATGGAGTAAGGTCCAGGAACCGCCTGCGAGTCGCCGTGCCCGCGCAGGTCAGGCGCGAGGATCCGCATGTATTGTTTTAATCCATCTATCTGCGGCTGCCACATCTGGCGGTTCAGTGGATATCCATGAACCAAAAGCAGCGGGATTCCCCGCCCAACATCGGTATATGCCATTTCGAAACCATTGACGATCACGTTCATTCTCGTCCTCCTTCCCTTACCATTCTACCCTCTTCGGGCGAGGATTTCTTCCACAGATCCAGCGAGCCGATTGCTGCGCCGCCGACGATCAATGTCATGGCGACGCCAGATACCCAGTTCAACTTCTGACCTCCCAGCAAGATCAGATTGAATGTGGAGAGCAGCGGAGTGAGATAGGATAGCGAGCCGATCACACGCGGATCGCCGCGCTTGAGAGCGGCATCCCAGGCGAAGAAAGCCAATCCCATGGGGCCAAGGCCCATCAACAACAGGGAGAACCCATTGCCAACCAGGGCTTTATGCAAATCCAACGCAACGCCGCTCAAGGCGAACGCCGACAGGGAAAGCGCGCCCGAGAGCAGGCAGAAACCCCCTACAGCGGCGGTGGAAAAAGGCGGCAAACGCTTGGTGAGCAGCGAGTAGCACGCCCAGGTCAAAGCGGCGCCGGCGGCCAGCAAGTAGCCGGACATATTTGCCAGATCCAGGCGAAAGCGGCCGCCGCTCAGGATCAATGTCGCCCCCGCCAGCCCGATCAGCGCCCCCAGCAGATGATGACTGCGCAAATGGTGATTGGGGAGAAACAGCGGCGAAAGCAATACAATGAGTAGAGGCCAAAGATAGTTGATCAGGTTGACTTCTACCGCCGGGGCGCGTTGGAAAGCAGAAAAATACAGGAAATGGTAACCAAAAATGCCACCCACACCCACCGCCCAGGTGCGCCACGGCAACCGCCACTCGCGCCAGCGTAGCGACCCTGCCAACCCGCTGACGCACAGAGCCACGCCCACCACAAATAGAGGCGGCAAAGAGCGAAAGCTGGCGCCAAAATAGGCCAGAAAACTCCATAAAAGGATCGCAGACAGAGCCAAAAAAGTAGCAGCGAGCGACATAAGAATAAGGTTGCGCGTTATTCTGCGGTCAATTTTTCAAGCCCATGGCATCTGCCAGCAACTGCGCTGCCGCCAGGTGTTGGGCAGGGGTTTTGAATCCATGCCCCATGGTGTTGAAGGAGATGTGCGTGGCACCGGCCGCCTGCCAGTCGCTGATCAGGGTCGCCCAAACGCTGGCGTCGCCATCGCCGTAAGCAAAGCGCGCCTCCACACCGAAATGCTCCCAACTGCGGCCGGCTTGCTCCACATACGTACGTAGCTTTTCCAGCGAGGGAAGGGCGTCTGCAGCAGCGCGGTAAGTAGGCATCCAGCCATCGCCGAGGCGGGCGGCGCGGCGCAGAACCGGCTCGGCGCGACCGCCAAACCACAACGGAATTGGACGCTGCAGCGGCAAGGGGTTCAGCCCGGCGTCCAGAATGGTGTGCCAGCGGCCGTGAAAAGTGACCAGCGGCTCTGTCCACAAGCGTTGCAAGACAACAACTTGCTCCTCGATACGGCGGCCGCGGTTATGGAAGTTTTCGTTCAAGGCAACGTATTCCACCGGGTTCCAGCCCAAGCCGATGCCGATGCGCAGCCGCCCACCGCAGAGGACATCCAACGTGGCCGCCTGCTTGGCAAAAAGAGCGGTTTGGCGCTGCGGCAAAATAATGATGCCGGTGGTGAACTGGATGCACTGGGTTACCCCAGCCATATAGCTGAACAATGTAAGCGGTTCTTGAAAGGGATGTAGATAGGTGTAAGGCCCCTGCCACCCGCCAGGGCGTTCTGGGTTAGCGCCCAAAACATGATCGTAAGCCAGGATGTGCGAGAAACCCAGTGCCTCGACGGTTTGCGCGTAATCTCGGATGGCGATTGGATCGCTGACAAACTCGGTTTGGGGGAAGACTACACCGATCTTCATCCTCTGCTTGCTCCACGGGAGCGTATCCGCTGCGCGGCAAGTCAGCCATCGCCGACCCGCCGCGCAGCAGATAAAATTACAGTGTGTAAAGCTGACCGTACTTCGTTTTCAGGTATTGGATATATGGGCCGACGCGGATTTTACCGCCGTCCACCCGCTGCACCAACTCATCCGCCGTGAATTTGCTGCCATGGCGGTAGATATTTTCGATCAACCAGTTGTGCAATTTATCAAATTTGCCGCGGCGGATTTCTGAAGGGATCTCTGGATGGGCGCGCAAAGCAGCCTGGTAGAAAAGCGCTGAAAGGATGTTGCCCAACGTATATCCCTGAAACGAACCGCCGATCACGCCAGCGTACCAATGAACGTCTTGTAACACGCCGTCTTTATCATCCGGCGGCAGGATGCCAATATCCTGGCGATAGCGCTCGCGCCAGGCTTCGGGGAGATCACGTACCGACAGTTGTCCTTCCAACAGCGCCATCTCGAATTCGAAGCGCAGCATGACGTGCAGGTTATATGTCACCTCGTCGGCGTCGGTGCGGATCAAGGAACGCTCGACTTTGTTGATCGCCCGATAAAAGGTCTCCAGCGGCGTATCGCCCAACTGAGAAGGGAAAGCCTTTTGCAGGCGCGGATAGAAGAATTCGGTAAATTCAAGGCTGCGTCCAACGATATTTTCCCATAGACGAGATTGGCTCTCATGCACTCCCGCCGAAGTGCCGCCGCACATCGGCGTGCCTTCTAGCTTTGGGTCCACGCCTTGTTCATACATGGCGTGCCCGGCTTCATGGATCACGCTGTACAGACATTCGCCGAGCAGATTTTCCTTCACCCGCGTGGTGATGCGCACATCTCCTACAGAAAAATTGATCTCAAAAGGATGATGGGTCAGATCGAGACGGCCGCGCTTAAAATCATACCCCAATATAGCGGCGATCTTTTTGCTAATCGCCATTTGCTCCGCTTCTGGATAATGCTTGCGCAAACAAGAGTCATCGGCTGGCGGTTGCGAGGTAATCACCTGCACAAGGGGCATGAGTTCTCTTCTCAACTCGGCGAACAGGGCGCTGATACTGGAGGCCTTCATGCCATAGTCGGCGAAATCAATCAGCGGGTCAATGATGTGATCGTAGCCAGGGAAGTAATCTGCCATCTGGCGGCTGTAATCCAGCGTTTTTTCCAGCAACGGTTGGATGCGGGAGAAATCGTTCGCTGGCCGCGCTTCGGTCCAGACCTGATAAGCTTTGGCTTGATGTTCATAAAGCTCGCCGATGAATTTTGGCGGAATGCGGGTGGCGCGTTCATACTCTCGGCGCGTGACACGGATCAGGCTGGCGTCATCCGAATCGTATGGGAGACTTTCAGCATACGGCTGCAATTCATCGAGCAGTCTGCCGATGGCTGGGTCAACGAATTTCTCCTGCGCCAGGCGCGCCAGAGTCGCCGAATGACGCCCGCGCGCCTGAGCGCCGCCTTCCGGCATATAGGTGGATTGATCCCAAATCAGCATTGCATTGGCCTTATTCAGGTCGTCAATTTCGAGCAGGCGGGTTTTTAACTCTTGCAGCTTCTTTTCCATATTCTCTCCATCTCCCTCAGGGGATGGAAGAGATTATATCAGAACCCGCCTAAGACTTGTTTTGCCCGTTCAAGCTGACTTCGCACCGCCTGCGGGGCGGTTCCACCAAACGAGCACCGCCGTGAAACGCTTTGCAACGGATCGAATACGGAGTAGATCGAGGGGTCAATTTTCAGATTTATTTCCGGGTCAGCCAGGGCGCGGATTTCATCCAGGCTGATCGAATTCAGGGGCTTCCCTTGAGATTGTGCAAGCTGAACCAGCTTTCCCACCAGGGTATGCGCCTGTCGAAATGGCAACCCCTTGTCCACCAGATAGTCCGCCAGATCAGTCGCCATTAATCCGGCATCTAATGCGTCACGCATACGGTCGGCATGAACGGTGAGCGATTGTAGCGCGCCGGCTAAAACAGGCAGAATAGCCATCAAGGTATCATAGGCAGCGAAAAGCGGCGGTTTATCTTCCTGTAAATCCTTATCATAGCTGGACGGCAGACCTTTTAAAACGGCAAGCAGACCGGTTAAGTAGCCCAGCAACGCCCCGGCTTTGCCGCGCGTCAGTTCAAACACATCTGGGTTCTTCTTCTGCGGCATCAGGCTGGAGCCGGTCGCATAGGCGTCTGAAAGCTCGAAATAGCCGAACTCCGCGCTGGCGAATAACACTACGTTCTCAGCCAGGCGGCTCAAATGCACACCGATCAGCGCGGCACAGAACAAGAATTCGGCGACGAAGTCCCGGTCGGATACGGCATCCAGGCTATTGGGGGCGGCATCGGAAAAGCCCAGCTCGCCAGCCAGCGCCAGGCGATCCACTTCAAAAGGCGCACCGGCCAGCGCGCCGCTGCCCAAAGGCAAAATGGCAGCGCGCTGAAGCGCCTGAGCCAGGCGCTGCCGGTCGCGTTGGAGCGGCCAAAAATGGGATAACCACCAATGGCCGAGTAAGATCGCCTGCGCCCGCTGGAGATGAGTATAACCAGGCATCAGCACGTCCAGGTCATGTTCGGCGCGCTGGATCAGGGCGGATTGCAATTCCCGGAGCGAAGCATCCAAAATGGGCAAGTGATCCAGCAGCCACAGGCGCAAGTCGGTGGCTACCTGATCGTTGCGGCTGCGACCGGTGTGTAATTTACCGGCCAGCAGCCCGATGAGTTCTCCCAGGCGGCGTTCAACAGCGGTGTGGATATCCTCATCGCTTTCGACGAAGATGAACTCGCCATTGGCAAACTCTGCATCTATGGCTTCCAGCCCGGCGCAGATCTGCCGCCGCTCATCTGAAGACAACACACCGGCTTGCTCCAACGCTCCAGCCCAGGCCAGGCTGCCGCGCACATCCTGGCGCGCCAAGCGATGGTCAAAACTAAGCGAGGCGTTGAGTTGCCAGGCTTGAGGGTCCATTTTCCCAGAGAATCGTCCGCCCCAAAGTTGCATAAGCGCCTCCTCAAACTAATCTCGTTTGAAGCGTGAGTAATCGGGCTTGGGCATATCCAAACCAGACACTGGCAAGCCATTCAGAGCGCGGACCTTCAAAGGCAATCCATAGAGATGAATGAAGCCCTCCGCATCCGATTGGTCATAGACATTCTCTTGACCAAAAGTGGCAAAATCTTCGCGGTACAGGCTGAACGGGCTTTGCCGCCCGACGGGTATGATGTTGCCTTTATATAATTTCAAGCGCGCTTTACCGGTCACCGGCCCTTGTGTGCTGCTCACAAAAGCATCCAGCGCCTCACGCAAGGGGGTAAACCACATCCCATTATAGACCAGCTCGGCGTATTTCAACGCAATCATGTCTTTAAACGACATGGTATCCTTGTCCAGCACGACCGACTCGATTTCACGATGGGCAGCCAGCAGAATGGCGCCGCCGGGGGTTTCATACACGCCATGCGATTTCATACCCACCAATCGGCCTTCCACCATATCCGCTCGACCGATGCCATGCTTGCCACCCAATACATTTAACCTGGCGATCAGCGTCGCCGGAGAGAGTTGTTCGCCGTTCACCGAAACCGGCGTTCCGCTTTCAAAGCCGATCTCGACGATTTCGCCCTGTTCAGGAGCCTCTTCTGGCGATACAGTGAGCTGATACATTGATTCTTCGGGCTCCAGCCACGGATCTTCCAGAGGGCCGCCCTCGTGCGACAAATGCCATAGATTGCGGTCGCGGCTGTAGATGGACTTCAGCGTAGCAGACACCGGCACTTGATGCGCCTGAGCGTAGGCAATGGCGTCTTCGCGAGAGCGGATATTCCACTCGCGCCAGGGGGCGATCACCGCCAGACGCGGATCCAGGGCGGCGTAAGTCAACTCGAAGCGCACCTGATCGTTGCCCTTGCCGGTGGCGCCGTGCGCCACGCCGTCCGCGCCCACCTGATGCGCCACCTCCACCTGATGTTTGGCAATCAACGGACGCGCCATCGAAGTGCCTAACAGGTATTTGCGCTCATAGACTGCGCCGGCGCGCAAGACGGGGAAAATGTAATCGCGGGCGAACTCTTCTTTCATGTCATGAATGATCAACTGGCTGGCGCCGCTGGCAAGCGCTTTGGCTTCCAGACCATCCAACTCCTCGCCCTGACCGACATCTGCGGTGAAGCAGACCACTTCACAGCCATAATTTTCGCGCAGCCAGGGAACAATCACCGAGGTATCCAAACCGCCCGAATAAGCCAGAACGACTTTCTTGACATTTTTTGCCTTAACCATTTTGAGCCTCCTGAAATCTGTTGAGAATTAAAATAAAAAGCCCTCCTGGGGTAGGAGGGCATGTCTGACTGGCGATAACGGTCGTCTTGCTTAGCGCACGTCGAAAAAACAACCGCACCCTGCCTCCCCGGTGGGAAGAGGGGTGCAACGACGGGAGCGGATTTCGACGTAAAGTTTCATCTTCACCAAAGCGCCTCTAAGGAAATGCTTGTAAATGTTGGGCTGGACTATATCACCTGCTTGCGGATCCGTCAAGAGATTGAGCGCCAGGTTAATCCACTATGCAACAGCGTTACGCGCCCGATGAAACTCTTCGATCAATTCGGCTTCGATCTCTCGCCGCCGATTGACCAGGTAACGAAACAAGACGCCTCTAAAATGAGGTTCGGGAGCGAAACGCAGCGAAAAACGATACTGGCCTCGGGCGCGAACAGCGCTTAAGATGGTGCCACGTGCAGAAACAGCGCCGGTTGGCAATTCGGTCGCGATGTGTATTATCGCGCCTGGCTTTAGCGCTGGAGTATATTGGTCGGGCAAAACCCGCAAGCCGGCGCCGATCATCGAGATGTCTGCCAGTTCTGCCGCTGTTTGATCCTTGCCAATCAAGATATTGACCGGCAGCGGCGCTTTTGGTTCCACGCGCGCCAGCATTCGCTCGCCTAACTTAACGCCCAGATAAGAAAAGTTGTATAAATCCGCCAACCCTTGCAAAAGATCCACCGACAAGACCTGCGCAGAGAATGGCTCGAAGAAGTCGCTGCCCAGCACTTTTGTATGGCGATCTCTCTGCAATAGCACGATCTCGGCGCCATCCGTCCGAACCTGCGCATGATCTCCATAAACGCCCGCCAAATATCCCTTACAGACAAAAGGCGCCCCCTTGTACGTGTTCAACATTTCGATCGGCTGTTGGTTTTCCATCATCAACCGCAGATCTGAAATGATCTGAAGATTGGTTGTCATGTTTTTTCGCCCCTAATGAATGCGTAACACCTTCGCGCCGCGAATCTTGCCCTGCTTCAGTTCTAATAACGCCTGGTTGGCCTGGCTGAGGTCATATTCCTGGTATTCCGGGCGGATGGGGATTTCCGCTGCCAGCTTTAGAAATTCGCTGACATCTCTCCGGCTGACATTGGCGACGCTCAAGATGGATTTTTCCATCCATAAATGCGTCGGATAGTCCAGTTGTAGTAGGGCAGCCTTGTCGCTCTCTTCTTTGCGAATGGCATTGATCACCAGCCGCCCACCCGGGGCCAGATTGCGCATGGCTTCTACCACCGGCAGCCAGACCGGCGTCGTATCAATGATGCGATCCAAAGGCTGCGGAGCGCGGTCGGTGATCGCGCCAGCCCACACTGCTCCTAACTGGCGGGCGAACGCCTGTTCCTTCTCGTTGCGGCTGAATACATACACCGGGCTGTGCGGATAGACGTGGCGCGCCAACTTCAGGACAATGTGAGCTGATGCGCCAAAACCCGTCAGCCCCAGTTTTTGTCCATTCTGCAACCCGGCGAGGCGCAGAGAGCGATAACCAATGGCGCCGGCGCAAAGCAACGGAGCGGCTTCAGCATCGTTAAACACCTGCGGAATAGGGTAGGCGAAACTTTCGGAGACGGTCATGTACTCCGCATATCCACCGTTTGCATCGCGACCAGTGGCGCGGAAATCGGGGCAACGATTTTCGTTGCCCGCCAGGCAATGGGCGCATTGTCCGCAGGTCGAATAAATCCAGGCGACGCCCACGCGCTCGCCTACCTGAAAGCGCCCCGCGCCAGGACCGTTCGCCTCCACTCGCCCGACGACCTGATGACCTAAGATGACCGGCAGGCGGGGCGGAGGGGTGCGCCCCTCGATCTCATCCAATTCGGTATGACACACGCCACAGGCCGAAACGCGCACCAAAATTTCCCCCTGCGCGGGGATCGGATCTGGCAATTCAACCAGCTCCAAGGGCGGAATACCATCGCCGAGATTACAGATTTGTTTGAACAGCATAGCTTTCATAAACACCTCTGGTAACTTATTATATAATAAGTGTTGAAAGCCTTTATGTCCATTTTGATTGCACCGCACTCGACAGCGCATGGACAGAACGAATATTTTCTTTAGCAATATGCATTCGGCAATTCCCCCCACCCCTGGCCCTGCCCTCCAGGGGGCAGGGAAAAGGGGAAACTGGTGGTTGTCACGCGGCATCGCCACCCAAAAACAACCACCCCCCTTTGTTCCAGGTCTAAGGGAAAAGGATAAGAAAGACGGGTTCCAAACATTCTCTAGCATTGAAAACTTCAGGTCGAAATTCTTTGTAACGGTGATCCGATGATCAGATCGGGGGTATGTTAAGATGCGCATCCGGTTGAAGGAAGACTTAATCATTGCGGGTGCAACGATGGTTTTTTATTTATCGCTGGGGGGGTATCTCAGTCTCTATCGTCATTACCTGCCCTACGACAGCCTGGCTCGACTGGTGAGCGCCTGGTTGGTTTTCTATGGAACAGAGACCAAACTGGCTTCCATCGGTTTTGTCTGGCCGCCAATCCCCACTCTGGCAATCCTCCCCTTCACCATTTTCCCCTGGATGGTCGAGAGTTGGTTCGCAGTGGTAGCAGTTTCAGCAGTAGCTACCGCTCTGTCTTGTGTGGCGATCAATCACCTGGCTGCCTTATGCGGCTTTCCCTCTGGCTGGCGCTGGGCAGTGGTCTTTTTATTCGCAATCAACCCTCTTATCATCGTCTTCGGCATCAATGGAATGAGCGAAGCGCTGTTGATGTTGTTTTTGCTTACTGCCTGTTACTGGCTGGTGCGCTTCTGGCAAAGCGACCGTAATACTTACCTGATTATTTCCGGCAGTTTCTTTGGGTTGTTGCCTCTGGTGCGATATGAATTTATCTTGATCACTTTGTGGAGCGGTTTGATTCTGGTGGCGCTGTGCTGGAAACGGCGCAACAGCTTCTCCGAGTTTGAGTTCCGAGAGTTCTTAGAGGGCCGGCTGCTGGCTTATGGTTCGCTGGCGATTTATCCCTTGTTTCTGTGGGCAGTGGCCAATTGGTTCATTATGGGGAATCCGCTCTATTTCCTATTCAACAATCGCAGCGCGGTCAGCCTGGCGGAGATGCAGCTTTCGGGCTATGTTAACCTGGTCACCAGTTCCTCGTATTCTTTCCGCCTGGTTTTTGGGGTCTGGATTTCCCTGTTCTTCCTGGGAGCGATTGGCAGCCTGACAGCCCTTATCATCGGCTGGCGGCAGAAATCGCTCTTTATGAACTATCTTGCGCTGATGTTCTGGATCATCCCGGCAGTACAGTTCATCCTGCTCATCCAGCGCGCCAATGTGCCGCTGTTGCGATATTTTGTCATGTCCATCCCGTTGGGGTTCGTGATCGCTCTAGTTGCGGCGTATCGTCTCTTGCCGATTGTATCGAATGATCGGCGCGGGAAGATGCTCTTTTTCGGTGTGTTCATTTTCCTTACCATTGCCTCCAATGTCGTGTCATGGATGACATTGGAAAGATACCCCTATCAGGACATCGAGCGGGAGTCCTGGAGAGGCATCACCACCAAAGAACCGCTGGACAATAGAAACTTCGATCAAGCTTACCAGATTGGCCAACTCTTGCCGAATATCATCCCTGCCGGCTCGCGAGTGTTGATTGATACCTACCAATTTGGCTTTGGCATTATGCTGGGGGCGAAAGACCATGCGCTATTCTTGGATTTCACCGACCCCAACTATGAGGAGGCGCTCAAAAATCCACCAGCTTATGTAGATTATCTCATTCTGCCACGCCCTGAGCAACGCGGCGCGCTATATGCGATCAATATCGCCCAAAAGAAGCTTTATTCAGAAGGCGCGTCCTGGGCGGAATGGTTGGACGTGCTTCCTACTACAGATTTGGGATGGAAACTATATAAGGTCAAAAGATGAATAAGCCCCAGATTTCCGTTGTGCTACCTGTTTACAATGAAGCGGAAGCTGTGGAGGAAGTGGTGCAGCAGGTAATTGAGACGCTCTCCACAGCCGGGAAGTCTTTCGAAGTGCTGGCAATTAACGACGGTTCTCAGGATTGTTCTGAAGAGAAATTGCTAAAGTTACAAAGAGAATATCCTCAATGGCTGCGTGTCGCCGCTCATGTGCATAACAAAGGCAACGGCGCAGCCTTGCGCACCGGCATCCGCCTGGCGCGAGGAGAGATCGTCGTGTGCATGGACTCGGATGGGCAGCATCGCGCAGCAGAAATGCTCAACCTGCTGGCGAAGATACCGCCGTATGATATGGTCGTCGGCGCGCGGACACGCGACTACGCTGGCAAATGGTATCGAAATTTAGGCAATCATTTTTATAACTGGTTTGCCAGTTGGCTGACTCAATATCCCATTCTTGACCTGACATCGGGTTTCCGAGCTATGCGGCGGGAGGCAGTGCTGCATTTCCTGCCCTTGTTTCCGGCCGGTTTTTCTTCCCCCACTACCCTCACCATGGCTTTTTTGAAAGCCGGCTATAGCGTCGCTTATGTACCGATCCAGGTATACCCACGTACACTGGGCAAGAGCAAAATCAACGTCCTAAAAGATGGGCGTAAATTTGTCCTGATTATCCTGCGCATGATCATGCTCTATGACCCCTTGCGCATCTTCTTACCGATCTCCAACTTTCTTCTGTTCTTGGGCCTGGCGGCCATGGCAGCCGGTGTTTGGGCGGCGGGGAGATTGGTTGTGCCGGGCTCTTCGGTGGTATTATTCATTGCCGGGGTATTAGCCATGCTGTTGGGTTTGGTATCCAGCCAGATCTCCAATGCAACGATCACTTATCACGGCGACGAGTTCGTTAAACTATACGAAGCGCCGTTTAGCGGGGCGAATGAAGAAAGCTGAGCCGCCAGCCAAAAACTGGCGAGCTGTCACTACATTTCTTCGCGCAACTTTTTTGCTGGCTTTGGTAGCGCCGCTTGGCTATGCCATTTATCAGCAGTGGGCAGAAGTCCGCCAGGTTCTGGCGCAGGTCAACTGGCTCCAGGCGTCGCTTGGCTGGGTGATCTTGATGCTGGCGCAGCCCTTCATGGGCGCCATCTCCTGGATCGTGTTGCGCTATTTGAAACAGGATTTTGCTTACTGGCGTATTACTGCGGTCTATTTCATCTCGCAAGCGGCAAAGTATCTGCCTGGCGGCATCTGGGCTTTTCCGGGACGTGTAGCGGCTTATCAAGCCATTGGCGTAGAAAAATCCGCCTCGGTGATCAGCCTTGTGCAAGAAGTTGGGGCACTTTTCTTAGGAGCTGCGACGTTGGGAATCATTGGCATTTTCAACGGGCTGCTCATCGAGAACTGGGTGCGCACGGCGGCACTTGCCGGGGCGTTCGTATGTCTGGCAGCAACGTTGTTCTCGCAACATCCCCTGACATGGAAAGCGCTCGCACAGGCGCGACGCGCCTTGGAGGCGCTCAAATTCAAACTCAAAAGCGGCAAGCGGCAACCAACAGAAGAAGCTGACCAAGTGATCAGCGCGCCTCGAGGCGAAAGCCCGCCGGGGACATTCAGTATCGCCTGGGCACCAGCCTCTTTGCTAACCAGCCTGATGTTCTGGCTATTGGTAGGCGTCGGTTTTTACTATCTGGCGATCAGCGTCGCGCCGCAACTGCGGCTGCTCTCCTGGCTGCAAGCAACCAGCATTTTCGCCCTGGCATGGTGCGCCGGCTTTGTCATCGTCCTGGCGCCAGCCGGCCTGGGGGTGCGCGAAGCGGCGCTCTCCGGCCTGTTAGCCGCCTACATTCCGCTTAGCGAGGCCTTGAGCGTAGCGCTGATGGCGCGTTTGTGGTGGACGTTGGGGGAAGCGCTCTTTATCTTGATTTCGCTCGCTTGGGCGTCAACTAATGCGCATTGGAATGTTCGTCGCTGACTTGGGCTTCGCAGTCCGCAGGCGAAGATTTATTCATCTCAGAGCGAAATCACTTCTGCACCAAAGGGAGAAACAAATTATTTGGCCCAGTGATCGGCAGGCTGAAGGCAGGGAACAATTGCTGATCGGTGTTTCCAGTAATGGGGTCGCGCAAATAATAGTCGCCGGTCAGGTTGCCTGGAACGCGCATGGTCAGGCGATAACGCAACCACAGCCCGCTGCTGACACCAGGTAAGAGGCGCAGGCGCAAGGAGTAGTTCTTCACCCCGCCGCCAAAGAGAGGCTCGCTGGCTTCATAGATGGGATGGACTGTTACCATACAAGGGGTTGAGCAGCCATTGGCTTTGACCAGACTGCCCACCGGGTAAGAGGTCCAAACGCCGCCTGGCGAGGCGTTTGTAACTGTGATGGCATTTGAGAAGCTCACCGTCAGGTACATCTGTTCGGCGTCGGCGCCGGTGTAAGAAACGCTGAAGGTCAGGTCCTTCTCCTGGTCAGGATAAAGCTCCAACGGAGCGGGCGCTGCCGTCACGTCAATCGGGTACGGCTGGACGGTAAAAGCAGGCAAAAGGCTTGAGGTGAAGAAACCCAATAAATAGGTGTGATCTTTTATACGCAGCGTGTAGGAAACTTGCTCGGAGATGGTTGAGGATGGCGGAGCTATTAACGAGTAATTCAGATCGCCTACGCCAGCGCCATACGGCAACGACGAGAGGCTGACATCCTGGCTGGGAGTTTGGGTGTGGCTGTCATAGACGGTCTCTCCATTTTGCATCAATTCCAGCGACCCCATCACGACATCATTCACTGGATTGCCCCAATTGGAAATTTTCAAGCTGACGGTGATTGGCTCGCCGGAATAGAATGCTGTGCGCTCGCGGTTGGCGGCGTCTTTGACGCGAAAATTGCTAATGCTGATATAGGGGGCGGGAAAATTCGGGTCCACACGGCGCATGAAAAACCAATAAGGATCACTTGGATTGAGATCCAAAGAGACATCTCGCTTGATGGCGCGGCGAGGCAAAGCCCACAGATCGGAAATGGAGGGATTAGCCAAACCATCGTTCGGGCTAAAACCCACTGCGGCGGAATAGCCGGCAGTCTGCACGTTGGCTCGCACGGTTGGGTCCATAGACCCATCGCCATAAGGATAGGCAAAAAAGCGGGTGGGGTTTTGTGGGAGATGGGTTTGGATATCCTGGCGGGATTGATTGAGCTGATATTGCTGCTGCGCAGAACTCAGGCCGGTCAAAGCCAGGTGGGACACTGTGTGCGACTCGATGGCAAAACCGTCTTGATATAAACTAGCCACTTCAGGCCAGATTAGGTGATAAGCCGGCGGTTCGGGAGGATAAGGCTGCCAATCCTGGTTGTCCTGACGCTGCTCGTCTGTTTCAGCCACTTTCCCGGTGATGATGAAGAATGTGGCGCTCATGTTCCGCTCTTTTAAGATCGGCGCGGCGTAATCGAACAACCCTTGAAAGCCGTCATCGAAAGTCAGGATGATGGGTTTCTCCGGCGGCTGTCCAACGCCCTGGGTGTAGTCCATGTAATCATCCAGACCGATCGTCTGATAGCCATAAGCTTGCAGTACGTCCATCTGGCGCGCAAATTGATCTGCGGTCACGTACCATTCCGTAGGGGCAGTCTGGTCAATTTTATGATAAGCCAGGATGGGGATGTTGATATCGAACGGCGACTGCGGATCCAGCAAAGCACGCGCCAACGCCCGGCTATTTGCCTTCATCGGCGCCAGAGAGAGCAGCGCAATTACAATACCTAAGAACCAGCGGGTTTTCATTCAACAGAATCCGGTTGCGGCGTATTGGCATTCTCGGTGACAGGGACTCCTTCGTAAAGACCATGTTCGGTCTTCTCCCAAAAGTGCGGGCGGGTGAGCAATTGCCCAAAACCTTTCCAGGCGCCAATGCTGGCTAAGCCCCAATAGAGAGGAGTGAGCAAAGCGTATTTGACCATCCCATAATAGCCGCGCCGCAGCGCGCCGGCCACATTCATGTAAGTGAATGCAAAGTTGCCGATAAAGAGACAAATCGCGCCCAGATAAAAGATCGCGCCAGGGAAAATCTTTTGGATGAGCTGCCATTGCACCAAAAACCATAACGTGGTCAACAGCCAGTAGACCGGGTTAAGCAACGCAGCAAAGAAGGTGCCGCCAATCACAAATTGAAAGCCCAGAAAAGCCTTAAAGCCAATTTCACGGATCAGCTTCGCCGGGTTGCGCATGTGAACCAGCCAGGTCTGGATGTAACCCTTGATCCAGCGCGAGCGCTGGCGGATCCAGTTATAGATCTGGCTGTTAGCTTCTTCATAGGTGGTGCTGTCAACAATCGCCGTCTTATAGCCGCGCTTATACAGGCGGATGCCCAAATCGGCATCCTCGGTGACGTTATATGGGTCCCATGCGCCTACCTCGATCAAAGCTTCGCGGCGGAAGTGATTGGAGGTGCCGCCAAGAGGGATTGGCGCGCCGCTGGCATCCAGTCCTGGCAGGAAAAGATCAAACCACATCGAGTATTCGACGGTGAACCAGCGGGTGAGCAGGTTTTGATTGCGGTTGTAGTAATTCAACTTGGACTGGATGCAAACCACATCCGGCGGCGCTTTGCTGAAAGCGACGACGATCTTTTTCAACTGATCCGGCTCAGGCAGGTCTTCTGCGTCATAGATGACCACATAATCGCCCCTGGCGTGGATCAGGCCGTAATTACAGGCTTTGGGCTTGGTTTTCGGCTGTCCATAAGGCACAATGATGCCGTGGAAATGGGAGGGGGGGTTCCAACGATAGAACGCCTGAATTGTCTCCTGATCGTCCGCTTCCATCAAGATTTTGATATCCAGCTTGGCTTGCGGATAATCCAGTTTGCGCAGCGAATTGAGCAACTCCACCAACACTTCGGCTTCACGATAAACCGGAATGAGAATGGTGTAAATTGGCAGGTCGCGGTCATCTAACTTGCGAATATCTTCTTCTGTCACCGGCACTTCCAGATCGCGGGATAAGGCGCGGTAGATCAGGTAGAACTTATACGTAGAGAAGGATAAATAGAAAGCTGTGAAAATCAGATTGATCGTGATCAAATAACTGACATAGTCGAATAGCAGCCAGGCAACTGAAATAACCAGGAAAATGAGCAAGGCAATCTGCTGGCCTCGGCTCAATACACGGTAGGCCGAATCTTGCGGCGAGCGTTCCAGTAGCTCTGAAATAGAACGCGCCAGATAATGGTCACTATACAAGCGATCCAGGGCGGCATCCAGATCATTTTCGGTGACCAGCACCGGGGTGATGGGCTCGCCCAAAGCCTCATGGGCAAAATCCAGCGCCTGATTATCCAACGGATCCACAACAGCCAACAGGATGCGCCCATCCTGCCTGCCGATGGGGAGAACCCCATTCTGCCGCGCGGCTTGTGGGTCAATGCGTTGCGCCGTTTGCCGATCTATCTGCACTTCTTCCAGCCCATAGAACGGCAATCCGGACTGCTCCGCAAGCGCGTGATAGACCTGTTCCCAGGTCACATAGCCGCGATGAACCAGAGCGTGCCCAAGCCGAATGCCGGTGCGCTGCGCATAACCCAAGGCGTCATTCAACTGAGCGCGAGTGATCAGGCCCTCCATCAAGAGGTAGGTACCAATGTTTCGTCGCCCCAGGTGGCGTTGAATGGCATCCTTCAACTCTCGGCGTGTGACCAGGGCCGGAATGATTTGGCGTTTCAGGGTTTTCTCAAGAGCAGTCTGGGCGGCTTCATATAAGGGATTGGCAAAGGCGACGCGCAGCTTATCACCCTGGAACGCCACCGGCAGGGCGGAAAGTTGCTGAGCCGTCTCCTGGTCAATCAATGTAGCCGCGGAAAGATCAACCGGATCGTGGACAGTCACCCGCTCGATGGGTTTTCCCAACGGATCAATGACCTGAACCAGGCGTTCTTCCAAATCCAGGTGAAGGATGGGCAACCCCAAGAGGCGGGAATACGCCTGAACCAGTTGCGCCTGATCCAGCCCGCTGGAGCGCCAGATGGCTTCATCCAGCGGCATGTGCAACTCCACATACTCATTCAGCGCCTGGGTTGCCTGGGTGTGGGTAATATAGCCATTCTCCACCAGGCGGGTGGTCAACGCCTGGGCTGGCGAAAGGAGCGTACCCGCAGCTTGAACCCCGACCCAGCGCTCCAAAGCAGCAGTAATGGCTGCACGTGGGGCAATCACCGGACGGACGCGCTTTCCACAAGCCTGCTCTGCGGCGCGCAAGCCAGCCACATCCAATGGGTCGGCGATGACCAGCCACAATTCGTTTGCGCCAGACCAAATTGGCAACATACTATGCTCAAGCGCCAGACGAGAGGGAATTTCTGCGATGAGCTTTTCATCAAAGCGGACATGATCCAGGCGAATGTGGGGCAAGCCGGTTTGCAAGCTAAGCGCCTCGGCCATGTCCGCATCATCTAACAAACCTTCTGCCACCAGTTGCGTCCCCAGGCGCGGATCCAGGGCATGGTTATGGGATAACACTTTCTCCATTTGCTCTGGGGCAACCAGACCCAGGCGCAGCAGGATATTGTCCAAAGATGGCATTGTTTGAAGCGCTTCTCGGGGAGGTCGGTCGGATAAATGAGCCAAATGCGCTTCCAGAATCTCCCGCGGTATTAACCGCGGCGTTACTTTCAAACGGGTCAGCGCCTGCGCCAGTTTCACGACCTCTGGGTTGGGTTGAGACATCCCTAATACAAGATCATCGCCCTCCACGCGCAAGGGGATCATCTTGAAGCGGCGCGCCACTTTGAGCGGGATGAGGTTTTCGACCGCGGCGTTATCCGTTATCCTGGTTTCTATCTGCGTTTTTGAGGCATGGGACAGAGCGCGCAACCAGTCATTGTCCGAAATCAGCCCTCTTTCAATGAGAATCGAGGCTATCGGGCGGTGGGTCTGTCGGCTGGCGGCGCGGCTGATCTGGAGATCCAGATCGGTGAGTTTGCCGGTCTTCATCAGCCAATGAATGGCTTCCTGATCGTATTTCGCCGGATTTGGCTGCCCGGTCAGGTAGATTTTTCGATAATAGCGATCCCACAAGTCATAAGGGCAAACAATTGGCTGCACTGGCGTTCCAACGATCTGAGACAGCTCAGCCAGGCGATCTACGTCTTCGATCCCAGCCAGACCCACCACCAGAACGCCATCCAGCCACCATAGCGGTAGGGCGCGACGCTCCTGCGCCGCCTCCCAGGGGATCAGCCCAGCCAGTTCAGGCGTTGGCTCGAGTCCAGATGACCGCAGATGTGGGATACCAAACAATAAGCCGGTGGCTTCAGCCAGCGCCTGCTCATCGGTCAATCCGAGACGGCGCACCGCCTGCTCCGGGGTAACGTTTGCGCTGCGTTGTACAGCCGCCAATTGTTCGAGGCCCGAATCATCCAGATAACCGAGTAAATAGAGGATGCGTTCCAAACCCGGGCGCTGCACCTTTTTGCTCTCGCCGCGATAGAAACGATCTAACGCATCCCATAACTCTGGATAATTGACTTGATAGGCGCGCACTGGCCGCCGACAAATGGTCTGTAATTCGCGCAGTCTTTGCTGATCGCAGGCGTCAGCGCAAGCAATCACCAGCTCGTTCTTCTCCAGCCAGAGCGGGGCAGCCAAATACTGACGCGCCGCCTCTTCTGGAAGTATTCGCAAGGCGAATGGATCAGGTTCGACGCCATCTAAACGAATAAAGGTGGGAGGAGCTTGCGCAACGATCATGGATCAGTCTTCAGAATCCGAGCGCTCCGAATAGGTCTTTAACAGAGCCTCGCGCTCCTGACGCGCCCGCTGTTGGCGTTTTTTCACGGTCATGTATAAGCCGAAGTCAGAAATCATATAGATCACGGTGACCAAACCGATCAACAACACCGGCAAGGTAAAATATCCCAGGAAAATCGCCAGGAAAAGCGTAACCCACAACACCAAGATCATGACCACCCGACCGAGGATGACCAACGTCACCCAGAAATCCGTGGCCGGATTACGTTCCAGGTCATGGTTCTGATCTTCGCGGCGTCCCTGATCCATATCTGCCTCCCCGGTTGTTCAGAACTTGCCCTTCTTAGTCCGCCGGGCGAATCTGAGTGGCTTCGTGCAATTGTGCATATTGCACAAAAGGACGACCGGTGGTCTCTGCGACGTGCAAAGCAGCTTCGGCGGCGCGCATCAGTTCTTCCTCAGTAACGCCATCGGCTGGAAATTGGGCGATGCCAATGTGCAGCGGAACACGCAGTTTTCGCTGCACGCTTTCCAACAGACGAGCGACGACCTTTTGCGCCCCTTCGAGATTCGTTTCGGGCAGGATGGCGCCAACCTTTTCGCCGCTGAAGGGGATATCCATCGCCCTCAACGAGGCGGGCAGTAATTCAAGCATCTGGCGTTTCATCTGTTCCAGTTCGCTGGCACCCAGTTCCTCTTGCAAGCTTTGCTGGTTTCCGATTTTGAGCAGCAAGACACACAAATATTTATCGTAACGCTGGCTGCGCAACACCTCCGAGCGCAACGTCTGATACACATAGCGATAACGCATGATACCGGTATCCGGATCATACAGGCGCAACTCTTCGATCAGCTTTTGATCGTTGCCAATCTGGCGGTAGAGGCGATGGATCTCCGCAGCCGTCCATCCACCCAGCCAGGCGGTAATGACCAAGGCGACCGCCATGACGGTCAGAGGTAAAACAATGTCAATTGTCATACCTTTCAACCCCGCCTGGACAAAGAAATAGACGATAAAAGAAAGCAGCGCGGCAACCCAGTTCGAATATCGAAACAAGCCGGTGAGCGCAAAGGCAACAGTGAAACCTAACAACGCCAGCGAAAGCGGCAGATTGGCTGGGTCAGCAAATAACAGACCCATCATGCTGAAGATCAGCCAGACGCCCAGGATAGCGGGCAGAAAGCGCAGTGTACGGCTAAAGGGTTGGAGACTCATGGCTCTTCCCTGCCTTTCGACGATTCATGAATTCGGAAACTGCAATCAACAGCAGAAGCACCAGTGTAACCAGGAATAGACCACCTGCCAGCCAGGCGACCCAGCGCGGCGTTGACGGTTCGCTTTGGGTTGAGGGCGTAATAGGCGCAGGCGCGGCTGGCTTATGGATATAAGCGGTGGTGATGGCGCCATCGGCGTCTAAGATAGCCAGATCGCCGTTCAGGTCGCGGATTAAGGCCGGGTCTGTCAACGCCCTGGCCGCCCACTCAACTCCTTGAGAGTCGCTGCCGGTGACGACCAGGCGGGGTTTGCCGTCCGAGGTCAGCGCTGCCTGCACATAACCGGTTGAGCCGTTCGGCGGCAAGATGCGAGCAATCTGCGCATTCGGCTTTGGATCGTTAGAGCCTTCCACAAAAGGCAGGGGTAACAATGCGTTCAGCCGGGCAATGGCGCTGTTCTCCTTGGGCGCGCCCAACAAGATCTGATAAGGGGTTTGGACGGAGGTTTCGGTTTGATCTGGGCGAATGACACGCGGCGCCAGGGTTTCGCCTTCGGCGGCGCGACCAATACGCCCAGCGATGCCGACGATGGCATTTGCAATAGTCAAATCGGGCGAGACAGGCGCCACAAAAGCCAGATCGGAGAGATCCGGGCGACCGATGAATCCAAATGGGTAATCAGACAGGTTGAGGGCGAGCATCGCCGGGCCGCCCGGCAGATTCAAGCGAGTATCCGAAAATACCACCACCCAGGCCTCGGCGATATATTCTTCATCGCATTCTTGATCGTCCTCATAATTCTCTATCAACTCGATGCTGGTTGTAACCGTGATGCGGTTCTCGCCGATCTTGAGTTGTCTGGCAGGAATGATAAATCTGGAATGCCCATCGTCGGCGTTATCATTATCGAGCAAGATGCTGCCAATGGGCGAGCCGTTGACGGAGACGGTGAGCGAGGATTTTTGCTGATGAAGCAGCTTAGAATGAGCAAAATGCAAATCCAGGCTGGCTTCAGTAAGCACCTGCCATTGCATGGGCAGCGAGATGATGAAATTCAACGATTGTTGGCGGGTGCCGGAAGCGGTTTCATCTCGATACCCTAGCTCCTCCAGGGTGATCACCTGTTTGAATTCATTATCTTCGCCGCTCGGCTCAGGCGTATGCAAAACGATGCCCAACTGACCGCGTAAACGAGGATAAACGGCTGCGCTTGCCAGCGCCCGAGCGGCGGCAAGCAGACCCTCATCGGTCGGCCCGGTAACGACCATTTCCACTGCTGTGGGGTCATCGCTGGAATTCTGCATCCATAGCACACCGCTGGAGGGATCCACCTGGACGCCATCTTCCGACTTCAACCTGACCTGTTCTCCATCTACAAAAACGAAGGGGAATTCTCGCGAGCGCAATACTCCCAGCCGGTCGGCCTGTCCGACATACATGACATCGCCGCCTGGTTGGGATAGAGCAGCAAACTCGGTTTCGTTCAAAACCTGAAAGGTCAGTGTGCGCCAGGCGGCCAGTTGTCCAAGTTTGGCGCTGATCAAAGCCAGGGCGTTCATCTCGGCAAGGGTCGCATCATCTGGAATGACAAAAGTCAACGAGTTTTCTATCAGCCCGCTGTTATCCAGGATCGGCGCAGGATAATCGCCCAGGTTCGCTTGTGGAACGGCCAGATCATAAGAGAGTTCAAAGAAAGAGCTGCTTTGAATGGTGGCCCATGTGGCGGGATTGTTCGGGTCCTCGCAACGGTCGTCATGAATGCCCATGTACAGCACGATGCGCAGTTGGTTGTAGCCCTTATCAATCTGATCTTCGGGAATGCTCACCGTCAGGCTGCCGCCGTCCGCGTTTTCCGGCGTCAGCAGGATGCTACCCAGGCGGACGCCGTTCCAGTCAACAGCCAGGCTGGAGTAGCGTTCCAAAACGGGCGAGTGTTTAAATTCCACGGTGAAAGCGTTGCCAGGGCGAACATCCCAGGCGTCGGGCCAATTAAATGTGTAAGAGCGGGTGGCTGAAATCCCCTGCAGGGTCTCATCTCTGGTATATCCGAGATCTGCCAAAGTCAGGGTCTTGGTCAGCACACGCGGCGCGCTGAATTGCCCGTTCGTCGGTTGGCGTGAGGGCAAGATTTCCGAGCGGTAGCCAATCGCCACGGGCGGCGCCGTGGACGCTGCCAAAATCGGCGTTGGCCTTGCGCCCAAAACAGAAACGATTGTAAAGATCACCAGCCAGAGCACTTTGTGTGCCATATCACCTCTCCCCTGGTTGACAGTTGAATAATCTCTCCGATCTCTCTGAGCAAACTTTATGAAAACCGCAACAGATTGACCGGGCCAGATTGATTTGTCAACCTGAACTTGATCCCGCAGGCGTTTATTCAATTATACATATTAAACATGCAATTGTGGTGAATTGAAAGGTCAATTCAAATAATTTTGGATTACAAATGTGTAAGCAGCGCCCAGACAAAGGGGGCAACGATCTATTGAAGGCAATGTTCCAGCCGACGTTAATTGACCACACCATACATTTGATCCGGCGTCAGAACCTCTGGAAAGCGAGGCCGCAGCGCCAGCCGGCTCTGATAACACAGATGACAGGCATCCGCGAAACCGCCGCGCAGAGGCAGATCGTAACTGCGCACCAGCGCAGCAGGCCCGCCGGATAAAAGCGGGGCTGCAATGGGGTGCATAAGCGGATCGTATTGGCGGATGACCTCAGCCAACGGTTGGTGATAGAGGTTGCCAATGGCGATGCCCTGGCAAAGATGGAGGTAACCGAACGGATCCACATGTAACCGTCCTGGATTTGCCAGGTCTTCGTAGGGACAGCGATCCAATTCTTCCCACTGGGTTAGCGGAACAAGAGGGGTCAGCTTTTCGGCGGCGCGCCCACGATACATCAACCTGGCTGGCTCATCCGCTGCAATTTGACCATGCGAAGCGACCGAAGCCGTCGCTTCTGGCTGCGCAACCTGGATAAAGCCAACAGGGATGCCCAACGCCTCAGCCGCCTGGCGGGCGTTTTGCGCCTGTTGACTGACCATTTCATTGTAGTGATAGAGATCGCTGCTCACCGAAAGATCCTGGATCAGACCTGCCAGCGGCACAAGCCACAGGCGGGCGTCTTCTGGCGTGGTAGCCCAATAAGCGTTCGAGACCACCCCTACACGGAAGTCCATTTGGGCAGCTAGCTGCGCTGCTTTGAAGAGGAGCGGGGAATACAGAAACGGTTCGCCGCCCTCGAAATAGATTTCGCTAACTGTGCCTAGCTCTTGCGCCTGATGTAATATCAACTGAATATCCTGCAACGTCATCACGCCGGATTGCCAGGGACTACCCCAAACGAAGCAATGATCGCACTCAAAGGTGCATTGATAGGTCAACAAAAGGTGAAGACCATGAATATCCATATCAAAAGGGGGCAAGAAATAGCCAGAGGCTCTTCCTGCGAGCATGCGACGGACGGCAAGAAGATGTCTGCATCAGTGCAGCCATCAATCAGCGCAGCTCTTCAGGGTATTTGCGCAAAATATCCGCAAAATCTTTCCATGCTTCTTGCAAGTTCTGATTGCGCGTGAGCAGGGCAAAATCCAGAGATTTCAACCGACCAAGGCATTCATTGGCGCGAGACAGGCGTTCTCTGGCTTGAAACTGCTGGTTGACGCCCATGAAGAGAGTAGTCAAAAAACCAAGCACGGCTGCTACGATGCAGGTCAGACGCCAGGCTGAGACATCATTGCCCCATATAGGGCCGGCAGCAGAGGTCCAAGCGGTGAGCAACGTAGTGGTCGCGGAAGAAAAGATGCCCGCAAAGCTCAGGGTGTTGTAAACCTTTTCCAAACGCGAAACATGGCTTTCGACTTTCTGTAAACTGGCGGAGACGCGCAGCGCCAGGGCTTGCAGATCGTTGGGAGAGCTTCCCGGAGGGGAGTCAGATAAACCAGCAGAATTGAGGGTCGGATCCAAGAATCACCTCGCCTTCTACTCAAGTTATGGCAACAAGCCATCCGCAATCGGCTTCTCGCGAAAGGATTTTATGTTTACTGGGCCTCTGCAGCAGCGTCTTCAACTGGCGGTTCAACGATTGGCGAGGCGGTTATTTCGCTCGCTGCTCCTTGCGCCTCTTCGATTTTCTTTTGCGCTTCCGCCAACTGAGCTTTAAGGTCTGCCAGATTGGTTTCCATCTCATTCATTTTCTTACGTTGCTGGCGAATCGTCCAGCGCGCCCGAACATTGGAGGGCAGCGACACGAAAAAACTCATCAGCGCGCCAGACAGCAAAGCAACCAGCAACACCAGAGCCAGCGAGCTATCGAAGCGCCACAGCAAGAACGAGACCTGCACCGGCGCGCTATTTTGCAAAGCAAATACCACCGCCATCAGGGCAATAAACAGAGCGAAAAAGAGAAAAATCTGCATAACGAGCCTCCCAGACAAATTGAGTATGTCCGAACGCCGATCCCAACAAACCGCTTATGCCGACCCTTCGCTGAGCGCCTGGATGATTGCAGCGCAAAATTCAGGCAGATCATTGGGGGCGCGGCTGGTGATTAAATTGCCATCCACCACTACTGGTTCATCCAGATACTCTGCGCCAGCATTGATCAAGTCATCGCGCAACGCAACCACGCCCGTCGCCCGGCGACCGCGTAGGATACCCGCTGAGATCAACACCCAGGGAGCGTGGCAAATCGCCGCTACCACTTTCCCTAGTGCATGACATTCACGAGTCAATTGAAGTATTCCGGCATGGCGGCGCAAGTAATCCGGGGAGAAGCCGCCCGGAATCAAAAGAGCGTCCAGCTCTTGAACTTTAATGTCCTCTAAATCGGTCATCCGGTAACGCTTACCCTCCGGCATCACCGGTATGGGTACAGGCGTACCAAACCGCCCTGTGATCGGTTTATCGTTCAGGTAGGGCCGTGGATGAAAGCCCATACGCACAGCCGCCACGAGAATCGAGGCGCCCTCCTCGCTAAGCCGCAGGATTGGATAAAGTAGTTCAATATCTTCGAATTCATGCGCTACCAAAATGGCAATCTTTTTTCCAATCAGCCTGGTTGTCATGGTTTGCCTCCGGTTGGGTACTCATCAGGCGTTGTGGCGATAAACGGCCGCTCATCTTCGTGACAGATTACCTGAATGGTATTGCGCCCGGATGCAGCCACCACAGGCACGCTGCCACCCGGCTCGACCCACTGACCAGTCATATAGAAATTCGCCAACCCTGGCAGCGTTTTGCGCATCCCGTTGATCATCATCATCATGGTATCCCGCGTCAACAACCAACCACAGCTTGAACCTTGCCAGTTGCCGGTATAGCGCTCATAGCTGAGCGGGGTGGCGACGTCGCAGTACTCAATTTGCCCTTTGAGGCCCGGATAGCATTGCTCCAACCAATCTATCAGGATGCCTGATTCCTGGATTTGTTCGACGTTGTAAATTTTACGCCCATAGATGCGCTGCCAGTAATCGTACGGCGTGGTCAACATAATTTCGACCACCGATTTCCCTGGCGGGGCCAGGCTGGGATCAAAGCCATAGTGCTTTACGCCAACCTCATAACGATCCTCGCCAGCGATTAATAGCGGCTGATCTAACAAATACGTCACCCAATGCGGTTCATTTTCAAACGTCCGATTCACTCCCAGGGAGACTTGCAATTGCGAATGGATGGGTAAATGCCCATCGTACAGCCTCTTGATCTGGCGATTGAGATAACGCCCGCCCAGCAAATCAAAGATGGTGCTGTGGCCATCGCAGGCGGAGATCACCCTGCCGGCGCGGTATTCCTGGTTGTCGTAGAGACGAACGCCAACCGCCCGGTCATTCTCAACCAGGATGCGTTCTACCTGTGCGTTGTAATGAATTTGCCCGCCCAACCCCAGGTAACGCTTCTCAATAGCGCGGGCGAATTCTAGCGAGCCGCCTACCGGAAAACCAGCGTTGCGATTGTGCATATATGCCAGCAATGACATCCCTACCATTGTGGGTATGCTGCTCCAGGCGAACATTTGCGGGACCGCGCGGCGCAAAAACGGATCTTTGAATCGCTGAGCGAAAGAGGCGGCGGAAAGCATGCCCCATTGCGCCAGAGGCAAAACAAAGGGCATCATCCTGCGACCAAGATCAGACCAATCCTGTGGAGTCATCAAGGCTTTCGGTTTTTGCTGTAATAGAGAAAGGTCAAAGGTCGCGAATGCCCGTACCCCCTCGCAAAATTCCTCGATCAAATCCGCGTCCGCCGGAGATAGAGACTTCATGTGATCTTCGAGGCGGTCCGGGTCGCTGTAAACAATCAGGCTCTTGCCATCCTCAGCAATGATGCGCATGAATTCGTCATGATGAACAAATCCTCGGCCCTGAACTGCGCCTAACTCCTCCCACATGGCGTAGAAAGGCTGTCCGGGTGCGGAGCCGAACAGATAATGGATGCAACCGTCGAAAACGTAATCTTTACGCTCCCAGGCAGTGCATAAACCACCAGGCAAATTGTGCATTTCGAATATTTGCGTGCTATAGCCGTTCATTTGGGCATAGCAACCCGCCGATAGGCCGGCAATTCCGGCTCCGATGATCAGGATATCGCTGTCCATAATTTGGGTTTTTTGCGCCTTGTCCTCAAGGGTGGATGTTGCATAAGGACATGATAAGGACATTAAGAATTATAGCATACAGGCTCTTGGGGGAACACTTTGCAGATTTGTTGATGAAATTCCTGTATAAATTTCCAACCTATATGATAAGATATTACCAGATGAAGCGAAGCCTCTATTTACATCTAGAGGCGCAATCATCCGATCACATGGGGATAAGAATATGGACAAGTATCAAGTGCTGATCGTCGAGGATGATAAAGACACAGCCAATTTTTTTGATCTGGTATTCAATCTGCTGGGGTTTCGCTGTCTCAAAGTCCATTCGGCTGAATCGGCGCTGTCGGCGCTTGAGAATTTGCTGCCAGACATGATTTTGTTAGATTTACATCTCGATCATCCTTACAGCGGCGAACAGATTTTGCTGAAGGTTCGATCCGATCGTCGCTTTGATGCGACGCGGGTGGTGGTGATCACCGCCTACCCAGTGATGGCGCGAGCGGTGACGGATCTGGCCGATCTGGTGTTGATAAAACCGGTTGATGTTGAACAGCTAAAACTGCTTACCGGACGTTTATTGGGGATGGAAATCCGGCCTCGGCAGTATTTCTTCCGCGATCCAACCACGGATTTATTCAACCAGGAATTTTTCCACACGCGCCTGGAACATGCTTATGAAAGGAGCAAACGCCGCGAGGATTTTCATTACGGCGTTGTGGCGCTGGCAATTCATGTTGAAACCGAGACCGCCAAGACGATCCCTTCGCCGGTGCTTAAGCAAATCTATAGATGGGTCGCTGAGCGACTGAAGGGCAGTTTTCGTCCCACCGACACGCTGGCCCATTTTGAAGGCAACCAGTTCGCCAGCTTACACGAAGAATTAAAACGCCCAGAAGATATCGAGGTAATCGTCCAGCGGATGAGAGAGGCGCTATCTCAACCGTGCATTGTGGCGGATCAAGAATACACAGTCTATCCATGCATTGGGGCAGCGACTAACAGCGCCTCTGACCAAAGCGCCCAGGATGTCCTCCTGGCGGCTCAACAAGCCTCGAAGGCTGCGCCGCAATTGGATACTCAATCTTCAAACATAGATTGATCTATCCACTCATAACCGCAAAGGGGGAACCAGGAACGCTGGCGCAGCGTCTCATGAAGTACGCTGATGGAATGGTCATGAAATTCCACTTTCTGCGCCTTTTCTCTTTCTCGATCCTGATTCTCGTCTTAGGCGGGTTTGCTATCTGGCTGTGGATTTTCAAGGACTTACCCGCAGTGGACGGTCTATCCACGCGCGCCCATATCCCCAGTGTGCGCATCGTAGATCGCAACAACCGTCTGTTGTATGAGGCGCTGCAGGATGACAACGGGCGGCACGCCGCCATCACTCTGGACGCCATCCCGCTGGCCTGTCAGCAAGCTACCATCGCTACAGAAGACCGACGTTTCTATTCGCACCCAGGGGTGGATTTCGTGGGTATTTTGCGGGCAGCCTGGATCAATTTGCGCCGCGGCGAAACGCTGGCCGGTGGAAGCACGATCACGCAGCAAGTGGCGCGCAATCTGCTGATGGACGCCCAGGAGCGCGGCGAACGCAGCCTGCGCCGCAAACTGCGCGAAGCAGCCCTCGCCTGGCAAATCACTCGTAGCTTTTCCAAAGGTTATATCCTGAATTTATATCTCAACCAGTCTTATTACGGCGGCATGGCTTATGGCATCGAAGCTGCCGCGCAGACCTTCTTTGGCAAAAGCGTCCGTCAATTGGACGCGGCTGAATGCGCCATGTTAGCCGGCCTGCCTCAAGCCCCGGCGCTCTATAACCCTTTTACCGATCCCGAAGCGGCGAAAGAACGCCAGAGGGTTGTGCTGCGGCTGATGCAGGAGGATGGCTATCTGACCGCCGAACAGCGATTGCTGGCAGAACGAGAACCCCTGGTTTTCGCGGAAACACCCTACCCGATGGAAGCGCCGCACTTCGTGATGATGGCGCGCGCCGAATTGGATCGTCTGCTCCCGCCAGAACAACGTCATCTATACAGCGGTCTGGTGGTGCGAACGACGCTGGACCTGGACTGGCAGAAATTAGGTGAGGCCGCCGTGGCTCGTCATTTGGAGGAGTTGCAACGCAGCAATGACGGACTGGGGCATCGAGTCAACAACGCCGCCCTGGTCGCCCTGGATGCTCACAGCGGCGAGATTCTGGCGCTGATTGGCAGCCCAGATTACTTTGACGGGCAACATGGCGGAGCCATCAACATGGCGCTTGCGCCCCGCCAACCGGGGTCGGCGATCAAACCGCTGGTGTACGCCGCGGCGCTGGATCCACGTTCGCCGGGCGGCGGGTGGACCGCCGCGACCCTGTTGTTGGATGTAAGCACTGCATTTAGGACGCACAAAGGCGAAGCGTACATCCCCGCCAATTACGATTTGCGCCAGCACGGTCCGGTTTTGGTGCGTGAAGCGCTGGCTTCTTCCCTGAACATCCCGGCTGTGCTGACCCTGGAGCATGTTGGTTTGACCAACTTCTTCGGCCTGGCAAAAAAACTGGGCATCAACACTTTTGGCAACCCGCAGGAATATGATCTCTCGCTGGCGCTGGGCGGCGGCGAAGTGCGGCTGCTGGAGCTTACCGCCGCTTATGCGGCGTTGGCGAACCAGGGTTATCGGATAGATCCGCAAATCATCCTGGAAGTGCGCGATCTCAACGACAACCTCATCTACCGCCCTGCAACACAAACTCAGATGCGTGTGCTGGACGAGCGGGTTGCCTGGCTGATCAGTGATATTCTGAGCGACAATGAGGCGCGGCGTCTGGGTTTTGGCGCGCACAGCATTTTGCGCCTCGACCGGCCAGCAGCGGTAAAGACAGGCACTACCAGCAATTTTCACGATAACTGGACGATCGGTTACACCCCCGACCTGGTCGTCGGCGTTTGGTCGGGCAACACCAACTACGAACCGATGCGCGGCGTGAACGGCTTAAGCGGCGCTGCGCCCATCTGGCATCAATTTATGCGCTCGGCGCTGGCAAATCAACCGGCGAAAGCATTCGCAAGGCCGCCTGGGATGATCCAGGTGGAGATCTGCGCCCTGTCCGGGCGGCTGCCCACCCCTGAATGCCCCTACCGTCGTTTGGAATGGTTTATCGAGGGCACCCAACCCACGCAATTCGACACTTTCTATCGAGAGGTGGTGATAGACGCCAACACTGGGCGTCTGGCGACAGCGGAGACGCCCCCGGAGCGTTGGCTGCGGCGCACAGCGCTCGATTTGCCGCCGCAGGCGCAACCCTGGGCGCGCGCTCAAGGGCTGACGCTCTACGCAGATCTGCTGCCGTTGGAGGAGAGCAATGCGTCTGCCGAAGTGACGTCGTTGGCGTACCAGTCTTCGACAGAGGCGCTGCGGCTCGTTTCGCCAGCGGCAGGAAGTCTGTTTCGCCTCTCCTCTTCCATAAGTCGGGACGCCCAGAGGATTCAGCTTGAAGCCGTTGGCGCGCCGAATCTCCAAAGCGTTACTTTATGGGTGGATGGCGTGATGACGGCGCGTCTGGATCGAGCGCCGTATCGAACCTGGTGGACGCTGCAACCCGGCGCGCATCGCGCCTGGGCGGAGGCGGTTTTGGCAAACGGCCAACACCTCTCCAGCCCGGTGATCTATTTCTCCGTCGTCCAGGAATAACCTACTCGACCTCTCGGCCGCCTTTGAGACGAGCCTGCAACGCCTCCAATTCAGCCCTCTTTCCCTGCGCCGCAAGCTGCGCCTGTTCGGGCCAAGAAGCGGGGTCAATGAAGCGCAGATCGGCATCCTCTAAAATCTGGCGCAATCGCTCGACGTCCGTTGCAGCCAGTTGAGAAAAGGTCTGAATGCCGGCCTGGTTCAACAATTGATTAACTTTGGGACCAACGCCCTCGATAAGCGTCAGGTCATCGGGTTGAAGCGCGGCCGGTTCGGCGCTCGGCTCATGCGCATGCACATCAAAATCCGGTTTATAGGATTTGACATTGCGCAACAGCGCCCACCAGACGATCAAAACAATGGCAATAATGATCAGAAGAATGATCCAACTTCCCATAAAGCATCTCCTCCTCAATTTATTCTTCAAATAAGAACATTCAGAAAGCCAGGTCCTCGATGAGCAAGCAACCGTGTTCCAACCAATCAGAAAAGTAAGAGAGCGCCGGACTGACGCATCGCTACAGGATTATATCTCAGCCAATAAATTCGCGCAGTAAAAAACGAGCGGAGCCTGGCTCCGCCCGTTTCCTTGATTGACACCCTCCAGCCAATCTGCTAACGGTTTGCGTTACGGGGTCACTGTGAACAGACCACCCTGGCTGCGCCCATAGACTTCGGGGAAATAGAACTCGTAGGCGGTGACCGGGATGACATGGAAGACGCCCACCGTTGCGGCGCGTGCCAGATAGGTGTACACGTAGGCGCCGGCCGGCAGATAGCTGGCCGATAACACCACCTTTTCATCGCGATATTCAATATGATTAAAGAACCACCAGCCCCAACCGCGCCATATCACATCATTGAAAGAGTAGGCGCGTGGAACTTCAACGCTCTGCGGGCTGGTGCTCAAGGATTGATCTACCGATTCCAGGCCGGCTGGCAAGGGGTCTTCAACCATCACGTGGTGCAATGTATAGGGCGCTACGATCGTCAGCCGAACCAGTAACAGCTCGCCCTGCTTCGCATCTACGACAGGCGTTTCTGGATCGGTCAGGCGATAGTAACTGCGAGAGACGATGATGCCTTGATCCAGGGCTTCGGTCTTTTCAACCGGCAAGGAGACGTTCAGGTGCGCTGTGTAATACAGGTTGCCAGCGCCATCGCTGCGGGCAAATGCCAGGCGATTCAACTGGTCTTCGAGCATCTCTTTGATATCCACTTTTAAGATTTGTGTCTGGCGTAGGGTCTCCTGGTTAGCTGTTCCGCTGCCCAATTCCTTGCCATTCAGAGCCACGGCGTATTGATAGTCGGCTTTCAACTCGCCGCTGGCTTCCATCCAACGTGTCAAAGCCATCAACGTCCAGGCGGTCTCTTGGGTGCCCCGCCAATGGCCGCCCGTGCGGCTGCTCATCAGCCAGCGCACGGCGTTGGCGTTGAGCGGGTTTTGCGGGTCAATCTGGCTCAAGGCAGAAAGGACGATAGCCGTGGTGCGCGTGTCGGTATTCCAGTTCCAGCGATCCACCTGCTTTTCTTCCCAATGGCTGCCGGTGGCGGAGAGAATCGCCCGACTGTTGAAATCTGCCAGCAGGGTTTTAATCCGTTCATCGGAAGGATCCATCAACCAAAGCGTTTGAGCCAGAAAAGCCTGCGAATACACAGCCATGCGCTGGCGTTGATCAAAGAGCTGTACTGTGCTACTGACATCGGGTTTTCCACCACGCGCCAGGACATACAGAATAAAAGCCTGACGGTTGACCTTGTATGGATCCTTCAAGCCGACCAGCGGCTCCACCTGGAGACGCAGATAATTCAGGCTGCGTTCGATGACCGATTCGTTCACCGTGTAGCCGGCCTGGCTGGCCTCGATCAAGCCCAATGCCGTATAGGCGCTGGTGAGCGGATCGCTCTTCTCGTTGCGCCACCACCCCCAACCACCGTCGGAATTTTGCCAGTTGTAGATGCGCTGCAATGCCTTCCACACATGCTCTTTCAGCGCGGCTTCGAGTTCAGCGTTGCTCAGTCCGGCGACTTTCAACGCCTGGGTGGTGAGAACATTGGGCAAGAAGCTGGAAATGGTTTGCTCAACACAGGCAAAGGGGTAGGTTTCCAGATAGGTCAACCCATCGGTCATGCTGGCAGCCAATGAAGGGCTGACCTGGATGGTCAATTCACCGTCGTAAGCCTTCATTGTTTGCGGCAGGAAGATGCCTTCCACACGGGCGCCGCCAGCGGTCATCTGCCCCGAAGTTCCAACTGTTTCCGGCGCAGCAAAGTGATAGACCGGCAACCCCTGGTTATCCAGCGTACCTTGCGGGGGGCAGCTGGCGTCCCGCAGATTGCCGCTCACGGCGCTGAACACCAGGTCAACGCGCTGCGCTTCAGGCGTCACCTGGGTTTCCCAGGTGACATAGGCCTGCTGCCTGGCAGGGATGGAGACCCTTTGAAGAGCGGGGCTATTCAACGTCAGCCCTTCGGCTTCCAAAGACACATCCACATTCAACGCCTCATCGGTATTATTATGGACGGCTGCGCCTAAGATAGCCTGGTCATTGGCGATGAAGAAACGCGGCGTTTGAGGGCGCACCAACAGCGGGCGCGTGCTGACCAGATCGTAGGTGGTCTGTCCCACACGGGTATCCTGTGTGACGGCGCGGGCGTCCATGCGCCAGGTCGTCAGGTTATCCGGCAGCGTCACCACCACAGTGGCTTCGCCGCGTTCGCTGGTCAAGACATGAGCTTCCCAGAAAGCAGTGTCCGGGAAATCCTGGCGCACGTCAATCACCCCCAATTCGCCTTCGCCCTTGCCGCCGCCGCTGCCTCCGCCTTGCCCAAGTTGCACTTCCTCTTCTATTTCCAGGTTGTATTCTTCCAGATTGTTGACCATCGGCACCGCCGTCCAAACCGAGAGACTGCGTCTGGAATAGAAATGGTCAAGAATGGGGCCGGAATTGGGCGGCAACAAGGAGAGCGTAGCCAGATCGCTCAGGCTGAGCGAAACCTCGGCGCGGATCGGCTTACCTTGATAATCGCGGGTGCGCACAGTGTATTGCACCTGCTCCCCCGGCGCGGCAATCTCTCGATCGGCGACGACTTCGACCTGGATGGTCTGTTGATTGGCGTCCACTTCGATCTGGGCAATGCCCAATTTGAAATTCGGACGCGGGTTGGTTTCATCCACCCCTTTAACCACGACGACAGAGATATAGGCGTTTGGCGCCAGGTCGGGCGTGATGGGAAGCTCGTAGATGGTGCTGTTATTGGTCAAGCGCACGACATCCTGATAGCGAATGCGCCCACGTTCGACGGTCACCAGAGCATAGGTCTCTCCCTGGAAGGGGGAAGCAATTAACACCTGGGCGGTTTCGCCGGGCTGATAGCTCTTCTTATCCGTCACCAGCTCAAAACCGCGGTCATTGGTTTGCTGCCAGGGGATATAATCCTCGCCGGCCACCCACATAAAAGCCGACGCCCTTCCAGGATTGCCCCGATCGTCCAGGGCGGTGACGCGGCCGCGATAAATGCCGCCGCGCGGCGGAATGAATGTGGCCTCTGCTTTGCCGTTTTCGTCAGTGGTCAGCTCGTTGAACTGCTCTATCGGGATTTCCTCTACGGAGGTTTTCCATGTAATACGCCCGGAGGGGTCCTGCTCCTGAACGCTATACCAGCGCCGTTCGACAATTTCCAGGCTCAAGGGGCGATTGGGCAAAGGATTGCCGTCCCAATCCAGCAAGACCATTTCGAAAGTTTGCTCTTTCCCCTGTTTCCCCACATAGGTTGCGGAGCGGATGCCCGGATATACCTGGCTCAGGTGAGCGACGACATTGGTCCTGCCGCTGACTGTGGTTTGCGCCAAATCGGTCACAGTGACTTCAAGGGTCAGGTTGCGGGCTTCGGCGGCGGCGCTCAAGTCCACCGGCAGGGTCACCGTGAACTTGCCGGCGGCGTCGGTGCGCCCCTGACCTTCGGCGATCTTCTCCGTGCGCGGCCCTTCTCCCTCTCGGTAGCCCCAAATATCCTGTTCACGATCGGTAAAACTATAGCTGGCATACTCGTCTGGCGGCTGGAAAGTGTATGTCTCTGCGATCAGCGTCCAGGCCACTGCGGCATCGGCCACGCCTCCGCCGGAGTAATAATCCGCCTGCACGGTCGCTGTAAAGCTCTCGCCAGAAAGCACATCCGCAGGCGAGGCTTCTACTTTGATTTGAAACTCCGGTTTGCGATATTCGGCGACATTGAAAGTGACATTTCCAATCGGATCTTTGCGCCCCGCCAGGTACACATCCAGGGAGTAATAGCCCAAGGCGGCTTCCGCATCCAGCACGAATTTGCCGTCGAAACTGCCAAACGAGGAAAGCGGCAGCTCTTCCTCATAAACGGTTTCCTCGAAACTGGAGATCTTGACCGTTACCTGACGAACATCCGGGATGCTGTACTCCAGGTCAGTGTCCAGTCGTACGATACCTTTGAAATACACTGGTTGCCCAGGGCGGTAGATGGGGCGCTCGGTGTACACATAAGCTGTGGGGCGATTGGCCGGAGCATAATAATCCATCCAAATGCCGTAATCATACGTATTAACGCCACTGCCCCATTGACTGGAGGCGAAGCCAAACACATCGCCGTTATCCACCAGCGCAAAGCGCGCGGCATAGCCCTCTTCCGAGGGAACGGGTAAATCCAGGTGTAACTTTCCATCTGGATCGGTTCGTCCCTCTCCAATCAAAACGCCCTTGTCATCCCAAATCTTCGCCGGCTGATCGGCGAGCGGTTCGCCGCTGTCCAAATCCGTCAGCCATAGCAGACCGTCGGTGGTGGAGGTCTTGAAGGTCAGGTTGGCGCTGGCGACATACAGCAACCGGTAATCCACGAATGGGCCGTCATGGCGAACATCGGGCGAATCCAATCCCAAGAAATAGAAGCCTGGAGGCAGAGGTTGACCTTCGGTTTCGTAGGGCTGATATTTCTTGAGCACCCGCTCGTTCAGCCTGGCGCCATCCTGTTCCTGCGCCTGCCAAACGCGCGAGTCGCCCGAAGGGCGGTAATTATAGGCGTTGATGCGACCACTCAACAAGCTGATAAACTGCTCGGAGGACAGGCGGTGCAAGGTCAGCGTAACGCTGCTCACGTTGGTGTAAGCAATGTAAAACTCCTGTCCTTTGTCTGCGCTGGTGCGCAGCATTGGAGCGTCGTAAGGCATGAGCAAGCTGGCCGATGGCGAATAGGGGGCGGTGGTAAAGCGGATTACCTGCTCCTGTCGAGTGGGATTGCCATAAATGTCTTCCATGCCCGCCCGAAAGCGGATTTCGTAATTGGTAGAAGGCTGCAAAAAGAAGCCAACCATGCTCCAATCCCACTCGTTGTAATACCATTGGACCTCTTTTTCGGGTTGCGGCGAGATCACGATGCGCGATTTTACCGTATCTATGCGCATGGGAGAGGCAAACTTGATATACAGATCAGGGGTGTATTGCGTTTGTGTGCGTCCATCCCCTGGCCGGGTAGATACGATCGCCGGGGGAGGGATGGTGTGGAATGACCAATCTAACCCTTCAGTCAGCTCTCCGCCAGTAGCCGCTTGAGCGCTGGTTTCCAGACGCAGGGTGTAAGCGGTGTCCAGCTTGAGGCGCTGCGTGGGAGTAATCACCAGTAGATAGTCGTTATCCTGCCATTCTGTGATCAGGCTGGATTTTCCCCCAGCCTGATCCACGAGAGAAAGCGCCTGCTCCGTGCTGTCGCGATGCATGGGCTGCTGGAAACGAACGGAAAAATATTCATCCAGCAGCACTCCCTCGGCGTTGTTTTCGGGGTTGGTGCGACCATCCGATAGAGCAAACCACTCAATGCCCGGCCTGGTTGTGGAGAAGCTCCAGGTGTAATCGCTGGCCAGGGCAGATTGACCGGTCACATCTTTCAAACCGGCGCGCACCGAAACCTGATACTCCGTCCCACCTTTCAAACCCGGTTCAGGGCGAAAGGCATAAACGGAGGTGTTCACCCATTCGCCTTTTCCTTCCACAGATGGTGAGATGATCAACGGGTTGGGCAGATTCTGACGCTCCTCGGCAATGGTGAGCGGCGCAACCGGGCGGTTGAAGATCACGGTGATCACGGCGTCGCTGGCAACATCACGCGCTCCATCCGCAGGAAAAACCTGGCTCACCTGCAAATCTCCGGCGGTGAGGAACTGAAAACCGTATGGCTCAAGAATAGCAACCCCTGCAGCGCTGGCGGCCTGTGTTTCAAGGCTGGCAAAGTATAGCGCGCCGCCTGGCAAACTCTGCGAAGGAAGGAAGCGCAGGGTACGGTCGCCTTCCCAGGAAATTTCGCCGGGCGTCGCCTTACCCTCTGCATCCAGCAACTGAAATGCGCCGCCGGTTTTTTCAACATCCATCGCCTGGTCGAAGGTGAGTTCAATCGCCTCGCCCGGCGCCAGTTCTTCTCCCCCGCTTGGGCGACGCGAGATGACACGTGGTGGGAGAGGCGAGCCGTCGTCAATCATGGTAAGGGTTGTGATTGCCGACGTAGGCTGGGCGAGAGAAGGGGTTTTCACTCCAGGTTCTTCTGTGCCAATGGGAGGCGCCGGCGGTGCAGGTTGGCACGCAGCCGCTATTAGACTGCTTACAACAAGCGCCAGAACAACTCGGTAAAATTTTTTGTTATGCATGAAGGCCTCTTTTTCCCTAAGGATCAATCAGACTTTTATGTATCGTAGAAGACAGAAAGTTTTAACAGAGTTTGCATCAGGGTTGGATTTCCACAACCACGCCGTTCTCCGCCCACTGATACAACCATTCCGCCGCAGGTAAATCCAGGATGATGCAGCCATACGATGCGGGGCGACCCAGAACGTTAGCCCACAAACGACGTCCATTCGAAAGCATCGGCAAACCATGAATGCCGTTCATAAAACCCGGCCAGGCTTCGTAAATCCCCAAGAAATTGGGCATATACAAATCCCAGATCGAAGCGTAAGCGTTCGGATCATGGGTTTGCACCTGGAAAATTCCAGGCTGCGTCGGCGAACGGTCAATGCCGGTGCTGATCACATGTTGGGCGATCAGATCATTGTTTTGATACGCTTTCAGACGTTGCTGACCGATCTGGATCACTATTCGTTTGTTGGGGATCACCGGCAGCGGCAGCAATTCGTCTTTGGAAGGAATAACCAGCGATGCCCCGGCTTGAAGCCGGTCGGGGTCCAGGCCAGGATTGGCATTTATAATCATCCAGAAGGGCATGCCCAGTTTCCATCCGATCTTGAGCAGGGTGTCGCCAGGCTGGACCGTATAGGTGGTGGGGCGATGACGCACTCTCGCCTGAAGCGTCTGACGCTGGCGCAAGGTTTCTCCCAGCAAAGCCAGGTCGTCTTGCGGTTCAAGGAAGCGTTCGGGTCCAAGTTCGAGGCTCAATTTTTCGAGATAAGCAGCGACTTTTGCATGGTCAAAAGCCGCCTGGGGGCCGTTATCGCCAGAGATGATGGTGAGCCACTCGCCTACCATCTGGCGTGGAATCGGCCAATTGAAAGTTTCATTGCGGATGGGGTCATACGCAGCGATGGTCAGCGGTGTATCCAGCAACCGTTGCGCCTCCGCCAGCGCAGAAGAAACATCGCTCACCTGCGGCAAGACCGGCTGTGGAATGACGACCAACGTGCCCTTTTGCATGACTGCGGACGGATTAGTGGAAAGCTCCGCCAGCGTGGCGTCAATATTGATAGTGTAACCGATTTCCGCGGGTACGACGGTCAAGAGACCGTCTTGATAGCGCAACGCGGCGTCAACCGCTGGCTGGCTCAATGAGGGTGACAGCGATTCTAAACGGCTGCGGGCGACAGATTCATCCAGGAGAATAACGGGTGTCACCGGCCAACCTTCATAACGGGCAACTGCCATCTGCGCCGCCTCGGCCAGGATAGAGCCGCCGTGGCCTACCTCATGGGCGCGCTGCACGGTTGCGGCGGCGTCTATCTGGATGCCCAGTTCGGCAGGTGTCAGCAATTGTGACTGTATGCCATTCGTAACCCGAATCTGCGCTTCTACCCCCCAGGCTTTTTCAAGAGCGGTGCGCGCTTCCGCCATTGTCATCCCGCTCAAATCTACCCCGCCGGCGCTCACCCCTGGGGCGATCCGCCCGCTGAATTGGTAATATGCATATAACGCCGGGACGACGCTCAAGGCCAGGCACAATGCAAAGGTCAACGCCAAAATTGCCCAAAGCGCCAGCCAATTGTATGCAGACCCACGCCGCCGTTGCGCTTCTCCGACGCGGATCACCTTAGGCGGCGGTGTATCGCTGGACGACGGAGCAGGCGGCTCCATCCAACCAGACATTCGATTGGAATCCCAGGACATAAGTTATGGACGAAGGCGATGGGGCGCTGGTTCCCAAAGCAACCATCTATCGTAGGTTTTTCTCAAAGTCACGCTGGGTTAAGGTGCAACGCGCTACCGCAATGAAAGAAGCCAAAATCTTTGCTGCCAGCCACATCCACATTCTAACCCAAGCGCGTCGCACCTACCATAAGATTAAACCACGGCAGCCTCCACGGAGAGGATTGGCGGAAGATAATCGGCCATCAGCTCCCAATGATCGCCGTCATCTCGGCTGTAGAATAACTGGCCGGTGCTGGCGCCAAAATAAATCCCGGCTGGCTCCAACGGATCGGTCGCCATCGCTTCTCGCAATACAACCAGATGCGCCATTTCTGGCAGCCCGGCAGTTATCGGTTGCCATGAAGCGCCGCTATCCTGGCTGCGCCAAACCGCCAGCTTCCCCTCTATGCTCAGACGATATTCATCGCTTTCTTCAGGAATGATGTAGACCGTTTCAGGGTCTTTCGGATGCACTGCAATGGGGAAACCAAAACGGCTGGGTAGCCTGCCCTCGCCAATATCCACCCACTCGTCGCCAGCGTTATCGCTGCGATAAATGCCGCAGTGATTTTGCTGGAACAGGACATGCGGGCGGGAAGGGTGCAAAGTCATTTTATGCACACAATGGCCGAATTCCGGAAATGGATTGGGCATAAAATCGGCGCGTACATTACGGTTGCGAGGCGACCAGGTTTGCCCACCGTCATCGCTACGGTAGCACCCCCCGGCGGAGATCGCCGCATACAGACGCTGCGGCTGGTTTGGGTCCAGCAGAATGGTGTGCAACGCCAGCCCGCCAGCGCCAGGAAACCACTGAGGGCGATGAGGATGATCGAACAACCCCTCGTTCACCGCCCAGCTCTCGCCGCCATCCTCCGAACGAAACAAAGCGGCAGGTTCAACACCGGCATATAAGACATTCGGCTCTTGCGGGCGACCCGGGGTGATGTTCCACACCTTGTTCACTTTCTCCGGCTGATCGCGCACGGCGTCTGCATCGGCCGCTTCCGCTGGCGTGCCAGGCGGGCGACCAGATTTTGATGGCCGAGGAAAAGCCGGCGGCTGACGAACCTGGGTCCAGGTCTGGCCCAGATCGTCGGAGTAATGGGTTGTGGCGCCATAAACATCGTGCGCCACCGCGGCGTGCATACGCTGATGGCGGGCGTCTAAAACCATGTGCATCACATTCCAGGATTTGAACAACAAATCGCTTCGACGCCAGCTCTTGCGCTGACGGTCGCTGGTGAAAATCACTGCCCCTTTGCGAGTGCCGACCATGACCAGGACACGATCGGATGAGGGTGAGTTATTGGGCATGTTCATATTCCTTTCGTAAAAGATCGGATAACAGGAAACCGTCTGATAGGGAGATGGCGGCTAGACGCCGCCCGGTAAGTTGGCGCAGCGCCCTACAATATCTACCAACCAAGTCCGAATTATAATCCAGAAAGTCTATAAACCCTGAAGGCAAAAAAACAAGGCCTGTCCTATTGCGACAGGCCTTGCAGTTAGAATCTTGTAGGGAATCCTACTTCACAAACTCATAAGTGTAGTTGGCGTAGTTATAGACGCCCTCAGGCGCAGCATAGGTGACCAGCATCACCACATACTTGGAGTATTTGAATAATTTGGTCAACTTTACGCTGCCCTCTTCGTTCAAGTCTGAGAGGCTCATGGTCATAACTTTGTAACTGCGCTTGCCGGTTCCGTTCTTGAGGGCGACAAAAGTAACCATGAAGTCGTTTTCGATCGGAACGATCTGGGTAATATCCTGGAAGGGATCCACCGATGAACCGTCTGAAATCACAACCCCATCAATCGCCACGTTATCAATGAACCAACCAGCCTCATAAGTCGCCCAGTCCGTGATGTAGCGGAAGGCGATCAAAATCTGCTGACCGCTGTAGGCGCTCAGGTCGAAGCTCATGTTCACCCAACTGCCGCCTGTGGAGCCGGTGAGGCCGGGCAAATTCTCGACGACTTTGGGATGGGCGTTTGGATCATGGTCGGAGGTGGTGTAAGCGTTGGACAGGCTGGTCCAGGTAGCGCCGCCATCGGTAGAGACCTGAACGAAACCGAAGTCCCATGCCTCCTCGATATCATACTTTGTGTCAAAGGACAGAACGCCGCCGCCCGTGGCGGAGAAGATCGCCCAATGATCCACCAGATCGCCTTCGCCGCCCCACAGCACTTCACCATCGGAGCTCCAGGCGGTTGGGTATGAAGTCACATCCTCTCCATTGAACTTGAACTGATATTTCTTGTTCAGCTTGGAGGGCGTGAGCCAAACGTAATCCGTGCCCCAAGGGGGCGCGCCGGGTGTGTCATAGGCTTCTGGGTTCGGCGCAGCCGGCGTTCCAACGTTCAGTCTGAAGTTCACAGATTTGAATCCGTACCGCCAGTCGGCAGGGATCGGCGAGTCGATCAACAAGGCGACAGACCAATCGCGGAAAATATCTGCAAATGTGCGTTGGATGTTGAAGTCGGCTAACGTCGAGTTCACGCCGCTAATGCCATTCTCCGGGTTGTGAAACAGCGCCTGAGTGAATGTCGAGCCGAACTTTTCCATCAGATAAAGCTGGAACAAGTAGGCCTGTCCATAGTCGCTGAGGATTTCTAAATCGCCCTGGTCGCCCCAGGCCACCAGCGAGTTTTCAGGATATTCAGCGGCGTCGCGCAAATGACCACTTGTCGCCCCATAGCCCACGATGTCCATTGCCAGGTCGGCCATGCCTTCGTTGATGAAGGTTTCCTCGTCGGGATCGTAATCATCGTGGAGCAAGTGCTGGTATTCGTGGGCAAATACCCCTTCGTAAAGATAGGGGCGCGTGCCATTGGGTCCGGTGCGGTTCTCCCAATCATAAGCGTCTATCGTCATGACGTTGCGATCAAAATAGATCTCGAAGGATGGGGAGTAAAAACCGGCAATGTAGATGGGATAACTGGGGTCGTAGTAATTATCGTCGCGCACATTGGAGACCAGCACGATCTGGCGACCGCTTTCATCGTAATAATAGTCGTCATCCAGGCCGATCAACCCTGGCAAATAGGCGAAGCTGCCATCATGCTCATCTGGCATCCCGAAGAAGCTGGTCTCTTTGGGATACATGTTGTTTTCAAATTCGCCCAGCATATAATTGGCCTGGTCGCAGGTGACCACCGGCGCAGGGCGTGGGTCCCCCGAAGGCCAACTCAGATCCGATTGCACCCAAATCTGAGCGATCGAACCAGAGGCCATCAGGTTGAAGGTTTTGATGAGATAACGGCCCTGATAATCATCCAAAACCAGGAAATATTTTGTATCCGTGATGCAGTCATCCGGCGAAGCATTCGCAATGGCGCGCGCCTGCTCCAGCATCATTGTCATTTCCTTGGCATCCACCGGGGCGATGCGGTCGGGGGTGGCTTTCCAATTGCGCAATTCGGCCGGCGCGTCCACAGGTATCGGATCGCCCGCCTGGGCTACCGGATTGGCCATGGCTGGCGCAGGTACAACCCCCAGCATCATAGCCAGAATAGCAAGAATATAGATAGATCTGCGAAGCATATTTCTCCTCACTTTTCTCGTTGAATTTGTGATTTTGTGATACGCCGATTAAGCAAGACAGAAATAGAACTGGTCACCAGTCTCTGTTGCACCTCCTTTCTGGTCTGGCGAGACAAAGATCACCACCAGTCAAAAACCGACCGACGGTGAGGTCAGCGCAAGAAATAGCGATTGCTGCTCAAGTCTACAAAACTGGTTTTGAATTTCATTGCGTCTATCGTTATCGAAGTGGCGATGTGGACGCTCTACAAGGCCCACTATGATTATTATAACCAAATTAGCAACTTTCGGTGAGGGAATCTTACAAAATGGTCGCAAAATCGTTATCGTCGCGCTTGCCACCCTGGATGATAGCAAGATTGACAATCTAGCATGGGATGTCTGGAAGAAACACTCCTGACATGGGTGCGATTTATATTTGCAAAGCGGGAAAAACAAGTTATAATTTGAACAAATCTAATCTCTGGTTGGCGAAAGAACGCCGCCAGTAAAACACCTTCGGGGCAGGGTGAAAGCGCAATCCAAGATTTTGCGCTCATTCCCGATCGGCGGTAAAGCCCGCGAGCGAACTGTGTAAGCCACAGATTGCACGATCCGGTGAAACTCCGGGGCCGACGGTACAGTCCGGATGGGAGAAGGTGCGACCGCTCCAATGATTGTTCCACGCGTCTGTGGGCTTTGATATTGGAGAGGGCGCGTATGTCTATGCCCCGAACCTTTTGTTCGGGGTTTTTTGTTCGAAATTTGAAAGATGAGAGAAACAGGTATCTTACCCTTCCACCAATATGGTCTGCGGCGCTTTCAGCACCGGCGAGCGCTGTTGCTGACCCTTTCGCTAGGGTTGGCGCTGCTTCTCTGGGAAGCTACGGTTCGATTGGGAAATTTCCCGCCATTTATTCTGCCTTCGCCGTCGTATGTCATCCAGCGGCTGGCGCAGGCGCTGGCGGATGGCAGCTTGCTGCGGCATACGTGGGTCACCCTGGGCGAGGTCCTGGCGGGGTTGAGCATGGGCGCGCTGGCAGCTACAATCCTCGGCTATGCGCTGGCGCGCTGGCCGGCGGTTGAACGCCTGCTTTCGCCATATATTGTCGCCAGCCAGGCGGTGCCTGTGGTGGCTATTGCCCCGCTGCTTGTCATCTGGTTTGGTCCTGGGGTGCTCTCCAAAATCTTGATTTGCGCGCTGATCGTATTCTTCCCGGTGCTGGTCAACACGGTGGTCGGGCTGCGTTCTGTCCCGGAAGATTTGAGTGATTTGATGCGCTCCCTGCAGGCTACCCGCTGGCAAACATTTCGCCTGCTCGAATTCCCGGCGGCTCTGCCGGTCTTTCTCGGCGGGTTGCGTATTGGGGCCACACTGGCGGTGATTGGGGCAGTGGTCGGCGAGTTCGTCGGTGCAGATCGAGGTCTGGGTTTTTTGATCAACCGTGCTCGCGGGCAATATGATACCGCCCTGGTGTTTGTCGCTATTCTGGCGCTGGTTTTGATGGCGCTTTGTTTGTACGGTACGGTCGCATTCCTGGAAATGCGTTTACTTTCCTGGCGGGAGCGACCGGAATGAACCATCCAATCAGCGTCAGTAAATCTTAAATTTTGGAGGTCTCCATGATTCATCGTTGGGCGATTGCTATTTTGCTCTTGACCCTGGCAGCATGTTCCGGCAAGGCTACCGGAAGCGCCGTCAACGCCTCGCCGCAGGCACTCACCGAAATACGCCTGCCTATGGGATATATTCCCAATGTGCAGTATGCAGCGTTTTATGTCGCCGACGCTAAAGGCTTTTATGAGGAAGCCGGTTTGAAAATAAATTTCGATTACAGTCCGGAGACGGATGGCGTAGCGCTGGTGGGAGCGAACGAATTGCAGTTTGCCCTGGTTTCCGGCGAGCAGGTGCCTTTGGCGCGCGCCCAGGGTTTGCCCGTGGTATACGTGATGGCATGGTGGCATGATTACCCGGTAGCCGTAGCAGCCTTGCAGGAGCGCGGCATCCGCGCCCCTGAAGACCTCAAGGGCAAAAAAGTGGGCATCCCCGGCCTGTATGGCGCCAGCTATGTGGGTTTTCGCGCTCTGTTGAGCGCAGCCAATTTGAAAGAGACGGATGTCACATTGGATTCAATTGGGTTCAACCAGGTAGAGGCGCTGGTCACTGGCCAGGAGGACGCAGTAGTCATCTATGCCAACAATGAGCCAATTCAACTGGCGCGCCGTGGTTATCCGGTGGATGTAATCCGGGTGGCGGATTATGTGCAACTGGCATCGAACGGACTGATTACAAATGAGACCACCATTGCCCAAAACCCGGACCTTGTGCGGCGCATGGTGCAGGCCACGTTGCGCGGCATCAACTATGCGCTGACAAACCCGGACGAAGCCTTTGCCATCTGCGCACAGTATGTGGAAGGTTTGACCGAGGCAGATCAACCCACCCAACGGGAAATATTAGAAGCTACTATGGCGTTTTGGAAGGCTGAAAAGCTGGGTTACTCGGACATGCAGGCCTGGGAAAACATGCAAAAAGTGCTTTTAGAGATGGGCATGTTATCCCAACCGTTGGATTTAAATCAGGTGTTCACCAATCAATTTGTGGCTCAAAAATGAGGTCATCACAGATCGGAGAATGGATATGGGAGTCGAGCAGATGACGCTCAGCCAGGCGGTTGAGACTGGGTTGCGTTATGCGGATACGCCAACGCGACCGGTTATCCAGGCGTGTAACATCAGCGCGGTGTTTCCAAACGGCAATGGCGGTTTGCGGGCGCTGGAGAACGTCTCGTTTGAGGTGGCTGCACAAGAATTCTTATGTATTCTGGGGCCTTCTGGCTCAGGCAAAAGTACGCTGCTGCGCATTTTAGCCGGTCTGCTATTGCCGACCTCCGGGGAGGCGCTTTACAACGGAGAGCCAATCCGCGCCCCGCGCCGAGAAGTGGGGTTCGTATTCCAAAAAGCCAATCTGATGCCCTGGCGCACGGTGATCGAAAACATCACTTTGCCGCTGGAACTGGCGGGGACGCCGCGCTCCGAAGCGCTGATCAGAGCGCAGGAAATGATAGAATTGGTGGGGCTAACCGGCTTCGCAGATACCTTGCCGCGGGATCTATCGGGAGGCATGGCGCAGCGAGTGGCAATCGCCAGAGCGCTGGTGAGCGACCCGGAGGTGCTTTTGCTGGACGAACCCTTTGGTTCGCTGGACGCCCTGACGCGCGAGCGCATGGGCGGCGAACTTTTGCGCATCTGGCAGATGCATCGCAAGACGGTGGTAATGGTCACGCATTCCATCTCAGAAGCATTGTTCCTGGCAGATCGAGTGCTGGCGCTAAGCGACAGACCAGGCCGGCTGCGGCTGAACCTGACGGTTAACCTGCCTCGCCCACGGCTGGAAGCCATGCGCTACAGCGCCGCGTTTGGCCGCCTGGCGCGCCAGGTACGTCAGGCGATTGGTGAGTTATAATGAGGCATCTCGCTGAGAGGCGACCTGCTGCGCAGGCATCCTATTGTGGAGAAAAACGCCGTCTATGTTGCGTCTGTTTCTTTTGATACTTGTCCTTCTGACATCTCTCTTTCCATCAAGCATCCACGCACAAACGCAGATATCTTTCAAATCGCTGTTAATTGATTTGTGGCCGGAGTTCGACCGTCCGAGCATGCTGGTCATGTATCAGATCTCCCTCTCGGAGCAGGTCAAGCTGCCTACCGAGCTGAATCTGCGCATCCCCGCTTCAGCCGGCGCGCCGAATGCCGTCGCCGTTTGCCAGCCAGATGGCGGGTGCTTCAACACCCCCTATGAACAAAAACCGCCGCAGGGCGAATGGTCAACGCTGGTTATCCAGGCGACGCTGCCAGATTTGCGGGTCGAATATTACGATCCGCAGCTCATCAAAGAAGGAAGCAGCCGCCATTTTGAATATCGCTGGCCCGGCGATTTCGCGGTGGAAAGCTTCAAAATAAAAGTGCAACAACCCCCCAGCGCCAAAGAGATGAGTCTAAAGCCGGGCATGGTGAACGTTTCCCTGGCAGAGGACGGGATGACCTATTACAGCCTGGACGTTGGAACAGTTCCGGCAGGTCAAACCGTCGCCTTGCAGATCAACTATCAAAAGGACAATGATGATTTGACCTTCAATGAGCTGTCCGTGGAACCCAGCGAGCCCTTGGGCAGGCAGAACGCAATCGGGCGGTTCAGCGTATCCACCGCCTTGCCGTTTATTTTAGGCGCATTGGGCATAACGCTCATCGCGGGCGGCGGTTTGTGGTATTGGCTTTCCGGGCGTCAAAAGGCGCAACCTGTTAAACGTGCACGCCGCTCGCGTCGGAAACCGGCGGCGGAAACCGCCGAGGAAAGCGAAGGCGGGATTGTGTATTGTCATCAATGCGGCAATCGGGCGTCGCCAGGAGATCGTTTCTGCCGCTTGTGCGGCGCTCCGTTGCGAAGCCGTTAAAACGCCAACCAAAAAGGTCGGGCGAATTCGCCCGACCTTTTTGATTTAACCGTCTTTGACTGGCCTATTCAGCAGGTACCGCTGGCCGCGTCAGGCCGGAGATGTCGCCGCCCAACGCCTGAATAGAGTCGTACAGGAATTGCAACACGTACTTCGGGTTGTGCGTGAAGGCGCCCGGATCCTTTTGGTAATACTGGTAGTTGTAGGCAGCCTTTAACAATGTAGGCGTCCAGGCGTTGTAAGCCACACGGCCACGCTCGCCAACATCTGGGTTGCCGTCTTCATCCGCATCCACGAAGAAGTAAGGATACGCAGCCGGGTTGTACACGATCGGCGTGCCTTTGGCTTTGGCGTAAGCCTGAATGGCTGCATACAGCCGCTCAGCAAAGGCGTCCACTTCGGCAGAGATGCCCTCAGTGGTATCTCCATCGCCGTCATAGTCCGTTGTATCCAAACGATAAGTCTTCGGATCCTGCGGATCGCTGGCGCTGCCGTGGCAGGCTACACAGGCTTCCACCTTGACTTCCAAAGCATGAACGTCGTGGCAATCCTTGCATTTGTTGATGGGGTGCTTGGTGTTCGCGCCGGCGTAGTCTTTACCGTCAAACTGATAAGCGCCCTGGGCTTCTGAACCGAACAGCGTCGCGCCGGCCGCGAAGTAATGGATGTTCGAGAAGCGGATGGTTGGATCCGGCGTCTCTGGATCCTTGTCGGCAAGCGCACGGTTGACGCTGGGGGTGGAGGAACGACCCTGGTGGCACAGCAGACACAAATTCGACTCATCGGCCACCGGCTTGCCGTCCGCATCCACGCCGCCAAAGGTTAACTTAGCACCGCTGGGGAAGGTCACATCCGTAACCACGTAGCGGGCCGGCCATTCTTCCTCATTGTGGCAGGTGGTGCACATGAAGCCGTTGCTGGGCGGCATCTTGATATTGGCGCCGTTCTCCAGGAACTGCGGTACGCCATCCGCTTGGTGACACTTGACGCAGGCCGCTTCGACCTCGCCTTCCGCATCCCAATGGCGGAAAGGTTCCGTGCTGCCGGCGAAGTGACCTGGATCCTCGCGGTGCATGGCGGTCATGTCAATAGTACCCAGCTTGGCGTTCAGGTCTTCCAACGAGTCGTACATGAGTTGGATCATGTACTTGGCGTTGTGGGCAAACGCGCCGGGGTCCTTGACCGACATCTGATAGTTGTAGGCGGCCTTCTCCAGGCGCGGCGTCCAATTGGCGTAAGCCTTCTCGCCCTCGTCGGCGGTTCCATTCTCGTTGTCATCGGCGAAGAAATATGGGTAGGCAGCCGGATTATAGACCAATGGCTGACCAGCTACGGTCTTGGCGTACTCCAGTAAAGCTGCGTAGAGTTTCTCTTGCAGACCCTTCAGCTCGGAGTCGATCGATTCCTCGACATCGCCATCGCCGTCATAGTCCGCCAGCGAACCCTGCATGCGCACATTGCGCAGGTCCTCGACCGTAGAGACGCCCTCATGGCATTGGGCGCAGGTCTCGACCTTGACCTGCAAGGAGTGCGGGTTGTGGCAACCGATGCAGGTATCAATGCCTTCGACATGGCGGAATTTCCAGTCGTAGCTCTTGCCGTCGTACTCGTAGCCGCCCTTCACCTGGGTGCCGTACAGCGTAGCGCCAGCCGGATAGTAGTGAATGTTGATGAAGCCAAGCTTCACTTCGTTCCCCTGGCTATCGGTGATGGGCGCGGGAACTGCATCTGGATCCAGGTCTTCACCGAACTGCGCCAGGCGGTTATCCACTGTGGACTTGGAAGCGCGACCCTGGTGGCAGACCATGCAGCGCGCTTCGTTGCCCAGGCCGGTGATCTCAACATTCACCGGTTCGCTGGCGCCTTCGGGGGTGTAGGTTTGTGGGAACTTGACGCTCGTCAGCGTGGCTGTGGCTTCGTTATGGCAAGCCACACATTGGATGGTCCCAGCAGGGGCTGGGATTGGGTTCGCGACTGCGCCCGTGGCAACATATTCCTGATAGCCGGCGGTTGTGTGGCAATTGGCGCAGGCTACCGGGACTTCGGCCGGATTTTCCTCGTTCCAGTGATTGAAGGCTTCCGCTTCAGCGTCATTATGTGGGGAAGCGGCCCACAATTCCTGGAAAGGGACCTCCTTCACAACCGGCTCTGGGGGCGCCTCAGGCGATGGACATGCCGGACACTCCGGGCATGGCGCCGCCGTCGGACACTCTGGAGCAGGCTGAGAGGTGGGCGCCGGCGCGGGTTGGCAAGCCGCCAGCGCTAAGGCTAGCAACAGCAAAACCCCAACCAGCAAGACTTTCGTTTTCATAAAGCATTCTCCTCTCAAACAATGGATCTGTAATGGATAAGCAGTATCAAAAAGATTTCCCAGTTTATCTTATATGGCATTAACCTCCTATAGGGTAAGTTGTGTACTCATTACTCATTCTTTCACGTTTTTCAATGGGTATTATACCCCAAAAATGAATAAATGATGAGCGAATATACACAATTAATCCCTTTCTTCACAATCCCAAACGCAGCCCACCAGGCTGTTTGCCGGCTTATTTCTCAGGCGCTCCGGAGCGTATCCATTGGATCAAGAGTTCCAGCTCCTGCGGCGTAAGCTGAGCAAAGTGCGGCTGCGCAGCGGTTTGTTTTTGCACAATCAAGCTGGCATCTGGATCGCCTGAGATGAGCGCAGGCCCACTCTTCCCCCCGGCCAGGAGAGAGGCATAGTTGGTCAGGTTCAACCCCTGCAACCCATTTTCGCCGTGGCAGGCGCCGCAGCGGCTTTGCAACAAGGGGCGAATGGTCGCTTCGTAGGTGAGGGGGCCGCCTTCCGGCAGGGGCTGCGGGGTAGGCGTGGGTGGCAACTGCTCTTGCAGGATGGCTCGCAAGGCGGGCGCGTCAAATCCCGCATAAGGCCATGCGCCGCCATGACAGGCGCTGTTCGAGCAGAACGAGGTATTGCTGACGCCACCGGCGTCGCCAGTGGTATGGCAATTCTGGCAAGTAGCGTTGTACACTTGATTATGCAACGTGATCCAGTTCTCATCGCGATGCGACTGCGGCTCTGGACCCCGGCTGACCTCAATGGCGGCGACAAAGTCGGTAGGGCCAACTACCACCGGGATCGAATGGCACAGATTACACTCCAGACGGATCGCTTTTTGCTGCGCATCCAGGTGTTTTCCATCGTGACAACGAAAACATCCAGGAGAATCTTTATGCCCAATATTGTTGGGATGCGTGCTCCAATTCGAGTTCTGTTCGGGAAACACGCTGCTTGCATAAGCGTTTTGCAGCGCCTGGATCGCCTGTTGCACCAGCTCCCGGTTCTGGGCATAGAATTGCGCATGATAAACACGATAATAATTTTCCAGGCCGGCGATATTCTCTAAACCCATTTGCGTGGTGTCGAAGAGTTGGCTGTAAACTTCCACAGCTTTCTTGCGAATTTCGGGGATTTTTGGCGAAATCTCGCCATGCGCAATCAGACGATCCACTGTGTCCTCTGGGGAGGGGACGAGATGGGTGATGCGGTTATGGCAGGTGATGCAATCCATCTCTTTGAGCGATCCAGGGGCGATGTCGGCTGGGTTGAAATCCGCCGCCACATCCACATACTCCTCCTGGCTGCCATCCAGGTTCGTAACTCGCACATAAGGGATGACCTGCTCTTCTGGATCAGCAGGAAAATACTCTACTTTGTTCTCGATATGCCAGTGAATGCCGCGGCCCAATCCCTGCCGTTGGCTGCCGCCCCCGGTTTTTAAAGTCAAGAAGATGGATACAGGTGTGTTGTTGGGGTCATTGGCGAAACGTTTGATTTCACGCAAGCTATCGTCGGAGAATTTTTCAGGAAAATGACACAACTCACAGGTTTCCCGCGCTGGGCGCAGTTCATCGGCGCGGATAGGAAATTCATAGTTTTTAAAGATGGTTGCAGTGACGTGCTTGAGGTCGCCTGCCTTGCGGGTGATGCGCGTGGCGATAAATCCTTTACCTATATGACAATCCACACAAGCGATGCGCGCATGCGGCGATACCAGGTAAGCCGTATATTCCGGCGGCATTGTATGACAGGTAGCGCCGCAAAACTCAGGCGAGTTGGTATATTCCCAGGCGTAAGCGCCGCCGGTGAGCAGGATCAAGGTCAAAACGCCCAGCACCACAAACGGCAACAGACGCACCCAGGTGGGTGAACCTTCGGGAGGCAGGAAAAATCTTTTAATGCGTTCTAACCAACGTTTCATTTCTATCCTTGCTCCTTTGATATAGGTCAATATACCCAATATCGAAAAACTATTTTGGTGTCATTCCCATCCTTGATATGGGTATTATACCCCAAAATGAGTACAGAATTAGAGGCCGATGAAAAATGAGGACAAATTACACGAATTACCGGGGCATGACCTATGGCTCAGGCCATGGAAGCTCGCTGAACCCCATAATTTCAATATGGGGTTACGTTCCTCAAAATATTATTTCGCCCCCAACATCTGAAGTTCCCAGGCGAGTGGTGCGAAACTCATTTCGCATCTTTCAATCAAACGCCTCCCGAACATCGAATTCGGGAGGCGCGGCGGTAGTTCGAGACGAACAAATGGAGTGAATGAGTTAGCTTACCGAATGCCGTTTTCTTCGGCCCCCTTCTGACCGTTCTTATGCGCCAGCAACAGGATGACCATAATCACCAGTTGGCCGACAATCATACCCGCCACCTCCGGCCAACGCTCTGCAAATACAATCACCCAACCACGTCCGCCGACGGTAGTGGCGCGACCAAATTCGACAAAAGAAGTAACAATCTCAGCCAAATGGTCGGTCAGATATGCAGCCAACGAAAGCGCCAGGGCAGTCAAAGGCACAGCCAGGAACAGTGTCCAAAATACGGCGACAAATTGCACCTTGCGCATATTGACCTCCTTTCTCTAACTTCTATCTTAAGGATAGCAAAGTCCCCCTGCCTCGGTCAATAGGACGCTGCCAGTATTTGCATGGGTGAAACTACCCAATTTCGAACATTGTTTCAGGGAGCGATGATACCTTTGCGAATGGCGTATTTGACCAGCTCGCTACGATTGTGCAACCCCAGCTTGCGCATCAGGTTTTCGCGATGCCTGGCGACCGTGTGGCGGCTGATGACCAACTGCTCTGCGATCTCATCGTTGGTCAAGCCTTGCGCCACCAATCGCATCACTTCTTCCTCGCGAGGGGTCAAGGGTTCTTCCAGCGAGTTCTGCGGTGGTTCACTCCCAGCATGGCTCAAATAGTCAGCCACCAAAGCTTTCGCCAGAGAGGGGTACAGGTAGATCTCGCCCACAGCCGCGGCGCGAATGGCGCCGATCAAATCATCGGGGGCGGCGCGCTTGGGAACATAACCGGCGGCGCCAGCCTGAAGCATCTCAAAAAAGTATTGTTCATCTTCGTGGATGGTTAGAGCGACAATGGCGATTTCAGGGTGGGTCTGTTTCAATCGCCGGGTGACTTCAATGCCACTCATATCCGGCAAGGTAATATCCATGACGATGATATGTGGTTTTTCGCTCTCGGCCATTTCGAGCGCCTCGGCGCCGGTGCTGGCTTCTCCGATGATGCGCAAATCGCTTTGGCTTTCCAATAACATGCGCAATCCGGTGCGCACCACTGCATGGTCATCCACCAACAACAGGCGCACCTCAGACATTGGTTTCCGCCTCCAACGGCGCAACCACCTCGATGCGCGTCCCTGCGCCTGGCTGGGAGGTGATCTGGCATTCACCGCCGATCAGCTTTGCCCGTTCGATCATGCCTAACAAGCCCCAACATGGGCGAGACGCAGAGGCGCTTAACGTCTCTTGCACATCGAAACCAACTCCATTGTCCTGCACTTGCAGGCGCAAGGAAGCTGGTGAAACATTCAGGTCAATGGAGACCTGAGTTGCATTGGCATGACGCACACAGTTGGTAACCGCCTCCTGGGCAATCCTGAAAATGACTGTGCGCAACTCGGGCGAGAGACTGCTCTGGTCTCCCGATCCGCTTACGATCACCGGCAAACCGTAATGCTCTCTGACCTGGTTGGCGTACCAACGCAGCGCCGGAAGCAGTCCAAGATCGTCGAGCTGGGGTGGGTGCAAGCCACTGATCAGACGCTGAAGATCTTCCAGCCCTTTCACCGCCAATGATTCAAGGCGTTGAGCCTGTTGCGCTGCTCGCTGTGGGTCGGTTCGCAGGGTTTCGGCAAGCCCGCGTAAACCCATCCCCAGCGCAGTCAACCGCTGACCGGTTTCATCATGTAGTTCGCGGGCGATTCGTTGTCGTTCCGATTCTTGCGCTTTGACGGTGCGATACAGCAGCTCCGCCCGCAAGGCTTCCAGGCGGCGGCGTTCTGCTTGCTGAGCATCTCGCAATGCCTCGATTCTGCGGCGGGTTTCGACTTCGAAAGCCCTGAGAGAACGGATGATGAAAACGGCGGCGATGGCCGCCATTGAGGCGCGAAAAACCTGCACCGGAAAGCCAAACCAATGAATAAATACCTCCGCATTCAATACGCCGGAGGGGAAAACGCGGCTCGGTGCAGCAAATAATTGACCGATGCCGCCATACAAACTGAATGCAACCGCGGCAATGACGACATCGCGCCCAAAGGCAGGCATTCCCATATCAATGAAGCGCTGTCTCTGCAGGATCAAACCCCATACTGCCAACGCCGCGCCGGGGATTGCCAGTGCATAGCGGGTATAGACATCCGCGGCGATGATACGTTCAGTCATTGAGACCTGGATGTTGATCACCCAACTGAGTCCGACCAGCCAGATGGCAATAATAAGCAATACCACGCGGGAGGTAAAAACCGTCTGGCTGCGCCCAGAGATCAAGCGCGCGCCGAAGGCAATCAACATCAAAAAGGAGGAAGCCAATAAGAGCAGACGCAGCGGCGTGATCCAAACCATTGCCGCGTTTTGGTTCATCTGGGGGTAAATGAGCAGGAACATTTCGAACCATTCATGGCTGCCATGCACCAGGCCAAAACCCGCCAAAGGGCGCAGCGCTTGAGAAAACTCCAGTTCCGATGAATGCCCCATCTCCAGGAAAATTGCCAACCCCATGCAGAAAAACGAGAGGCCGTAAAAAAAATACACCCCGATGATATTTTGGGCAAAGAAATTCGCCAGCGTATCCATCGAAGTGTATCTCCTGAAATATCAGGATAAGCAAATCCACGAATGAAAGGCTATCTTTCCGGCGCTCCAGCCAGGATCCATGCTATGACTTGCTCAAGTTCATCAATGGTAAGCTGTCCGGGGTGACCGCCGGCGGACTGAATCTGCACCAAGACACTGGCGTCTGGGTCGCCGGGTACAATCGCAGGCCCACTAGCGCCGCCCTTCAGCGCATTTTCGTAAGTCCCTAGGTTCAGACCGCCCACTGCGGTGCGACCATGACAAGAACCACAACGGTTTTGGAATAAGGCGGAAAAACTCCCCTCCCAGGTATCCGCGCCCACGCCGGCGGCTAATTCCGGCGTAGGGGTTGGAAGTGGAGTTGGGCGCGGCGTGGGGGTTACGGGAACAAAAACAGCCACCGTTTCGCCCTTCGGGATCGTGGTAATGGCGGTTTGCGGTTCGACGGTGACAAACCCGATCACCCCCAGGCTAAGCACAATCGTTACAACGACCGCAACCGGGATAAAGATGCGCTGGCGTTTGCGGATTTCATCCTGTGATGGGGGCTGCCAGGCGGCGCCGCTTTCGATCTGCTTTAACTCCGCCGGGTGCTCTTCTTCCATCTCCTCGCGGGTGATCTGGCCGGTAAACATGCTCTTATTGAACCGCTTGATATGTACATGGTACATGTGCCAGATAATGATCGCCAACACCGCCAACACTGCTTCCGCGCCATGCGCCGCTTTGGCGGCCGGAATCACCTCGCCAGGTAAATATTGGGTTGTGGTGATGGGGTTCCACATCATGAAACCGGTCAAGCCCATGATGATCGTACCCCAAACTACCGCCAGATATTCCATCTTCTCGGCGTAGTTGTAACGGCCATAATAGCCGCGATGTTTGCTCAAACCCAAATAGTAGCGCAGATCCTGCACCAGATGTTTGAAATCGTCCACCACAGGCATCATGCTCCAGGGCGTGCGCAACACGTAGATGCGATACATCACCGAGACAACGTGATACACCGATGACCACATCATAATAAACGCGGCGATGTGATGAACGGTGCGCGCCCCTTGAATGCTGCCAAAAAACTGCAACACCACCAAACCCAGGGAGGTTTCGGCGTATTTTTGCGCCAGGCCGGTGATGGCCAATAGCGAAAAAGCAGTCAAGAAAACGAGATGCTCGATCCGTTGCGACAGGTCAAAACGGGTAAACGTAACAGGCTGCGAGACGACCTCGCTTTGCGGTTGTTGGGTTTCCATTGATAAGGTGTCATCCATTCTTTGCCTCCGAGTCAACCGATGAATCTATTTCCTCATCGGTCGGGTTTTCAGGGGCCGAAGACATTGTCTCATCGGTCGAGGCTGGCTGACCGGCTTCCTCAATATCTGGTTGGATCTCTTCAACGGGCTGACTGGTTTGGCGTTGAGGTTCGGGCTGCGCCGCCGCGCTGTCTACTTCGGCAGTTTCGGATGGATCCGCCGGCGCCAAGGCAGCCTGCTCCACAGACGCCGGCTGACCGGCTTCAGGCTCAATCGCCGGTTCAACGGACGCTTCTTCTTCCTGGGCAGCTTCGCTCAGCTCTGCCGGGGCTGGCGCCAGTTGCGGGGCAACCAAAGGTTGACCAGCTTCGGCGGTTTCTTTTGCTGCCTGCGCAGCGCGCTTCCTGCGACGGTTGATGAGCGTGCGGCTGATGTCCATCAACACCAATGCACCCATGCCGCCCAGCGTGAGAGGGATGAAAATCTTATAGAATAGATCCACATAGTACACCAGGCTGTAACGTTCCCGCGAAGGGATGTAATGAGACATCCAGGCGGCCGGGAAGTTCGTGTTTGCATCCGGGTGACATTCCTGGCAGCGCGCTAGCAGGTTCGAACGCATTTGCAGACCCGTTTTCGGGTCGGTGGTTTTGCTGATGTCGTGGATGCCGTGACAGTCGTAACACACCGGCGTATTGATCTGAGCGTCAGGGGCCTGCTTCTCGAAGATGACCGTGGTCGTGCCATGAAAGTCTGCCACATACGTATCCAACACCTGTGTGGAGAGCCCATATTTGTTCATGATCTGGGGGTCGGTGTGGCATTTGGCGCAGATGGAAGGCGAACGCAAACGGAAATAAGTCGTTCGCGGGTCTTCGATGTTGTGGACGCCGTGGCAATCAATGCAAGTTGGCACATCCAGGTTGCCCTGGCTGAGAGCAGCGCCGTGTACGCTCTCTTTATATTTCTGATAAATAGCGTTGTGACACAAAGCGCAGCGCTCGGGGATCCAGGTGTGAGCGTCGGGAAGAAGCTGATGGGTTTGAGGATCGTTCAAGCGCCGCACCTCATGAGCGGTGTGGCAGTCCATACATACAGCCGCTTCGCGCACACCGGCGAGCTGGGCATCGGCATGGACGCTATCCTGGGCAAGCTCAAACTGGTGGCTGTGGCAACGCTGACATACCGCGTTAAGCTGCAAAGCAACATCCCGACGGTCAGCAGCCTTGAAGGGGGGATGTGGATACTCGCCAACATCGGTGTGACATTGCACGCAGGCGTATCCCAGGCGGCCATGAACTGAGCTTTGGTGCAACTCGGCGGGCACGTAAAGATCGAGTTGTTCGCCGTTATCCAGTGCAAAAGTCTGTCCGGGTTGTCCATGGCAGCTCAGACAATACTCATCGCTGATCGAAAGATTTGGAACCGGGGTGCGGGTAGGGCTTTCTGCTTCTGCGTTCGCGTCTGGCGTGGGGGTCTCCTGCATCAGCGGCGCTGCGGGGGCCAGCGGGGCAAAGAAAGCCCATACGCTCAAACCAACGACCAGACAACCCGCCAGTAGAGCGAAAAGCGCGGTTTTCCTTCGCAACATTACTGGCTTCCTCCTTTGGTTTCGTCGAGATCAGCTTTCTCGCCAGTCAGTCGCTCAAATTCGTTTGCGTGATAAAGGCGCATCTCTTCTTCACTAAGCTTGCCGGTGAACATACTCAGGTTTAATCTCTGGAAATGCACATGGAAGAAGTGCCAGACGACGATGAAGATCGCTGCAATAACGGCTTCGTTGCTATGCGCCAGGAACGCCGCCGGCACAACCCCGCCAGGCAAAAACCGCGTGACCACCTCCGGGAACCACAAGATAAAGCCGGAGACCACCATAATCCCCAATCCGAAGAAGAGAAACCAGTAGGTGAATTTCTGTTCAAAGTTATATTTGCCGAAAGCTGGCTTCTCACGCGTCAGAAAGAGCAGATAACGCAGCATCTGCCAGGCGTCGCGCACATCCTGGAAAGTGGGGAACATATCGCTCGAAAGTCGGCGGCGCGCCATGAGAACGAGCGCGTTGCCTAAATGATAGAGCACGCCGGCGGTCAGCAATAGGGCTGCTGTATGATGGATTTGCCGCACCCAATAGACCCGCTGGGGTGTGGAAAGCAACCACTGGCTCCATTCGGTGAAACGGTATTTTTGCGGAATACCGGTCAGAAACAATATAGTAAAGCTGACGATCAAAATTAAATGCTCCCAGCGCTGACCAAGAGTAAAACGCTGAAAGACTCTCTCGATGCGCACCGGCGCAGAATTCTGGTTGACGGGTTGATCGGCGGCGCTCATGGCAGGCTCCTCCGCACGCGCTCCACAGCAGCGTGTAGAATTTGCAGGGCTACGTACAAGATCGAAGCCCATAAAACAATCGGCGTCAAACTACGATAAAAGACTTCGGTGTAATACAAAAATGGGGTGCGTTGCGGATCAATACGGTTATGCCCGATCCAGGCAGCGGTCCAATTCGCTCCCACCCCTGGATGACATTCCTGGCAGGTGGAAAGCAAGTTCGCCGGGTTCACCTTTGAGGCTGGGTCGCTTGTGCGGCGGATATTGTGAATGCCGTGGCAATCGGTGCAGACCGCGCTTTCGTGCCAGATGGTCGGCCATTTCGCTTTATAGACAGCGACATCCACGCCATGCCATGACAGGTTATAAAGCCCATACACATCCGCAGATAAGCCGTATTTGCTCATTCGCTCGGCGTCTGCATGACAGCGAGCGCACAAGTCGGGAGTCTCCACACGAAATTGCGCCGTGCGCGGATCTTGAATGTTATGCACGCCGTGACAATCGGTGCAAACCGGCACATCCGGGTTGTCTTGAGTGAGCAGATCTCCGCCGTGGACGCTTTGGACATAATCCTGATTGATCTGGGTATGACATTTACCGCAGGTGGTCGAGATGAGCGCACGGGGTTCATCGGGCGGACGGACATTGTGCGCGCCGTGGCAATCGGTGCATACCGGGGCATCCAGATTTCCGGCAGCCGCAGCCTGGGCATGCATACTGTCTTGGGTTTTCGCATAATTGCTGGAATGACATTTCTGGCACGCCAGATAATAGGTGCGCGCCATTTCCCGCCGCGTGGTGTAAGTGATGGGCGGGTGCGGGTAAGTTTTAATCTCTGTGTGACAGGCCTCACACTCAATGCCGGCCGGGCTATGCACCGAATGTTGGAGGTCCTCGGCGGAAATGTATAACGACACCTGCTCGCCGCTGGGCAAGGTCATTTTTAAATCCGGGTTGCCGTGGCAACTCAGGCAATATTTTTCTGTTTCTTGCGCCAAGCCATCGGCTTGGGCCGGCCGGACGCTTACAATCAACACAAGCAACGCCCATGACAGCGCGAGCGCGCTGGCGATCAGGCCGGCAGCCAGCGCAGGCAGCTTAATTTTTCGCATGCGCAAGCCCTCCTTCATCCTGACTGAGGTGATTGTTGTTATTCGATTGGTTGTTCGAGTCGCCGTTGTTCCAGTCTTTGGGCGGCTTGGGAGGTTCCGTAATCCACCCCAAACGTTTCAACAGATAAGAAATTCCAAACATAATAGCTAACGGGAGCAAACAACGCAACAGGAAAAGCAATACAACAAAGAACGGGCTGACATTATTGGTCTCTTGCATGTGCAGGCCCTCCAGACTGGATTACAAATAGATCATTCATGGTATAAATGGTCGGCATTCAGTATATCGCATAATAAAAGAGCGGTAAATACAGCATTTGCGGCGATCCATTGCCGCAAACGCTGTTGGGTGTTTGGAAAGGGGCGAACAATGCGGATCGGTCAACTCAGTGATGCGCCTCTTTGGTAGAAAAAAGCGGCAAGAACAGCGCCCCCAGAGTAAGCATCAGAAAGGCATAGCCAATAATGCCCGCCGCGACCCCCCATTCCGGCAAATTAGGAAAATAACTCCCTACCGGCGTCAGGTATTGCGTCCCAGGGGAGTAGTCCATCGGGACGGTGAGACCTGAAACGGTCACATTCCAGCGGTTCACGATGACACCCATCACCGCCAGGGCTGCGCCGATCACCAGGAAAGGCGGTCGGCGATTGAAGCGCGGCGTGAGGAAGAAGATGACCGGCAAAACAATCCCCAATAACAACTCCAACACCCAAAAACTGAAGTTATAGGGCGTGCTTTCTTGCAACAGCGTCCAGGCTTCGATCACTGAGGGCGTGCGACCATAGTACAAAACCGCCATGGTATCCCAAAAGCGCAAATACCCATACAAAAGCAAGCCAAAGCCACAGAAGCGGGCGATGGTGAAAAGAATGTCATGGGGCACGGTGCGCTTCCCCATCACCCATTCCATCACGAAGGCCACTGCCATGGTTAGCGCCGGCCCCACGGCGACAGCGGAGAGGATAAACAAAATAGGCATGCTGGGTTTGAACCAGATGGGGCGCGCTTTGACAATGCCATAAGTAGCGCCCAGCGAAGACTGGTGCAAGAGGGAGATCATCAAGCCAAGAAGCGCCAAAAACGGCGCTGCGCCGTGCAGCAGGCTGGCAATCTTACGGAACCAGGGCCAGCGATCAAAAAAGCGGGCTTCGGCCACCACTGGCAAAAACTCAAATACCATGATCGTGAGGTAGATGGTGATGCACCAGGTGATCTCCCACAGCACGGAGTGGATGTTCCAGTACACCCAGGGATGCCAGAAGCGATCTGGGCGACCAATGTCCAGGATCAAGGTGAGCAAGGCAGAGGTGTAACCGATGAAACCGATAAATACCGCCAGCCGGATGATAGGCTGGAAACGTTTGATGCCGAACAAATACACCACAGCGGAAAGCGTAAACGCGCCGGCGCCCAGAGCGATTGCGGAAAGGTCAATCGTGATCCATAAGCCCCAGGGTACGGTATCGTTCATGTTGGTGATTTCCAGGCCATGCAAGAAAACCTGCACCGCAGCGATGAGGCCGATGAGCAGCAATATCCCGATCAGGGCAAACCAGGCCAGAAGACCAGGCGATATTTTTAGTGATTTCGTTTCCAGAGTTGCGGTTGCCATGATTACAGACCTTCCTTCGGCGGGAGGTACAAGACGCTGGGCCGGGTGCCAAGCTCTTCGCGTAAGACCACCGTCGGATTGTTTTTAACCAGTATCGAGACCTGGCTATTGGGATCTTTCAAATCGCCAAAGACACGCGCGCCAACCGGGCAGATATTGACACAAGCCGGGGTAGCTTCTGGATGTACGCCAGGCGTCAGCCCTTGTTTCAAACCCGCGTCAATACGATGGATGCAGAAAGTGCATTTCTCCACCACGCCGCGCGGCCGCCGCTCCACCTCAGCAATGCCCCAGGTGGGAATATAAGGGTTTACGTCATCGCGGGTTTCCCAGTTGAATTTGCGCGCATCATACGGGCAAGCCACTTCGCAATAGCGGCAGCCGATGCAGCGATCATAATCCATTACCACCAGTCCATCTTCGCGATGATAGGTGGCCTTCACCGGGCAAACTTCCACACAAGGGGCGTTCTGGCAATGCAGGCAGGGGCGGCTGAAATAAAACGGGTGGCCGGCCGAGTTCTTTTCTTCGACCACAATGTTCCAGGGTTTATCTGTTTTGACATCGTTGACCGCTGAACAGGCGCGCAGGCAATACTCGCAGCCAATACACTGATCCAGGCTGATCACCATGCCCCAATGATGATCGCCCGTGGCGCCGTGACCTCCGTTTTCTTGTTCAACGTCTAATTGTTCCTGCTTCAACGCCGAAAAGGGAGAGAGGGGGCCGCTGGTGAGCAGCACGGCCGCGGCGGCTGAACCAGCCGCCACGCCCGCCAGGGTGAGCACATCCCGTCGGGTGATCTCTACCGTTACTTTCGTCTTTTTCTTACTCATTTTCTTCAACCTCGATCACGCGAATGCGTCGGCTGACGATCCAGGCCGCCGCGCCGCCGGTGACCAAACCAATGACTGCGCCCTGGATCAAGCCCGTATAGAGCCGGGACTGACCAGCCACCCGCAGATTGCTAATCAGCTCTTCCTGAGATTGGATTGTCCGCTGCAATTCCTCCACATCAACTTCTGGGGTGGGGATCACAACTCCGCCCAGCTTCACCAGTTCGTCGCGGGTGTGAACCGTATCCTGGTGGCAGCCAATACAGGCTTCGGAGCCGACCGAAAAAGTATGCCCGGTGGATACCAATCCTCCAATAGGATCGCCTTCTCGCGGCGCGGTGTACATGTGGCAATTGGAGCATTCCAAGCCAACGCTCGCATGGGTGCTGTGGGTGAAGGAATCGCCGCGCTCCTTGTGACAGTTGGTGCATAGAGCCGTAATGGAATCGGCCATGGGTGTTTGCGCGTGCGGGTTATGGCAGGATTGGCAGCGCACATTGGCGGCGGAATGCGGGCTGGCGCGCCATTCATCGGTGGTGCTTTTATGGCAGTTGGCGCAAAGTTCAGCAGTGGGCTTGATCGGCATTTGGGCAGCCGGATGATCGGGCTGGAAGGGGCCATGGCAGGCTTCACAGGTAACGCCTTCTTCGGCGTAAGAGCCATCCTGGGCGTTAAAACCCGTCGTATGACACTGCAAACAACTGGTTTGCTTGCTCAATTCCGACCAATCGCGCTGAAAGATGGGCGATGAGAAAGCGTGAGCATGTCGCGTCGAAGTCCAATCTGTGTGGATTTCCTTGTGGCAGGCTGCGCAGGCCTGCGAGCCAGCGTAAGCCGTCGCCTGAGATGGCGGGTTACCCGCCGGCGCGGCGTTTGCCGGTTTTGATAGACCGAACAAGGCTCCAAGAAAGAGGCTCAGGCCAAACACCAGGGTAAAAGTCAGCCAACCCCAATGCCTGCGATGTAGTTTGAAGTTAATCATTTCTCTGCTCCATCCCGTGGGTAAAATACCCTAATTTCAACAGGAAGATTTGGTCATTCACCCTATCATTCTAAGAGTATCATGAGTGAAAAATAAGTAAGAAATGTCATTTTCTATCATAGATAGATGTAATATTAAATTTCGAGCGCGCCAGAGGGGTATGGCGCGCTCGAAAACCAATTGGTCATCAACAAAGTTCAAGGTGTAGATGGCGAGGAGTGATAGTTCGTAGCAGCGTCCATCAGCTCCTCGTCGCTGCGAGCCAGCGAGGTATCTGGCAGATGGCAATGACGACAGGCGTAATCCAACCCGATTTGAGAGAGCGCGACCAGGCCATCTTCAGAGAATTGGCCGATTTGGGTGGGATCAATTGCCATCAGGTGAGTGCGAATATCTCCCTGGAATTTCGCCGCGTCGCCCCAGGCAGATTTGACAATTCTTGGCATGTGGCACTCAATACAGGCGATGTTCAACGCTACATGTTTGGCATTCTTCTGGAACTGGGCTTGTTTGAAATGGCAGTTCTGGCACTGCGTGCGCGTGGTAGGTTCACCAGCTTGCCGCAATTGGACAACGCCCCGATGCGGGTCATGACAGGTGACGCAAGTAAGGGCAACGTGTTTTCCCTGATAAAATTCTTCATACTGCTCGTGATGTTCGATAAAACCGCCCTTTGCATTGACGGATTCTACGGCATCACGGCGATGGCATTTGCCGCACTCTTCGGAGTCGCGGCTGACTTTCATGGCGAAACCACGCGGGTTGCTGGCGTGCAAGCTGCCTGGGCCGTGGCATTCTTCGCAACGAATCCCTTCTTGCGCCCAGGTTCCCACGATCCCCGGAAGCTCATTGACTGCGTTTGGATCATAGCCGGTGGTGTGACATGAGCCGCAGTCATAGGGCAGCTTTTCCGTGCCAGATTTGTAGGTTACCCAGCCGGCGCTCTTGCCAAGCAACTTGTTGGCAAAGTTCCACTGATTCAAATACTCGGTATTTCCACTTTTGCCGGGTTCATCCGTGATGATATAACCTTCTTGATCCACAAAGCGCGCTTTCCAGTTGTAGCCGCCAATGACGTACAGAATGTCTTTCCAAGTATAACCTTGAGGAAGTTGGTCAATCTTGGTGAAAGGATATTGCGGCGGCTGACCATCCACCACTTTGTTCAGCTTCCACGGATGGCCGGATTTCATGTAAGTATCGTAATAATCTTTATGGCAACCGGCGCAGACAGCATCGCCAAGATACTGCGCCCCATTGGCGGCGGCGTCTTTACCGGCGGGGCCTGGAGGCCCCGCCGGGCCGGGTGGGCCCTGCGGCCCTTCTGGGCCAGCCGGGCCGGCTGGCCCCGCC
>JAGVAD010000042.1 GCA_020060465.1 Anaerolineales bacterium
GCCGGCGCCGGCGATAAGGAATACAGGGAATAGATTATTCAGAAACAAGGCGAGCAATTCGCTCAAAAGGCCTGATCCCCTTCTTCGTCATTTTCGTTTTCGATCAGGTTATCCCAATCGTCGCCGTACTCCTCGTACCAGTCGTCATTGCTATCCGCTTCCGGGAGGTCGAACAGCGGCATCATTTGAACGCCTTCGTTGAAGGCCAGGTTGTCCAACGCCGATTCGATGAAAGCCGCGTCCAGATCGTTATCCGCTTCTTCGTACAGTTGCTGAAGCGTTTCGCGCACGCCTTCTCCGCCGATCTGCGAAAGCGACCAGATGCTTGCCTGACGGGTATTGTCATCTGGGTCGTCCAGTAAATCAAACAGGAAGGGGAGAGCTTCGCTGATCTCTAGTTCGCCGGCGGCGCGCGCCGCCTCGCTGCGCAGCAGGGGCAGGCTGCTTTCCAACATGGCAAGCACCTGGGGCTGCCATTCCTGGTTGGCGGAACGCCCCATCGCCAGCAGGGCGCTGGCCTTCCAATATTTATCCTCCGAGGCGAACGCATTTCGGATCAGCCCATCCACTTCCGCGCGGCTGGAAAAGCCCAGCGATTCCAGCGCCGAGCGGCGCACCTCTGGCGCGTCGTTGCCGGTCACAGTCTTCAACAAGACATCCTCGATCTGACGCAAGGTTTTTTCAGGGATCTCTTCCAGCTCACCGGCGTAGATAAAACGCCCCAACGCGCTGGCGGCGGCAGCGCGCACTTGCTCGTTTTGGTCGGCGGCTAACATTTCCAAAAACAGCGGGATCAGGCTGGTTTCCTCGTAGTCCCATAAGGTGCGCAAAGCGACCACGCGCACTTTGGGGTCTTCGTCTCGCAGCGCAAAGCGGGAGAGCGATTCGAATGAAAGCAGCATATCCGCCTCATTCAGCTCCTCGATATCTTCCATCAGCGCCAGCCGACGCCAGGCGGGCACCCTGGGCCACACCTTTTCGAGCTGCTCTAACTCGGCTTTCTCAAGGTCGGATAAGCGGTACAGATAGCGCGGGTTGAGCGGCGTTTCAGCGTCCAACAGCGCGTCGAGCAATTGATTGAATGGGATTTCGGCGGGAGATTGCATGAGAATAGCCTTCCTATGAACACCCTAAGGAAGCTGAATGGGATTGACAAAGTCCTGTACGTTGATGTAAATCAACAGCAAGATTAGCAAGACAAAGCCTACCATGTGGATCACGTTCTCGAAGTTCGCCGGAACGCGGCGGTGGATCAAGATTTCTGGCAGGGTCAGCAGGATGCGCCCGCCATCCAGCGCCGGGATGGGCAGCAGGTTAATAATTCCCAAGGATATGGAGATGGCCATAAAGAACCACAGCGGGCTTTGAATGCGCTGGTAAATATCGAACATGCCCTTATAGCCCACCAGACGCCCTTCTTGCGGTCCGACTTCGCCGCGCATCAAACGCACCGGCAGCAACAAGATGCTGCGGGCGTTTTCATACACTGCTCCCACGCCGCGCTGAACAGCCGTTCCCAGGCTAATGGGGCGCGTGGGGTTATCCAGACCCACGCCCAGCGCCCCCTGACCTTCGGGCGGCTTCGCCCGCGGTGTGAGGCGCAGGGTGAGCGTCTGCTCGCCGCGCTGAACAAGCATGGTCACCGGCGTTTCCAGGTTTTCGGCGATGATCTTCTGCAACTCTGTGATGCTGGCAATCGGCTGGTCGTTGACTTGCAACACCAGATCGCCCACCCGCAAGCCCGCCGCAGCCGCCGGTGAATCCGGGGCGATGGAGGCGATGCGCACTTTTTCCTCTATCGGATCTCCCATGGAGTAGAATAAGAGAACGCCCAGGATGACGCCCACGATCAGGTTCATCAGCGGCCCGGCGAAGATCACGCCCAATCGCACCCAGGGGCTGGCAGCCGCCAGCCCACCCGGCACGGAGGGGTCGTTTTCGCCCTTTGGGCGGACAAAGCCGCCCAAAGGTATGGCGTTCAATGAATAGACGGTGCCGTTGCGCTCGAACAGTTTCACCAAGCGGGGTGGAAAACCGATGCCAAATTCTTCTACTTCAACCTTCAACAAGCGCGCCGCCAGAAAATGCCCCAGTTCATGCAGGAAAATCAGCACGGCAATACCCAGGATAAATGTCAACAGATCCATCACTTCTTTCTCAATCTCTCTTACCAGCGGGAAGAGCTACCTTAAATTAGAATATTCACTGAAAAACGTGCAAACAAAGATTATAATGCCGTCCTTCTAATTCGGGTAGAAGGGCGGTGAATTCGCGTCGCGTTTCTAACGCTGTTTTAACACGGGGAAGGGAGAGAGGGGTTGCTCAGTCATTGATCAGGCGCGCCGCGCCGCCGGGGCGGGCAGTCAACACGGTCTGAACGCCTGGAAGCTGCTGCAAGCGGCGGGCGACCTGCGCGGCGTAAGCCTCTTCGCAGATTACATGCACGTTAGGGCCTGCGTCTATGGTGTAGCAGACCGGCAAGCCTTCGGCGCGCCAGGCGACCACGGCCTGCATCACCGTTAGCGTGGCCGGCTGCCAGTAGAGAATGGGCGGCGTGGAGGTCATGATTACAGCGTGCAGCAGGTTGCTGTCCAGCTCCGCCACCTGCGCCAGGGCGTCGAAATCGCGCTGTGAGATCGCCTGGCGGCAGATAGATAATCTTTGCGCGGCGGTTGCCACACGGGCGGCCTGCAGCGGGCTGGTCTGCGCCAGGCTGTGCCCTTCTTGCGAGGCGGTTGGCTTATGCGTTTGGCTGATCACCGCCACGCAGTCGGCCAAAGGCCAATGATCGGGCGGGGCGATGGTGAAGGCGAAGGAGGTCTCGTCGTCCTCGCCAGCCTGCCACTCGACGAACCCGCCGGGGATGGAGCGGCACGCCGAGCCGGAGGCGGTGCGCGCCAGGCGGGAGAGCTGGCGCTCATCCAGGTTCAGCCCGGCGGCGCTGACGGCGGCTACCGCCA
>JAGVAD010000011.1 GCA_020060465.1 Anaerolineales bacterium
AGTCGTGAAAGCCGCCGAGAAGATCTTATGTTGTCAGAACGACCCTGAATCCAATTTGCACTTCCACGTTTCTAAAAACTTATGAAACACTACTTAGTTGTATAAGGATGGCTTACGAACCTGGATGATCGCTTTCGCTCGTTGCGACTGTTTATTGTCCAATGTAATAGGCTGATTGCTTGCGCTCGCTCAAAGCAAAACGATCGGCTGATGCGCCGCCGATCGTTTCACTATCTATCATAGCCTAAAGGGTTGAATTATCCGCCCAGCATCGAGAGGAACTGCTGTGCGCCGGTCTGCCCGGCGGCCATTTGCGTCAGCGCCGCCAATTGCTGCTGATCAAACGGCAGCCCTGCTTGCTGCGCCAGAGCCATCAACTGATCCTGATCCACGCCGCCTGGCGCCGACTGCGCCAGATCAAGAAGCTGCTCGGTATCTATGCCGATGTCCTCGCCCGCGCGAAGATTGGTGCGAACGTTCATGAGAAGATCCTCCTGAGGAAAGATGAAAAGAACCGCTATTGATCCGAGTCTTACAAGAATGTTTTCACTCGATTCTGAAACATTAGTATTTTACCTGTAACTGTATACATTGAGAATACGGCTTTTGTCGGAAAAAAATTTGATATACTTTTCCCTGATGGATTATACGCTTTATGAGAAATATCTGAAGATTTATCTCCAGCAAGCCATCCGGGAGAGCGACGGCAGCAATCGCGGCATCGCCGAGGCGCTGGGAAGCATGCGCGTGGGCGGGCTGTTCACTGCGCATAAGGAGGAAAAGCAGCGCGCCCTGCAAGACGCTCTGCACGCCTTCGATACCCACCGCCACTGGCCGCGCGAGATCATCCTCTCGCATCTGGGGGTGAAACTGGAACAGCAATAGGCCGCAATTCGAATGTAATGACCCCCAACCTGTCCCAGAGTCGCGCTGCTATATGAGGCCGGTTGTTGACAATTATAAAGATTGAAGTATAATTGGTATATACCAGATGCCAGTTTTCTCTTGTGAATGATGATTTCATGGCAAAATCCGCCTCTCTGACCCCCAAAATCGAAAAAGCGCCAGAAGCGTTGACCCAAAACGCGGCGCTTTACCTTCAGGTAGAGGCCACCTTGAAGGAGATGATCGAAGGGTTGTCGTATTCCCCTGGCGACCAGATTCCCTCCGAGCGTGAGTTATCCGAGCAGCTTGGCGTCAGCCGCATGACGGTGCGCCGGGCAATTGAAAACCTGATCCGCCGCGGTCTGCTGGAGCGGCGTTCTACCAGCGGCACCTTCGTACGCCAGCCGCAAGTCTATCGGCGGGTGGGCAAGGATGTAGCTGTGGGCATCACCCAATTGTTGCGCGAAGAAGGCGCGGTAGCCGGCTCAAAATTGCTCTGTTTCGAGACTTTGCTCGCCCCGCTGAAGATTGCCGAAAAGCTCAAATTGCGTTTGGGCGTGCCGGTGGTGATGATCCGCCGTCTGCGCACCGCCAATGGCAAACCCTTCTGTGTAGAGACCAGCTATCTTTCTGCAGAGATCGTTCCTGGCCTGAGCGCCGAAGACCTGATGGGCGAAAGCGCTTCTTTATATCGTATTTTGGCTGAGCGTTATGGCATCCGTCTGTCTCAGAATTATGAAACCCTTGACCTTAGTTACGCTACCCATGAGGAGGCGCAACTACTTGAACTGAAAGAAGGCGACCCAGTGTTGTTGCTGCGCTCGGTGGTGATGGATGAACTTGACCGCCCTGTTGAATACCTGAAATCTGTCAATCATCCCAAGCGCGTGGTGTTTCATTCGCGCAGCACTTTTTATCCCTGAAAGAAGCGATATTTTTTTACCCGAATTGGTATAGACCATATACCACTAGAGCAGTTCTACCATTTCATTCGAGGAGCATTATCATGGCAAGCGATATTGACCGAATCGCCTTTATGCAAAGCCTGGAGCAGGCTCTCCAGGGGAAAGAAAAGGCTTATCAACTGGGTGTCGAGCTGGCGCGAAAGGGCGTCCGACGCGTCTTTTTGGTCGGCTGCGGCGCGCCAAATCGTGAGATGGGCGTCATCAAATACTGGATGGATAAAGACGCCGCTAAGTTAGAGACGCACCTTTACTTTCCTGCTGAATTCATCTATCAATCTCCCGCCAAGCTAAACGCCGATTCACTGGTCGTTTTGGCTTCGCATTCTGGCACCACGCCGGAAATTGTGGCCGCAGCGGAGAAGCTCAAAGCCGTTGGTTGCCCGGTGGTGGGCGTCACCCAGTTCGCCGATTCGCCGCTGGCGCAAAACGTCGCCTACCCGCTGATTTACGGCGAGAGCAAGAATGGTTACCATGCCAAATTTATCTTACTTATGGCGCTTCTCGCCGGCGTGATGAAAGAAGTCGAAAACTGGCCGCTGTCCGATCCCATCCTGCGCAGCCTGGATCATTTACCTGCTGCCCTGGTGGATGCCATGCAGGCGAACGAGAAACGCGCTACCGAAGACGCCCGCCTGTATAAAGACGATGATTTTATGATGATCATGGGCTCCGGACCGACCTATGCAAACGCTTATGTCTTCGGCATTTGCGTGTTGATGGAAATGCAATGGATGCACACCCACGTGGGCGAAGCCGCTGAGTTCTTCCACGGCCCGTTCGAGGTGCTGGATCAGAATACACCGGTGATCGTCTTTTTGGGCGAGGATCCCAGCCGTCCCATTGGCGAGCGCGTGGTGCGTTTCTGCAAGAAATTCACCGAACGGCTGATGATTTACGACTCGAAAGACTTTGAGATGAAGGGCATTGCGCCAGAAGTTCGGCCTGTTTTCGCCCCCTTCATTCTGGAAGCTGCTATCAGTCGCATGGCGGAACATCTGGCGGTCTGGCACAACCACCCACTGACTACCCGCCGTTATATGTGGAAGTTCGAGTATTGATATGCCTCGACTGATTGGCGTTGGCGATAACACGGTTGACACCTACACTCATCTACGCATGCGCTTCCCCGGCGGTAATGCGCTGAATGTGGCGGTGTTGGCGCAGCGTTATGGCGCTCAGGCGGCTTATCTGGGCTGGTTGGGCAAGGATGAGCGCGGCGAATTGATCCTGAACGCCTTACGGCAAGAGGGGCTGGATGTCTCTCATTGCCGCGTTGTGGAAGGCGCCTCGACTGCTTACTCCGAGGTCATGCTGGTGGACGGCGACCGCGTCTTTGGGAAATCCGATCATGGTGTTTGCACCATGTTCCATCTTTCCGATGAAGACCTGGCATATATCGCTGAATTTGACCTGACGCATACCAGCATCTATAGCCATGTCGAGCCGCAGATTGCAGATTTAAAGCGCGCCAGTCGTTTATTGTCGTTCGACCTATCGCAAAACCTGGATGAAGCTTATTGGCAGCTAACGCTGCCGTATGTGGATATCGCGTTTGTTTCGTTGGCGGAAGTTTCTTTGGATGAACTGGAAGCTTTCCTGCGGCGGATGTACACCTTCGGCCCGCAGCTCATCGTCGCTACGCGTGGCGCACAGGGCGCCTGGCTCTTCGACGGTAGCCACTTTTACCACCAGGGCGTGTTGCCGGTGCAGGTGGTAGATACCCTGGGAGCGGGCGACGCCTTCGCCGCTCGTCTGCTGGTGGAATATCTGAAGGGTGCGCCGCTTTCCGCAGCGATGCAGCGGGCTGCCGAATCCGCGGCGCAGAATTGCACCCATTACGGCGCGTTCGGTTATGGGCAGGCCTATTAACCGGCGGATGGAAATTCAGGCGTTCGATGAAAGGAGCGTATATTTGACAGATCGGGTCTCGTTTATTCCCTTTCGCAGCTTTATCAATATTCATGCCAACAGGGCATGGCATCTTGTAAATCAATCTATCGGAGGAGGATTCTCATGAATCGCAAGTTTTGGGCTTTGATCAGTCTGCTACTGGTTGCTGCGCTGTTGTTGGCGGCTTGCGGCCAGCAGCCCAGCGGCGGCGGGAGCGCCGCCACCGGTCCGGTGACCATCCGCTTTTTCCACAAGTGGCCGGAGCCGGAGCACATGGAGTTTTATAATTTTGTCATTCAGGAATATGAAAAGACCCACCCCAACGTGAAGATTGTCATGGAATCGGTGGCTGATGAGCCGTATAAGGATAAAATCCGCGTGCTGATGGCTTCCGGCGAAGTGCCGGACATCTACTTCTCTTGGGCTGGAGAATTTTCCTGGAAGTTCGCTCGCGGTGGACAGGCGCTGGATCTCACCGACGCGGTGATGAACAGCGATTGGAAAGACAAGATTATCCTCTCCGCGGTGGAGCCGTACAAATGGCAGGGTAAGATCTATGGCGTTCCGATGCGCATTAATGCCAAGTTCATGGTCTATAACAAAGCCATGTTCGAGCAATACGGCTTGCAGCCGCCCACCACCTGGGATGAATTCCTGGCTGTATGTGAAACGCTCAAACAGAACGGCGTCACGCCAATAGCCTTCGGCGACGAATTCCCCTGGGCCGCCTCACACTATATTGGCGACTTCAACGCCAAGCTGGTGGATCCTGCAGTGCGCCAGGCGGATTATTTGCTCACCGCGCCCGCCGAACAACTATTCACCGATCCAGGCTATGTAGAGGCGCTGAGCCGCTTCCAACTGCTGATGGACAAGGGCTATTTCAATGAAGGTCCTAATGGCATCAGCCACTCTGGAGCGCGCTCCAGCTTCATCGCTGGAAAGGCTGGCATGATGTACATCGAGCTGGAAGAGTTCGTCACTGTGGCAGACGGCATGGGCGCAGACGCCTTCGGTTTCTTCCAGTTCCCCAGCGGCACCGGCGGCAAGGGCGATCAGAAGTTGCTCACCGGCGCGCCGGATGGCTTCATGGTCTATTCCAAGACCAAGCACCCGCAGGAAGCCATTGACTTCCTGAAATTCCTCACCAGCCCAGAGATGGGCAAAGAATACGTCAAGCGGCTGGGCATCCCCAGCGCAGCGGTAGGCGCAGTGAGCACCGAGACGGCGTTGCCCATTGTGGTGGCGGGCGTCGAATCGATCAACACCGCCAGCGGCATGGCTCTCTGGCTGGATACCGACATCAATATTAAGATCGTCGAGGTGTATCTGCCGGGGATGCAGGCGGTTTTGAACGGCACTAAGACCCCGCAGCAGGTGATAAGCGAAGTACAAGAAGCTGCCAAGACGGTTCAGCAAGAGCTGAAGAACCAATAAGCTTACGATTGTAGCCGGATGTGGGGCGGCCTTTAACAAAAGACCGCCCCTGCCTGATTGGAGTAAGTGTGATGACGATCAGCCGACTGCTTAGCGACCGGCGCTTGACCCCTTATCTCTTTTTGTTGCCGGCCATCCTGGTGATGGCGACCTTTGTCTATCTGCCTATCATCGAAAATTTCTACTACAGCCTGTTTCGCTGGAGTTCGATTGACCCGCGCTTCACTTTCGTTGGTTTGAACAATTACCAGCGCATCTTGAATGATCCCATCATCGCGGTCAGCCTGCGCAACAATGTATTGTACGCGGTCATCTCGGTCTTTTTCCAGGTGTTCATCGCCCTGGTGTTGGCGGCGATCCTGGAGGGGCGGGTGATCCGCCCACGCTGGGGCTCGTTTTTCCGCAATATGCTGTTCCTGCCTTCGGTTCTGGCAATCACCGTAGTGGGCATCACCTGGCAGTTGATATACCGACCAGACACCGGCCTGCTAAACCAATTCCTGGAAGGGGTCGGTCTGGGTTTTCTCAAGCGCACCTGGCTGGGCGACGAAGGTACAGCTATTTATTCGGTCATCGCCGTGTCGCAATGGCAATGGGTGGGCTATGTAATGATCCTGTTCATCGTCGCCATCCAGGCTATTCCTGAAGAATTGTACGAATCGGCGCGCATAGACGGCGCGAACCTGGTGAGCCAATTTATTCATATCACCGTGCCGCTGGTGCGCGAGACCACCCTGGTGATGACCACCATCACGGTGATTGGCGCTTTTAAGGTATTTGACATCGTTTGGGTGATGACCGCCGGTGGTCCAAACCACGCCAGCGAAGTGCTGGGCAACTATCTGTACCGCGTGGCGTTCCGCAACGATGAGATGGGTTACGCCGCAGCAATCGCTTCATTATTGTTCGTCATCACTTTCCTTCTGACCTTTGTACAGCTTCGCCTGGGGCGCAGCGGAGAGGAGGTTTAATATGTCGCTTGTTTCAACCTCTGAGTCCGTCCGCGCGGACTATTTTCAGCGCAGCGCTCGCGCCCGGCAATGGAGCCGCTTTTTCGCCTATCTGTTGTTCATCATCTTGACCATTGTTGCCCTCTATCCTCTTATCTGGGTGGCTACCAACTCTTTCAAGACCGACCTGCAACTCTTTGAGCATAGCTGGTCACTGCCGAAGGAGTGGCATTGGGAGAACTACGCCCGCGCCTGGAAATTTGGCATCGCCAAATACATTCTCAATAGTGTGATCGTCACTGTCATCGCGGTATTGATCAACATCGCCATTTCGATGATGGCTGCCTTTGCCCTGGCGCGCTATCAATTCAGAGGGCGTAATTTGCTGCTCTACTTCATTTTGGGCGGTTTGATGTTAGCCCCAGAGGTCAGCCTGATTCCCCTGTTCCGCATTCTGACCACGCTGAAAATATACGACACTTACCTGGCAATGATTCTGCCCAATGTAGCCTTTGGTTTGCCTTTTACTACATTCCTGATCCGTTCGTACATGCTGGGATTGCCGCGGGATTATGAAGAAGCAGCGGTGATAGATGGCGCCAGCCCGCTGGGCGTGTTCTGGCATGTCATCGTTCCGCTTTGCCGTCCGATCCTGGCTTCTGCCATGCTGCTGGACGCCATGCGCGTATGGAACGAGTTTATGTTCGCCTTGACCTTCATTGTGAGCGATAATCTTAAGACGATGCCGTTGGGGTTGATGTCCTTTGCCGGCGCGCTGCGCGAACAGTGGACAGTGGTTATGGCCGGCATTATCATCTCCGCCATCCCTATGATCGTGCTCTACCTGCTGACGCAAAAGCAATTCATCCGCGGCCTGGCGGCAGGAGGTATCAAAGGATAGGTGATTTCATAAACCGCTTTCCTCTATGTGCTTCTCCATCATTGCAAAATCCTGCGCGCCCAAAGCGGCGCGCAGGTCTTTTTTGCTGTGCACGCCGTATTTGCGCAGCACGCTGCGCAGGTGAGTGCGCACCGTCTCTATGCTCAGGATCAATCGGTCGGCGATTTGTTGATTGGAATAGCCCAGGGCGGTCAGGGCGGCAATATCGCGCTCACGGCGGGTGAGCGTTTCCCAGGCGGGGTGGCAGCCGGTTTCATGCAGTTGTTGTTCCAGGCTGGTAAGTAACAGCTCGTAGGTGACTTCTCCCACGGGTCGGCCCCGCTTTTGCGCCAGCGTCTCGATTTCGCGACGCAATTTGCGGGAGAGTAGAACTTCGCGCTCGTTCAACCGCCTCCGAAGCCAGACGACGAAGGATTGCCAAAATGCGCCCATTGTGAGAAGATTATATATAGAACAAATGTTCTTGTCAACGGGTGAATTCTATCTCACCCTGTGGGTAAGCATGATATAATTTGAGCGAATTTGTCAAAAATATGCTTGCTTTGCAGCATTATGTTTGATCTGCTGCCATCTCGCTTCGCTCATCGCCTTGCAGCAGGAAGGAGTGAAGCATGATCTCCTCTCGTCCCTGTCGTTTTTGTGGACATGCCAATACGGCGCAGGCGCGTTTCTGCTCCAACTGTGGTAAGCCACTACCTGAACCCACGCGCACGCCCAGTGTCCCGGCGGCGCCCCCTGCCGCCTCCACCGGTCAGCACCCGGTGGTTGAACAGCGCGTTGAGAAAGCCCTCGGCACGGTAATCGGCGTTTTGCAAGGTAGCATCGGCGCGGTGCACATCGCCCCCTCTGCCGTTGCCGAAGTCACGCGCATGCCGCGTCATCAGATCCAGCCGGTGGGTGAGGACTACATCCCCCGCAAAGCGATCGAAGATCGTCTGATCGCGCTATTGACCGATTCGCCCAACCGTTTTCGGCTGGTGGAATTGTATGGCCCGCCCGGTTCTGGCAAATCTATCGTGGGGCGTAAAGTAGCCTCCGATCTGGCGGCGCAATTCCCAGACGCCCGCCTGTGGGTGGAGGTGGGCAATCGCTCGGAACTTGACCTGCTCTGGTCATTGATTGATCCTTTTGAGGAGCCGCCGGAACGCAGCCCGACCCGCGATGAAGCCCAATACCGCGCCGTTCTCAACCGCGCGTTGGGAAATCTACGCGTGCTGATTGTGCTCAACCGCGTGCACGCCGAAAATCAGGCGCTGGTGCAGCGCATCCTGCCTGTGCGCGCCGCCCAGACGGCGGTTTTGATTATCAGCGAATCGCACCTGCCAGAGCTGGTGGACGATGAAAACAGCGTCGCCTTGCCGGAGATGAGCGCCGAAGAAGCCTGCCGTCTCTTCCGTATGATTTGGAAAGACGCCTATCGCTCTACTCCCAATGAGGTCGTCGTTCAACTGGCTGCTGAATTCAACTTTCTGCCCACACAAATCTCGCTGGCGGCGCGAGACATTCTCAACCACCAGGTTGCCCCAGCCGAATATCTGCGCGACCTACAGCAGCAGAAAGCGAATCGTCCTTACACCGCAGCCAACATCAGCGGCTTTCAGGCAGTCTATGATAACCTGCCCGAGCAGAGCCGCCGTGTGCTGCCTTTTATCGGTGTGATGGGCAGCAGCCCGTGGACCAGCCTGGCGCTGGCGGCGGTTGCGCAAGCTCCGTTGGCCGAGGTGGAAACCGGCTTGCGCCAGTTGCGCCGCGTGGGCTTCATCTCAGCCTCCGCCGATCAACGCTATACATGCAGTCCGGCGGGGCGCGATTTCGCCCTTAGCCGCCTGCACGAGATCGGCGGTGACGCCCTGGTGCGATCCGCTCGCAGCGTGCAGGCGTATCAGACGCTGCGCGCCGCTGAGGAAATTACCATGCTGCGGCGGCAATCTATTTTGAAGGATTTTCTATTGGATGAAGCCCGCAAGAAACGCTTTTTATCCGCCCTGCGCCAGTCTTTTCTGCCGGATGAGCAGGGTAAAGCGCACGGCGATACGGGCGCTATGCAAGCTACACCAGGTCTGGGCGATTATGACATTGTCCAGGACACATTTGAAGAGGTGGTTCTGGCTAACCACGAGTATTTACAGCGCTGGCAACATTGGATCAATTCCTCACTGTGCGTGGATCAGGCGCGCAGCATGGAGGAGGCTCTGCGTTGGGCAATTCTGCAAGAAAATTGGGCGTTGGTGCGCAGTTTTTACAACACCAGCGTTGGCGTGTATATCCCAGAAATGACCGCCGAAGGCGAAAAAGACCGCAAAGAGAATGTGACCGCGGTCGGCTTCCGCTTTGGCGCCATCCGCAATCTGCGTTTGAACCACGTCAACCTGGAAACCACTTTTTACGGCGTGCGCGTCATCAATCCACGCATCACCCACACCGAGCTGGTAGGGGCGTATTGGGGCGGCGTACGTCTGCATCGCCCGGAGCTAACCAGTGTGGACATGGTCAATGCGGGGGCTCCCGGTCTGGTGGTGCAAGATGGCATACTTTCCGGCGTGGATTTTCGAGGCGCAGACCTGCGTGGGGCGGTGTTTTTCAACTGTCACTTCACGCGGGTCAATTTCCGCAACGCAGACCTGCGCCAGGCGCGCTTTTTGGGCTGCGGCGGCAACGACATTGACTTGCGGGCAGCTCAGCTTGAGGGCGTTGGTTTCCATAACTGCGTCTTCGCCAAAGTGGTGTATTACAAGTCCGACTCGGAATATCTGCCGCTGAAGAGCGAGACCACTCAATTGAATTGAACGCTGTAGCACAGATTGTGGCACAGGCTTAAAGCCTGTGCTACTCTCCAGCCGTGTGTTGGTCGTAGTAGCACAGGCTAAAAGCCTGTGTTAACCTCCAGCCGCGTGTTGGTCATAGTAGCACAGGCTTTAGCCTGTGTTACCCTCCAGCCGCGTGTTGGTCGAAGCACAGGCTTTAGCCTGTGTTACCCTCCAGCCGCGTGGTGGTCGAAGCACAGGCTTTTAGCCTGTGTTACCTTACAACCGCGTGTTGGTCGTAGCACAGGCTTTAGCCTGTGTTACCCTCCAGCCGCGTGTTGGTCATAGTAGCACAGGCTTTAGCCTGTGTTACCCTCCAACCGCGTGTTGGTCGTAGTAGCACAGGCTTTTAGCCTGTGTTACCCTCTAGTCGCGTGTTGGTCATAGTAGCACAGGCTTTTAGCCTGTGTTACCTTACAACCGCGTGTTGGTCGTAGTAGCACAGGCTTTCGCCTGTGTTACCTTACAACCGCGTGTTGGTCGTAGCACGGGCTTTAGCCTGTGTTACCCTCCAGCCGCGTGTTGGTCGTAGTAGCACAGGCTTTAGCCTGTGTTGCTCTACAGCCGTGTGTTGGTTGTAGTAGCACAGGCTAAAAGCCTGTGTTACTCTAGCCGCGTGTTGGTCATAGTAGCACAGGCTTTAGCCTGTGTTGCTCTACAGCCGTGTGTTGGTCGAAGCACAGGCTTAAAGCCTGTGCTACCCTACAGCCCGTTCTCGGTATAATTCCCACGTATGACATTCTTTGACTCCCGAACGTGGATTGAACCACCGGCGTATTCGCTTGAATCCTTGCAGGCGGCATTCCCCGACCTGCACCCGCTGACCGCTGCCATCCTCGCACGACGCGGCCTGGCCGATCTGAACGCAGCGCGGGCTTTTCTCGATCCACAGGCTTATACCCCTGCCGCGCCGCAGGAAATGCCTGGGGTTGCCCAGGCGCTGCCTCTGCTGGATGAAGCGTTGCGCCGCGGCGACCATATCCTGGTATGGGGCGACTTTGACGTGGACGGTCAGACAGCGACTGCCTTATTGGTGCAGGCGCTGCGCAGCCTGGGCGGGCGGGTGAGCTATCACATTCCGATCCGGGCGCAAGAGTCCCATGGGATCAGCTTGTCGGTATTGCGCCGTCTGCTGGCAAGTGAGCATCCGCCGCGCTTGCTGCTCACCTGCGACACCGGCGCAACCGCCTTCGAAGCTTTGGAATTTGCCCATAACCAGGGGTTGACCGTGATCGTCAGCGATCATCACGAGCTGGC
>JAGVAD010000027.1 GCA_020060465.1 Anaerolineales bacterium
AACCGCCCGCCTCCGCCGAGGTGCCGCGGTCGAAGGTTTTTGTCTAAGCCCACCCCACCACTTTCCCAGATTTGAATCCGGCCACCAGCTATTCCAACGACCTGGTGGTAATGGCAAATTGCTACGAGGGCCTGACATTCTACAACCCGCCCGGCAGCGCCGAAATTCTCTCTCCCAAGCTGGCTGTGAGCTGGGAATCCAACCCCGAAACCACCGAGTGGACTTTTAAGTTGCGCGAGGGCGTCAAATTCCACGACGGTGAGCCTTTCAACGCCGAAGCGGTCAAATATTCCATTGAAAAGACTAAAGAGCTGGCCGTCGGCGCAGCCTATATTTGGGATCCGGTGCAAGAAATCCAGGTGGTGGATGAAAACACCGTCACCTTCAAGCTATCCTACGCCGCACCGTTGGATCTGATCGCCTCCGCCAACTATGCCGCCTGGATCTTCAGCCCCAAAGCCTATGAGGAAAAAGGCGCCGATTGGTTCAACGAGGGCCACTGCGCCGGTACCGGTCCCTACACCATTGAGAGCTATGAACGCGGTTCGCGCCTGGTGATGGGTCGCTTCGCTGATTATTGGGGCGGCTGGAAAGAAGGTCAGTTTGAGAAAGTGGTCTTCGAACTGATCGAAGATCCGGTCGTCTTGCAGCAGAAGATCGAATCCGGCGAGGCGGACTTCACCTATCAGGTTGCGCCCGATAACCTGCCCGCCCTACGGAACAACCCTGACCTGGTGGTGTATAGCAACCCATCTTTCCAGAACCTGGTTGGTCTGTTGAACACCGTCAAGCCGCCGCTGGATAACAAGCTGGTGCGCCAGGCGCTTTCCTACTCATTCCCTTACGAGCAGTTCATCCAGGGAGTGATGGGCGAACGCGCCACGCAGTCCTACGGCCCGGTGCCGGTGGGCATGTGGGGTCAATCGAAAGACGTGCCCCAATATCAGTACGACCTGGAGAAAGCCAAAGCTCTGCTGACCGAAGCTGGTTACCCAGACGGCGGCTTCAAGCTGCTGATGACCTTTGCCACCGGCGACCAGGACGAGCAGCAGGTCGGCGAACTGTGGAAGGCAGAGCTGGCAAAACTGGGCATCGAGTTGGAAATCCAGGGCCTAAACTGGGAAGCCCAATGGGACTTGGGTAAATCTGATCCGCAAAAAGCCCAGGACATCTTTGTCATGTACTGGTGGCCAGACCTGATCTCGCCCTACAGCTTCTTGCGCTCTATGTTCCACTCCGAAGACGAGACGCTGTTCAACCTGGCGTATTATAAAAATCCGCAATTCGACGAATTGATTGACCAGGCCAACGAGATCTCCGGCAGCGACCGAGAGAAAGCCACGCAGATGTTCATCGAAGCCCAGAAGATGCTGGTGGATGACGCCGTTTCGCTGTTTTTCTACGACCTGGCGAACATCCATATCGCCCGCGCCGATGTAAAAGGGTTTGTAGATAACCCAGCCTATCCGCATGTCGTCTTCGTCTATAGCCTGACCCGCTGATACAATTTTCGGGAGTTGCTTGCCAAAAACGGCAAGCAACTCCCAGGACTGGGCTGCGATGCAACGCTGGGAATATCTCCTCAAGCGCCTCTTCCTGGCGATCGTGGTGCTCTTCAGCATCTCGCTGATCACCTTTTTCATCGCCCGCGTCTTGCCCTCAGACCCGGCGGCAGCCTGGGTGGGGCCGCGCCCCACTCAGGAGCAGATCGCCAAAGCCACGCAGACCCTGGGGCTGGATCAGCCGCTGTATGTCCAATACTGGCGCTATCTCACCTCTCTGCTGCGCGGCGACCTGGGCGTTTCGATCAAATCACGCCAGCCCATTTTGACCGAATTGAAGACTTACCTGCCCGCCACGCTGGAACTGGTGATCGCCTCGATGATCATCGGCGAACTGATCGGTCTGCCATTGGGCGTGCTCTCCGGCGCATGGAAAGGCGGCGCCCTGGATAATTTCTCGCGCATTCTGGCAGTGGCTTGCGTTTCAGTGCCCACTTTCTTTCTGGGGCTGTTATTGCAACTGGTCTTCTTCGCCCGCTTAAAGTTACTCCCGATCAGCGGGCGCATCTCCAACGAAATCGCTATTAATTATCCGATCACGCCAATCACCGGCTTCTATACCATTGATACGCTGATTGCCGGTAACTGGCCGGCGTTTCAGGATGTGCTACTGCACCTGATTTTACCGGCGATCACCCTGGCAGCGTTTGGGCTGGGTTTATCCATTCGCATGACCCGCGCTTCAATTATCGAAACGCTGAATGAGAAGTATATCCTGGCAGCGCGCGTCGCTGGTCTGCCTCGCCGCACGATCCTGTTTGTTCTGGCTTTGAAGAACGCCATTATGCCCACCCTTAACGTGATTGGTCTGTCTTTTGTCTATTCACTGACCGGCTCAATCCTGGTGGAGGTGATCTTCTCCTGGCCTGGTTTGGGTCAGTATTTGACCAACGCCGTCCTTTCGCTGGACTTTCCGGTTATCGTCTCGGTGACATTGGTCGTTACCGTGTTTTATGTGGCAGTCAACCTGGCTTTGGATCTGATCCAGGCAACCATTGACCCGCGAGTGACGCTGAGTTAGCCATGCAGGGAGCACCGGGCATCGAAGTCTCGCCGTTTGTTGAGCCAGCGCCAGCCGCAACCTACTCGGAATGGCGGCTGATCTGGCGCTCGTTTCGCCAGGATAAACTGGCATTAATCGGTCTGGCGATTATCCTGGTCTTTATTCTGGGCGCTGCCTTCGCTCCGCTACTGACGCCTTACCCCGAACAGGGGCGCGGCGACCCAAACATCCTGGAAAAATTCAAGCCGCCCAGCGCTGCTCATCCGCTGGGCACCGACTATCTGGGTCGAGACGTGCTGGCACGCGTGCTTTATGGAGGGCGTAGTTCGCTCTCCATGGGCTTCCTGGTGGTGGTCATCGCCGTCCTGATCGGCGTGCCGCTGGGAGCGATTGCCGGTTACCTGGGCGGCTGGGTGGACGAGATCATCATGCGCGCCACGGACGTCTTCATGGCATTTCCATCCTTGCTGCTGGCTCTGGCCATTGCCTCGGCGCTGGGAGCGGGCTTTACCAACACCATGATCGCCATCGCCGTCACCTGGTGGCCCTGGTACACGCGCCTGGTTCGTTCGCAAACGCTTAGCCTGCGCGAACGCTTCTTTGTCGAGGCGGCGCGCAGCATCGGCCTGCCTGGTCACAAGATCGTTCTGACGCACGTACTGCCCAATGTGATGACGCCGGTGTGGGTGCAGGCGACCCTCGACTTAGGCTCGGCCATCTTAATCAGCGCGGCGCTGAACTTCGTCGGCCTGGGCGTTCAACCGCCAGCCGCCGATTGGGGCAACATGGTCAGCCAGGGCCGCCTGTATTTTATTGACCGCCCGTGGTTTGCCGGAGCGGCTGGCGCAGCAATCTTCCTCACCGTGCTGGCGTTCAACTTCATTGGCGACGCGCTGCGCGACGCCGCAGACCCTTACCTGCGCAGGACATAACCGCGTGACCGAGCTGCTTACCGTCGAGAATTTGCATGTCGTCTTCCAGACCTACGCCGGAACGGTGTACGCCGTTAATGGCATGACCTTCAGCGTCCAGCCTGGCGAGATTTTCGGCCTGGTGGGCGAGTCGGGCTGCGGCAAATCGGTGGCTTGCCTGGCAATTTTGCGCATCCTGCCTGGGCATGGGCGCATCACCGCCGGGCGCGTTCTCTTCGATGGGCATGACCTGACCCAGGCCAAAGAAAGCGAGATGCAAGCCATCCGCGGCCGCCAGATTGCTATGATTTTTCAAGACCCATCCACCTCGTTGAACCCGGTGTTCACGGTGGGCAGCCAGATTAAGCGCATCATTCGCCATCACACCCAGGCTTCTCGCCAGGCGACGGAACAACGGGCGCTGGAATTGCTGGACGAGGTGGCGCTGCCTGACCCACCGCGCATCATGCAGGCTTACCCGCACGAATTGAGCGGCGGTATGCAGCAGCGGGTGATGATCGCTATGGCGCTGGCATCGGGGGCGCGCTTGCTCATCGCCGACGAGCCAACCACCGCTCTGGATGTCACCATCCAAAACCAGATTTTGGAGCTGCTGGTGGAGCTGCGCCGGCATGTTGGACTCTCCATCTTGCTTATCACGCACAACCTGGGTGTGGTGGCTGAAACTTGCGACCGTGTTGGAGTGGCATACGCAGGGCAGATCGTAGAAATTGGCCCAACCAGCGAGGTGCTGCACACCATGAAGCATCCCTATACGCAGGGCCTGTTGGCAGCACTGCCCTCTGCACAACAAAAAGGTCGTGATCTACTTTCCATTCCAGGCAGCGTGCCAAATGGACTGAGCGTCATTCCGGGCTGTCCCTTTCACCCGCGCTGCCCACACGTGATGGAGGTTTGCCGCCAGACGCCGCCGCGCCTGACTGCCGTCAATCCAGGAGAGGCGCAACATCAGGTGGCCTGTTACCTGTATTCGCCGGAGACCGCCCAATGAGCGATCAGATTTTGCTCGAGACGCGCCGTTTGTCCAAATATTTCCACCCGCGCCGGGGGTTGCTCTCCTCGAAAACGGGAACGGTGCGCGCCCTGGAAGACGTCAACCTGACCATTTACCGCCAGGAGACACTGGGCGTGGTGGGCGAATCCGGCTGCGGTAAAACCACCCTGGGGCGAGTGCTGTTGAACTTGGTGAAACCCACCTCTGGCCAGGTAATCTTCGAAGGCCAGGATTTGAGCTCCCTGGAACGTGACGCGCTGCGACGCTTGCGGCGCGAGATGCAAATCGTCTTTCAAAATCCATATTCGTCATTCGATCCGCGCTTTTCGATGTTCCGCTCACTGGCCGAGCCGCTGACCACCCACACCAACCTGCGTGGGGCGGCGCTGGAGCAGCGTACCCGCCAGCTTGTACGCCAGGTGGGTATGCCAGAAGATGCTCTGTCCCGCTACCCGCACGAATTCAGCGGCGGGCAGTTGCAGCGATTAGCCATTGCCCGCGCCCTGGCGCTGAACCCGAAATTTATCGTCCTGGACGAGCCGACTTCCGCCCTGGATGTATCTGTGCAGGCGCAGATCCTCAACCTGCTGCGCAACCTGCAACGCCACTTTAAACTCACCTACTTATTTATTTCACACGATTTGAGTGTGGTTCAGTACATCAGCGACCGCATTGCGGTGATGTACCTGGGCAAGGTGGTAGAGCTGATCGCTGCGCCCAGCCTGGTTGAGGGTCAGGCGCAGCACCCCTACACACGGGCGCTGCTTTCCGCTATCCCTGAAGTGCATCCAGAGGATAAGCGCGAGCGCATCGTCATGCCCAGTAAAGCGCCCGACGCGGCGCGTCCGCCCTCTGGTTGCAGTTTTCATCCCCGCTGCCCGTTTGCGATGGAAATCTGCGCTCAGGTGGAACCGCCCCTGGAGCAGATCAGCGCCGAGCATTGGTCAGCTTGCCACTTGATTCATCAATCATTGCAGAATTAATTACCTGACATCATATGGAGGAATAACATGCCTGCTGGAAAAATCGTCAATCTACAAGATGGAGAAGACCTGATTCTGGGCTGCCTGGTGCTGGGTGCCGGTGGCGGCGGACGCGCCGAGCGCGGACTGGCGCTCATTCAAAGCGCGCTGGAAGAAGGGCTAACCCTCTCCTGGGTGGACGCCAACGAAATCCCCGATGATGCCCTGACCGTTCAACCCTACGGCATGGGTTCAGTGGCTCCCATGTCGGAGACCGCCAAAGCGGAGATTCAGCGCGCCGGGCTGGTGGAGGTCTTCCCGCTGGACAGCATGGTAGAGGCTGTCAAAGAATTGGGCGCTTATTTGGGACAGCCAATCGGTTGCATTGTGCCTTCCGAGCCGGGCGCTTCCAACCTGCCGGAGCCGCTGGTGGTGGGCGCGCGCTTGGGTATCCCGGTGGTGGACGGCGATTATGCCGGGCGCTGCATCCCCGAAGAGATGCAAACCACCCCCTTTCTGACCGGCAAAAAGAGCTATCCATTCTCCAGCGTGGATCGCTGGGGCAATGTGGTCATCTGTCGCTCTGTGCAAAACGCGCACATGCTGGAGCGCATTGGCAAGATGCTGGCTGTTGCAGCTTACGGCAATACCTCCATGGCTGCCACCCCGCTTTCCGGCAAGGAAATGAAAGAGATTCTGGTACGAGGTACGGTTAGCAAGGCGCTGCGCATCGGACGCGCCATTCGCCAGGCGCGTGAGACAGGCGAAGACGCAGTGGACGCCGCCGTGCGCGCCGCCGAGGGCTGGCGGCTGTTCGACGGCGTGGTCAGCGAAAAATGGTGGGAAGACCGCGACGGCTATATGTTCGGAACGGTAACGGTCAACGGAGTGGGCAAATACGCCGGTCACACCTTCAAAGCCTGGTTCAAAAACGAGAACCACATCTCCTGGCTGGATGGTGAACCTTATGTGTGCAGCCCCGACACCGTTACCTTTCTGTACGAGGATGGAACTGGTCCCAGCAGCGCGCAAATCCAGGAAGGCGACCGCGTCTCGGCTATCGGCATGAAGGGTGTGGAAGCTTTCCGCACGCCGTTTGGCCTGGACAAAGCCGCCGGCCCGCGCTATTTTGGCTTCGATATTGAGTACCGCCCAATCGAGGAGATCGTCAGGGAGTTCTGAAAATTGTGCAGCGCGTATTGAATTTCTCGCCGCAGCCACCGCAAGACTTTAAAAGCCTTGCAGGAAGTCTCAGCAGAGGCAATGAACGACAATGAACCTGGGCGTAGAATCTCTCCCTGAATACCTGCATATCGAGCTGATTGCCGCGGCGCTCAAGTTGGTGACCGACTTCCGCCCTGTGCAGCCCAGACAGCAAGTCTTGATCACCGCCGATACCTCCAGCGACTTGCGCGTGGCGCGGGCGGTCGCCGGGGCGGTTCAGGCGGTAGGCGGCATCCCCACGCTGGTCTGCTATCCAACGTTGCCGCAGCCCATGCAAGCGCCTCCCGCGCCGGTGAGCGGCGCAGCAGCAGCAGCCGACATCTGGTTCGATTTCACCGTCTCTTACCAGCTTTACAGCCCCACTTATCAGACAGCCCTCAAGCGCGGCTGCATCTACGTGTGCCTGACCGGCATGGATGTAGATATGTTGGTGCGTACGGTGGGGCGCGTGCCTTACGAGCCGCTGCGCGCCATGGCTGAGTGGCTGTACCGTCATTCGCAAGCCGCTGAATTCGTGCGCGTGACCAGTCCGGCTGGCACCGACCTGACCATGCAGGTTGACAAGGCTGGCGACCCTTTCTGGGAGCCGCTGCCAACGCATGGCGGCTATCCGCAGATGTTGGGCGGGCAATCCGGCTTTATGGCCTACCGCGAGAGTTATAACGGCATGTTAGTGTTCGATGGCGCGCTCTGGCCGCCGGCTGAACTGGGCTTGCTGCGCTCGCCAGTGCGCCTGCGCATTGTGGACGGATACATCAAGGAGATAGAAGGCGGGCATGAAGCAACGCTGTACACTCGCTGGCTGGCGCAAGCGAACAACCCGTATGTATATCTGATGGAGCATGCCTGTTACGGCTTCAACCCAGGGGTAACCCGCCCCAGTGGGCGCATCCTGGAAGATGAGCGCGTCTTTGGCTGTATGCAATTCGGCGTCGGCGCCACTCCGCTCGGTTCGCCGCTGCACAGCGACGGCGTGGCGTTGAATGCCTCCGTCTGGCTGGACGACCTGCAGATCGAGGAGAATGGGCGCTATATCCACCCCGATTTGATTGAGTTTTGCCGCGCGATGGGCGCGCCGGGCTACAGATAGCGCCGCGGAATAAACTAACGATGACAGACATCCGCCAGCACAATCGCCTGGCGTGGGATCGCCAGGTAGAGAAAGGCAATCGCTGGACGCAGCCGGTTAGCAGCGCAGAGATTGCCGCCGCCCGACAAGGGCAATGGACGATCTATCTGACGCCGACCAAATCGGTTCCACGCCATTGGCTGGACCCACTGCCCGGCAAACGTATCCTTTGCCTGGCATCCGGGGGTGGTCAACAAGCTCCCATCCTCGCCGCTGCCGGCGCGCAGGTTACTGTTTTGGACAACTCGCCCAAACAGCTTGCACGCGACCGCTTCGTAGCGGAGCGCGAGGGACTGACAATCCACACTGTGGAAGGGGATATGGCAGATCTCAGCCAATTTCCAGATCAGAGTTTCGATCTGGTCGTGCATCCCGTCTCCAATGTCTTCGCGCCTCAGGTAAGACCTGTCTGGCGAGAAGCCTTCCGCGTGTTGCGCCCTCAGGGAATCCTGGTTGCCGGTTTCACCAACCCGATTATCTATCTCTTCGACTTCGCCCTCATGGAGCGCAGCGGCGAGTTGAAGGTCAGATATGCGTTGCCGTACTCGGATATCGAGCAATTGAGCGAGGAGGAAAAGCAGCGCTACCGAGAAGAAGGCATCCCGTTTGAGTTCAGCCACACTTTGGAAGATCAAATCGGCGGGCAGATCGAAGCCGGCTTCGTCATCGTCGGTTTCTACGAAGATCACGATCTTCAGGATGATGAAAACCCGCTTAATCGTTACCTGCCCACTTTTATAGCAACGCGAGCGCTCAAACCATGAATGAAGACGCTGGGACACACACGGAAAACCAGATCCAACTGGCGGAAGACATCTCCATCCACATTTTCACCGCCTCCGCAGCAATGGTGGGCGTCTGTCTCACCGTCATTGGTATACTGCGCGTCGTTCTAACTGTACATCAGGATGAGTCTCTCATTGACGACATACTCGCCCTGGATGCGTTGATTTTTCTCATCTCCTGTCTGCTTTCATATTTTGCGCTACGCACGCGCGGGGCGCGCAAGATGGCGCGGTTGGAGCATTTCGCCGACGGCATCTTCATCATTGGGCTTTTTCTGATGGTGGTTATCTGTGGGTTGATTGTTTATGAGGTGCTGTGACGCATCTCTTCGACCAATCGCTTATTTGCATTGGCGTTATGATTTATGCCTATTAAGTCAAGTGGCGCAAATGGGATAGCCCTTCTTTCGTTGGGTTTGCTCATCCGCTTCAAGGTCAATTCGACCTGGCTCATCCTGGGCGGCGCAATGACAGGCGTCTTGAAAGCCGCTTTCGACTGAAACCCAACCCCAGCCGTGAAAGCGCGCCCAATTTCAACGCGCTGCAGGCGCGCCGCAAAAAGCGCACACCTGCTCGCCCGGACGAATTGTCTGTCCGCAATAGCGGCAAGGATATGCCCTCAATGCAGAGCCGCAGCGTGGACACCAACTATACTCCGGCAAGACCTGGCTGGCGCAGGTGGGGCATTTCATAGAATCTATCACCTGGGCTTGGGGCGTCTGCGTCGAGGACGGCTGCGTAGCCGCCCTCGACAGTGGAGTAATTAGACGAGTGAAATTCGCTCCACAACACATCGAAAACCGCCTCACGACAAATTCTGCCCGCAATATGGGCAGGTTTTCCAATCAGCCTGGGCTGGCTTACCGCAATTCTGGCAGGCGCGGCCACTGACAGGAGGGATCGTCTGCGTCGGCGTGTTTGCAGATCGGGTCAGAGCGTTGATCAAAGCCACCGCCCCAGCCACGATCAAAACCAGGATCGCCACAGGGAACAACCACATAAACGCCATGCCCAACCAGCCCAGAGGGTTTACAAAACCATAACCGCGCCCCATCATTCCGTATCCACCCATCATACCGCCATAACCCCACATGTTAGAAAAAAGCCACAATACCGGTAACGCAAGCAATAGAATTGCCGCGACCGCTAGAATCCAACCAATTGTCCTTTTCATCGTTTACCTCCAAACAAGGTGTGATATTACGCTATATCTCAGAATACCTCTAATTTATGTAGAATTTATGAAGAATTAGTAAATCTTCGGTGAAGATGAGCATTTTGTTCACGCGCTCAACCTCTCCTGAAAGGGGGATACCGGAGGTGCAGGTTGCCGTTCTCTACCTTTATCTCAAACTCATCCAATGGACGCGGCGGAGGGCCGGAGACGACATTTCCAACGATATCGAAATGCCCATTGTGACACGGGCTGACGTAATGCTGCAAGTCAGATTGCCAGGATACCCGACAGCCCAGGTGAGTGCAGATATTCGAGAACACCCTGACTTGTTGATCTGTCTGGCGAAGAACAAAAACGCCGTAACTATTGACGGTTTTCTCCCAACCGTTAATGGTGGTGCGCGTGAAATTAAATCGAGTCGGGATACCGAGGGGATAGTTTTCCAATTTTCCCAGGGGGATCCATTCGCTTTTCTCGAATTTGTGCATCGCCGGACTGAGCAGATAGCCGACAGCAGGAAAGCCGATGACCGCTGACATGATGGAGGCAATGAAAGTGGTCGCCAACTTGACAAAATCGCTCCGGCTCATATGCGGGGACGTCATTTCTACCTCCAAAGGACTTAGGGCGGATTATCATCCGCTCCTATATCTATTTGAAGAACGCTATTAACCAAAATCTCTTCCGCCTCCTGTACACACCAACTTATATATATCTTACCGGCAGCCTCGGCATCTGTCATGCGCAGAGCGGCGCTATCTGCCCTACGCAAAAATGCCTATCAACAGGCAAAAATGCTCACACTCATCCGCGCCAAATGGCGCTATAACCTTGATTCGTCCCCCGATATAAATGGGGGAAATATTGCTAATGGAGAAATTTATGGATCAAGAGCATTCCAAGCGTATACGAAAACAAAGGAAAAAACAACCCAAGCATCTGCGCCCGCTGATCTATGCCATTAGCAGTCTGGTCTTCTTCCTGCTGGTTTTCCTGGGGCTGAAAGCGCTCGGCGATGCTACCTCGCCAAAAGCGCCCATTATTGTCGAAGGTGCACCCAGTCTGGTGGTTGACCAGAAGGCAGTGGATCTGGGAACGATCAAATTGGGGGAAACCGTCAGTTATAAGTTCACGCTCACCAACGTCGGTGACCGACCTTTGAAGATCATCGAAGCGCCCTACACCGAACTCATTGAGGGTTGTTGACCTCCCAAACCCACCATCGGTTCGATGGTCATCAACCCTGGTAAAAGTACTTTCCTCTTCCTCACGTTCAATATGCATGGTGAGATGGGCGGCCCTCATGAATTTCGTATCCATGTGCCAAACAATGATCCAAAGCAGCCCGACGCTACCTTAACCGTTCTATCGAACTGGGTAGAGTGAGGCAGAAAGTGTCCTCTTTATGTACACGCAACCATTCTCGCCTTTTTACAAGATCATCTGGGGTCTATCGCGCCGCTGGATTGCGCTGTTTGCTCTTTTCTACGGCGGGTTTGTGGGGTTGCCTTTCCTGGCGCCGGTATTCATGCAGCTCGGCTGGCAAAACGCTGGAAAAGCGATTTATGCGCTTTATTCCCTGTTATGCCACCAATTGCCAGAACGTTCCTTTTTCCTGTTCGGGCCGCGGTTCACCTATTCTTTGCCTGAAATCCAAGCTGCCTGGCAGAACACGACCAATCCCCTGATATTGCGTCAATTCATCGGCAATGCTGATATGGGGTGGAAGATCGCCTGGTCAGATCGCATGATCTCTTTGTACACGAGCATCTGGTTTTTTGGTCTGTTATGGTATCCATTTCGACAAAAGATAAAACCGCTTCCCTGGTGGGGAATGGCTTTGTTGAGTATGCCTCTGGCGGTTGATGGGTTGACCCATCTGATCAGCGATCTGTCGGGCATCGGTCAGGGGTTTCGAGACAGCAACGCCTGGCTGATCACATTAACCTCCGGCGTTTTTCCCTCCACATTCTACACCGGCGATGCGTGGGGTTCGTTCAACTCGATGATGCGCTTGCTCACTGGAAGCTTATTTGGGTTGGGGGTGGTGTGGTTTGGCTTTCCGTATCTGGATCAGGCTGCATCGAGTTCTCAAACAGACGCGCTTCAGCGCAGCCGATCCACCCAGAAAGCTCCTCGGCGGCAGAATTCAATCGTCTCGCGAATAGCGCCAATGCTGGGGCGATAGCTGCTGAGGGCGTCCTCCGGTTCGAACAGGTAATACGTGGAAGGAACGCGGCGCGGCTCGTAATCCAGGAAGGCGCGTTCCAACGCCTCCGCCAGATGCAAAGCATTCTCCACCTGCACTAAAGGTCCGCCTCCGCTCTGATCCATTCCCAAAGGCTCGCCGTAAAGCGTGCCAGCCGGAGCGTACACCGCTGGACGACCTTCTACAGCGTCCCACGTTTCGGTCAGCCACGCCCCGGGTAAGACGCGATCCAATGGCGCCCAGCCATAGGCCTCCGCCAGATCCAGAATGCCGTACCAGGCGGGGAAGGTCAGGCTGAGTGTATGCCGGGGATTATTACGATTGCGCAATCGAACAACCAAAACGATCCACTCCCATTTCTTGGGCTGCAATCCTGCGATTATAAACCATTTTTTATCCTGTTCGGCGTTGCTGTTTCTATTCATGCGCCCTGGAAACGTCCACATGTGAATGTGCGCCCTCTGATCCTGGTTTTGTGCTATGATTGAGTTCGCCAATCAAATATTCTGAGACAGCAAAACTATTCGCCCAAATCAAAAAAACATGCCGATCATCGCCTCGGCAGAACGAAAAAAGAGTAGGCAAGAGCTATGAAAACCAAACTCTCCATTCTCCCGATAAAGCTGATGCTGCTTGCCCTGCTGATTACATCCTGCGCGCCCGCAGCGCAAACTCCTATGGTTGAAACCGCCACCAGCGTACCGCTCCTGCCTAGCCCCACTCTGCCGCCCAGCGATACCCCATCACCATCGGACACACCGACAATCACCGCTCCATTGCCCTCTGAAACGTTGGCAGCATCACCGACATCAATGACCATCGTTGCAACCGCCACCGCTCAACCGCCCATGGCGACAACCGCTTCGCCTGCCTCGGTGCTGAGCATCTCGCCGCAGGAAGGCGTTTGGAGCGGTGGGGCTACTGGCTTGATTCTGTCCTTTCGCATTTACTTCGAGGGGGCGCAGCCCATGCTCACCGACCTGGCGATCTTATGGCTGGGGCCGGGCGAATGCATGGTGGATCACCTGCTCTCGGAAAACACTCCCATTCAGGGAACCCAGTTCACCCGCTTTTATAACAAGGATGATCTGCGCTATCAATTCAGCGCAGAGATCGAATCGGCGACCCTCATCAGCGGCGTGCTGGAACTGCGCTACACCGGCTGCGGCGAGCGCAAATTTACCTGGCGCGCCGTGCCAGCCGCATCTATAACGCCTGGTCCGTAGTTGATTTCCCATCGCGATGTAAATAAGTCCGCACTTAACTTGACATAACCAGTAAAGTTTTGTATCTTATAGATAGACCTTGACCGCAGGCTGCGGCCAGGTTTGCATCCTTGCCGCCCGACGACGCGCCTTCTACACGCAATGCAGCCCCACATCAGATTGCCCAAACTGGTTCGAAGCTGGTCCCAGAAAGGAGGCGACTTATGGCAAGTAACGCTTTCTCCAATGGTCAAGCCGCTGCCGCCGCGCAACGCCCCGCCGCCAGGTTGACCAGCCCGCACATCCTGCTGGCTTATGACGGCTCGGAGCATGCCCAGGCGGCGCTTGACCTGGCAATAGATTTGTTCAGCGCCTGCGCCGCCGGCGAACAGTGCCGCCTGACCGCCATCACTGTGCTGCCAACACAGTACATCGGCGGACACGAAGCCCTGCAACGCTCGTTGGATCAAGCCAAGCAGAAGCTGGAGCAGGCAAACCTCCCCGCGGAAGCCATTCTCAAAGCAGGCAATCCAGCCGTCTCGATTAACGCCTACGCCGAAGAGATCAACGCCGATCTGATCTTGATGGGCGCGCAGGGGCTGCGCGCCACGCTGGGCATCTTGCTGGGCGGAGTGGTGCAACAGGTGGTGGAGTATTCGCAGCGCCCAGTGTTGGTGGTACGCGCTCCGTATCGCGGCCTCCGCCGCGTGCTGGTCGCCGTGGATGGCTCCCGGCACAGCCAGAAGCTGGTGGATTATCTGGCGCCGCGCTGCGAAGAGCAGCCAGAATTCCCCATGCCGCGCTTTCACGCCGCCGAGCGTCCGGCGGCGCAGATCGGGCAGCAACCGTCTGCTCCACCGCGCCAGCGCTGCTCCTGGCTGCCGCCCGACATCCAGGCGACCTTGATGTACGTGATGCCGCCAGCCGTCTCGCCAGAAGCCATCTCACCCCCCTGGATGCTCGTCCCAGAGGCGCTTTATCCGGTGCCGTTGGACTTCGCGGCTATGCAAGCCGAAGAGGAGGAGCAGGCGCGCCGCACCCTGGAGGAAGCGCTGGCAGCCTTCCAATCCGCCGGCTTGGCGACGGAAACCGTTCTGCAGCGCGGCGACGCAGCGACGGAGCTTCTGCAATTTGCCAAGGAGCGCAAGGTGGATTTAATCGCCTGCGGCTCACGCGGGCTAAACCCGGTGAGCGGCTGGCTGCTGGGCAGCGTTTCGCGCAAACTGGTACATTACGCCCCTTGCTCGGTTCTGATTGCTAAATAACAGCACCTATTTGAAACCTTGTGATCTCCCTCTTGAGTGTTGGTGATTGAATTTCACCATGCGGTCGTCAAGAACAACGATTCGCCCCAGAAGATGAAAATGTCGCCACCGAGCTCACAGAGCTCACAGAGAGTCTGTTTTCAAAGCAGGCACGGAGAATTTCCTAACCCTTCTCTGTGGTCTCTGTGGCTTCGTTATCAACCCTATTGTTCGTCAACACCCAATAGGGAGTGGAACATATTTTACGGCGGGTCGGTCAAGAACAACGATTCGCCCCAGGAGATGAAAATGTCGCCACCGAGCTTACAGAGCTCACAGAGAGTCAATTTTCAAAGCAGGCACGGAGATTTTCCTAACCCTTCTCTGTGCTCTCTGTGGCTTTGTCATCAACCCTATCGTTCGTCAACACCCAATAGGGAGATGAACATATTTCACGGCGGGGCGGTCAAGAACAACGATTCGCCCCAGGAGATAAAAATGTCGCCACCGAGCTCACAGAGCTCACAGAGAGTCCATTTTCATAGCAGGCACGGAGAATTTCCTAACCCTTCTCTGTGGTCTCTGTGGCTTCGTTATCAACCCTATTGTTTGTCAACACCGAATAGGGAGATGGTCTGAAATCTGAAAGGAGGTGGAAAATGACGCGTATCGAAGGATCGGTATTCTGTGACAATTGTGGCGTGGAGATCACCTGGACGCCCGTGTTCCGGCGCGCCCCTGCTGGAAAAGCCGGCTGGCGGCGCGGCGAATATTGCTGCCAGATTTGCGCCCGCGGCCTACCCTGCACCTGCAGCGAGCGCATGTTGCTTGATGAAGAACGCCGCCGCGGCAGCAACTTATCGGTTGAAACGAACCTTTACTCATAACGCAGCGTTTATGCCGCGACCCAATGCGACATCAATGTCGCAACCCGATAACGGATACCTTTGCTTGACAACAGGAGAACCTCTATGCAATTCCTCTTTCCCGTTCCCGCAAGCTCCATCGTCACCCAATCTTTCGCCGAGCATGTCCACCGCGCCAAGGTCAACAACTGGACGAACTACAACGGCGGCATAGACTGGGCTGTACCCAGCGGCTCGCCCATCGCCGCCGCCCAGGACGGTACGGTCAGCACGGTGCGCAACGACGCCACCGGCTATGGCACACATGTACGCATCCAGCATGCCGAAGGCTACCTCACCATTTACGGCCACTTGATGGATTTCAACGTCAGAGTGGGCGACAAAGTCAAGGCCGGGCAGGTGATCGGTCGCTCGGATAACACCGGAAACTCCACCGGCCCGCACCTGCACTTCGAGCTGCGCAAAAACAATGTAGCGGTGGACCCAGCACCCTTGCTGACCACTTTCTTGCCCGCAGGCGGCGAACCGGGCGGCGGCATGCCTGGTGGTGGACAGCCCGGAGGTGGTATGCCCGGCGGCGAGCAGCCGGGGCCGGGTGGAGAGATGCCTGGAGGCGAGATACCTATCGGCGAAGAGCCACAGAGCTTCCCGCTGATGCCGCGGGCGCGGGTGATCTCGAACATCGGGTTGAATGTGCGCATGGGACCTGGGGTGAGCCATCCGATTGTCGGCTGGCTGCCGCCGGAGACGCAAGTGGAGGTGCTGCGCAAGGCGGATGCCGAATCCGTGGTTGGCAGCGGCGGCGCAGCCAACGACCTGTGGTTACAGATCGGGCATCAACAGTTCATCGCCCAACGCGTGGCGGGCGAGGTGTACGCCGTCTGGGCGCCCCTCCCGCCGCCTGCCGCCCCCAAACCGCGCCGACGACGTAAAAAGAGCGGCTAAGCATCTCGGTGCAACCCCCTTTAAACTTCGCCCGCTCCAGGAAAACACTCCAGGGAGCGGGCGTGTTTGATATTTGCCCGAGTCGGGTAGCACAAGATGAATCCTGTGCTGCCTTCCACCGTGTTTACACCTCGAACGCCCACTCGCCGCGGCGCAAAATCGGCTCCAGCGCTCCATCGCGGCGCACCCCGTCCACGTCCAGCTCACTGCTGCCGATCATAAAATCCAGGTGAATGTTGCTGACATTGCCGCCCGCAGCCAGGAATTGCTCTTTGCTCATATCCACCCCGCCCTCCAGGCTGTCGCGATAGGCGTCGCCCAGGGCGAAGTGACAGGCGGCGTTTTCATCAAAGAGGATGTTATAGAAGATCAAGCCCGATTGGGAAACCGGGGCGCTGTGCGGCGTTAGCGCCGCCTCGCCCAAGCAACGGGCGCCCTCGTCGGTCTCGAACAGGTTGCGCAGCGCCTCCACTCCGCGCCGCGCGGTGAAATCCACCACTTTCCCTCCGGCAAAGGTAAAGCGCGCTTCTTCAATCAGGCTGCCGCCGTAACTGAATGGGCGCGTGGCAGCAACCACGCCGTCCACCAGGGCGCGGTGCGGCAAGGTATAGACCTCGTCGGTGGGCATGTTGGCGGCAAACTGCACCCCGGCGCGGTTTTTCCCCAGCCCACCCTGCCAGATGTGTCCCACCGGCAAACCGACGGTCAGCTCAGTTCCAGGGGCGTGGTACTTCAACGCCGTGAACTGGCGCTGGCTCAAATACTGGCTACGCTCAGCGAGCTGGCGCAGATGTTGACGCCAGGCTTGCACCGGATCCGGTTGCTTCACGCGGCAGACTTCGAAGATGGCTTGCCACAGGCGCGCCGTCGCCTCTTCAGCAGGAAGATCGGGAAAGACGCGCCTCGCCCAGCCCGGCGTGGGGATGCCGATCACCAGCCAGTTGGTGGCAAAGGCGGGGTTCAGTTCCTCGATCGGGGCGTAGCGTTGCACCATCGCCCGTTGCAGGCGGCCAATCCGTTGCGCATCCTGCCCGCGAAACAGATCGGGATCCCTGCCGAGGATGATCAGGCGGGCATCGCCGCGCTGCACTGTGTCCATCACTGCCTGAAACTGCCACTCCACCACCTCGTCCAATGTGTCATCAGCGGCGTGCTTCACACGGATCAGGCTGAGTTGCTCATCGTCCCAGATCACTTCCACCAGGCGGGCGCCCATTGCATAGGCTTTGACGGCAATGCGCCGCACCAACGGGGCAGCTTCAAAGGGGGTGGGCGCAAACGGCGTACCAATCAGCAGACGTTGACCAGGCTGTAAATTCAAGCCGATGTTCAACGCCAGCTCGGCGTACACATCTAAATCACGTTCAAATTCTGCGCTCATAAGGCTCCTTGTGTGTGGTCAATGCGGATTTCGTAGTGTTGCGAACGTTCGTCGAAGCGTTTCAGGATGGCGCGCGCCTTGGGTGGCACAACGGCGACCTCATAATCCTCGCCGGCAAACGCCTTCACCGCCTCCAGCGTGTCAAACCACATTACGGTGACGAACTCCACCTCCTCGCCCAGCGGACGACGGAAGAGCTGAATGCCACGGAAACCGGGAATATTCCGCTTCTCGATGCCGACGAAGATTTCGTCGCGCAGCAGGTTTTCATAAGCGTCGGACTTTTCAGGGGTGGTGTAACCATGCCAGATGCGGCTGATCATGTCTTGCGTCTCCTTTGCCGGTAAGGGTTGTCGCCGCGCTGCCAACGGCGCGGCTCAATTGTAACCCACATTCAGCCAGCCTTGTGAAATCTTGGGGATTTCACAAGTATCAATGATCCTTCGCCTGCGAAATGAACCTAGACCTGGCAATGTGCTCGCGCTGCCACGAATTATTCGCTGAATATTTACTCGATCTGAAGTAAAATAATCTTTCAGGAGTGGAAGATTCCTGCATGGTGAGCGTTTTTTGTTGAAATAACCTCACCAATGTAAATGACAAGGGATAGATTCGCTCATGTCCACCTGGTACATTCTCCGACACGCCGAAAAAGCGAAAGGGGATTATTACAATCCTCTTTTGCGCCACCAGGATGAACCCCTCAGTCAGAAAGGTCGCCTGGATGCTGAGAGGCTGGGGGCTTATTTCTGCGCCAAGCCGACGATTACAGCCATTTATATCAGCGGCTATCAGCGTACTCGCCAAACGATCGAGTATGTAACTGAACGTCTGCGCCTTGACCCAATCGTGGATGAGCGGTTGAACGAAATTGACAACGGTCTCATCGGAGGGCTGAGCGACCAGGAAATCCAGGAAAAATATCCGGATGTCTGGAAGGCTTATCGCGAAAGATGCGCGGACTTCCGCTTCCCTGGAGGCGAAAGCGGCGCAGAAGCACAACAGCGAATTACCTCCTTTTTGGAGGAGAAGCGCCGCCAGCATGGCAATGAGGACATACTCCTGGTCAGCCACGATGGATGGATCCGCTTATTGATGTGCACCATTCTGGGGCTTCCGGTGTATCATCGGTGGAACTTTCAGGTGGATTTCTGCGGGCTGGTTGAGCTCTCTCCGATTGGGGAGGGCAATTCCTGGAAGCTGATCCGTTTTAACCAAGCCTGTTTGTTCAATCCCTTACCGGCGATATAGACCTTCCAATTGAAGAAGCCACAGAGTACACCGAGTTCACAGAGTAGAATTTATTCTGAAGAAGCCACAGAGTGCACCGAGTTCACAGAGTAGAATTTATTCTGAAGAAGCCACAGAGAACACCGAGTTCACGGAGTGGAATTTGTTCTGAAAAAGCCACAGGGTACACCGAGTTCACAGAGTGGAATTTTTTCTGATGAAGCCACAGAGTACACCGAGTTCACAGAGTGGAATTTTTTCTGATGAAGCCACAGAGTACACCGAGTTCACAGAGTGGAATTTATTCTGAAGAAGCCAAAGAATACACCGAGTTTGCGAGATATTGAATCTCTCGTCTCATCTCTTTCTCTGTGTTCTCTGTGCACTCTGTGGCAGTTTAGAAGTGTTGATTACCACCATAGTGATGGGTCTGCTGGCGCTGAAGAGGTTATTCTCGGGTAAAATGGTGCTGACATGTTACAGGTGAAACGTATCTATGAACCACCATCTGAAGCGGATGGTTATCGTGTTCTGGTGGAGAGATTATGGCCGCGCGGCGTCTCGAAAGAACGCGCACAATTAAGCCTATGGTTGAAAGAGGTTGCCCCCAGCCCGCAATTGCGTCAATGGTACGCGCACGACCCAGCCAAATGGGATGAATTCCAAAAACGCTATTGGGAAGAACTGGAACAAGCAACCGTAGCAGTCGCGCAGCTTCGACAAATGCTCCAGCAAGGAACGCTCACCCTGGTTTATGCGGCGCGCGACGAGCAGCGCAACAGCGCGGTCGTCCTCAAGGCTTTTTTGGAACAGTCACCGTAAAGACGGCGCATCGTCCGAATAAAGATATGACTGCTATGTCAGATCAAACCATCCATGTTGTCACCGGCGCCTTTGGTTATTCGGGCAAATACATCGCCCACAGGTTGCTGGCGAAAGGTTACACCGTCCGCACGCTGACCAACTCGGCCAGCCGCGCCAATGATTTCACCGGGCGGGTGGCCGCTCTGCCCTTCAACTTCGATAAGCCGGATGAGCTGGTGCGCTCGCTGCACAACGTGGATGTCTTGTACAACACCTACTGGGTGCGCTTCAACCATAAACTCTTTAAGCACGCCGACGCGGTTCAAAACACGCTCATTTTGTTGGAGGCTGCCCGAAAAGCCGGAGTCAAGCGCGTGGTTCACATCAGCATCACCAACCCGGATGAAACCTCCCCGCTGGAGTATTTCAGAGGCAAAGCCATTCTCGAACAGGCGCTGATTGAATCCGGCATGTCCTATGCCATCTTGCGGCCGACCGTGCTGTTTGGCAAGGAGGACATCCTGATCAATAATATCGCCTGGGCGCTGCGCCATCTGCCGGTGTTTGGCGTCTTCGGCGACGGAGAGTACAGGCTTCAACCCATATACGTCGAAGACCTGGCTGACCTGGCTGTGGAATACGGCGCGGTTCAGGAAAACCAGATCATCAACGCCATCGGACCAGAAACGTACACCTACCGTGAGCTTGTCGAAACCATCAGCCGCCTGATCGGCGTGCGGCGGCCGATCATCTCATTGCCTCCGCAGATCGGCTATTGGGCAGGGCATGTGATCAGCAGGCTGGTGGGCGATGTGCTGATCACGCGTGAAGAAATCATCGGGCTGATGGCTAACCTGCTCTATGTAGACTCTCCGCCGACCGGTACAACCAAACTGAGCGAATGGGTGCAAGAGCATGCCCATACGCTCGGGCGACGCTATACCAGCGAACTGGCGCGGAGAAAAGACCGGACGTCGGCGTATCAAAGCAACTAACCCTCGCCCCACCTTCGGACTAAGCGCGTGCCAGCTCCTCTTTTGCCAGCTTGGTCAGGCGGCCGCGCGCTTCGGTGTCCAGGATGCGTTTGCGGATGCGGTAGTTGAGCGGGGTGACCTCCAGCAATTCGTCGTCAGCCAGGTATTCGATCGCCTCATCCAGGCTCATCTTGCGCGGCGGGGTGAGGCGGATCTCCATCTCGCCGCGGGCTGCACGCACGTTGGTCAGGTGCTTCTTCTTGCACACGTTAATCGTCAGGTCGCCAGGGCGCTGATGCTCACCCACCACCATGCCTTCATATACCTCCACGCCGGGTTCATAGAACAGAACACCGCGCTCTTCAGCATTCTTTAAACCGTAAGAGGTCGTCACGCCGTTTTCCCAGGAAACCAACGACCCATTCGAACGCCCGTTGATCGCCCCAACCATGGGCAGGTAATCGTGGAACAGGGTATGCATCACCCCCGCGCCGCGCGTGGCGGTGAGAAACTGATAGCGAAAGCCCAGCAGCCCGCGGGTGGGAGCGAGGAATTTCAAATGTACGCTGTTATCGGGCATGTTCTGCATATCGAGCATCTGCGCTCGACGCCCTCCGAGCATCTCCACCACCACGCCCACCGTTTCGGCATCAGTTTCAATATAGACCTCCTCGAACGGCTCCAACGTCTCGCCGGCTACTCCCTTACGCAGAATGACATCCGGGCGTGAAACCTGGAATTCATAGCCCTCGCGGCGCATGGTCTCGATGAGGATCGCCAGGTGCAGCTCGCCGCGCCCGGAAACAAGGAAAGCGTCTGGACTGTCGGTCTCAGCCACGCGCAAGGAGACATTGGAACGTAGCTCGTCGAAGAGCCGCTCACGCAGTTTGCGTGACGTGCTCCAGCGCCCCTCCCGCCCGGCAAACGGCGACGTATTGACGCTGAAGGTCATGCGCACGGTCGGTTCTTCCACACGAATGGCGGGCAGCGGGCGCGGATCGAGGGGGTCGGCCAGCGTTTCACCAATGGCAATACCCTCCAGCCCGGCCAGAGCGATGATCTCACCAGCTTCGGCCTGCTCCACCTCCACGCGCTTCAACCCTTGATGCACGTAGAGATAGCGAGCGCGCTCCGGCAGCGTTTCCCCGTTCAACGTCAGGCGCGCCAGAGGCTGTCCTGCCTGAATTTTTCCGGCGAAGATGCGCCCCACAGCGGTTACGCCGCGATAGTCATCGTAGCCCAGCGTGGTGACCAGCATCTGCAAAGGGGCGTCCACATCAACCCGCGGCGGCGGGATATGACGCAAAATGGCCTGGAAGAGTGGTTGCAGATCCGCTCCCAATTCTTCGCTCAGCCCCGCCTGTTGGGTGACTGCATTGGCGTAAATGACGGGGAAATCTGCCTGTTCATCCGTAGCGCCTAGCTCGATAAACAAGTCGAAGGTTTGGTTAAGCACGCGGCTTGGTTCGGCATCCTTGCGGTCCACCTTATTAATCACCACGATGGCGCGACGTCCCATCTCCAGCGCCTTCTTCAACACAAAGCGCGTCTGGGGCATGGGGCCTTCGGCAGCGTCCACCAGCAGCAGCACACCATCCACCATATTCATCACTCGCTCCACCTCGCCGCCGAAATCGGCATGGCCGGGGGTATCTACGATGTTGATCTTGACGCGCTGTTGGGTCTGCTCATCCCAAATTTCGATGGCAGTGTTCTTCGCCAGGATGGTGATGCCACGCTCGCGCTCCAATTCATTGGAATCCATCACCCGTTCGACCACCTGCTGGTTTTCGCGGAAGACACGCGCCTGCTTGAGCAGCCCATCCACCAGGGTGGTTTTGCCATGATCCACATGGGCGATGATGGCGATATTACGAAGATCCGTTCTTTCAGTCAACATAAATTACCTGCAATTCTAGACAACCAACAACAACCTCGGCCTGAACAGCCGAGGTCAGCCTGCATGAAGGATAATCTTATCAAGAAGGTGAGGTTTTGAACAGGGTGAGGATTATAATCAAATTTGATGACCTACGTTCTGGTAGTGATCCTGGTGGTGAGCGGGTTTGTGCTGTTCTACCGCAGCAACCGCGCCGCCAATCAGTTGGCGCTGGCGGAAAGCGCTGAGCTGAGCCAAAAAATGCTTGCGGCGTTGATCAGCGGTTTGAGCGCCAGTCTGCTGTTCAGCGGGCTGATCTTGCTGGCCAGTCAGCGCGAGGCGCATTTCGCCTGGACGCTGCGCAGTGTGAGCGGCATTCTGGCTGCATCGCTGATCGTGGGCGGCATGGTGACCCTGCTCACGCTGGGCAAGATCTGGGCGTTTCGCAAATTCAGCAAGCGCCTGTTCCAGAAGGATGAATCGCAGGATGACGAATAGGTCCTGTGAATGAGCAGGCAAATTTCGTAAGCGATGCGCTGATCAGATCGCTGGATGGACAAAATCCGCCCCAATCTTCTGGCAACGAGGTTGCAGTCTGCAGTCGGTGGTGTAAATTCAAAGATCAAACTTCGATCCCCAGGAATTTGCGGAATAAGAAGCCGACCAGAAAGCTGAACGCAGCCACCGAAAGGCTCAGGCCTGCCATTTCAATAAAGCGCGCCTTGAACGGCTCGTCTTTTGCCACCGAGATATAGTAGTTGAAGAGCGCGATGATCGCCACTGCAGCGGTCAACGCCAGAGCCAGGCAGACGAAATAATTATGGAACACCAGATAAGGCAGAATCAAGACCAGCACGGTGATGATATAGGCGATGCCGGTATAGACGGCAGCCTTGACCGGGTTCTTACGGCTGTCGCGCTCGGACTTGGTGGATAGATATTCCGAAGCAGCCATAGAGAGCGCAGCGGCGATGCCGGTGATCGAACCGGAGAGGGCGATCAACGGAGTGTTCTGCAGCGCCAGGGTCAGTCCCGCCAGTGCGCCAGTCAATTCCACCAGGGCGTCATTCAAGCCCAATACCACAGATCCCGCGTATTGCAGCAACTCCTCATCCAGCATACCAATCAGCCGTTCTTCATGCACATTTTCATCATGGATGAATTCTTCGACGCCTTCCACCTTACCCACCAATTCATTGTAATTTTGCTGGGCGCTCTCTTCGCCGCGCTCCATCAGCTTGATGCCAAATGTGAAACCGAGCAAGCGGCTGATCCAGGTATATTTCCACACCTGGAAGAGGTCAGGTTTCACCTCCTCTCCGGTGAGTTTTTTCCAGCCGCGGTAGTGACGCAGCTCATCTTCAGCGATCTGGCGCAGCACTTCACGATTCTCTTCAGGGCGGACGAACTTTGCCAGGTTCTTATAAATGTTGTGTTCAGTGATTTCGTTCTTTTGAAATCCCAACAGTTTTTGGTGTATTTCCGCGCTCAATTCCATCACAAATCTCTCCAATTTATGGCTATCCGCACGAACTTAATGGGTCTCCAGATTTCACTGCATCCTGCGTTGCCGCCTTCTATCCGAACGAATAAACCAGATAACCCGCCAGGAAGATGATCGTCACACATAAGATCAAAGCCAGAATCAGGCAGCCAACCAGAATCCACAGCCAGCGACTGCGCTTTTGCGGTGGTTGAATGGGCGCAGCAGGGGTCACTCGCGGCGGCGCAGCGCCGACTTGCGCCATCTCCGGTTGGGAGGATGCAGGTTTGGGCGACTGAGACGGCGCCGGCCGCGTTGCTAACGACCCCAGATCATCCGTGACGACATACTCCGCTTGCTCATCATCAGCAGATAAACCGCCTAACGGCGCTCCACAGTTCGGGCAAGTGGCCGCCCCAGCAGGAACCGCCGAACCACATCGGTCACATATTCGCATGTTATCGCTCATCGGGTCTCCTTGCTGGAAGGCAAGGAAGCAACCTTCCGTCTGCATTGTAAAGTTGCCTAGTGCGCTTGTCAAGCTGACGTCAGTAAGAATAGGCATTCATTGTATAATTGTTCGCAAGGCGTAAGCCTGTTTCATTCATTCAGCAAGAATTGCCTGATTTTGTCCAATACCTGCTGATGGAGGCGGAAAACGTTTAAGAGACCCAAGCAGAAAACGCTTCAAACCGATGTCGTAAGAAAGTAGGAAGCCCGCTCTGCGCAGCGCCCAACAGTCTTTACCATTCCTCTTTGGTATCACTGACCTGCGTTCACAGAACGGAACAATAATTATATTAGGGCAACATGTCTGCTGTTAAGCGTTAATAAACATCTGGCGGTATACTGATCAGCGATATAACACCAGCGAATATTATCGAAAAGGAGATGTTAATGGTAGAAACAGAATTTCCCCCGATCAGCCCCAGGCTAGAGGCTTTACAACAGGCAGTGAAAGCAGGTAACTCCGCTGCTCTGGATGCCTTCTGGCAAGAGATCAGCCGACAAGGCGCGCCTTTGATTGAGCCGATCATCGGCGACGAAAAGCATTCGCTGGTAACATTTCTCTGGCGGGGAACAGACAAAACCCAAAACGTTGCTTTGGTGAGCAATTTGAGCGGGAAAATGGGCGCCAGCGAAGCGATGACCCATTTGTCTGAGACCGATCTCTGGTATAAAACGTATAAGCTACCTAACGACACTCGCGAGTCGTATCAATTTGCCGTGGCGGGCAATAACGTAACCGACCTGCTCAATCCGCGCCAGTTTGTCTTTCCCGACGACGCAGAATTAGGGTTTACCGGTTGGGTATCATCCGTTCTTGAACTGCCAAACGCCCCACCACAGCCCTGGAGCGCACCTCGTCCAGGCATTCCAGGCGGTGAAATCACGCTGCACCGCATACGCAGCGATTTCCTCGATAATGAATATCGGGTGTGGGTATATACGCCGCCTAGCTACACCTCAGATGGTGCAGCTTATGGTTTTCTGCTTATTTTGGATGGCTGGTTCTACATTCAACTGATTCCTACCCCGACCATCCTTGATAACTTACTCGCCGAGGATCGGCTACCGCCACTAGTCGCCATCCTGGTTGGCTCGCCCTTCGATCCAACCCGGCAGCGCGATTTGGCCTGCTACCCACCGTTTGAAGAATTCGTAACGAAAGAACTACTCCCCTGGGCACGCGCAACGTATCGTCTGACCCAAGACCCAGCCCAAACCTGCGTAGTGGGTGGAAGCCGCGGTGGGCTAGCCGCCGCCTATCTTGGATTTAAGCACCCAGAGCTCTTTGGGCAGGTTCTGGCTCAATCTGGCGCCTTCAGTTGGAAACCGGACGGAGACAGCAAATTTTACTGGCTGCCGCGTCAGTTCGAAAAAAGCCCGCGGCTGCCGTTGCGCTTTTACCTGGAAGCCGGTTTCTTCGAAACCGCGGTTGTGACAGATTTTGGCGGCGAGCAAGATTTTCTCGCTGCCGCCCGGCATATGAGGGATGTGCTGCGCGTCAAAGGCTATGAAGTTTATTATCAGGAATTCAGCACAGGTCATAATCCATTGAACTGGAAAGGCACACTGGCCACTGGCCTGCTGGCTCTGCTCGCGGGAGGCGCAAATGAGAGATATGTTTGAGTCTCAGATTGCGCCGCCAAATAACGACCGGCGATGGACGTCTGAGCGTAGCAACTATTGAAGTTCACCGAAATTGGTTTATCTCGTGGGTGCAAAACGCCCGCAGGCTCACCCTAAAAACAAGCCTGTGTGAGCAGAAACCTGCGGGATGACCTGATCCAACGAAAGGAGACAGAATGACCCACTTCATTAGTAACCGCCCGTTGTTCACAGCGCTCATCGTCGCTGCCTTGCTGGGCGGTTGCCGTGCGCGCTTTCCCACAGATAAGTTCGTGCGCACAGAGAATCAGCGCAACTGGCATTTGCTCTTCTTCAACGATGGGCGTTGGGAGGGTTACTACGACGGAAATTTGATCACCTTCGGCAATTATCGCGCCGACAGTCGGCAGATTACTTTCGAAAGCGATTATCTATGCGAACAAAACGGCGCACCCGAACCAGTCACGTACAACTGGTTGTATGAGGAAGAGACGTTGACCTTTATACCAGCAGGCGATGACCTCTGCGCGGCGCGCCGAGAGATGCTCACCGGCGGAGCGTACAAGAAATCCACCTGAGTGAAATTGAGGCGGGCTATTCGCTCTCCGATGCAGACACTGACCTTGGAGAATCATCGCTTGGGAGGCGATGCTCCAGGGCATTCACCCGCGCCAGGAAGGCTGCCAGCAGGATAGCCGCCCAGCCAAACACGGCAAATAACACAAACAACGCCGCCCACAAATAGGCTGTCCACCCCACCTCGCCGCGGCGCGCTCCAATGAACGCCGTCAACCCCAGCAGACCCATCCCTACACCGGAGAGCAGACCGGAGGCAATCAGGCGGCGCAAGGCATTCCCCACCCACTCACGGCGCAGCACGTGCTGCTGGCGAACGCGGCGTTCAAATGTATACAGACCGCTGAAAGAGACCAGCAGTCCGACCAGAAACAACGCAGAAGCGAAGTAGATCATTCCTGTGATGTAGAACAGGGTTTACCCTACCGCGCCGACTGAGAATAGGGTCAATCCTGTTCTAAGCTCCTTCCACTGAGCACCCACAAGCCCAACATCATACCCACGCCGGGCAACAGAGTATAGAATAACATGGCTGCTACGAGGCCGCCGTTAAACCATAGGTGAAACGGGGCAGCGATCAGCGCCAGCAGAAACAACGGCATGACCGCTCGGAATACCGTTTCAGCCTGGCGAGCGTATGTCCACCAATAGACCAGGAAGAAAATCAAAGCGATAAAAAATGTCAAGGCATAACCGCCTATGCCCAAGCCACCCAGCAGGCTGAACTGCCAGGCACCCAGCGCCAACGCGCCGATAGAGATAACCAAAACCGGCAGTGGATATTTTTGAATCCAGGATAACATGAGACCGCCCCACAATAGCTTCTTATAGAGAATGTTCAGAAACCGTGTTCCTCATCCATCCTCCCTGTACGCCCCTGAACCCCTGGGGGTGAGGGTTAGGAGGAGGAGAGTTCTCAAATGAATATTGTATGAGCTGTAATTCATATAGCTTTATGTCATTGCCTCGCGCCGAGGCTATTATGCCACAGGATGATGAATTTAGGCGGATTCAATAAATAATTTATTGACTCTGAAAGGTATATCTGCTAAATTTAATTGTAGAGTTTCATGCCTAAACGAGCGCGGCGCGTTTATTGTTCACTTGCGGCATTTCAGTTCGCATCTTAGTAAAGTAGCGGGGGGAGCAGCGAAATCGAGATCCAACGCAGCGCTTCGAACATTTCACTTCATTATTGTCCAGGGGGCAAACATTTGAGAGCCGTGCGCAGATGAACCATTTAAGGACAGGGAAAGGAGGGCTTCATGAATTCGACCACGGCCAGACCCCTTTATTGGATTATCTTACTGGTATTTGCTATTGGTCTCTTGGGCGCGCCAGCTCAGGCGCAAACTCCAGGAGACGACCCAGGACCGGGGGAACCCAACCCGGCTTTCTCTGATTCGGTCGGACCAGCCGCGCAACTTGACCCCGATTGGCAAATCGAATATCACGCCGTCACCGGCAAAGCGCGCTTTTTAAGCACGCGCTCCGGCGCATCCATCCTGCAGCCGCAGGCGTTGGCTGCCGATGCAACCGCGGAGGACGCCGCCCGTCAATTCTTATCTGCTTACGGCGAGCTGTTTGGTTTGAAAGACGCAGGGGAATCGCTCCGCCTGATAAAGAGCAAAACCGATGAACAGGAGCGCGAATTTGTGCGCTTCCAGCAGGTGCAAGGCGGTATACCCATATTGGGCGGCGAATTGATTGTCGAACTGGACGCGCAGAAGAACGTCGCCGCGGTGATTGGCGAGGCGCTGCCCGAAGCCGGGGTGAATCTTCGCCCACGGGTCAGCGCCGAGGCAGCGCGTACATCAGCCCTGCAAGCCATCGCTAAACAATATGAGCTGCTCATCGAAGAGCTGGAGGCAGATGAGCCAACGTTGTGGATTTACGACCCTGCTTTGCTGGACGCTGCCTCCGTCTCGAAGGCTGCGCTGGTTTGGCGTACAGAAGTGCGCGGCAAGCAACGTCTGGACATTCGTGAACTGACGCTGGTGGATGCCCAAATAGGCGCGTTGGCGTTGCACTTCAACCAGGTGGATGCCGCCCGCTACCGCATTGTGTACGACAACGCCAACGACTATACCCGCGGCTTGCCAGGGACAGCGGTAATGCGTCAGGAAGGCGGTGCAGCAACGGGCATTCTGGATGTGGATAACGCTTACGATTACATGGGCTTCACCTACGATTACTATTCCAGCCGCTACAGTCGAGATGGAATTGATAATAAAGGCATGAAAATGGTCGCCACGGTGCGCTATTGCCCCAACTCAACCTCTTGCCCGTATGCCAACGCGTTTTGGAATAGCTCGCAGATGGTCTTTGGCGCCGGCTATGCCTCGGCAGACGATGTGATGGCGCATGAATTGACACACGGCGTGACCGAACACGAATCCGGACTGTTTTACTACATGCAATCCGGCGCCATTAACGAGTCTTTCTCCGACATCTGGGGGGAATTGGTAGATTTAGCCTACACCAACGGCCTCGATAACGACTCCTCTGGTGTGCGCTGGCAGATGGGCGAAGACATCCCCGGCGGTGCTATCCGCAGTATGAGCAACCCGCCTGCCTTCAGCGACCCCGACCGCATGGGCAGCGTCTACTATTACTGCGGCGGCGGCGATAACGGCGGCGTCCACATCAATAGCGGCGTGGGCAACAAGGCTGCCTTTTTGTTGAGCGACGGCGGGACGTTCAACGGCTATACCGTCTCTGGCATTGGGCTGGAAAAAACCGGCCATATCTGGTATTACGCAGCAACCAATTTATTGACCTCCGCCGCAGATTACAAAGACCTGGCAGTCGCCTTGAGCCAATCTTGCCAGAGCCAGATCGGCCAATATGGCATCGCCGAGGCCGACTGCAGCGCCCTGCACGAGGTGATTGCTGCCGTGGAAATGACGAGTCAACCAGCCTGTGCCGCACCGCACGCCCCTTTGTGTAACAGCTATGGTTACGCATCCGAGTTCAATGGCAGTGTAAGTAGCTTCACCTCAGTAAACGGCCTCTGGTGGGCGGATAGCAACTACTTGAATACCAACGGCGTTGCAAGCGAATGGGCTTCAGTCTATCGCAACTATCCCATTGGAGATGGAGAGTTCACCGTTTCCATGAAACGCCAGGGCTGCGATGGCTGCGCCAATGGCATTGTGCTACGTGGCGCGCCTTATCCCCTCGGCGACGAAAAGATCTGGAACAACGGCTATTTCTTTGCTTACACTCGCAATCGGGCTGTGGAAGTCTTTTATCAGGACGGCGCGAACTGGAGTTGGCTGCAAACTTGGTCCAATCACGAAGCAGTCAACGGCGGCGACGCCTGGAACACGCTGCGAGTGGTGACGCAAGGCGGCAGGATTGAATTCTACATCAACGATAAATTGATCTGGGCCGGCGCGGATGAGCGCTTCCGCGTTGGAAACAGCGGTGTATTGATGTATCGCAGCGCGGATAGCACTGGCGATTTGCTGCAAGTGGATTACGCCCGTCTGAACGGGGGTTCGCCCATCACTTTATACAAAGATACCATGGAGAATCCAGCCAATGGCAGTTGGTTTCAGGGCGTGATCTCTGGTGGGCGCGGCTGGTATCATCCCAACAGCGGCAACCCCTTTGACTTCGACGCCAGCAGTGCCAGCAGCGGCATCTATAACTTGTGGGGGTACGACCAGCCCACAGTGAACGATGTATATGTAAGCATGGCACAGAGCGTCAATCTGCCCGCAGGAAAAACCGCCTATCTGCACTTCAACCATACCTATTCCTTCGAGGGCACACCAAGCAACGCCTACGACGGTGGCGTGCTGGAATACAGCACCAACGGAGGTTCAAGCTGGAGCGACGCCGGATCGTTGTTCGACTTCAACGGGTATAACGCCACCATTCGAACTGGGTTTAGCAATCCCCTGGGCGGCCGGGCGGGCTTTGGCGGGGCGAGCAATGGGCCCATCTCCAGCCGCTTGAACTTAGGGACTCTGGCTGGTCAGTCTGTCCGCTTCCGCTACCGCATTGGTTCCGACTCATCTAACGACGGGTATGGCTGGTTCGTGGATGACGTGCACCTCTACACCTGCGCACAGCAATCCTACGAAGTGCATTTGCCATTGGCGTTCAAGTCCGGTGGTGGAATCGGCTCCTTCCACTCTTCCTTCAGCGGCACAAGCCCCGGCTGGACGACGCAGGCTGGTTCATGGTGGAGCGATCCGCAGCAATATATCACCAACGGCACACCCTCTCAGTACTCTTCATCGGCTTTTACCCTCAGCGATTATGCCAACCTGGCGGTAGAAGCGCGCTTCAAGCGTGTTGGCTGCACCACCTGCACCAACCGCATCCTGATCCGCGGGACGCCGACGCCGTTTGGAAGCGCCAATATCTGGAACCAGTACTATGCATTCGCTTATTCAGGCGATGGATATTATTCGGTGTGGAAACGCAGCGGCGGGACTTCAACCGCCTTACAAAGTTGGACAGCCAGCTCCGCGATTAAGGCCGGCGAAGCCTGGAACTGGCTGCGCGTCTACGCCAACGGCACCACGCTCCAATTCTACATCAACGGAACGTTGGTATGGAGCGGAACCGACAGCACGCTTACCAACGGTAAAGTGGGCATAGAAATGTATGGCGGCACCGGCTGGGATCAGTTCGAAGCCGACTGGGTGCAGGTCACTTCTTTTGGCAGCAGTCTGATGGAGGACATCTTTCCCACTTTGCCCTTGCCCGGCGATGGCAGCGGCTTAAGCCCCGCCATAGGCGGCGACGAAGCGCATTCGCCCTAGATTCCTAAACCTTGCAGCAGGTCGCGCGGAAGCGCGACCTGCTACGAGAGTGGTTATAGGCAACAAGATTTTCACGCCGCAGCTCGCCAGAAGCGCGACGTTCGATGCTCCAAAAACTACGAGAGACATGATTATGAGTTCCGCAGCGTCCATAACCCCACAGGTTGGCGCGACGCACTGGTCAATGGTTTAGGGACACTGTTTCCAAGCGAAACAAAAAAAGAATAGCGGGGCGCAAAATGGCTGCATCCACCGATGAGCCGTTGCGCCGATAGTTGCCTTGAGGATCAGAGTAATAGAGAACCGCCCCGCCGTCGCAACCGCAAGACATTGGGGCAGGTTATTCCCTTCACACCAGTTTAATAGCGCCGAGAGCCGCCGCCGCGCCGATTGCGGTCGCGATTGCCTCCGCCACTGCCGCCACGCCCGCCGCCGCGTGCATCGAAGCGCGAATAAGAACGCTCTTCCGGCGGGCGAGCGATGTTCACCTTGATCTCCCGTTCACCGACGCGCGTCCCGTTTAGCTGCTTAATCGCTTGTTCGGCTTCACTTTGCGAACCCATCTCGACGAAGGCAAACCCCTTCGAGCGCCCCGTATCGCGGTCCTTGATCAACGAGACCGAAACCACCGTCCCGGCCTGTCCGAACAATGAACGCAGATCGTCCTCCGTGGTGCTGTAAGAGAGATTGCCAACATATAACTTTGTATCCATTCCTGGTCTCCCGTTTGAATTGATTGAAAACAAAAACCGCCGGCCCTTTATTAGGACCGGCGGACATGCACAAATCCTAGAGCAAGATCACAGTTATTATATCACTCTTATTCGGGTTCGTCATCCAATTTATCGAACAGGCTGCGCAGTTTTTCCTCCCAAAAATCGTCATCTGGGGTGAATGGTCGCTCCTCGAAGGCATCTGTCAGGCGTTGGAGATACTCGCGCACGCCCAAATGCGGCGCAGCCTGATCAATTTCCGCCACCTTTTCGTCCATGGCTTGTAAAAGCTGGCGGCTGCGCTGTTCCAGGTCGCTCAGGTCAATCTGCAGACCGAGCATGTGGTTGATGCGGCGCATCACGCTCAGCCATGCCATGAAATCATTTTCGATGCGCACCACGCCGGCTACCCCGGCTACGGTAGAGAAATCGTAAGATGGCACAAAAGCGTAGAAGCCGGTGAATTCCAGGTTTTGCTCACCAGCGCGGCGACACAGATAAGAACCAATGCTGGCGCCGCCGTGATAATCCGACAGGTTCACCGCCAGGCGACGCATCTCGGCGCGCTGACGCGCATGGCTGACAATCGCGTGCACGGGTCGCTCCAGTTGATACGGCAGCTCGCCATACACCCCGCCCAGGCTGATAATCCGCCGGACTTTGAGCGTGCGGGCGATATGCAGCACAGAGGCGGCGTAGCGCTCGATATCCAAATGCGGCTCATCACCCACCAAAATTACCAGTCCCCGCTGCTCATCGCCGCTGTAGAACAGTTCATTGCGCGGCGTCTCCAATGCTTCTGGCACACCCTGATTAAAGCGCACTACCGGTCGCAGCAGATCGTGCGTGCCGGGGAGCTGGAACAAATAAAAACCCTCGGAATGGATCGTCCCAATGGGATGAGCATGGGTATGTTGGATAAGATATTTAGGCAAACCCGAAGAAACCGATCCGGCGTCTGCCCACTGACGCCAGCCAGCCAGGAGATAGATCTCATGCGCTTCAGGGGTCTCCCAAAGCTCCACCGCCAGGCCAGTACGAGCAGTCGTTTTGCGCCTGGATTTCGGAGAAGGTTCATCCATCATAACTTTATTATAGCACACGGATATTCCCATGAATGAACGGCGAGGCTTCAATCTTATTCTGGTTTTTCCCTTGTCGAATAGGCAGAATTGGGGCATACTAAGATAGTAAATCCCCAGGAGGTACTGCGATGTCTGAGAACCGATCCGATGAAGAAAACCTGCGGCAGGAGTTTGAGGCTCTGGGCAAAAATCTGGTCGAAGCGCTGCGCTCGGCATGGGAGGCGCCAGAGAGCCGCCGCCTGCGCGAGGAGATGACCAGCAGCCTGGCCGAACTGGGCGTAACGCTAAAGCGCGAAGCCGAATTCCTGGCGAACAGCCCAGCCGCTCAGCAAGCGCGCCAAGGCGTGGAGCAGGTGGGCGAAAAACTGCGCGCTCCCGAAGTCCATCAAAAAGTTCGCACAGAGCTGGTCAGCGCTCTGCAAAACCTGAATCAGGAACTGCAAAAGGTGATCGAGCGCTGGCAAGCTTCGCCGGGCGACGCTGCGGCATCCGGTACACAGACGGATGAGCCCCACAACGATAATCCAGAAGGGATTGGCTGAGCGATGCCAGCATGGTTGCAGATTGAAACTCACGCCGGGCAAACGCTGGACAACCGCGGCTGGCGGCTGACTCCGTTCGCCCAGTCATTGCGCATTCGCTGGCCGTTTCTGGGCGGCGGGCTGGTCTGGAACCGCCCTGTGTCTGTGCTGGCGGTCGCGCCAGATGGGCAGGAAAACGTGCTGCCGGTAACCGATGTCACACGGCAGATCGTTTGGACATTGTATGGACTGGCGCTGCTGGCTGCGCTGGTCGCCGGATTGGAAAGTCTGCGGTTGAAGCGGAGAGCCCGTCTTCAGCGATAAGCGCAGAGGTGAAACATCAGATGGACAATCTCAAGAGAGGTTAATCATGAGCGACAAGAATGATATTCAAATTGAATCGTTTGACGAATATTCGCCGGCGAATGCCAATCCTGCAGGAGAAACGTTCGAGAATATTATTAACGGCTTTCTATCCGTAGCAGACGTGGAAGCGGTGTTCGGCGCGCCCGTCAAACAGCGAGATACGATCATCATCCCCGCTGCCGAAGTGACCGCTGTGCTGGGCTTTGGGCTGGGAATGGGCAGCGACGTGGGCGGCGAAGACGGGAAGAAAGTTGACAGCGGCGCTGGCGGAGGTGGAGGCGGCAGCAGCGCCTCCCGTCCAGTAGCCGTAATCATATCCGACGCCCAGGGCGTGCGCGTCGAGCCAATCTTTGACCTGACCAAAATTGCCCTGGCGGGCGTCACCGCAGCGGCGTTCGCCTTTGGCATGTTGGCGCGCCTGCGCAACCTGCGCCGCAATTACGAGGCTATAGAACGCAAACTGCGCTGACCTTGACCGCAGCCCTTCACCGAGGGCAGCCGATCTGTCGCAAATCCAATCCATTATCCGTGAGGCGATCAATTTCGTGGAACAGGCAAAGGAAAAGAAGAACCCTCTTACTTTTACTGACTTAATGCGCACAACATTCAAAGGTGTGCTTGACCCCATTGCAGCGTTTCTCAATCGGCTGGGGCTGATGCCCAACACCATGACCCTGCTGGGTCTGGCCGGAAACGCTATCGGAGCTTTCTTCCTGGCGCAGGGGCAAATGACCCTGGGCGGCGTTCTGATCTTGCTCATGGGGCCAGTGGACGCGCTGGACGGGACGATGGCTCGATTGCGCGGCATGGCCGGCCAATTTGGCGCTTTTGTCGATTCGGTGACCGACCGCTATTCAGAACTGGTCATCTTCGGCGGCCTGTTATATTACTACGTCCGATCAGGCGACACGCTGGCTGTGATGGGCGTCTTCGCCGCTGCCGCTGGCTCAGTCCTGGTATCTTATGTACGCGCTCGTGGGCAGTCGCTGGGATGGGATACCAAAGTAGGCATCTTGACGCGTCTGGAACGCTATCTTGTCCTGGCGCCGACATTGATCCTGAACGTTCCCCTGATCGGCGTTTGGATCATCGCCGTTTTCGCTAACTTTACTGCCCTGCAACGTATCCTGGATATACGTCGCCGGGCGCGGCAGGATGATCCCTCCTGACCCATCGCACATCCATCCGCGGCGGGTTTTCGTAATGCCTTGCCCATTGATATTTTCCTGGCGATAAGCCCAACAGATTATTTGAGGTGGACATGCCTGGGATAGAGATCGGACCGTTAAAAATCCACTATTATGGAATTATCCTGATGCTGGGCGCGCTGGCAGGTTCGTGGCTGGCGTACCAGGAAGTGAAGCGCCGTAATCGCATGACGCAAAGCAGCCTGGATCCTGAAATCGTTTGGGATGGGTTGGTGTGGGTGTTGATCGGCGGTATCATCGGTGCACGCTTGTGGCATATCTTCACACCACCGGCATCTATGGTTGCAGAGGGTAGAACCACCATCTTTTACCTGACCCATCCCTTAGATGCGCTGGCAATTTGGGAGGGCGGTTTAGGCATCCCTGGCGCGGTGATCGGCGGAGGAATTGCCCTGTATTTCTTCTGCCGCAAGCGGAAGTTGAATTTTCTGGTCTGGGCGGACATCGCCGCGCCCGGTCTGGCTTTAGGGCAAGCCATTGGGCGTTGGGGAAATTTCGTCAACCAGGAAGTTTATGGCGCGCCCAGCTCGCTGCCCTGGGCAATCCCCATTGACCCGCAACATCGTCTGCCCGGCTTTGAGAACATCGAGAGATACCACCCATTGTTTTTATACGAATCATTATGGAACCTGGCGCTGCTGGGGGCGCTGCTCTGGTTGGGACGACGCTACTTCCAACGACTGAAAGCCGGCGATGTGTTCTTGATATACCTGGTGGGTTATCCATTGGGTCGCTTTTGGTTGGAATTTCTGCGCCTCGACCGTTCATTGGTAGGTGGGTTAAACGCCAATCAGACGCTCATGGCGCTCGTCGCGCTGATCGCCGCAGCGGCGCTATTTTACCGCCACCGACCAGGATCACAGCCGCCTGAAGTTTCGACCGACGCCGCCCCGCAAACGCCTGACGAGCAGAAAGAGAACGCCGACGCGGCATGATCCTGACCGAGGAGTTGTCCAAGCGATTTGATAGCTTTACGGCAGTGGAGCGCGTCTCCCTCCAGGTAGGCCGTGGACAGGTGCTGGCGTTGCTGGGACCGAATGGCGCCGGTAAAACCACCACCGTGCGCATGTTGTCCTCTGTGCTGCGCCCCACCAGCGGGCGGGCGCAGGTAGCCGGTTACGATGTATTGACCCAATCGGAACAGGTGCGCGCCTCGGTGGGTGTCTTGACGGAAAACCATGGCCTGTATCATCGCATGCCCGCCGGCGAATATCTGGATTTCTTCGGCCAGATCTACAGCCTGAGCGCAGAGCGCCGCAAGCAACGCATCCACAGCCTGTTAGAACAATTTGGTTTGGAACAGGATATCCGCCGCTCGGTAGGAGAATTCTCTAAAGGTATGCGCCAGAAGCTGGCTCTGGCGCGAGCGCTGTTGCACGATCCGCCAGTGCTACTGCTGGACGAACCCACCTCCGCCATGGACCCGGAAAGCGCCCGGCTGGTGCGCAACGCCATCCACACCTTGCGCTCAGAGGAACGCGCCATTGTGATCTGCACGCACAATCTGGCAGAAGCTGAGGAGTTGGCTGACCAAATCGCCATCATACGCCAAGGGCGCATCATCGCCCAGGGGACAGCGGCTCAACTGAAAGAACGTCTGTTGGGACCTCCAGAATTTGAAGTACGATTGGCGGTCAGCCTGGATAGCGCTGCGCTGCGTCTACCCATCGGCGCTGTTTTAACCATGCGCGGCGACGACTGGATTCGCTTCAAAACGCTGGAGCCGCGCTGGGTGAACCCGGCGGTAACCCAGGCGCTGGTAGAACAAGGTTTCCCCGTAGTGACCCTGCAAGAAACGCCGCGTAACCTGGAGCAAGTCTATCTGCAAGCAATGAGCGCCGCAAGTGTCAATACAGCTCAGACTGCGTCGGGGGAGGTAATCTAATCATGACAGAACATGTAGCCGCCGCGCCGCAGAGCCAGGCGCGCTTATCCTTTTGGCGCAACTTGCAATTGATGCTGGTCATTACACGCCGCGAGATACGCGATCAACTGCGCGACTGGCGCATCATCCTGCCGGTGATTACTCTAACATTGATCTTTCCAGCATTGATGAATTTCACCGCCAAACAAGCGGTGGATTTCGTTCAGCGCTATAACGCCCCAGTGATCGGCGAACGGCTGGTCCCTTTCTTGCTGATGATCGTGGGCTTCTTTCCCATTTCTGTGTCTCTGGTCATTGCTTTGGAAAGCTTTGTTGGCGAAAAAGAACGACGCAGTATTGAACCCTTGCTGTGCAGCCCGCTCAGCGACGCGCAGCTTTACCTGGGAAAGTTATTAGCGGCCCTGACTCCGCCGTTGCTGGCCAGTTACCTGGGCATTGGCGTATATCTGATCGGCGTTTATACACAAGTGGAATGGAGGCCGTCGCCGACTCTGCTGGCGCAAATCTACCTGTTATCCACGGTACAGGCGGTTGTGATGGTCAGCGGGGCAATAGTGGCTTCCACGCAGACCACCAGCGTGCGTGCGGCGAACCTGCTGGCATCTTTCATCATTATTCCCATGGCTTTTCTCATCCAGGGCGAGGCCATGGTGATGTTTTGGGCAAACTACAGCGTGTTGTGGTGGGCGATCCTGGGTCAGGTGTTAATCGCCGGATTGCTCATCCGCACAGGCCTGGCCTATTTCAACCGCGAAGAACTGCTTGGCCGCGAAATTGATATCCTCAATCTGGGCTGGATGTGGGGTGTATTTCGGCGTAGCTTCACCAGCGGGCAACGCAGCTTGTGGGGATGGTATCGGCGCGGCGTACTATACGACTTGGTCGAATTAAGAAGCGCCCTTTTGGTTACCTTGATCGCCCTGCTCATGGGCATTTACGCCGGTGTGCAGGCAGCGCAACAATTTCCCATGCCGCCGGAGATTATCCCAGCCGGTCGGCTGACGGGTAATTTCTATCTGGAATTGCAGAAATTGGGCTTCATCTCTCCTCTGGGGGCAGGGTTAATTTGGCTGCAAAACCTGCGCGTGCTGGCGCTGGCTACTTTCCTGGGAATGTTCACCTTTGGCGTGCTGGGGCTGTTGCTGATGATGTTGCCCATCGGCATGATCGCTTACATCACGGTTAACGTAGCCGCGGCGGGCTTCTCGCCGGTCACCTTCCTACTGGCTTTAGTTGCGCCGCATGGCGTTGTAGAAATCCCAGCGATTCTGATCGGCGGAGCAGCGATCTTAAACCTGGGCGCAACATTAACCCGCCCGGCGCAAGGCAAGACCCTGGGAGAGGCTTTTTTACAAGGTGCAGCGCGCTGGGCGCGGATAATGCTGGGGGTTGTGTTGCCCCTCTTCTTGCTCGCTGCTCTGCTGGAAGTATTCATCACCCCGCGGGTGGCGCAAATCTTGCTCAGCGGCTTGTAAAGGAAATTACCAGCCTTCCACGAAGGGCGCCCATTCCTCATTATGGATCAAATGACGGGAAAACAGATACATCGCCGAGGAGGGTGGCTCGCTGGGTGGTTTAAGCAGGCGCATATTGGCTTGCTCCAACGTGCGACCGCCTTTGCGATGATTGCATGAGGGGCATGCAGCCACCAAATTATCCCAGGCGTGCTTGCCGCCCAATCGACGCGGGATCACATGATCAATGGTCAGGTAAGCCGCCCTTTGACCACAGTACTGGCAAGTATAATCATCGCGGCGCAGCACCTCCCGCTTGGTCAGGCGTACCGCCAGGCGCGGACGACGCACCATCTTCTCCAGACGGATGATCGAAGGACGCGGAAAAACCATCGAAACCGTATGCACCTCTCCCCGCCCATTCATCACCAGGCTTGCCTTACCGTTGAGGATCAGCCCCATGGCGCGGCGCGTGGTGCATACATTGATCGGCTCGAAATTCGCGTTCAACACCAACACCGGCTCATGCATAGCAAGCTCCAACGATCCTAGATTATAGCACGGGAAAAGATTTCTAGAGGTCAAAAGTCGCGTTTTGAGCGCAGGGGGCTTTCACATCACCAACCCCATTGCAGAAGCGATAGGCATGAAAACCGCAGGCTTACGAAAGTGTTGACTGCCTTGTCTTGAACTTTCTTATAATAGGATTATGCCAATTGTGATGATCCGTCTTGACGATCCGCCAAATGAAACTGCACCGGTTGCGCCAGTTTGTCCATATTGCGGCAGTGTTAATGTGCGCATCTGGGGTCAATCGGTGCGTCGGGTGCAAGATGCCCAAACAAAGCAAGTGCAAACCCTGCGCTACGCCTGTGAGCGTTGCTCTCACACTTTTCGCATCTACCCGCGCGGCGTGGATCGAGCCTTGCATTCTGTCCGCATCCGCCGTCTGGCGGCTCTCATCTGGCTGATGGATCTGAGCTGCCGAGATGTGGAAGATGTCTTCAACGAGTTGGGGGTAAAGCTCAACCGCATGACCATTTGGCGGGAAGGCGTAAAGCTGGTAGATCAGCTCAACCAACAAAACCTGCTCAACCAAACACGACGCATCTCAATAGACAAGGAGGGCGATTTAACGCACAGGCCAACTGGCGGTGTGGTGTTGGTGTTGAGTCTCTCGCCAGGGAAATATAGCGTCTTGGGCACTCTCAATACCCACGATCCCCGGGCAGTGATCAATTGGCTGCAACCCATTTTTAAAGGTCTGGATATCGCTGTGACCATCTTTGGCACCACGGAATTCACCGGAGAAGTTAGTTCTTATGGCTGGTAAGAAACGCCGGAAAATATAGAGCAAGCTGAAAGAATTAACCACTGAATTTGTGACAATTCGTCCAAATCCGACCAGTACTATGATACTATAGAAACAACCAATTAAATAGCGAGCACAGATAAAGGCAAACCTGTCGAAAGGCAGGGACGCAAAGCTCAGGATCTAAACGGCGCAGCGCTGAAAGCAGGGGAAGATTTTTACCAGCCGGCGCTCGCCGCAAGATAGCCTGGCCGCCTAGGCTCCATCTTCGGCATAGATAAGGGCAAACCTGTCGAAAGGCAGGGGCGCAATGCAACAGTCTAAACGGCTTTGCCCCCTCAGGGCGTGGTCGCATGACCGTCGGGCTGCCTAGGCGAAGGAACTTAAATCGATTCTCCCCAGAGGCAGCCATTGGTCTTTGGGGAGTATGTTTTTGTACCGGTTCTATTCGTGAAATCGAGATAACAAGTGTGAGCCATAGAGAAACCGCCAAAAACTGAGGGACGGAGATCAATGAACACATTCAAACAAATTGTGCTGAAAGTTTTAATCATCGTTACCCTATGCATGGGGCTTATCGGCGCACCCGCCAGCGCCGCGCCCGCGCCGTTACACATCCATCCGCAATTGATGAAACTCGCCCAACAACAGCCCCACCAGATGGAAAGAGTCATTTTGATGATTCAACCCGGATCAGCGGATGATCTGGCCATCATCTTGCAACGTTGGGGCGGCAGAGTGGTCAACGAGTTAAAGATGATCCATGCGCTGACGGTCGAAACTCCCGCCTGGACGACGCTGAAGCTGGCCGCCCTGCCACAGGTGCGATGGGCTACACCCGACGCAGCGGTGATCGAAGCCAATTGCCGCGACTGCTGGCGCACAAACCGGCTGCGCAGCATTTATCCTCAAGCCATTGGCGCGACTCGTCTCTGGGAACGGCCCACCTATTTGCGAGGCCAGGGGGTGCGCGTGGCGCTATTGGATAGCGGCTACGGCGAGCATCTCGATCTGCGCCTCGATCGGGGCAGGCGCAGCGAATTGCGCGTACAAGGCGTAAACCTGACCGATTCAGACACCGCCCTGGATCGCTTTGGGCACGGCACACATGTGGCTGGCGTCATCGGCGGCAACGGCAACGCCTCCAAATGGGCGTATATGGGTGTGGCGCCGGAAGTAAGCCTGGAAAGCGTCAAGGTTTGCGGCGACGACGGCGCTTGTCTGACCTCGGATGTAATCGAGGGGCTGCAGTGGATTTATGACCATGGTCATGACCTGGGAATCCGAGTGGTGAACCTCTCAATCAACAGCGAAATCGAAGAATCCTATCACACCAACCCGCTGTGCGCCGCGCTGGAAGTGCTGTGGTTCAATGGCTTTGTGGTTGTGGTCTCGGCTGGCAACAGCCAGGGGACGCCGCTGCATCCGCCAGCCAATGATCCATTTGTTATAACCGTAGGCGCAGTGGACGACCAGGGAACTGTCACGATTGCCGACGATATACTTTCCAGCTTCTCGGCTTACGGAACCACACTGGATGGCGCAGTCAAGCCCGATCTGGTCGCCCCAGGGCGCGATTTGGTGAGCCTGCTGAGCAGCCACGACAGTGTTCTGGCGCGGGAACACCCCGATCATATCATTGCCAGCCGCACTCCAGCCTGGAGCGATTATTTCCGTATGTCGGGCACCTCGATGTCCGCCGCAGTGGTCGCCGGCGCGGCGGCGTTGTTGATGCAAGACGAACCCGGCTTGAACCCCGACCAGGTAAAATACCGCTTGATGTCCACCGCCGCCAAAGGTGACCGCTGGCCAGCTTACGATCCGCTGCAAGCCGGCGCTGGCTATCTGGATATCTACGCTGCAGTCTATGGAACAAGCCTGGAAACCGCCAACACCGGACAGATGATCAGCCAATTGCTATGGAGCGAGGAAGATTGGGCAAACTGGGGTTCGGTGAATTGGGGCTCTGTCAATTGGGGCAGCGTCAACTGGGGTTCCGTGAACTGGGGCTCTGTCAATTGGGGCAGCGTCAATTGGGGTTCTGTGAACTGGGGCAGCGATTATTGGGAACCGTAAAAGATTGATTTTGACGACGGCAAGATCAATACAACGATCGCAGCAACAGGAGCAAGATAAGTAGCAACAACAGGTGCAATGATGACCAGACGAGCCTGGACTTTTGTACTGGCGGTCATCTTTCTGGGAATGGTTCTATTCATTGCCGGTTTGATCCAACTTTTCATCTGGCCGATACAGCTCACCCTGGATGTCTGGCTACGTTTTGCTACCCTCACCATATTAATGACCGCGGCGCAGATGTTTAAATCCGAAGCGCCCACTCATCAAATCTATCATCCCAATCTGATGTTCGCCTTCGCTGGAGTGCTGCTGTTGCCTCCTGCGTTGTTCAGCGGAATGATCTTGATTTCACATCTGGCGGAGTGGAGTAAAGAACGCCTGCTGAATAGCCCACATCTCAGGGCCTGGTATTTACAACCTTTCAATATCAGCATGCATATCATCATCGGCGGCGTCTGCCTGGTGATTTATCAAGCACTGCATTCAACGCAGATCCACTTTGTGGGCGGCGCGTTTTTGTTCTCCGCCTTGGTCGCCGCAGGTGCGTATTTACTGCTGAATCATCTGATCGTTGGCGCGGCGCTGGTGCTGGCGCGCAGCGTTTCCTGGAGAGATTCGGGCATCCTGGAGCGTGAGAGTCTGCTGTTGGATTTTGCGATGCTGGCGATGGGCATCACCGTGGCCGCCATGGTGAATCTCAGCGTGTGGTTAATTTTACCGGCAATTTCGCCGCTGTATTTGATCTATCGCTCGCTCTCTGTGCCAAACCTGAAACGCCAGGCCAGCACAGATCCAAAAACCGGCCTGTGGAACGCAGAGCATTTCCGCAAAACACTGGAGCTTGAACTAAGCCGCTCACAACGTTTCAACCGTCCTATGACCGTTGTGCTGGCGGATCTGGATTTTTTACGCAACATCAACAATGTGTACGGCCACCTGGCAGGCGATGCTGTGTTGATTGGCGTGGCAGAAATCCTGAAAAAGAATTTTCGCGATTTCGACACGGTGGCGCGCTTTGGCGGCGAGGAGTTCGCAATCCTTATGCCAGAGACAACCTCCGCTCAGGCATTCAATCGTGTGGAGGCAGTGCGGCAACAGATTGAACAAGCCGAATTCCACGCCCCGATCACAGGTTATGTCGTCAAAGCTACGATCAGCTTTGGCGTCGTCAGTCTATGTGCTCAAGATCAAAGCGCAGTTGAGCTGATCCATCGCGCGGATCTGGCTGTCTATACTGCCAAGATGCGTGGGCGCAATTGCACCTGCCTGGGGGATGAAAAACTGCCAGAAAATATCAACGTCATGGATTTCACCGAGCGCATCTATTTATAATCTCTATCTCCAGAGGCCGAAAAAATCCTGTATAATTTATTCGGCTATGGAATTGCCGGCGGAATATCAACCCGAACGGTTTTCACGGCGCGGCGAGTTCACTGCCTGGACTCTGACCGCTTTGGCTTTTGGCGGCTGGGCGGTCATCCTCTGGCGCGGCGGACAAGCTTCTTTGCCATACGCATTTTTATCCTCTTTCGTGCTTCTGGCTGCGCTGGCAATTAGCCTGACCAACTGGATGGACCGCCACACCACCCTGCGCCTGGATGCGGACGGCGTGCAGTTCGAGAATGGCTTACGCCGTGTGCGTCTGGGCTGGCAGGAGATTCAGCAGGTGCAGGTTTATCCATCCCGATTAGGCAAACAGGTTCGCGTGTACGGCAGGCAGACTTTCTTCAACTTTCGCACGCTGGGCGAAGTCAGTCTGCGCGGCGAAGTGCGCGGCCGTTTGGGCTTTGTTGAAGGAGAGCGTATCTTGCAACACATCCTGGAATGCAGCGGTTTGCAGCGCGTGGAAAACCACCGCTCCAACGAAGGTTGGAGCCCTGCTCCGCCGGAGATAGAGTATTACGCCCGCAAATGAGTTCACTCTGCGGAGAGCCTGAACGCGCCCTCTGCAGGAGGGCGCGTTTTATTGCGCTGGCCTTGCTGCACTGCGGTGGGCTTCAATAGTAAAATAGATCGAATTGACAGGAGAACAGGTCACAATTAATCAGACCTGACTGTTTACAAATGAGGAGAAGATCATGTTTGTGCGAACCATGACCATTGATGAACAAGTCGCGTATCTGATGCAAGGCACAGAATACGGCGATGACGAATTGAAGCAAGCCATGGCAGAGGAGTTGCGCCAGCGGCTCATAGAAGCGGAACGCGAAGGGCGGCCGTTGCGCGTCTATTGCGGCTTCGATCCACGCACCAGTGATCTACACCTCGGTCACACTGTACCGATGCGTAAACTGCGCCAATTCCAGGAGTTGGGGCATGAGGTGATTTTCCTGGTGGGCACTTACACCTCATTGATTGGCGACCCATCGGACAAAGATAAGCTGCGCCCGCAGTTAACGCCGGAAGAGGTGGAGCGGAATGCTCTCACCTACGCAGAGCAGGCGTACAAGGTGCTCGATCGTCAGCGCACTCAGGTACGTTTCAATTCAGAATGGCTGTCCAAATTGACCTTCGCCGAATTGATCAAACTGGCTTCCAATTTCACCTTGCAGCAGTTCATCAGTCGAGAAAACTTTCGCCTGCGCTGGGAAAAGGGCGACGCCATCTATCTACACGAAACCTTCTACGCCATCATGCAGGGCTACGACGCCTACGCTTTGCGCGCCGATGTTCAAATCGGCGGCACCGACCAGCTATTCAATATCGTCACTGCAGCTCGCAAGTTAATGACTTACCTGGGTGTAAAACCCAACATCGGCATTATTTTGGGCATCTTGCCCGGCACTGATGGCGAAGTGAAGATGTCCAAGTCGTTGGGAAATCATATCCCGTTGCTGGCGCCGCCGGCGGATATGTACGGCAAGGTGATGAGCGTGCCGGATAAGGCCATGGGGCAGTACTTCCGTCTGGTGACGCGCTGGACGCCGCCGGAGATCGAGGCCCTGGAGCGCGGCATGGCTGAAGGAAGGCTTCACCCGCGCGATGTCAAGATGAAACTGGCGCGCGAGATTGTCTCCATTTACCATTCCGAAGCAGAGGCTGAAGAGGCAGAACGTGAATTTATCCGTATTTTCCAGCAAGGCGATTTACCTGAAGCGATGGATGAATACCACGCTCAACCCGGGCAAACATTGCTGGAAATATTAACCGCCAGCGGAATGGTGAACAGCAAGAGCGAAGGTCGCCGGCTGATCGAGCAACGCGGTGTGCGCCTGGATGGACAGACGTTGAACGATGCCAATGCGCCTTTTCCTCGCTCTGGGGTTTTACAAGTTGGCAAACGGAAATACTTGCGCGTTACTCTGAATTGAGCGCTGCGCTCTGACCACCCATCAGGGCATTTAGCAAGGCGCGGGCAGTTTGCTCAGCCAGATCAGGATATTCGCCTTCAAAAATTACCGCCAAAGCGTAGGGCGCTCCGCGCCATTCCGGTAACGTCCCGGCGAGCACCCACGTCACAGCATCCGGCGTTCCTGGCGCGATTGTCTCTACAGCCATCCAGATTTGCTCTGTCGGTAACGCAAACGGCGTAATCTGCGCCAGCGCCTGCTGCGCATCCATCACACGCTGCGGTTGCGACAGACGTTCCAGCGGCGTCCACCCTCCCAATGGAGTAAGCACAGCCGATACAATCTCCGCCGCCGGGCGTACTCCTTGATTCGTCAATGTCGCGGCGGCAAGCGCTGCCTGCAACGGGCTGGTCGGCAGCGCGCTGCCGCCTCGCGCGGGTTGAGTGGGCTGCAGCCCTGGCGGAGTCGGGGTAGAGGCGTTCTTAGAAATTCCTTGTGAGGACGTCTGAGAGTCTTGTGCGCCGTTCAACGGCAGGCGCATGGCGGGCAACGGATCAACGCCCAACGCCGCCAACCCTTGTGGAAACAATCTCTCTGCCAAATCGTCAAGCGGATAGCGGCTCAGTGTGGCGCGGTTGACCAAAGGGGCGCGTGGGTCCTTCACCAGGCTTTCCCACTGCTCATCCAGAAGGTTGGCGTCAAAGGTGGGGTGCGACGACATAGCTAATATCTCGCCGTTTTCGGCGTTGAGCGCTATTAGAGTGCCCGTATAACCTTTCAAATGCTCATCCGCCAGGCGCTGCAAGTCCAGGTCCAGAGTCAAGCGCACGTCCAGACCGGGCGGCGGCTGTCCATAGAGCAAACGTTGCTGCCAGATCAGCAAGCCAGGGTTGCCGCGCTCGCCGCGCAGGTACTCGTCCAGGCTGGCTTCCAGACCCGCCTGTCCGTATGTAGCATTGGTATAGCCGACGACGTTGCTCAGCTCGGGATAGACCACCCGGCGAGTGATCGCGCCTGGCTCGCCCGAAGAAACGCTGATAGGCTGCTGATCGCGGTCGAGCAGCGCCCCGCGTTTTACGTAGCGGTCGGCGATGGCGCGGCGTTGATTGTCCGTCCGGCTCAGCAGCGCCGCGGCGCGCGGCAACATCCACCAACCGGCGGCCAGCGCGCAAATGGTCAACCCGAGGAAGAGAAAACCGCCCAGTTCCAGATACGGCGCTGGCCGATGGATTCTGACAGGCGCGGCCTCGCTGCGCTCGCTGATCAACAATAACAGCAGCAGACAAATGAACGAAATAGCCAGCGAGGAGCCGCCGTAAGATACAAAGGGCAACGTGACGCCGGTGAGCGGCAGCAGGCGTAGATTTCCAGCAATGATCAACAGCGCCTGTCCCGTCAGCAGAGCGACCAGACCGGCCGCCAGATACCGGCGGTAGTGATCCTGCGCCTGCAAAGCAATGCGTAAACCACGCGCCGTCAGCAAACCGAACAATGTGAACAGGGCTACCACCCCTGCCAGGCCAAACTCTTCAGCGATGGCGACAAAGATCAAGTCGGAGTGCGCCAGCGGCGCCAACCCCGGGCTGCCCAAACCCGGCCCACGCCCGATCATGCCTCCATTGGCGATGGCTATCAAAGCCTGAATGATCTGATATGAACGACCACTGGGGTCCACCCAGGGATTCAGCCAGGAGTCAACCCGCGTCTGCACCACATCGAACAGTCTGTAACCAATCAACACCGATAACATCAGTCCCAGGCCGGCCAGGATCAACACGCCGCGCTCCCCTGAAGCCAGATATACCACCGCGGCATAGAGCAAAAAGAAGATCATGGCTGCGCCCAGGTCGCGTTGCATCAACAACAACGCCAACGCCAGGCCGATCATGACCAGCGTCGGCGCCAGGAGGGGTAACAATCTGGCCAGCCTCGGGCGCGGTCCAACCGCCCCGCTTTCTGCTAAGACCAAAAACGGCCTGCGGTCAGCCATATAGGCAGCCAGATACACCACAAGCAATAGCTTGAGCAGTTCGGAAGGTTGTAAATAAACGCCGCAGCAGCCTAACCACATGCGCGGTCCATAACCCAGCGGGTTGACGCCCAACAATAATGTGGCGGCAAGCAGCAATAGCGCGCTGGTCAGCCACACATATTTATAGCGTCGCAGCAGCGCCAGGCTCTGGGGAAATTGCGCTCCAGCAGCCAGAAAAGCGAGTGAAAGCGCCAGCCAAACCGTTTGGCGTGCGCCAAAGCCTGGCAGCAACCGCCACACGGTCATCAATCCCCAACCGCTCAGCGCAGCAGCCACAGGCAGCAAGTAGGGATCGCGGTTGGGCAGCAAACGCCGCAGACGACGCTGCACCAGGGCAAAACCGAGCGACCAAACCAAAAAACCCAGCCAGTGGCTCCAGCGTAAATCTACCGACCAGGAACGCGTTCGCGCCGCCGGCGATAGCGTGAGCGCCAGGGCGGTGAAGAACAGGAACAGCCCTGCTAGCAGCAGCAGACGACGTTCGATCCAATCTATAGCTGGCGAAGGTTCATACGGCATCAACAGCAGCGACGCCTCACAGATATTTCCCGATCAATAATGCAGTCCGTCGGCGCGCCTCCGGCGAGATACGCTCACGCTCGGTGATAAGCGTGTTCGCCAATGCCTGGCCGCAGCCGCAAGCGCGCTCTTCGCCCAGACTGCGCGCCAGGTTGCGCACGGCTTCTTGGGCAATTTGGGTGTTTCGATGCAAAATTTCGATCACCCTATCCACCGACACTGGCTCTTCGGTAGTATGCCAGACATCGTAATCCGTCACATGCGCCATCACCGCGTAACACATTTCGGCTTCACGCGCCAGAAACGCCTCCGGGGCAGCGGTCATGCCGATGATGGACATGCCCCATGAGCGATACACATTGGATTCAGCGCGCGTGGAAAAACGCGGCCCCTCGATGATGATAAATGTGCCGCCAACGTGTGTGGTCACGCCCGTTTGGCGGGTTGCTTCCAGGAGTTGAGCGGAAAGATCGGCGCAAAAGGGATCTGCAACCCCGACATGCGCCACCAGGCCGTCGCCGAAGAAGGTACGCGGCCGATGGTGGGTGAAATCGAAAAGTTGATCGGGGATGACGATTTCTCCCGGGGCGTAATCTTCGCGCAGCGAGCCGCAGGCGTTGATGCTCACCACACGTTCCACGCCCAGCATCTTGAAAGCGTAGATGTTGGCGCGATAATTGACCTGGGTAGGCATAATGGTATGTCCGAAGCCGTGTCGCGCCAGGAATGCGATCGTTCGGCCTTCTAGTTTACCCACAACAATGGGCGCGCTGGGTTTGCCGTATGGCGTCTCCAAATCATATTCCTGGATTTCCTCCAGGCCGCCCATTCGGTACAGGCCAGAGCCGCCGATGACGCCAAGCACAGGCGCAGAGGTGATTTTCGATTCCATGATACATTCTCCTTCAAGGATTACGTCGGCTCAAAGTTGACTTCAAACAACACTGCCCCGCAGCGTAGCAAGTCCCCGGCTGCTGCAACCACCGGCTCGCTTACCCTTTCCGCGTTCAGCAGAGTGCCGTTGGTAGAGTGTAAATCTTCCACCCACCACTGCCCATGGTGATAAGACAGACGGGCATGGCGGGCGGAAAGTGTCTTTTCATCCAGGCGCAAGTTACAGGTTGGGTCGCGCCCAATGATGACTTCAGCCGTCGTAAAACGGTAGGTAAGCTCAGCGCCGTCATTCTTCAAAGTAAGAATTAATGGCGGCGCGGCAGGCGCAGCAAGCTGGCGCGATTGCTGACGTAGATCGCGCCACATCAACCATAACGCCCAGACCAGAAAGGCATATAGGGCTACAGCGAGCAACAGACGCAGGGCAAGCAGGATGGGGCCGCTCACGTTTCGCTCAGGCTCAATTGCTGGGTATCGTCGCTTTCGGCGGCGTCATGGCTGAATACCAACGGTACGCCCGCCAGGGAAATCACATCGCCGGGATGTAACGTCTGCTGGTGAATGCGCTGTCCATTGACCCACGTGCCGCCGGTAGATTCCAGGTCAAAGAGAATAAAACGACCATGCGCCAATCGGAGTTGGGCGTGTACACGCGAAACGCGTGGATCGTCAATTACCAATTGATTATCCGGGCGACGGCCAATATTGATCACCGGTTGATCGAGTGGAAAGACGCGCACTCCATCTACGATCAAAAAGGCATTTTGCGGCGCGTGTTCCGATGCGTCATGCGTCAATACCACTCCACTGGTGGGGGTCAGATCCTGCAAGCTATCGCGGGCAATGACATGGATTTCCCCAGGCGCAACAGAGGCGTCGGATTCCAGACGCACAGAGACCGGTCCTGAGAGGCGCAAACCAGCTTCCTGGCATGTCTGACGCAACAACGCGGCAAGTTCATCCAGGAAGGTTTGATTTTGGCGCAATTGGTTGGTATCTTCCGGGTTGACCAATAAGACGTAGAGATTGGGCGCTTGCAACTGACCGTCAGCCACGGGTTGGAGGCTGTCTTGCACGGCTTGTAGCAAACTATGAATCAGCCTGTGCGGCGCAGTGCGGTCAGGAAACAACCGCGCCGCGCTGCCCTCGATCAGGGTTTGCAGGCGCGTTTCAAGCTGATTCAGAGTAAACTTGAATGAACTCATTTGATGCTTTCAACTATGATCTTTCGTTTGTCGCCCTGTTTGAAAGGCGCAGCAATTATTATAACATTGAGAGACGAACAAACCGGGCGCGGGAATCACATGACAACATCTATACGCAAACACTTACCTTATACACTGACATATTACTTCGCTTTTATCCTGTTGGGTTTGACCTCCGCCGCGCTTGGCCCAGCCTTGCCCAACCTGGCGCAGCAAACCAGCAGCGCCCTGGGGGAGATTGGACTGATCTTCACCGCCGCCTCTTTTGGCTTCCTGTTGGGTTCGCTGAGCGTTGGGCGGGCTTATGATCGGCTGCCGGGCAACCGACTGTTGGCGTTTTCGCTGCTGATTGCCAGCATCGGGCTGGCGCTCATTCCGCGGATTGATCAGCTCTGGCTGCTGACCGGCGCTGTATTCCTCATGGGATTGGGACAGGGGGCGCTGGATATGGGCGCCAACCTTTTATTGGTCTGGGTGCATCGCGCTCGTGCGACGCCTTATTTAAACGGCTTGCATTTCTTTTTCGGCGTCGGTGCGTTATCCGCTCCGCTGCTGATCGCGCAGTCCCTGCTGCATACAAACAGCATCACGCCGGCCTTCTCTCTGATAGCGCTTGTCCCCCTGCCCGCTGTGGTGTATTTAATGCGCCTGCCCAGCCCATCCACACCCGCCCAAGCCACGCAGGGCGACCCCCGCTCAGTGAATTTAACCCTGGTGGCTTTGCTCTCGTTGGTCTTTGCTCTGTACGTCGGCGCGGAGGTGGGCTTCGGTAACTGGATCTATACTTACGCCATCGAATTAGGCCTGGGTAATGTCGCCTCGGCTGCATATTTGACATCGGGATTTTGGGGCGCGCTGATGACCGGCCGATTATTAATCATCCCCATCGCGGCTCGCTTCTCGCCGCAGCGCATCATTCTCGCCGATTTCGCCGGCTGCCTGATTAGCCTGGGGCTGATCCTGTGGTTTCCTCATTCCAGTTGGATCATGTGGCTGGGAGCGCTGGGTTTGGGGTTGAGCATGGCTTCAATCTTTCCCACCCTGCTGGCATACGCCGAGCAACGCATGACCTTGAGCGGACAGGCAACGCGCTGGTTTTTCGTCGGCACAGGCGCAGGTGGCATGGTCTTGCCCTGGTTGATGGGGCAACTGTTCGCCCAATTTGGCGCGCTGAGTGTGATGTGGGCTGTACTGCTGGATCTGACCTTGGGCCTGACTATTTTCGCCGTCACATTGGGTTTGCGCATAAAGAAGTCAATTTCTGTTTACCAGGATTGAAGATCACCGCTGATTTTGAAAAAGACTATTCTTGAAAGATGGATTGATGCTAGAATAAAACTTAATCGCGCAAATGATCGCCTTTCGTCCATATTACTGAAGCAGTTGCGGCAACAGTGGAGTTAAAATGTTGCGCAAAATCCGAGCCTTTCTACGCCGCACGTCCATTCCCCAGCGTATCATCCTGGGCATGGTGTTCTTGGTGTTGATTACGGTGCTCTTAATTAGCTTGCCAGCCGTTGGAGCAAGCTGGCGTCAACTCGAACAACAAGTTTGGCTGCGCGTTCAAAACTCCCAGTCCGCCACTCAGGCTTTATACCATGCTGAACGAACTCGTCTGATCAATATCACCGCGCTCATTGCCAAGCGCCCAACGCTTTGCGCCCTGCTACAATCAGGCGATGAGCAATCAATGAGAAGTTATCTGGCAAATATCCAAAAAGATGCAGAGATAGATCTGCTCCTCGTTGTCGATTCAAGAGGAAATAGTTATGGCGCGGCTCAAACGAACTTCCCCTCCGCCAATACTATGATCGCAGATCGAGAACTACCATTCTCTGACTTTATCTCACTGAATGATCCACCGAATGTTCCGCCCCGCCTGCTGATCGTCGCGGCCGATAAAGTTCGCCCCCCGGACACATGCCATCTTGAAGTGGACAGTTGGCTAATCGTCGCTCGTGAGATCAATCGCGAGTTCATGCGAACGCTGGCGGCAAACACGGGCATGGCGCAAAGCATTATCATTGGCAAGCGACGCGTCGCGGTCAGTTTGAACGAGATGTTGAGTTGGCCGCTGGATCTTGACGCCACCGAGAGAGTCATTCGCACCCAAACCACCTGTTGCACTTTCGCCTCCGCCGAAGGCGAGGATTACTATGTAGGACTTGCACCCCTCATTGACGCCAACGGCCATGTGGTTGCCGTCAGCGAAACCGCTCTATCAGGAAGAGAGATTCGCCGCCGTGTAATCTATATTGTCGCTTTGCTCATCGGCATTGGAATGACCGTAGCACTGGTGGGTTCTATTCTGGCTATGATACTCACCCGCCTGATTACTCGCCCCCTGTTTAGCCTGGCAGAGGCAGCAAAACGGATAGACTCCGGGGATCTAGAAACCCCAATTTTCTATGATTATGGCGTGCCAGAAATAGACCAACTGGCGCGCCAACTCGACCGCGCACGACGAGATTTACGACAAACGCTACAAATCACTCAGCGCGAGATGAAACATATGGAACGCTTGTTGAGCGCGGTGCGCGAAGGAGTGATTGCAATTGATGAAAACGAGCGCATTACCTATTTCAGTCCAGACGCTGAAAGTATTCTGGGTTACCGCGCCCTGGATGTACTTCAAAGGCACTATATGCAAGTCTTTCGGCCCGCCCCCGGAGAAGCCTTTACCCTGCGCGAACTGCTTCAAACACCGCAATCTGCTACGTCCCCTCAACATATCATGATTCTCGATGCGCATGACCAGCCCGTTACTTTGGCGGTGCTTGTCTCTTGGCTCAACAACCAGAGCGCGACAGGGTATCCTCGTGAACGTGTGGTGGTGTTGCGCGATGTCAGCGAGGAAGAAGCGGTCAACCGGCTGCGTTGTAATTTCCTGGCCAATGTGGCGCATGAATTTCGCACGCCGCTCTCAGGCATCATTGCCACCACGGAAATGTTGGTTGAAAATAGCGCCAACCTGACTACAGATGAGTTGACCGATCTGGCGAACATGATTCGCCTGAGCATCTCTCACATGCAAATGCTCGTGGACAACCTGCTGGAGAGCGCGGCAATGGACGCCGGTTGCTTCCGCTTACGCCCTCGCCCAATTCGCCTTCAAGATGCTTTGGACAACGCCGCTACATTGGTGGCGCCCTTGCTCAAACGTCGAGCTCAAGAATTGCACGTGAATTCCTCTGATGAAACGCTCACACTTTGGGCAGATCCTGAGCGCCTGGCGCAGGTGATCGTTAATCTATTGATGAATGCTAGTAAGTTTGGCCCAACTGGCTCGCCGATCACTGTTTCCGTTGAGCCAGGCTTCAACTCGGTTACGCTGGCAGTGTTGGATTGTGGCCCAGGATTGCCTGCAGAGCGTTATTCCGAGCTATTCAACCGCTTTGTCACCGGCGACCAGCCCAGTGGAGCGCAATATGGGATCGGGCTGGGGCTTTCGGTCGTCAAAGCCATCGTGGAAGCGCATGGTGGACAGGTGGGCGCCGAGAACAGAGCAGAGGGCGGCGCACGGGTGTGGTTCACCCTTCCGCTCAAGCCGCAAGACGAGCATGGAGCAGACCATGACCAGAATCCTCGTTGTTGAAGACGACCTCGCCCTGGCGGATGTGCTGGCCTTTACGCTGCGGCGCGCCGGCTTTGAAGTCCATCTCGCACACGACGGACGAACTGCACTGGCCTTATTCTTGAAAGAAAAACCTGATCTGATCGTGCTGGATTGGACGCTTCCGAATATGGATGGATTAGAAGTCTGCACGCGTGTGCGCGCCGAGTCGAATACGCCGATCATGATGTTGACAGTACGCAACGCAGATGAAGACGTAATTGCCGCACTGGAAGCCGGGGCTGATGAATATGTCACCAAACCCTTCAGCCTGCGCCAACTCATCGCCCGCATTCGATCGCTCTTGCGTCGCACGATTGGCGAGCCTCACGAGGTTCTGAACGCCGGGCCGCTTTCGCTCAATCTAGAGCGCCGCGAAGCTCGATGGAACGAGCACCCGCCAATTCATCTCACCCGGCTGGAAATGCGCCTGTTGATGGCATTGATACAGAACGCAGATCGAGTGATGACCACGGAAAGCCTGATCACCCGCGTTTGGGGACCTGAGGGGGCTACCCATGAAATGCTCAAACAACTCATTTATCGCCTGCGCAATAAAATTGAACCCGAACCTGGTGCGTCGACATTGATCGAGACCATTCCTCACGTCGGCTACGTCTTGAACACGCCTTCAAACCAACACCCATAAAGCGCCGATCCCACGCATTGACCGTCTGAGATTCCGCTTCTCGAAGCGTAACATAAAAGTTAGATTTGTTACTAATATGTTACTGGCTTGCTATTGATTTTGTTACCTGCCAGCTATAAATTGATTGTTAAGGGAATTTGTTCAAACAATTGAATGAAGCCACAGGCTCAAACGGGTAGTTGTTGAACCGTCTTTAGGATCCGCTTCGAAGTCGCCCGCGGTTCAGGAGGAAACAGCGATGGGTACAAAATTTTCTGAGCGGAACGCTGTACGTCTATACAGATACCCTGTTGCCAGCGCAGACATCTACCACTGTGAAGTGAACCAGCGCGAAATATTTATCTGCGACGACCCAGTGCGAGGTTTTCGCATATGGGGCGAGATCCCGGATCTGGGTAGCGTCTCTGCGGTAAATCTCTGTCAGATTTTCCTGGAATACGCCATGTACTGCCAAACCTGGCGCGATTCGTTAAAGGCGCGTCAGACTATGCAAAGCTTTGCCGAAGACCTTGGCATAGCCCTGGCGAATTATTTCAAAAATCATCCAGCGGCAGCGTTAGCCGCCAACATTGGCGTATGCGCTCTGGAATGCATTCTCGAATCCATGGATGCGCATTTCACCGTCGAGCAAATCGGACCTGAGCTGAACTTCACCGTAATGGGTTGTCCGGTATTGGATACCGCCAGGCGCTCCGGCTTATTAGAGGTGGAGCTGGCGCATTATGGAGTCAACGTGTTGTGTCAGAGCCTCATCCGCGCCATAGACCCCAACCTCGTCATTCATGCACCTGAAAACACTCTGGCAAAGCACATCTATTCAATTGGCGCGCCGGTTTACGCTTAGCAGGAACACCTGCAAGATGTCTATTCAATTCCCATGAGGAGACAATCAGCGTATGAGCGTTGAGATCTCTTTTGACGCTTTGATGCCCCCTGCCATGGCAAACAAAGCCACAGAAACGGGGGTTAGAAAAGCCTCGCTGGATGGCGCCAGCATGTTGATGTTAGCCGTCCTGGCGGGCGCTTTCATTGCCATGGGAGCAATCTTTGCCACCACGGTGAGCGCAGGCTGCGCTTCGCTGCCGTATGGCATTGTTCGTTTACTCTCTGGCCTGACCTTCTCCATAGGCCTGATTATGGTAATTGTAGCTGGCTCAGAACTTTTCACCGGCAACAACTTGATCGTCATGGCTTTTGCCAGCGGACGGATTACTCTGAGCGCATTGTTGCGTAATTGGATCATTGTCTATTTGGGTAATTTCCTGGGATCATTGGCAACCGCCTATCTGATGTTTTTGACCAAGCAATACACTTTCGGCAACGGCGCTGTCGGTCTGACGGCGTTGAACATTGGGGAAGCGAAGACCAGCCTAGAATTTATCCAGGCCATCGCATTGGGTGTGTTCTGCAATGCTTTGGTCTGTATCGCAGTATGGATGTGCTTTAGCGCCCGCAACACTGTGGACAAGATCCTGACCATCATCCCGCCCATCTCAGCCTTTGTAGCCGCCGGGTTTGAACACAGTGTGGCGAACATGTATTTCATCCCTATGGCTCTGTTCATCAAGTATATGGGAGCGCCAAAATTCTTCGAGGCAATCCAAAAGACCCCGGCGGATTTTCCCCATCTCACCTGGGGCAACTTCTTTTTTGCCAACCTGCTGCCTGTAACCATAGGAAACATCATTGGCGGGGCGCTCATGGTCGGGCTGGTTTATTGGTTTATCTACCTGCGTCAGGCAAGACAGCCCTCAGCAAAGACCACACCCGGTGCTACACAGACCGAAGCAGTTGTCCATTCACGCTGACGCAGAGAATCCTCCGAGTCTGATTTTCGTCTCAACGAACCAACGGAACTGGGGCTGTGCTTTTTCAGGCACAGCCCCAGTTATTTTCACCTCTTTCTAGCGGCTAATCCGCTTACTTCATCTCATCGAGTTGAGCTGAACTCATCGAAGTAGTACACCCCGCTGCTGCCGATGTCAATCCCTGACACCCCGCCCAAGCGTACACTCTCGATGTTGCGCGTGTCGTTGTCTATGCCGATGATCACGTAGCGCTGCACCCCGTCCAGCCACAACTCCAACACCCCATCGTTCGCCCCTGCCCCCGTCGCCGCTC
>JAGVAD010000051.1 GCA_020060465.1 Anaerolineales bacterium
ACTGATCGTGCCGGTGGCGCTGGAGCAGGGCTCGCGCTTCGCCATCCGTGAAGGCGGTCTCACCGTCGGCGCCGGCGCAATCACCAAAATCCTGGATTAACTTTGACGGAAGGAGATCCGCCGAAAGCGGATAGTAAAAATCAGTATGGCATCCAAGAAAGATGTTCGACCAGTGATCACGCTGGCATGTACAGAGTGTAAGGAACGCAATTACACCACCGAGAAAAACCGCCGCAACGATCCTGGCCGTTTGGAATTCAAGAAGTATTGCTCGCGCTGCCGCAAACATACACTGCATCGCGAAACGAAGTAATCATTGAACGTGTTCCGCGCCAGCCGTCACACGTCCAGAAAAGTAGTGGTAGAATAATAACAGACGTGTGACGCTGGTGTAGGAGACACGTGAATACAGGCCAGTAGCTCAATTTGGCAGAGCACCGCTCTCCAAAAGCGGGGGTTGTGGGTTCGATTCCTGCCTGGCCTGCCTGAACATAACGCCGTCTTTCCAGGCGGCGTTTTAAGCGTAAGAAAATCTCGAGGCAATGACTGCCCGTAAGGAGTGTTTTGTGGCAAACAAAGAGAAAGAAGAAAAATCTGGCGCTTATAAGCAACCCAATGCTATCCGGCGGTACGTTAATGAGACGGTAGGAGAGTTGCGCAAAGTCTCATGGCCCACGCGTAAAGAAGCCACAAACCTCACCATTGTCGTTTTAGTGGTTATGTTTATTATGAGCTTCTATTTAGGCTTGCTGGACTTTATTTTCTTGCGCCTCTTCGCTTTGCTGTTTGCCTGACGCCAGAAATCTGCGCAGTGTGATCGAAAGAGAGCAGACCGCGTCGCTCCACAAGCCACAGGAAAGTAGGCAAAATGGATTCGTACGACCCAGAAAACCGACCCGATAAATGGATCGAAGAAAGCCCTGACGATGCAGAGTTGAATATTTCTGACATTGAAGGGCAAGCCAACGATCAAGAGGAGCCGATCAGCGAAAGCGATCTATCGGCGGATTTTGGTTTTCCAGGCGCAGACGAGGCTGGCTTAGCAGAAACCGAAGCGGGAGATGGGCGCGCCTGGTATGTCGTCCATTGTTATTCCGGCTACGAAAACAAAGTCCGTCATAATCTCGAACAGCGTATCGAAAGTATGGGGATGAAAGATAAAATCTTCGATGTCGTCGTCCCCACCGAGGAAGAGATCGAGGTCAAAGAAGGCAAACGCCGAACCGTGGAGCGCCGCGTTTTCCCTGGCTATATCCTGGTTAATATGATCCTGAGCGAAGAATCATGGTATGTGGTGCGCAACACTCCAGGAGTGACTGGCTTTGTAGGTATGGGCAACACACCCACGCCGTTACGACCAGAGGAAGTGGCGCAGATCATTAAACGCATGGAGGCGGAAGCGCCGCGCATCAAGGTCACATTCAGACCGGGAGAACGAGTGCGCATCGTGGATGGTCCCTTCAACGACTTTCGCGGCACAGTTTCGGAGATTGATATGGAGCGCGCCAAAGTGCGCGTGATGGTCAACTTTTTCGGCCGGGAAACGCCGGTTGAATTGGATTTCTTACAAGTAGAGAAGGCATAACAGCCGTTCGCTTTGCATCATTGGCGGATGGCTTGAACGGTGGGAGGGTGTTTTTCCCTCACCCGCTAATACCACGAAGGAGAAAAACTGTGGCAAAGAAACTTAAGGCAATTGTACGTTTGCAGATCACTGCCGGTAAGGCAAATCCTGCGCCCCCCATTGGCCCGGCGCTGGCCGGGCATGGGATCAATCTGATGGCCTTCTGCAAGGAATATAACGCCCGCACATCCAATCGCATGGGCGAGATTATCCCTGCGGAGATCAGCATCTATACGGACGGTTCTTTCACGTTTGTGCTTAAGACGCCGCCCGCTTCAGTACTGCTCAAGAAAGCCGCCGGCGTCGAAAAGGGTTCGGCGCATGCCCCACGCGATAAGGTTGGCAAAGTAACCCGCGCTCAGGTGCGCGAGATCGCAGAATTGAAGATGAAAGATCTCAACGCAGTGGATATCGAAGGCGCGATGCGCCAGATCGAAGGCACTGCCCTTAATATGGGATTGGAAATTGTAGATTAGCCCCCGGTGGGAGGGCGTACTGGTTCTCTCCGGCGCCCGTTTGAACCACGAAGGAGACGATATGGCAAAGCATGGAAAGAAATATTTAGAAGCAGCGGCGAAAATTGATGGTACCCGTAATTACGACCCCCGCGAAGCGATCAAACTGGTCAAAGAGACATCAACCACCAAGTTTGATAGCACCGTGGAAGTGCACATCCGCTTGGGAGTAGATCCGCGCCACGCCGATCAGCAGGTGCGAGATGTAGTGGTGCTGCCGCATGGTCTGGGCAAGACAGTGCGCGTTCTGGTGTTTGCCCAGGGAGATGGCGCCGCGCTTGCGCGCCAGGCGGGCGCCGATTATGTCGCCGATGACGATGAAATCATCGGTAAAATCCAAAGCGGCTGGACGGATTTCGATGTGGCCATCGCCACCCCAGATATGATGGGCAAAGTTGGTCGCCTGGGACGCGTCCTTGGCCCGCGCGGATTGATGCCCAACCCCAAAGCCGGCACAGTGATTCCAGCGGAAGATATTCCACGCGTGGTCAATGAGGCCAAAGCCGGGCGTGTAGAGTTTCGCGTCGACAAGACCGCCAACTTGCACGTACCCATTGGCAAAGTTTCATTCGACGAGAAGAAGCTATACGAGAACCTGGCAGCTCTGATGGAAGCGGTAAAGAAAGCCAAGCCGGCTTCCGCCAAGGGCACATACATTCGCCGGATTACTTTGACCTCAACCATGGCGCCTGGCATTAAGGTTGACCCGGCTGCATCGCAATCCATGGAGCTTCCAGAGTAAGTAGTGTCGTGGGCGCGCGCCCACGAGGTTACAAACGCAGTGAACAATTGAATCGGCGAGCAGCTCGCCGAACGCTTCGCCAGAGACAGCAGGCGCTGATCGGAAACGACAGCTTAATCTCCTGCCGAGGTGGAGGCCCTCCAGAATATAAATCCGTGTACGGATGGAAGGTCTTTGCCAAAGCTCAGCGAGGCAAAGACTTTTATTTAGAAAGGAGGTGAATGAACATTGGCGATCTCACGGAAACGTAAAGAGGAACTGGTCGCCCAATACGTGGACTGGCTCACCCGCAGCCAGGCGATGTTTGTGACCGAATACGTCGGCCTCTCGATGAAAGACATTGATAATCTGCGCGCGAAAGTGCGCGAAGTGGGCGGCGAATTCCACATCATCAAAAACACGCTGGGACAGGTTGCTATCACTTCTGCTGGTCTGCAACTGCCAGAGAGTTTTCTCGAAGGCAGCAGCGCCATGGTTTTCGCATTCAAAGATGCGCCTGAAACTGCCAAAGTGTTGAGCGAGTTTGCTCGCACTTCGGAATTTGTCAAGATCAAAGGCGGTCTTCTGGATCGGCGTCCGATTTCTGCGGAAGAAGTGAAGGCATTGGCTGATCTACCGCCTCTACCGATCATGCGCGCGCAATTGTTAGGCGTACTGGCTGCGCCTGCCAGCAGGCTGGCGCGCACGCTTGCCGAGCCTGCTCGCCAGGTGGCTGCGGCCCTCCGCGCCTACAGCGAGAAAGACGCTGCCCCCGCGGCAGCATGAACCACCGCGTTTGTTGATAACGAATTTTTGGGAAGAATTTTGATTTCACGATTTTGAAGGAGTATAAAAATGGCTGATTTGGATAAACTCGTTGAAGAGCTGAGCAAGCTCTCTGTTCTCGAAGCCTCGCAATTGGTGAAGAAGCTGGAAGAGGTTTGGGGTGTTTCCGCCGCTGCGCCTGTGGCAATGGCAGCGATGGCCGCCCCTAGCGCTGCAGCGGCTGCGGAGCCGGTTGAGGAAAAGACCGAATTCGACGTAGTCATTAAGGACGCAGGTCCTAAGAAGATCGAAGTCATCAAGACCATCCGCCAGCTCACAAACCTGGGGCTGAAAGAAGCCAAAGACGTGGCTGAAACCGCCGGTAGCAAGATCCTTGAGGCAGTCAGCAAGGAAGCTGCAAACGACGCCAAGGCCAAGTTGGAAGCCGCCGGTGCAGTAATCGAGATCGTGTAACTGGCAAACCAGGCGTCTGTTCGTTCGATCCGATCAGAACTCGACGCTGCTTTAACGAACATTGGGTAAAAAGGCTGCCGCGTGCAGCCTTTTTACTTTTCCCTCCCTGTGGTATATTAATAGAACTAGAGTGGAGGTCTTATGAGCGCAAGGATTCTAATCATTGAAGATGATGAAGCAATCTTGAAGTTTTTAAGGCGAGGGTTGGCCTATGAAGGGTATCAGGTGGATACCGCAGTAGATGGGCAATCCGGCCTCGCCCTGGCACGCGATAATCCTCCCGATTTGGTCGTATTGGACCTGATGCTGCCCGGCATTGACGGCCTGGAAGTGTGCCGCAGGCTGCGCGCCGGTGGCCCGGTGCCTATTCTGATTCTGACTGCTAAAGACACAGTCAATGATCGCATCCAGGGATTGGATATGGGCGCGGACGATTACATGGTCAAACCCTTTAACCTGGATGAATTGCTGGCGCGCATCCGCGCTCTGTTGCGCCGCGCTCAACCCAGCCGCCCACAAGTTCTCCGCTTCGCCGATCTCTCTCTAGACACAGGAACCAGACAAGCTTCCCGCGGCGACCGGGTGATCTCGCTTACCGCCAAAGAATATGAACTGCTGGAACTTTTCTTGCGTCACCCGCGTCAGGTGCTGACCCGCGACATGATTTTCGATCGCGTCTGGGGATATGATTTTGGCGGAGAGAGCAATATCATCGAAGTTTATATCCGCTATCTACGGCAAAAACTCGAAGCAGAACAGGAACCTCGGCTGATTCATACCGTGCGGGGAATGGGCTACGTTTTGAGAGAAGCCTCCTGACCGCACGATCTTTTATCTAAACTTAAATGTCGCTGCGCGCCCGTCTGGCTTTACTGTACACTTCGATTGTCGGGGGCATTCTATTCATTTTCGGCATGGCAGTTTATATTTCGGTCAGCGTTACGCTGATCCGCCAGGTGGATGCACGCCTGGAATGGGCAGCGGAAACCGTGCTGGGTTCCGTTCGCGCCGACGCTTTAGGGGTAACCTCGCTGCCAGAGCTTAATCTCTTCAGCGATGTGTACATCCAAATTTGGGGGAAAAACGGTCAATTGGCGTCCAGTTCACCCAACATTTCCGGCTATACCCGTCCGCTGGACCCGGTTGGCGTTCAATCCTCCCGTCTCGGCTTCCGAGATGTGACCCTGGGCGATACTTCGATGCGTGTCCTGACCGTCCCCATGGTCTATCGCAACACCAATCGCGTGGTCGGCGTGCTGCAGGTCGCCTCCAGCCTGGCGATGATCCATACCATTCAGAAGGTATTGCTGATCGTGCTCTTCATTGGCGCAGCCATCTCCATGGTCATCGCCGGCGTGGCAGGCTGGATCAGCATCAGTCAGGCGTTGACGCCGCTCGAAGCGGTTACGCAAACCGCCTTGCAGATCACTCGCGCCGACGACCTTTCCCGCCGCATTCCCTATCAGGGGCCAGAGGAAGATGAAGTCGGTCAATTGATCAAAGCCTTCAATCAGACCCTTTCCCGACTGGAAAACTTGTTCAACACTCAACGACGCTTTATTGCCGATGTTGGTCATGAATTGCGCACCCCTTTAACGGTGATTAAAGGAAACATTGACCTGATGCGGCGCATGAACTGTACAGATGAAGAGTCAATGGACAGCATCGAAAGCGAGGTGGATCGGCTCACCCGGCTGGTCGGCGATCTACTCTTGCTGGCGCAGGCCGAATCGGGCAAATTGCCCCTGGCAAACGAGCTGGTCGAAATCGACTCGCTGGTGCTGGAAGTCCTCAATCAGATGCGTATCCTAACCAAGGACCGCTTGCGTCTGACTTTGGGGGAGATTGACCAAGTGCTTGTTTGCGGCGACAAAGATCGCCTGAAACAGGTGCTCGTCAACCTGATCGGCAACGCCATCCAATATACGCCGACGGGCGGCGAAGTAATCGTGGGAGTGGGCAAAGTGGATAACCGCGCCAGAATCACGGTGAGCGATAACGGCCCGGGTATTCCCCCCGAAGACTTGCCGCATATTTTCGAACGGTTCTATCGCGGCGAAAAATCGCGCACACGCACGAAAGAAGGAAAGGGGTTTGGCTTAGGCTTATCTATCGCCTATTGGATTGTACGCAATCACGGGGGGCAAATTGAAGTTTCTTCACGTGAACCCAGCGGGACGACCTTTTGCGTCTGGCTGCCTTTAGCGCAAAATAATTGTCACGAGAAGTGATTGTCAACATTCAGGCCAATGGGTAACATGGACTTGTTGACCCACTGGCCTGATGAGAGGGGAGTTTGCATTCGAGCATTCAGCGTCGCATTTGCGGCCCAGAGCGCAGGATATTGGAGCGAGACGGTGTTGGGTTAACTTGATTCGCGCCACTCAGGTTTTGAGCAGCTCCGCTGTTGCTCGCGGACAGGGAATGATAGGTTGGCTCAGGACGACTGCCGCCAAACATCTCTGGTTGAGAAGGAGCGCTGGCTTTGACAGACGGCCTCAGAGAAGCCGGGTTTGCAACCTGACGTAATGAAGCAGGACGAGGCGCAGGTTGCTGCAATACCTGGGGGCGCGTCTGTGGACGAGTAGAAACAACGGGTCGCTCGGAGGTCTGATTGAACAGACGATCCCCAGCGACTGAAAAAGTTCCAATAATCAAAACGCGAATCAGCCAGACCAATACCGCAACGAAAACCGGCGCCACCCGCAACATCGTTTCACGACTGACCACTTCATTGCCCAGCGTCTGATGATCCAAAATCGCCAGCGAGACGCCCCACCAGGTGAGCATGGCGTTCATGGTTGCCGCCAGCAGCCAGGCGCCGAAGAGATACCAGCTTTCATTTGGCCCCGCAGATGGTTGCCCTCCGCCGTCGGTGGGCGTGAACAGACGGGCAATGCCAGCAAAGTCAATACCGCAGAAGGCGATGGCCAAGATCGTCGCCCAGCGCACGCCGACAAATGACAATTCGCCCAACAAATCATTCAAAGCAAATTCTGTGGTGCTGTAGTTAAATATCTCAAAAGCAAACAGCGCTGTGACAATGATGACGCCGAAAACCAAACCTCGGCGTAAGCGCATTTGATGAAACAGGACCTGGCTAGCATTCATTTTCAGCCTCCTCCAAAAGATAGACAAAAGTTTTCGCTGCTAAATTTCTAATCTGGCGCCCATCCAAGTGAGTTGACAATGCATTGGAACATGATTATAATAAATATAGAACATTAGTTCTATTTTGTCAAGGGTTAACCAAACCAATTTCTCCACCATCATTGGAGATCGGATGAATGCATTTGAGGAGCCTGCATACTTTGAATATGTAGAGGATGATGATCTGTTTGACCCGGCGCTGGATTACTCCATCGGCGATGATTTTGAGATCGGAGAAGCGAACTTCATCCTGCCTAACAGCGCGCCGGCCCCAAGCCCTGGCTGTATTGCCATTGTCACGCTCTTCGTCGGTCTGTGCCTGGCGCTCTTCTTGTTGCGAGCAGCAGCTCAACTGCCGTCACTATCCGCCGCAACGGATGATGTGCACGCCGTACAAACTGTGGTGAGCCAACAGGCAGAAGGGTTGCCAGCCCAAGTCGCGAATAACGGAGAATGCCGGGTCAGCAGCCTGTTTCCGGAGAAAGTAACCCGCTGGTGCGGCTTAATCACTTTCTATGCCCAAAAACATGGCTTACCCCCGGATTTGGTGGCAGCGTTAATCTGGCTGGAAAGTGGCGGCGACGAAAACGCATACTCTCGCAGCGGCGCAGTTGGCTTGATGCAAGTGATGCCGCGGGATGGTCTGGCAGCGTCGTTTATGTGCGTGAATGGTCCCTGCTTCAGCGACCGCCCCAGCTCAGAGGAATTGATGAACCCCGAATTCAATGTCGCGTATGGCACGCGTATGTTGGCTGGTCTGCTGAGGCGTCACGGCAACCTGCGCGAGGCGCTTAAATCGTATGGGCCCATGAACTCCGGCTATTCCTACGCTGATAAAGTTTTGGGGTTGTTCGAACGTTATCGCACCCAGCAATGATCCTGGCTCTTAGCTACCCAGAAACCAATGGATAGAAATTCACACCGTAATCAACCAATACACCGTCCCGGTAAACGAACTTTGCCGAAAAAAACCGACCCTGCTCCAACCAGGGGATAAAAATGCGGTCCCCTTCCCAAAGGTTGAGTTCCAGTAACCGCCGGTCCTCCACCCATTGCAAATCGCCCTCCGGCGAGGCAAGTAGATCTGCATCCTTCCCCATGGGAGTTGCTGTGAATACAAAGGCGTACCAGTCCTCGTCATTTGCAAACGCTGGAAAAGTTAACACGCCTCTCAGCTTCAGATCCCTCACTTGCAGCCCTGATTCTTCATAGATCTCGCGGACTGCACATTCTTCCGGCGTCTCGCCGGGCGCAAATTTCCCGCCCAATCCATTCCATTTTCCCCGATGCATATCGTTTGCTTTCTTGTTGCGATGAATCATCAGGGTTTTCCCATCCCGGCGGACATAACACAACGTGGCCAGCTTCATCAGCGGATCACTCCCATGGGTTTAGCATCGTCTGGATCAAGATCGGCGTACCGATCTTAATGTTTTCTCGGCGGGTCAGCAGCCAAATGGCCAGATCGGCGATATCTTCGGGGTACAGACATTTCTCTTCATTCAGACCCGGCGATCCTTTGGTCATTTCAGTCACCACCATGCCGGGGCAGATTGTGTTCACGCGAATATTAAAGTCCTGGTTCTCGCGCTGGACATATTCACCCAAATCATTCAGCGCATGTTTGGATAAGCCATACGCCCCATCGCCGCGATAATACTCGATGCCCGATTCTGAGCTGATATTCAGAATCTGACCGCTGCGCTGAGCACGCATGAGCGGCAAGACCTGGCGTATGCACAGATAAGCCCCGCGCAGATTCACTGCCATCACCCGATCCCAACTTTCTATGGAGAGCGCATGTAGCTCGCCGTCCTCAAATACAGCCGCATTATTCACCAATATATCTACCCGGCTATAGGTTTCAATAGCGGCCTGCGTCAGACGGGCGACATCCTGTTCATGGGAGACATCCGCCTGTACAGCCAATGCCTCGCCCCCCATAGCCTGTACTTCAGAGGCAACGCTCTGGATACGCTCCAGCCGGCGCCCGCAGAGGACAAGTCGTGCACCTTCCTGAGCCAACGCCAGGGCGATCCCGCGACCAATCCCCGTACCGCCGCCGGTGATGATTGCGGTTTTCTGATTTAATCGCTTCATACAGCCCTCTCAATGATTTGTATTTCATAGATCGGCACCCGCGTCTGTTTATCCAGCAGACAACTCTCATAGACCAGCGTCTCACCCGGACGCTCAGCTACACGCAAATCATAGACGGTCTGGCTTGCGGGATGCAAGAAGGCAATCATCCACTCATGATTATATTGCTGCGACCCAATAAATCGCAACGCCTCTGTTTCATACGCGCTCAACTGACGGCGCAGAGCGATTTCGGCAGCCTGAACTGGCGGCTGAAAGCGCATCCTGCCGCGCAGGTTTGGCAGATAGACCTGTCCGTTTCGATGAGCTTCTAAAATAGACAGGACATCTTCTGCCCGCACCCGCCCATACAACACTCCCTCTGGCAGGCAAATCAGGTTGGCGGCAAAACGATGACCGCCAATATGCGAACACTGCCAAACCAGCGGCGCGGGGGCGTCTTCTGTCGCTTCCCATAAAGCATTGAAGACGGCAATCCCATAACGGGCGCAGCAACGGTCGCGGCGGCCATTGCTACACACCAGATAGAGCGGCTGCTGCCAACGGTTCGTTTGAAAAGCATCATCGCCAGCTAAAACAGCGTCAATGTCCAATTCCAGCAGTTGGGAATAATCTTGAAGCGAAAATGCAAAAATATCCGTTCTATCTTCTTTCGTCTGGGCAATAAAGAAGCGAGGGGTCGCTTGGCGTTTACTGTGATGGGTCTTGATCAGCAATACTTTGCACGTCGGATTCGTTTTGGCGTAAGTCTTCAATCGCGCCTTGACCGCTTGGGGCAGATCGCTCTCATCCAAAGCCTTCTCCCCCCAGGCGCCGTTGTATTCCAACAGCAAAAAGACTGTCGTCGGCGTGGCGGTTGCCATCAGCGGCTCTTCCGCCTGAATCGAAAGATCAGAACAATAGGGTTTTTCCTCCGAAGAGAACAACTCAGCAGCCATAGATACAATCTCCTTGCCGACCCGTGTTGGTTACGAACCTCCCACAGGTTTCAGATCACGCAGGCTTGTTTTTAGAAGGACCTGTGGGCTGTTTTGCATCAATCGTTCGGGGCAGGCTCTGCGTCAGGTTAGCAGAATTTATTAAAAATATGGCGAGCAAAATTCGCCCGCCACATTCTCTAAGAACAATTGAGATGACTAATCGCCATCTTCCCGCTTACCAACATGACGGTCAATGTGCAAGATTGCGCTCTGATGATCTTCAGCCATCTGGAGTTGATCCACAATCAGGCTGGCGTTCTTCTCTTCTTCAACCTGCTCGTCAATGAACCAATGTAGCATCACCTGAGTGGGATAGTCGCCTTCTTTGACCGCCGCCTCATAGAGTTTGTGGATCATGCTCGTGACTTTTCTCTCATGCTCCAGGATCTGCTGGAAGACTTCCAGCGGCGAACCGAATTCCACCGGCGGTTTGTCAATGGCCAGCAATTCAACTCGCCCGCCGCGGTCGTTGATAAAATCGAAAAATTTCATAGCGTGTTCGGTCTCTTCTTTCGCCTGCACACGCGTCCATTTTGCAAAGCCGGGCAGACTGGCTGCTTCAAAATGGGCAGACATCGCCAGGTATAAATAGGCTGAATATAACTCATTCTTGATTTGTTCATTGATCGCTTTCTGAATGGTTGCGCTCAACATAGTTAACCTCCTGTGTGAAATTGCGAACTAGAATATCCAGATGCGCTTACGCACAACTCTGGTAGATTGCCTGTCAGCTAATATACCACAGGGCTGAAACCAAAACCATAAATCAGCCATTAGAAACCCAGTTCTTTGAGGATTTCGTCTTCGCCGCGCCGCCGAGCGGAGGGTCTTCCCAGCAACTCCTCCCAAAAGCGATCATCATAACGGCGCGAGCGAACCGGTAGGGGCATGGGCATACCCCAACCCAACAGCAAAACCTCCTCCTTTGGCTGCAAGCGCGCCAGCATTCCGCGCAAGACCTCTCTACCAGCCAGCCCGGAAAGCACGGCGTGGATGTCGTCTTCATCGCCCAGCCAACCCGATATGCGGGTACCCAATTGCGACATCACCTCGTCATAAATCTGTGAGGGGCGTTGATCCACGATCAATAAGGTGACATAATACTTGCGCATTTCACGCGCAATCGTGCTGAAGGTGGTTTGCGCCGCCACTTCGCGGTTGAGCAACTTGTGGGCTTCCTCGACCACGATCACCAAGGGCCGTGGCTCCTTTTCGCCCTTCGCACGAAAATCGTTGGTGCGTTTCTCCCAGGCAGCGCGGATGCGCCGGGTGAGCAGATTGCTGACCAGCAAATAATCCAGGTCGCTTTCATGCTCGCCAAAGGACAGGATGATGTGCTGGCCCCCTTCCAAAGCCTTGATAATCTCCCCAACGCTATCTGCAGCGGGTTGATCCACAATATAAGAGGTGTTGAACAACCGCCCAAGCTTGTTGTGTAAACTTTCAGCAGCCATCTGATTTACGCCGCTTCTTTGCGCCCAGGCAGCCACGCTATCCGGCGCGGGGTACTTCTTGCCATCCTCACCGGTGATCGTTGCGCCAGACCGCATTTGTTGAAATTGCGCAAACCAATCATGGCTAAAGTCGTTCCAAAGCGCATCCAGTGTGGCAGGTGTGGTTTCCTTTAGATTCAGTTCACGCGTAAGCATTTCAATATCTGCTGGCAGGATGTCGCGCCTGGCGATCTCCAGGTTGAAATCCGGCGGTTGACCACGGATCAGCGTGCCTTGCCCTAGCCCCACCACGCGCACGCGGTTGGGGAATTTGGTTTTCAGGCCAATCACGCGCTTGCCGGTATCGGAGGCAGTGTCATCGTAACCGTATTCATTGTGCATATCATAAACCAGCAACGAAGCGCGATTGAAATGGATCAGGCCCGCCAGCAGAATACGGGTCAGGAATGACTTGCCCGTACCGGTGGCGCCAAAAATCCCTGATGAGCGTTGAACAAATTTATCCAGATTCAAACACACTGGATAACCCTGCTCACGCGTATAACCGATGACAAAATTCCCTGCTTTATCTTGGTCGCCGAAGATCTCAGCGATGTCGCCTGGGGCAGCCAGACGTACGCGCGCATGATGCGGGGGAATGGTTTTAACCGGCAACGGAGCAGGCGCGGGGCGCAAACCCAGGTCAATGGCTTCGCTCCAGCGCCTATATTCTGCCGTTCCAGGCTCTGGCCCAATCTCCAACATCAGAGCTGGCAGCACTTCGAGGTTGGTAAAGAGCGTTTGCCCATGCAGAAGATGCGCCAACTCCGGCGGCAGGCGCATCTCGCTTTGTTCATCGGCGAAGCGCGGGTCGGTTGCGCCTAGCTGCAAATCGGTAATCAAGCCAAAGAATCGCCAATCTCCGCTTTCGATGACCACAAAACCGCCTTCCTGAACCTGGTTGGCAGTAACGATCAAACGAACACGCAGGTTTTCACGCAGCCCGCCTCCGACCACATAACCGATTTCGACCGATTCTGAATCTTGTATCGCAGCGCCCATAGCATCCTCTTTTTATTTATAAATGGGTGGGTGGCTAAAACTGAATCTCACCAATGGCGTCCCCTAATGCTCCCAGCACTTGCATAAGGGTCGTGTAATCGTCGCGCAAGAGGGTAATCAATTCCTGGGCAGCGCGCGTCGCCCAGGCGGGATCTCCACCCGCAGCTTGAGCTTGCTGAGATTGCAAGATATGCGCTGCCAGCAGTTCACCCACCGGCAGATCGCTGGCGCGCAACACATGACGAAAATAGCCAAACCGGCCAGTTGAGGTAAACTGACATAGCTCTTCTGGACTGCACAGATAGATAACATCCAGGCTGAGCGCGGGGCGCGGCGGCAACAGATGATAAATGCGCCCGTTTTGACGATAACCTACCGCAAGCACACTGATTTCCAGCGGCACATTTCGATTGGCGCGGTTATCGTTGATCACGCTTTCATCTACACCCTCGGCCGTGACCAACTGGCGTACCAATCCATCATCGTCAATGTGGATGTCGTAAATCAAGCCATAGATCTCATACTGTTCGGCAGCCGGGGCTTTTACCAATGCGCCAAACGCCGGCGCATCCAGTTGCGAGGCGCGGCAACCGAGGATAAATCCTGTCGTTCCGGCTCGTAAGAGCCGCCCAATTTGAATAGCTGTAGCTGTCATGCAACACCTTTATTTGGGACGAAGATGAAACGAAGCGCGCCCGGGTTGATTTTTCAAAGCCTGCTTGTGCGAAACTTCATCTACTTCAACGCCGCGGCTGCGCAGTTCACGGATAATCATTTGAGTCACCTGATCTTTCTCTTCAAAGGTCACTACAGCCGCCTCGTGGGCGCGATGCAAGATATAAGGGTAAGCTCCCGCTCCCAGAATGCGGGCTTGCTGAACCAGGGCGGCATGCAATAGATCCAAAAGCGCGGCATCCATCGCCACCCAGGCGGGAATTTCCACCCGCGCCAACCAGGGACGCCCATCGCTCCCAACATTTAAATAAAAGAAGTGGATTTTAAACTCAGGGCGATACTGCAACGCTGAACGAGACTGAATAGCGAACACAGCAGAACGCTCGCCAGGGCGCAATATTTTACTGAACAAATGACGATCCGTTACCCCCAAAAGGGGCATTTCGTGTTTCAATTCAGCCAGGCGCTCTTCGGGGGCATCGGCCACTTCCAGCAGACGAACGACCAGATTGGCAGCAGATTTATCTACATATCCGGCGGCGGCGACATGCAGTTGACGCAAGCGTTCTAACACTTCCTGATAGCGCGCCAAACTCACCTGATAAGAGTCGCCTTGAGCGCCGTCCATTGCGCCCCACAATTCCATTGGGCCATCGGTAAAAGAGGCGATTGGCGCAGGCGCTGTCTCCGCCAGCGCGACGAGCTGGCTGCGCTCGTAAATATCCCTTTCCAGGGCAAGTTGTTGTTCAGTTCTCACCCCGCTAGGGGTGATCAAATCTTCGCCAAAAATCAACTTGCTGGAAACCGTGACCTTCGGAGTTTCGGCGTTGCCCAGACTCATTTGAATCGCGCCGACATTGATCAGACAGTAATTCACCTCGCTGTGGCGATCGGGGGAAATCTGCGAGCCATCCGCAGCCAGGATTGTGGCTCTCTCCGGCGCAGGCGGAAGAGGGAAGCGCGCGTCTAATGGCTCAGGGTCTTCCTGGCGGGGTAAGGCGCAGCGCAGGTTAGGATCATAGAAATGAACCACTTTCTGAACACGCTGGCGCAGCCAATCATACGCAATTGCCTTCTCCGCCAGCAGCGTCTCAGCTTTCAGACGGCGCTCGCGCAGCCCCTGTGATTGTTGGGTCAGGTTTTCTCCCAACGCCTTAATCTGCTCGCGTACCTGTTGAAAATCCAGAGACATGCGTCGCCTTCCATAAACAGAACAATTGTTTGATCTATTGTAAAGCCGGAAGCATCAGAGCGCAAGGGAATTCAAAACCGCCCAACGGCTTTCTTGAAGGCAGGCGCGACGCACCTTGATCCAAAACCCTGGGAACCACCGCCGAATTTACGAAATCTTTGCGCCAACGATGTGAGAAGATGGATAGTTTGCGGTAAAATTAAACCAGGATAAGACTGTGGCAACGATCTCTGAGACCATCGCCGCTGTTCAAGAAGCGCACCTCAGGCCATTCGACGCGCGTCGAGATTTGGGGGCGGTCGCCGATCTGGTTGAGCTATGCTTTAAAGAAACGCTCGATCCCGAGGGACGAGAGTATTTGGGACGTATGCGCGCCGCTGCAAATAGCCCGGCATGGATTGGTTGGGCATCCCAAGCGGAATGGTCCCCGCCAGCTATGGGCGGATTTGTCTGGCTACAAGATGGCATGTTGATCGGCAACGTCAGCCTGATCCCCTACTACATCAAAGGCCAACGATTTTACCTGATCGCCAACGTGGCTGTACATCCCGACTTCCGACGGCAGGGCATTGCACGCCGCATGACCGAGCGCGCCATCGCGTATGCCCGCCAGCGTCATGCGCCATCTGTCTGGCTGCATGTGCGCGAGGAAAACCAACCTGCCATTCAGCTCTACGAAAACCTGGGGTTCATTGAGCGCGCCCGACGTACAACCTGGTATAGCGTTGCAGATTTCGAACCAGCCCATTTATCGTCGGGCGAACGCATTCTCGCGCCCCGCTCAGAGCAGTGGCCATCTATGCGCAAATGGCTCACACAAAACTACCCGACGGAACTCTCCTGGCACATGCCACTGCGCATCAATTGGTTGAACCCGGGCATAACAGGCGGTTTCTATCGTTTGTTGTATAACGCGGAAATCCATCAGTGGGCGTTATTCGAGCACCAGCGGTTTGTCTGTTCAGTTTCCTGGCAGCTAACTGCTAGCCGCGCCAACTTCTTTTGGCTGGCGGCGCCGGCGGAATGCGCGCCTCGCCAGGTGCATGCGCTCCTGGCTCATGTCCGTCAGCAAATTGTTGCACCGCGTCCAATGATGCTCGATTATCCGGCGCGCCAACACGAAGCCGCTCTTCAAGCAGCGGGTTTCCTCCCGCATCAGACCCTGATCTGGATGGAATTGCCTCTCCAGAAAAAGCCATAATCGGCTGGTCGCTTTTTTTCTGTCTCGATTACCGTCCTTCGCCCCGGTTATGAAATCAGGGTAAGCCCTCGCAAACCAGACCGTTGTTGTTCTGATCGGGCAAGACCGGGCCAGCGCCGGTGCGCCGACAATAATCGTAACAAGCCTGAGCCTGTCGTTGGGAGTTAAAGTTATTGCAAGTGTACTGTCGCGTGCAATCGCACACCGGGCGCGAGGTGGCTGTAGGCGCGCCAGGCGTGAAGGTGATGGTAGCTGTGGGAGCGCGGGTGCCGGTCGGGAGCGGCGTCGCCTGCCAGATGCCACGCACTGCACCTTGCGCCTCCACTTGGGCGGCGATCAGCGCGTCTTTACAAGTTACATCTGGGGGCGTTTCAACAAAACTGGCAAACCCCTGGCGAATGATCTCATAATTCACGAATGTGTTGCCAGAAATCACATAGCGCGGGCGATTTCCATAGGCATCGGCGTCGGTCACATCCTGCACCAGCGTAACCGTCTTGCCGCTTACCAGGCTTTCGTTAAAACCCAAAGACTGCGCTGCCTGCCATTCAACGGGTGCAACCAGGCTTGGCGCATCCAGGCCAATGTAAGTCACACGCCAGGTCTGGTTGCCGGTCGCCACCTCGATGGAACCGCCATCTAACACTTTGGTCACCAGACCCAGAGCGCGCGGCGAGTTCGGCGGCAGACAATACGCGCCCGGCAAGGTTAAATCTAGCGCCGGCGTGGGCGGACGCAGATCGGGCGTGGAGGTAGATGTTCCAGTGGCGGTAAGGGTGGGTGGAGGTGTGTTGGTTTTGGGCCTGGCAGCCATGGTTTGCGCTGCCAATGTACCGGCCGGAACTAATGTCACAGGCGCAGGCAGACAAGCGGCCAGTGCCAACAGGATTAAAAGAAAGCACATCCGTTTCATGATCATCTCTCCCAGGCTGCACGGAGCAATTCGCGTAAAGCCGAGCTCCCACGCCATGTATAGGATGCTACCGTATCTCGATTGTAACACAAACTGCGCGCAAGACCTGAACAGCGGTTTATGTTGCAAGCGTCTCTTCATTCAAACCCTCGAATTTATTGAGATGGTCTACCGATAGACTGCGGCAACCCTCCATCGCTCGATAGAATTGCTAAGATATGCTTAAGAGCATCCAAGAAGTGTTGACTTTCGCTGTAACTCCGCTTATACTTTGAATATCGGAGGAGCAACTTTGCTAAGATCCGCTTTTGGTGGCGAATAAGGTCTGAAGTGTAAGGCACGCGCGCGCGTGCCTTTTTTTCTACTTGTTATGAAAGGAGACCTGGGTCTATGGACTACGGCATGATCGGTAAGATCGAAAAAGCCAAAAGATACGCAGAACAACGAGATCGCTTCCGCATCGAATCGCTAACGGTGACGTTCGATGGAGATAACAATCCTCATACCATTGCTCTGAGTGACGGCGTTTGGAAGTGCGATTGTGATTTCTTCCAGAGCCGAGGACGATGCAGCCACACCATGGCCTTAGAAAAAATATTGGAGGGCATTCAGGGATTTCCTGAGGCTGTGGGCTAACCCCTGGGACGGAAGGATTTCGAACCCATTGACTCATTCACGAGCCCCAGGAGCGGGGCTCGTGAGTTTTACAAGGAACGCGCTCATCTTTTCTCTGCTCTGTCTGGAGCGTCACCTTCCTTCCTATGTTTGTTCACTTGCACGTTCACTCTTGCTATTCTTTCCTCAAAGGTCTGGCGTCCCCGGCTGAGCTGGCGCAGACGGCGGCGCGCCTGGAGATGCCCGCTCTGGCGCTCACCGATCATCAAGGGATGAGCGGGGCAATTGAATTCTATAGCGCCTGTCGAGAGCGCGGCGTTCAGCCAATTTTGGGGCTGGAGCTCGACGTAAAAACGCCGCTGGAAATCTCTGCGTATTCTGGCGCCAACCAGGGCGTGCTAACTCTTCTGGCTCTGAACCTGGAAGGATGGAGCAGCTTATGCCGGCTGAGCAGTTGCGCCCATGCCGAAGCCGGCGGTCCTCGTCCTGTGGCGTTCGAGACGTTGGCAGAACATAACCAGGGTTTGATCTGCCTGAGCGGCGGCCGCGCCGGTCTATTTAATGGATTTGTTCTTTTGGGTCAGGAGAAAGCAGCGAGCACAGGGCTGGAGCGACTGAGAGAAATCTTCCCGGAACGCTTGTACGTCGAGCTTCAGCTCCATTCCGCCACCGATCGAGAATGCACAGCTTCTCTTTATCGTCTGGCGAAGAAGGTCGGGTTACCGGTCGTCGCAACGCATGACATTTACTATCTATATCCTGAGCAGGCAGACCTCCAAAGAACTATCAGCGCAATTCGCCTGAACCGGCCCATAGCCACCCTGGAGGAAAATGATTTTGCCCCCGCTAATGCGCACTTTCTGACCTCAGCGGAGATGATCAGCCGCTTTGAGGCATATCCGGAAGCCGTTGCAAGCAGCCAGGAAATTGCTCAACGTTGTACGCTGGAGCTGCCGCTAGGAAGACCGCAATTCCCAAACATTGACCTGTCGCCTGGATTGACGCCTATTCAAGTCTTACGTCATCGAGCGAAAGAAGGCGCTCGAAGGCTATACGCGCCAACTGAAGACCAGGTTCAGGGGAGAACCATTCCCAATGAAATTCAGAGAAGGCTGGATCACGAGCTGGAAGTCATCGAAAGTTGCGGTTACGAAGCCTTATTCCTGGTGATGGAGCAAATCGTGAGCTTTGCCCGCCAACAGGGCATCCCAATTGCCTCGCGCGGCTCAGCTTCCTCCTCGCTGGTGGCGCACTGCCTGGGCATCACCACGCCCGACCCCGTGCGGTTAAACCTTTATTTCGAGCGCTTCCTCAATCCAGCCAGAGCCAGTCTGCCGGATATTGACACCGACCTGTGTTCACGGCGACGAGACGAAGTGATTGAGTTCGTCTATCATCATTTTGGCGCAGAGCGAGCGGCAATGGTATGCACAATCAGTCGTTTTCGTCGCCGCTCAGCTTTGCGCGAAACCGCCAAAGCTCATGGTCTATCGCTGGCAGAAGTCAAGACCCTGGCAGAACGTATGCCGGAACGATGGTATGGCCCGCCGGATCGTTACAATGCCGATCAAGCGCCTTACGCAGAACTGGCAGAACACTTTTCATCCCCGCGCTATCAAACCATCTTCCAGCACGCTGCTGCGCTGATTGGTTTGCCACGCCATCTCTCCATTCATCCTGGCGGCGTCGTGATCGCCCCACGCCCGATAACCGACCTGGCGCCCACCCAACTGGCCAGCAAAGGGGTGATAATTACCCAATTCGACCTCGACTCGATTGAGCAATTAGGCCTGGTCAAAATTGACCTCCTGGGCATTCGCGGTCTGACCGTACTGGGCGACGTCGCTCAAGCCGTGCAAGATGACCCAAGCGTCGCTCAAACTATCCACGCCCCTGCAGCTTCATTCGTCCCCAAACACGGCGCGCTGCCTTTCCTGCACGGCGAACGACGCGCAACCAACGCGCTATCTTTTCTGGACGCCATCCCGCAGGAAGACCCCGAGACTTCTACCCTGGTGGAACAGGGGCGCACGATTGGGTGTTTTCAGATCGAAAGCCCAGGGATGCGGGCGACCTTACGCGAAATTCGCGCCCGCACAATGGAGGATATTCTGGCGGCTTTGGCACTATATCGCCCCGGACCACTCACCGGTGGGCTAAAAGATGCTTTCGTAGCGCGTTATCGTGGTCTGGAATCGCCGACCTATTTGCATCCATCGCTTGAACCGTTGTTATGCGACACGTATGGCGTCATTCTATACCAGGAACAAGTCCTGCGCATCGCGCATGAACTTGCCGGTTTCAGCCTGGCAGATTCGGATTTACTTCGCCGTGCAATGAGTCACTTCGACCCTGGGAAGCAAATGCAAGCTTTGAAAGAACGATTCCTGGCAGGGGCGTTACAGCGAAGCGGAATTCCAACCGCCACCGCCGAACGCATTTGGGAGCTTATGGCTGCCTTTGCTGGCTATGGTTTTCCCAAAGCGCACGCGGCTTCTTATGCCCGGGTAGCCTGGCAGTCAGCCTGGTGCAAAACTCATTTTCCGGCGTTGTTTATGGCCTCCGTCTTAGCCAACTGGGGTGGTTACTACAGCCAAAGCATTTATCTGACTGAAGCGCGGCGACTCGGATTGATCGTTCAACCGCCGCATGTGAATTTTTCTTCCAGGGAATTTAGCGTCCGTCAGGTGGATGGGCAAGCGACTCTCTTCATGGGTCTCAATCAGGTGCGCGAGCTTACTCGCCGGACGCAAGAGCGCATCCTGCGCTATCGGCCATTCACCTCGCTGCAAGACTTTTTAGCCCGCGCCGACCCGCGTCCTCAGGAAGCGGAAAATCTGGCGCGCGTTGGCGCGTTGAGCGGCATGGGCAGCATCCCAGGCTTGTTGCGCCAGATCCAACGCGGCGGCTGGCGCGGCGGACAATTAGCCTTGTTCGAAGTCGCCGTTCCACCCGATGAAGATTGGACGCTGGGGCAAAGAGCCATCGCCGAGCAGTCGGTGTTAGGCGTGAGCGTCAGCGTGCATCCGTTGGAACTACACGCCGCCCGTCTGCAGACCGCTGGGGCGCTCAACACACTGGAAGCCGCGGCTCAGATTGGCAAACGCGTGCGTGTGGCCGGCGCGCGGCAGAGCTGGCGGCGCAGTAGAACCCAGCGCGGCGATTACATTTACTTTATGATCCTGGAAGATCTGGAAGGCATGTTGGAGGTAATCATCCCCTCAGACGTGTACGCCCGCAGCAGGACAGCCTTGCGAGCTGCTGGACCTTATATCATCGAAGGGCAAATGGAATTCAACGCAGAGCGCGGCGAGCCTTATATTCGGGCAGAACAGGTGTTCAATCTCACTCTTGAAACCTGAGGCTCAATTGTAAAGACATGCCTGGCTCAGGAGTCGCCTGGGCATTTTTCTTTCATGGGATCGCCGAGGGGGAACTTCCATTGATGCGCTCCTTTAAGCACTCGCGGCACAATGGAAGTGGTGGTCTTACGCACACCAGGCGTTTTGCCGATCACCTGAGTGACAAATTCATAAACGCTGGCTGCATCATGACCGACAATCTGCAGGTTGATATCCGTCTCACCGATGGCATACGCGACATGCAACACACAATCGTAAGCGGTCAATTTCTTAGCCACCTCGGCCACCACGTCCGAATCCACCTGCAGCCAGACATTGGCAAGAATCGAATAGCCCACGGCTTGCGGGTTGGCGATTGCACAAACTTGAATAACCCCCTCGCGAATCATCCGCTCGATGCGGTAACGAGCGGCGCGTTCCGAGATACCGCCAATCAGCCGGGCGACCTCGGCGCTGGACATGCGGCCATCTTCGACCAACAGATTGGCGATGCGAATATCAATCTCGTCAACCTTATACATGAAAGTCCATTCTTTGGCGAATCCTATGAAATTATACTTCAATCGTTGAGGAACGTACGCAAAAACCCGGCTCCATTTGCAGGAGCCGGGCCAAAACTTCAACTTGACTGCGAACCGTTAACCGCTGTTTATTAATATTCGGGCATCGGCGGGGCGGCTGGCTTCTCTTTCTCCGGAATATCCGTAATCAGCGCTTCCGTGGTCAGGATCATCGCCGCGATGGAGGCAGCGTTTTCCAATGCGCCGCGGGTGACCTTCGCTGGGTCTATGACGCCGTCCTCAACCATATCGAGGTACTCTTCCTTGAGCACGTCGTAACCCACGCGCAGATTGCCTTTCTCCTTCTGAGCGCGGCGAACGCCTTCTAAAATCACCGAACCGTCTTTGCCAGCGTTTTCGGCGATCTTGCGCAGAGGCATTTCCAGCGCCTTGCGTACAATGTTCACCCCGATCTGGGCGTCTTCGGTGTCCATCTTCAACTCAGCCACAGCCGGCACTGCATTGATCAGCGCCACGCCGCCGCCCGGCACAATCCCTTCTTCAACCGCGGCGCGGGTAGCCGAGAGGGCGTCTTCCACGCGATGCTTCTTCTCTTTCAGTTCAGTTTCGGTGGCCGCGCCCACGCGGATGATCGCCACACCACCGGACAGTTTCGCCAGGCGTTCTTGCAATTTCTCTTTATCGTAATCGCTGGTGCTCTTATCAATCTCAACGCGGATTTGCTCGATGCGGCCTTTGATTTGCGCCGGCTCGCCCTTGCCGCCCACGATTGTGGTATCGTCTTTGGTGACCACAACCTTCTCACAGCGGCCCAGATCTGCAACCGTAGTGCTCTCCAGTTTGCGGCCTGTCTCGTCAGAGATCACCTGCGCGCCGGTGAGGATGGCGATATCTTGCAACATGGCTTTGCGGCGATCGCCAAAACCAGGCGCCTTTACAGCCACGACATTCAACATGCCGCGCAGCTTGTTCAACACCAGGGTAGCCAACGCCTCGCCATCCACATCTTCAGCAATAATGACCAGATCGCGCTTGCCAATTTGTACCAACTTCTCTAAGACTGGCACAATATCCTGAGCAGCAGAGATCTTCTTGTCGTGGATCAACACATAAGGCTCATTAATCACGGCTTCCATGTGTTCAGGATCGGTGATGAAATAAGGCGAGATGTAGCCGCGATCGAACTGCATACCTTCTACGTACTCGGTTTCAAACTCTAAACCCTTGGATTCTTCAACTGTAATTACGCCGTCCTTACCCACCTTGTCCATCACTTCAGCGATCAGCTCGCCAATCTGGCGATCCTGCGCGGAGATGGAGGCCACGTTGGCGATTTCATCTTTAGTGGTCAATTCGATGGCCTGTTCATTAATCTTTTCAGCCACGACCTTGGTAGCCGCCTCAATGCCGCGCTTGAGCAGCATCGGGTTAGCGCCTGCTGCCAGGTTGCGCATACCCTCGACGACGATCGAGTGCGCCAAAACAGTGGAGGTGGTAGTGCCGTCGCCGGCGATGTCGTTGGTCTTGGTTGCCGCTTCCTTCAAGAGCTGCGCGCCCATATTCTCAAACGGGTCTTGCAATTCGATTTCCTTGGCCACGGTCACGCCGTCATGGGTGATGGTGGGAGAGCCAAATTTCTTGTCAATTGCAACGTTCCGGCCTTTTGGACCCAGGGTGGTCGCAACTGCGATTGCCAGGGTTTCCATACCTTTCGATAGACGGTGACGAGCATCTTCGGAGAAGATCAGTTGCTTTGCCATAGTTCCTTACTCCTTCACAATGGGTATTAGTCTTCGACGATTGCTAACAGATCGCTTTCGCGCAGGATGAGCAGTTTCTTGCCATCCACTTTGATTTCAGTGCCAGCGTACTTGGCAAATAACACGGTGTCGCCCACTTTGACGTCCATGGGGATGTATTTACCGTCTTCATCCCGCTCGCCGGGACCAACAGACAGAACTTTGCCTTTTTGCGGTTTCTCTTTGGCTGTTTCTGGGAGCACGATACCGCCAGCGGTGACCTCTTCCTGCTCAATCGGCTCGACCACCACGCGGTTTCCGAGGGGTTTAAGCTTGAACGACATACTAACCTCCAATCAAAGATATGGTTTGAGTTCGAGTAGGTACACACAGACGAGTTAGCACTCTAGTGATTTGAGTGCTAACTCGGGCTAAATCATACCTACTTTTACAGCGAAAGTCAAGGGAAGAAAGGAAGCAATCCGAGGAATTCTAACAAAACGCTTACAATTCCTGATCGGATAACCAGCCGAAGATCGCCATCACCCACATAGATTCAAGGGACAGGCGTAGAGGTCTCGCTCATCGCAGGTGTAATGGTAGCCACCGGCGCCTGCCCTGCTGCCAGCCGGCGGCAAATGCCCTCGCTGTCTTCGACGATGCTCATCAGGGTAGGATCGTCTGGGTAGGCCTGGCGCACTTGCGCCAATACTTCCAGCGCCTTTGGGCAATAATTTTCATTTGGGCGGCTGAGAAAAGCCAGATTGGTGCCATACTCCACATAATAATACGCTACCGTGACGCTGGTGAGCGGCAAGCCCTGAACCGGCGTTTTGCCCATTTCGTTCTCTTCGGCGGTGCAGCCGCTAACTGCGCATTGCAACAAATACATAGCCCCTTCATAGTTACGCGCCCGCCGAAAGATGATGCCCAATTGACCGTAAGTGTGGGCGTTGGTGGGGTCTAATTTAAGCGCCTTCTCCGCGTTAATCGAAGCGGCGAAGAACTGACCGATCTGGGTGTAAGTGCGGGCGATTTCAATATACGGCAGCGGGTTTTGTACGCCCAACGCTTCGTTGATCTTCGCAGCGCGGTCGAAATAATCCAGGGCGCGATCGGGGTTGCGGATGCCCTCGCGAAAGTTCTGCCCAATGCGCACATACAAGAATGTCATATTGGGGTTGATACGCACCGCTTCCTGGTATTGCTGAATGGCGCTGTTGTATTTCCCCAGCGTTTCCAGAACATAGCCATATACGCGATGGGTATCCATTGACTCGGGATCTTTTTCCACCGCCTGAGCGGCGTATTTTTCCGCGGTGATCCATTTTTGCTCATCGGCCAGGATCTCAGCATAATAAGCCAGCGCAAGGGCGTTTTCAGGGTCAATTTGATACGCCCGCGAAGCTTCGCGTTCTGCTTCTACCAACAGATCATTGCGCTGCTCGGCTGGCACCAAGGGGTTGAAAGCATACCAGTCCAGCGCGAAGGCGCGAATGGCGCGGTAGGTGCTGTTATCGGGATCCAGCTCGATAGCCTTGTCGGCAGAGGCCTTGGCTTCTTGCAAACGAGCCAGACGCTCGGTGTCGTTGCGCAACATGGCAGATGAGTAAGTCTGGATGCGCGCCAACTCAGCCCAGGCGCGGGCGTTATTCGGGTCGCCTTCTAGTGCGGCTTTATAGGCGTCAATGGCGTCGTTGATCTTGGCGACGTTTGGCCCCGGGGTGGCGTTGCTTGGATCATCCAGCTTACCGGCCTCCAGCCAGGCTTGCGCTTCGAGAAAGTAAGATTCGGGGATGCGCGTAGGGGTAGCAGTGGGCTCAAATGGAGAAACGATCTCCCCGCGCCGCACCGAGAGCAGCGCCCAAACCGCGACGGTGATCAGACCCATCAAGATCATCACGCGATAAAAATTGGCGCCGCGTTTTTCCTGGTGGAAGGAAGGTTTTTTACCGACCAGCTCACGTTCCATACCGAAGAGATCGCATCAAGGAGCAGGAGTCGCTTCGCCCTGCGGAGTCGCTGTTGGCGCAGCCGGACTGCTGGCGCTATTTTGGCAGATCGCCAGCCCCTCTGTGGCGTTATAAACAGCGATTTCGTCATTAGGCACACCCGTCAGCAGCGCCTGAAAGATCGGCACCGCTTCCGCGCAACGGTTGCTGCGCGCCAGAGCGAAACCATAATACCAGTAATATTCTTCTGGGCGGCCATAATCCAGCGGGATGCCTTCGACTGCCACGCCGTCCGCTGTAGTCCCGCCATGCACCGCCAGAGCCAGCGACGAGATCGCTTTGGCGTAATCACCCATCTTATAGTAAATGATGCCCAAATTGCCATGCAATCGAGCGTCGGAAGGCTCGACTTTGATCGCCTCTTCAGCGTATTGCGCCGATTGCGGATAGCGCCCGTCGGCGAAGAAGGCGCGTGAAAGCTCAGTCAACGCGACGGTATCGTTCGGGTTAAGAGCATACGCCGCCAGCAACGCTTCTTGCGCCAGATCGTATTCACCCAACGCCTTATAAGTGATCCCCAGATACAGGTTCAGATCCGGAATGTTCTTGTTGATCGCCAGAGCAGCCTGAAACTCTTGAACCGCCTCTTCCAGGTTTTGGGTGTTGAGCAGCACAATGCCGCGTGCTCGATGCGATTCCAGCAACGCCGGATCGAGATCGCGCGCCTTTTTCGACTCCTCTGCGGCCTTGTCATACAAAGTGTAATCATTCTGATTGATCAGTATTTCCGCGTAATAGGCATGCGCCAGAGCATTGTTCGGATCCAATGCCAGGGCTTTTTTGATTTCCACCTCCGCCTCGCCATACTTCTCCTGAAAACCGAGCGCCCAGCCAAGCACGGCGTGCGCCGTTGGATTGTTAGGGTTTTTTAGCAGAGCATTTTGAGCATTTTCGACTGCTGCCTCGTAATCGCCAGCGTACACCTGCAACCGCGCCAGGGCAACGTAATTCGCCGGGTTGGTTGGATCAGCATAAATAGCGTCTTTATAAGCCTGGATCGCCTGATTGAGCTTGCCAGCCCGATAAGCTTCCTCGGCTTGATTGACAAAAGATTCCGGGCTGCGGGTGGGTGTGGCTGTAGGAATGAATAATGGCGGCGTAGCTGGCACTACTACCTGGTTGACATACAACAACACCCCGATCAACCCCACCAACAAGACCAGCCGCCAGATAGGTGGGCGCCGCGTTCGACGCGTCATTGTCCATTTATTTCCGCGAAGATACATGCTCTCATGATACCACCCCAGCGCGAGGCAAGTCAATAACGTTGCGTTAACCAAAGGTTAGCTTGCGGTTAGCCAGAGCGCGAAAGCAATCTTCAAAAGCAACATACTGCGAAGGCTCATAACCTTGTAGGGCGCTCTCTCGGCATCGGCTGGAAACCGACGCCTGCGGTCACAAAACCGCCGGGGCAGGCTGGAGTTGATAACTATTGCAGGAACGAGTTGCAATTGCAAATTACGACCTTTGAATGCTCATTAAAATGCAGCGCTGGAGGTATATAGCTAACCCCTCGCGCTGTTGGCAACAAAACGCAAAAATACTTTTGATGAAAGATAAGTTTCAAGTAGAATTACGGTTATGACGCAAACCGCGCTGATCTTTGAAGTCTTCACCCTCTTTCCAGAAGTCTTTGAGCCTTATTTGCAAATTAGCATCTTACAGCGCGCCCGCCAGCGCGGGCTGGTAGAGGTGCGTTTGCATAACATACGCGACTGGGCGACCGACCGCCACCATATCACCGACGACGAACCTTACGGTGGCGGCGGGGGCATGGTGATGAAGCCGGAACCGATCTTCGCCGCAGTGGAAGCAACATTAGGCGCGCCTCCTAAATGTCCGCTGATCTTGCTGACGCCGCAGGGCCGCCTGTTCACCCAGGCAATTGCCGGCGAATTGGCGCTGGGCGGCTTAGAGCGCCCAGGTGAGCCGCGCCGTTTGGGGCTGTTGTGTGGCCGCTATGAAGGCGTGGATGAGCGCGTGCGCCAACATCTGGTGACCGACGAGATCTCCATCGGCGATTATGTCCTCACCGGCGGGGAACTGGCTGCGCTGGTGGTGATTGACGCCGTGACGCGCTGGATCCCCGGCGTGTTGGGCGATCCAGACGGCGCGCTGGACGATTCGCATGCCTCTGGGTTATTGGAATATCCCCACTATACCCGCCCGCCTGTGTTCCGTGGCTGGAAAGTTCCCGAAGTGCTGCTCTCCGGCGATCATGGGCGTATCGCCCGCTGGCGGCGACGGCAATCGCTGTTGCGCACCTGGCGGCGGCGGCCAGATTTGCTGGAAAAGGCGCAGCTCAGCGATGAAGAGCGCGAACTGATCCAAAAGATACAACGCCAGGGCCTCTCCATTGAAGATGAATTGGTTTAAGAGGGTGAAGAAAGCGACTCCTCATCCAACCGCCGTTAGCTTATACAGCAATCTCACATTGTGGAGGAGAAAATGAAGCTCAACTATGGCAAAACATTTCTGCTCGGTTTCGGTTTCTTCGGCGTGAGCGTCATCTGGGGCGTGTATAACGCCTTCGTACCGCTCTTCCTGGCGAATAAGTTCGGCCTTTCTCCCGTCTGGATTGGTTTCTTCATGACCCTGGATAACATCGCTGCGCTGTTGATCCAACCACCGGTAGGCGCCTGGTCCGACCGGTTGCGCACGCCCATCGGACGACGGATGCCATTCATTTTGATCGGCGCGCCGGTGGCAGCAATTGCTTTCGGCTTAATCCCCTTGGCTGGTGTGCTGCCGTTGTTCGTCGCCTGCACCAGCACTTTGTTGCTCAGCATGGCGTTTTGGCGCACGCCGGTGATCGCCTTGATGCCCGATATTACCCCTTCTCAATTCCGCTCACAGGCCAATGGAATCATCAACTTCATGGGCGGCGTCGGCGCCATCGTTTCTTTCCTGCTGGGTGCCAGCTTATATGAGAAAAATCCCGCCTTCCCCTTCTGGCTGGGTTCGGCGCTGGTCATTCTGTCCAGTTTGCTGGTTTTTGCAATCATCCGCGAACCCAAAGTTTATGAATGGGGCGAAGATAAACCCAGCATGATAACCAGCCTGCGGGCGGTCATCGCGGATAAGGATAAAAGCGCTCTGCGCTTGTTCTTCGCCATCTTCTTCTGGTTTCTGGGTTACAACGCTGTAGAAGCATTCTTCACCCTCTATGCACAGAAACATCTCGGTCTGGCTGAAGCGGATGGGGCGCGCTTGCTCGGCCAGCTTTCATTGATCTTTGTCTTGTTTGCGCTGCCTTCGGGTTATCTGGGAGGACGTTTCGGTCGGAGGAAGACGATCATGACCGGCGTGGCGTTGATGGCTGTTCTCCTGGCTGCCATTTATTTCCTGCCCGCCGCTACATTGACCATTACCATCACCCGTCTTCCCGTCGTGGGCGTCGTTCCGGTTATCGGGTTGTTCCTGATGGCAGCCGGCGTTGCATGGGCGTTGATCAACATAAACTCATTACCGATGGTGGTAGATATGACCGACGCGGCACATTTAGGCACTTATACCGGCCTGTATTACCTGTTTTCCACTCTGGCGGCGATTGCGGGGCCCAACGTCAATGGTTGGATCATTGAACTCAGCGGGCGAAATTACAACGCCACCATGTTGATCGCCCCGCTCTTCATGACCATCGCTTTTATGATGATGAGCGGAGTGCGACGCGGTGAAGCCGCGCCAGGTCCGGCGTTCTCAGCGAGCGAAGCCTGATTGGCAAGAACGCGCAAACAACATGCTACCTTCCACGCCCAGTCTGGCGCTTTATGCAGATCAAGATATTTTGGTGGTCAATAAACCGGCTGACCTGCCCACATTGGTAGATGGTTACCGCCCGGAAGCGCCCTATCTGCTCGGCTTGCTGAAAGCTGAATATGGCGAGCTGTGGGTGGTGCATCGCCTGGATCGCCAGACCAGCGGGGTGATTGTATTCGCCCGCAGCGCCGCCGCCCATCGGACGCTGAACATCCAGTTTGAGAAGCGAAAAGTAGAGAAGGTTTACCACGCGCTGGTGCAAGGCTCGCCAGCGTGGGAAGCAAAAAATGTCAATTTACCGTTGCGAGCAAACGGCGACCGCCGCCATCGCAGCACCGTGGATGCCATACGCGGCAAGCCATGCTCCACCGAACTGCGCCTTCTGGAGCGATATGCCGACCATGCGTTGTTGGAGGCGATCCCCCACACCGGGCGGACGCACCAAATCCGCGCCCACCTGGCTGCCCTGGGACATCCCATCGTCGGCGATCATTTATACGGTGGCAAGAGCCTGGAAGGGCTGACGCGCCTGGGGCTACATGCGTCGCGCCTCAAGTTTTGCCATCCCGTTTCAGGCGTCGAAGTGGAATTTCGCGCGCCGATGCCAGATGATCTAACCCATGCGCTGAAAACGCTCCGCCAAGAGAATCTATCACCGCCCGTAGAAGACGACACATTGCTAAGCTGAAACTTTCGTCTGTTAACTTCTCGTTAGAAAACCCGCGCCCCAAGATGCCAATTCTTGACGTTCTACCTTTGGCGTGGTATGATGATTAGCGAGAAATTAGCACTCTCCCGTCGAGAGTGCTAAAATTACAGGTGCAATATGGGCGACCTCACCGAACGACAAAAACTGATCCTGGCGCTGGTCATTCGAGATTATATCGAGACCGCCCAACCGGTGGGCTCGGTGCGCCTGGTGGAGCAGTATGGTCTGGACGTCAGTTCAGCTACCGTGCGCAATGAAATGATGACCCTGACCGAATTGGGCTATCTGCGCCAGCCGCATACTTCGGCCGGGCGGGTGCCCACCGAAGAAGGGTTCCGTTATTTCGTTCGACAACTAATGGGGCATACTGAATTGCCCGATCCAACCAAACGCACCATCACGCATCAGTTCTATCAAGCCGGCGCAGATATTGACCGGTGGATGCGTCTGGCAGCTTCGGTGCTTGCGCATCAGTCACAGGCGGCTTCATTGGTCACGGCGCCGCATCCAGAAAAAGCGATTTTCAAGCATCTGGAATTGATCAGCACACATGGCCGCCAGGTTCTGATGGTGCTGGTGCTTGTTGGCGGAGAAGTCAGCCAACAGATGCTCTCGCTGGCAGAACCGGTTTCGCAAGAACAGCTCAGTATGGTAGCCCAGTCCATCAACAACGTATGCGTTGGACTAGACAGCGACCGGATTGCCGCGCTGCCCACTCCAACGGATGCGCTGGAAAAAGATATACGCAAGCTCATCCTGGATGGGATGCGCCGCACAACAGGCGTACTGGCTGGCGAACTTTATCGCGATGGGCTTGCCCATGTGCTGATGGAACCGGAATTTGGCGAATCGGATGCCGCCCGTCGAGCGCTACGTATCCTGGAGGAACGCTCCTTATTAGAGGATCTGTTGACTCGCACTGTGCTGGCCAGCGAGATGGGGGGCGTACAGGTGTTGATTGGCGGCGAGGGCGCATGGGAGGAGCTGCGCGACTGTTCAATGGTGTTGGCGCGCTATGGCGCGCCGGGGCTAGCCACCGGCACATTGGGCGTTTTGGGACCAATGCGCATGGCTTATGGGCGAACCATTTCGACGGTGCGTTTTGTAGCCGATCTGCTCAGCGACCTGGTCGAAGATATGCTCACCCAATAGGGGCTGTACGATTCAGGATATAAGGAGTAACGCAAGAGATTATGGTTGAAAAAGAGTTAGAACAAGGCGGCGAGGAAGCGACTGAAGCAACGATAGAGGAAAGCGCCTCGCCGGAGGAAGCGATCGCCAAAGAAATGGAAACGCTGCGTCAGGAACTGGCAGCCGCTCAAGCCAAAGCAGATGAATACCTGGACGGCTGGCAACGAGCGCGCGCCGAGTTCGCGAACTATAAAAAACGCGTCGAAAAAGAGCAGGCTCAGGTCTATCAAAACGCCGCCGGCGCGATTATCAAACGCTACCTCAGCGTTGTAGATGATCTGGAGCGAGCATTGAAGAATCGGCCGACGGATGGCGACGGCGCTGCCTGGGCGGAGGGCATCGAATTAATTTACCGCAAACTTTTGGGGATTCTGGAAAGCGAAGGCGTAAAACCCATGCAGGTGGAGGGTCAATTTTTCGATCCCAACCTGCACGAGGCAATTCTCACCGAAGATAGCGCCCAACACGAGAGCGGCCAGATCACCGAAGTATTGCAGCAAGGCTATATGCTGGGGGATAAAGTGCTGCGCCCCGCAATGGTGCGCGTCGCCCGTTAGCATAAGCCGCCATGAACAACATCTTTGCTTTCTGATATTTGCTGGAGGAAATTATGGGAAAAATCATTGGAATAGATCTTGGCACAACCAACTCGGTGGTGGCCGTGATGGAAGGCGGCGAACCGGTTGTCATCCCCTCTGCCGAAGGTGAGCGACTGGTACCCTCGGTTGTGGCTGTCAACAAAAACCACGAGCGCCTGATCGGACGAGTGGCGCGTAACCAGGCCGTGGTTAACCCGGAAAATACGATTTTTTCGATCAAACGCTTTATGGGGCGCAAATATAAAGACCCCGAAGTACAGCGCGCCATTTCACGCGTGCCGTATAAAGTGACCGAAGCGCCTAACGGCGATGTACGCGTCATCCTGGATGGCAAAGAGTATTCGCCGCCCGAAATTTCTGCCATGATATTGAGCAAACTCAAAGCTGACGCCGAAGCTTATCTGGGCGAGCCGGTCACTCAGGCGGTGATTACTGTACCGGCATATTTCAACGATGCGCAGCGCAATGCCACCAAAGACGCCGGCAAAATCGCCGGACTGGAAGTGTTGCGCATCATCAACGAGCCTACGGCTTCTTCGCTGGCTTATGGCCTGGATAAGAAAAAGGACGAAGTCATCGCAGTCTATGACCTGGGCGGCGGCACATTCGATATTTCTATTCTGGATGTAGGCGACGGCGTTTTCCAGGTGCGCTCTACCAGCGGCGATACCTTCCTGGGCGGAGACGATTTCGACCAACGTTTGATTGATTATCTGGCCAGCGAGTTTCAACGCGAGAACGGCATTGATCTGCGCAAAGATCGCCAGGCGCTGCAACGGCTCAAAGAAGCCGCCGAGAAAGCCAAGATTGAGTTATCCAGCGTCATGCAAACCGAGATCAATCTACCCTATATCACCGCAGATGCATCAGGGCCCAAACATCTGGTCATGACGCTGACACGCTCAAAACTCGAGCAATTGACCCAAGATTTGATCGAACGCTCCATGGGGCCCGTGCGCCAGGCGCTGCAAGACGCCGATGTCCAGCCCTCTCAAATCAGCGAAGTGGTGTTGGTGGGCGGCATGACTCGCATGCCCGCCGTGCAGGATGCTGTGCGCAAACTGTTCAACAAAGAGCCGCATAAAGGCGTTAATCCCGACGAAGTGGTGGCGATTGGCGCAGCCATCCAGGCGGGCGTCTTGGGCGGTGAAGTCAAAGACATCCTGCTGTTAGACGTCACACCGCTCACTCTGTCGGTAGAAACGCTGGGTGGCGTAGCCACCCATATCATCGAGCGCAACACCACCATTCCGACGCGCAAGAGCCAGATCTTCTCCACCGCCAGCGATAATCAGTCGCAGGTGGAAATCCACGTGGTACAAGGCGAGCGCGCTATGGCGGCGGACAACAAATCGCTGGGTAAATTTATCCTGGACGGCATTCCGCCGGCGCCGCGCGGCATCCCGCAGATCGAAGTGACATTCGACATTGACGCAAACGGCATCTTAAAAGTCACCGCGCAGGATAAAGCCACCGGTCGCAGCCAGCATATCACCATCACTGCCTCATCTGGTTTGAGCGAAGCTGAAATCGAGCGCATGCGCCGTGAAGCAGAAGCGCACGCCGAGGAAGACCGCCGCCGCAAAGAGCTGATTGAGGCGCGCAACAATGCCGACAATCAGGCATATTCAGCCGAAAAGGTCTTGCGAGACTTAGGAGACAAAGTTCCAGCGGATTTGAAGTCGCAAGTGGAAGAAAAAATCGCCAAACTACGCGAAGTGATGAACAGCAATGATCTGGAAACTATCCAGCGCGCCTCGGAAGACTTGAACCAGGTGTTGCAACGGGTGGGCGCGACCGCATATCAACAAAGCGGCCCTGCAGCCGGTGCTCCGGGCGCTGACAAAGGCCCAAGCAGCGGCGAAGGCGAAGACGTGGTAGATGGCGAATTTCGCAACGCATAAATCTAGGTGAATCAAAGGGCCGATGCGTTTGCATCGAGGCGCATCGGCCGTAACTTGATCTATGTCGCAACGTGATTATTACGAAGTCCTGGGCGTCGCCCGCACCGCCACAGCGGATGAGCTGAAATCAGCCTTCCGCCGTCTGGCGCGCCAGTATCACCCGGATGTTAATAAAGAGCCAGACGCCGAAGAGAAGTTCAAAGAGATCAATGAAGCCTACGCTGTCCTCTCGGATCCCGAACGGCGGGCGGCATACGACCGTTTCGGACACGCCGGAGTGCGCGGTCCAAATGGGATGGGCGACTTTACGGTGGATTTCAGCGATTTCGCCGACATTTTCAACGACCTGTTCGGTTTTGGCGGGTTTGGCCGCTCGACAGCGCGCTCGCGCAATGCGCCGCGACGCGGCGCAGATCTGCAATACCGCCTGGAATTATCCTTTGAAGAAGCAATTTTCGGGGTTGAAAAAGAAATAGAAATCACCCGCGACGAGGTTTGCAGCCTGTGCGGCGGAAGCGGCGCAAAACCAGGCACCACCCCTGTGCGATGTTCAACCTGTAATGGAAGCGGCGAAGTCCGCCAGGTGCGACAGACGTTCATCGGTTCTATGGTGCAGGTAAGCACTTGCCCCACCTGCCGTGGTCAGGGCGAGACCATCAGTTCGCCTTGCCCGAACTGCCAGGGGCGCGGCCTGGAGCGCCGTACGCGGCTCAAGGTCGTCAACATCCCGGCAGGCGTGGATAGTGGAACCCAAATCCGCCTGGCGGGTGAAGGACAACCAGGCGAAAACGGCGGTCCTAATGGAAACCTGTATATTTTGATCCAGGTCAAACCCCACCGATATTTCCGCCGTCGAGAATACGATATCTTGTTAGACTTAAACATCAATATTGCTCAGGCCACCCTGGGAGCAGAGGTGGATGTCCCCACGGTGGATGGGACGGTCAAGTTGAAGATCCCTGCTGGAACGCAACCTGGTGAGATCCTCACACTGAAAGGCAAAGGAGTACCGCGCCTGCGCAATAACGGCCGCGGCGATCAGTTAGTAATTATCAATGTCGAGATCCCCAAGCGGCTTACCCCCGAACAGCGCCAGCTTTTCGAACAACTGGCGAAAAGCATGGGCGGCGAAGTGCGCCCGCAGGAGCGAGGCATCTGGGACTGGTTGAAAGAAGCTCTGGGCGGCTAAGTGAGACAATGTTGATGCGGGCGAGAACACGCCCGCTTTTTCATCAGGTGAATAATGACGGATGCAAGCTGGGTTGAAGTATCACTGATTGTGGATGGAGAGTTGGCCGAAGCGACGGCGGAAGTGCTGGCGCGCTTTCTGCCGGATGGCGTAGTGATCGAAAGCACAGCGGTGACCGCCGAAGCGGATGACTCGGAGGGGCATGCCGTCGGACCGTTGCGGGTCTTTGGCTATTTGCCAGTGGATGACCGCCTGGAAGAGACGCGCCAACGCTTGCAGGAAGCGCTTTGGTATCTGGGACGCATCCGTCCCTTGCCTGAGGCGCAATTCCGTCCCATCCAACACATCAATTGGGCAGAAGCCTGGAAAGAGCATTATCACCCGATCCCCGTTGGCCGCCGACTGATGATTGTTCCAGCGTGGCTGGAGGTCGAGACTCAGGACCGGTTGCCCATCCGCATTGACCCCGGCATGGCTTTTGGCACCGGAACACACCCCACCACTCAGCTTTGCCTGGAGCTGATCGAAGAAATCTTGCAGCCCGGCGAAATTCACAAGCGGGCTTTGGACGTGATTGACCTGGGCTGCGGCACGGCGATCCTTTCCATCGCCGCTTTGAAATTGGGGGCTCGCCGCGCCCTGGGGGTAGATATTGATGCGGACGCCATCCAGGCGGCGCGCGAAAACGCCCAGGCGAACGGAACAGCGGAGCGCCTGGAATTGGGGCAAGGCTCGCTGGCGGAAATCCGCGCCGGCCAATTTTCCTTACAACAGGCAGATGTTGTCCTGGCGAATATCCTGGCGCAGGTGTTGACGCGTTTGTTAGATGAAGGATTGGAGGACATTCTCACCCCTCACGGCTATCTGATATTATCTGGCATTCTGGAGGAACAAGCCCAGGATGTCATCGCAGCTGCGCAGCGGCGTAGTCTGCGTCTCACTGAACAGCGCCAGAGCGGCGACTGGATTGCGCTTTGCTTCCAGAGAAGCTGATCAGCCTGTCAACGCTCCGTCGTCAGGCGACCTCAGCGCCATCCGCTTTCATAGACGCCCATTCAATCATAACAAAACGTGTCTATTAATTGATCGTAGGGATCTTTCAGGTAAGCGCAATCGCCGTCATTGTTCCAGATCGGCGAAGGGCTGTAATAACTAAAACCGCAAGACGTGGGATGATATTCGTTGGTATAAACGCGGCAATATTGACCCGGTCCCAAGACAAATGAGGGAAAAACAAACACATGGTTTTCCCGATCGCGCAGCGTCCAGCCTCTTAATTGGATGGAATCCTCCGTGTCATTGCGAAATTCGACAAACTCCTCAGGCTCCTGCCACAACGTACCGCGCTTCGAGACGCCGGTGATCACCATGGCGCCGGTGGTGGCTGCGGTGGCGCTTGGTAACGGGATGAGTGTGCGCGTGGCCGTCGCCGCTGGCGCCCACAAGCCGCGCTCCGCCAGAATAGCTTGCTGCTGCGCTTCTGTGAACAATGTGTCGCAGCTCAAATCGGGAGGAGCGCTGACCGAGATGGCGTAACCGCTGCGGATCATTTCCAGATTGACAAAGACTCCGCCAGCAAGCACATATCTGGGGCGTTTTCCGCTGCCGTCCACGTCGCTACGGTCTTGCACCAGGCGCACTTGCTTTCCCTCAACCAGCGCCTCATTTTTCTCTTTCGCCCGAATCCAGACGACTGCGTCCTGCTCATATTCAAGCAAACCCACGCCAATATAACTCACCTGATAGATCTGATGATCGGCGCTGACCTCGATGGTCACACCGTCAATCACACGCAGCACCTGAGCGGTGGTGGAGGGGCGATTCAAAGGGATACAAGAGGCGTCCAGGGCAATGGGCGCAAAGGTGGGGCTGGAAGTAATTGTGGGCGGGAGGATTGGGATAACTGGCGTCGAAGCTGCGGTAGTTGGTGAAATGGTCAGTGAGGCGGTGGTCGAAAGGGTAACCGTGATGGGTATACTCTGGGTCAAGGTCGGCGTATGGGATAAGGCGACACCCATCGTCGGAGGCAAGGAACGCGTCGCTGTTGATGAGCTAGGCGCAACCTGCGCTGGAGCGCTGGCGCGCAAACGCCAGAAAACAACCCCCAGCGAGGCGGATAGAAACGCCCCCACCAGGCATAAACCTGCAAGCAGGATCAGGGTAATTGTAAAAGCAGTTTGGTGATTCTTCACTCCTCAGCTCCAGCAGCCATTGCAGACGGCAATCCCCTCATACTGTAGATCGAATTATACAACACTGCAATGCGGCGATAAGCATTCAACTTTCTACAACAAGATTCACCCGCCTGATGATGCCCTGCGCGGTGGTAAAATTGAGCCGAGATGTCCGATATCACACGTAGATATTCCAACCAACAACTCGCGGATCTGTTCACGCGCATCGCCGATCTGTTAGAGATCAAAGGCGAAGTGGTTTACAAGATCTTAGCCTATCGCAAGGCAGCGGATAGCCTGACCAACCTGGGTCGGGATGTGATGGATGTGTGGCGTGAAGGCAAGCTGACAGAAATTCCCGGCGTGGGGAAAGCCATCGCCGAGAAAATTGATGAACTCATCACCACCGGCAAGCTGGGCTTTTTGCAGAAGCTGGAGAGCGAAGTTCCGCCGGGTCTGGTGGATTTGTTGCAGGTGCCGGATCTAGGCCCCAAAAAAGCAGCGCTCTTCTGGAAACAACTGGGCGTGACCAACCTGGCAGAGTTGGAGGCAGCCGCCAGAGCAGGCAAACTGCGCGATCTCCCTGGCATGGGTGAAAAGTCCGAAGCGCGCATTCTGGCAGGCATCGAAGCCCTGTCGCGGCGCACCACGCGCACGCCGCTGGGCAAAGCCTGGCCTTTCGCCCAGGAGCTGCTTAAACTCATACGGGAAGCGCAGGGCGTTCAAGCAGTAGAAATCGCTGGCAGCCTGCGTAGAATGCGTGCTACCGTGGGCGATATTGACTTGCTGGCTGCGGCGGCGGATTCCGGCCCAGCGATGCAAGCGCTCCTTTCACACCCTCAGGTTACGCGGGTGATGAGCCAGGGCGTTGCCAAAGCCAGCGTCGAGTTCGAGAATAATCTGCGCGCCCAGTTATGGGTGCATCCGCCGGAACGTTTTGGCACGGCGCTGCAATACGCCACCGGCTCGAAAGATCACAACGTCCGCCTGCGGGAGCTGGCGCTGAAGCGCGGCCTGTCTTTATCGGATCAAGCCTTCCTGCGCGAAGACGGCAGCGAATTGCTTTGCGCCAAAGAAGAAGAGGTGTATCAAACTTTGGGGCTGCCCTGGATACCGCCGGAGTTACGCGAAGATCACGGCGAAATTCAGGCTGCCCTGGCAGGGGAGCTGCCTCAAGTCATCTCCGTCGAAGACATCCTTGCCGATTTGCATACCCATTCTACGTGGAGCGATGGCAAGCTTTCCATCCGCGAGATGGCAAAAGCCGCACGGGCGCGCGGGTTGAAAATTCTGGCGATCACCGATCACTCGGCCAGCCTGGGGGTGGCGGGGGGTCTTTCGGTGGACGAAATTCAGGCGCAGCGCGCCGAAATTGACGCCGTCCAATCTGAACTGGGCGATTCAATTCGCTTGTTGCAGGGCTGTGAAGTAGAGATTCGCTCGGACGGCGCGCTGGATTTTCCCGATGAAGTGCTGGCAAGTCTGGATATTGTCATCGCCGCCTTACACAGCGGCTTGCGCCAGCCGCGCCAGCAGGTGACCGAACGCATGCTCTCGGCAATCCGCAACCCACATGTAGATATCATTGCCCACCCCACCGGCCGCATGATCCCCAATCGTGAGGGGGCAGATCTGGATATCGAAGCCGTCTTTCGCGCCGCCGCCGAGCGTGGGGTGGCTTTGGAGATCAACGCTCACCCCTCTCGCCTGGATCTGGATGACGTGCTGGCGCGGCGTGCGGTGCAACTGGGCATTCCACTCACCATCAATACCGACGCCCACAGCGAATATGATTTCGATATGTTGCCTTTTGGGGTGGCGACAGCCCGCCGCGGCTGGGTTCGAGCAGCCGATGTGATCAATGCCTGGGGGACAGATCAATTGCTGGGCTGGTTAAGCAGACGAGGATAAACCAGGAAACATGTTTCAACAAAATTTACCCAGAAAGGGCAGGCAGCGTCGCCGACTCTGGAGCGCGCTGATGAGCCTGCTGGTGTTTAGCTTCAGCCTTTTACAGATAACCGTTCAAAAAGCGCAGGCGTACACTGCGCTGGAAAAAGGATTGTTCAGCGCGCAGGATGTGATCAACGCCGTCAATCAGGTGCGCACTGCTCGCGGATTGCCCGCGTATCAGATCAATGGCGCACTGATGGCTGCAGCGCAGGCGCACAGCGAATATCAGGCGTCTATTAACTCCGCAACTCACACCGGTCAGGGCGGTTCAAGCGTCCTGGCGCGGGCGCTGGCGGCTGGCTATGGCAATGGGGCAGCGGTATCGGTGATTGAAAACATCTACAGCGGCATGAATGCCACGCCGCAACAAGCGGTCAACTGGTGGCAAGGCGACAGCTTGCACCTGAGCACTTTAATTTCCACCCGGCACCAGGACGCGGGCGCTGGTGTCGCCAGAAATGGAGAACGAGTATTCTATACCCTGGATGTAGGCAGCCTCAGCTCCGCAGCCGGCAACGCCGCGACGCAAATCGCGGTAACCACATCCTCCCCCGGCCAAACGCCGGCGGCCAGCGCGGTTGCTTTCTTCCCGGTGCTGGTCTCAACTCCAGGACCAGATGGTTCGGTGATCCATGTGGTTCAGCCCGGGCAAACGCTATGGACGATTGCCGCCACCTACAAGATCGCCATCGCAGATCTGCTGCGCATCAACGGCTTGAACGATCGTTCATTCATCCAGCCTGGGCAAAAGATCATTATTCAACCGCCAGGCTCTCTACCCACCGCCACCTTCGGTATGCGGGACGCTGGGGTGGTGGAGACAGAAAGCGCGGCTACTCCAACCTCG
>JAGVAD010000063.1 GCA_020060465.1 Anaerolineales bacterium
ACAGCCTGCAAATCTTGTTCGTTCAAATGGTAATCTCGGGCTTTTGGCATGCCCAAAGTTTACCACGGTTGTTAAGGAACTTTCGATATTCTACTTAGACTCTATCTATATAAAAAAGACCATTGATGAAACAAGGCTCACGAAAAAACTTATCTGCGGCTGGAAAATATTTCGTCCTGGCGTTAGGATGGGCCTGGCTGTGCTGGGTTCCAGCGGCGCTGATTGGCCTCTCCAGCGGGCGCACGCCGCTGGTCGCCGCGCTGCATTACCTGGGCGGGGTCAGCCCGCTGGCGGCGGCCCTGATCCTGCTACGCCTCGAGCCGACCGCCGAGCGCGCCGACTTCTGGCGGCGTTTGGTAGATACGCGGCGCATTGCACCGTTCTGGTGGACGGTGACGCTGCTCACGATTCCGGCGCTCACGGCGTTGGCAGCGCTGCTCGACCGAGTGTTGGGCGGAGCAGGGGCTCAGTTAGAAGCCGCCGCCGACCTGGCGGAAAATCCGCTGGCGGCGCTGCCTTCAGCGCTGTTACTGGCGCTTTTCTTGCTCATCTTCGGTCCGTTGCCGGAAGAGATCGGCTGGCGCGGCTACGCCCTTGACCGCTTGCAGCGAGGGCGAGCCGAGAATGGTTTGGGGATGGACGCGCTGCGCGCCAGCCTGATGATTGGCGCATTCTGGGCGTTGTGGCACCTCCCGCTATACTTCATAGCCGATACATTCCAACACAACGTTGGGGTATTCACGACACGCTACTGGTTAATAACGCTGGGCTTGTTCCCAACATCAGTCCTGATGACCTGGATCTTCAACGCCACACAGCGCTCAACGTTGACCGCAGTTCTTTTTCACTTTATGGGCAACTGGATCGGCGAACTGTTCGAACTCAGCCCGCGCGCGGAGGTTTTCCTCCTGTCAATCACCTTGCTGGCGGCGCTGGGAGTGATTGTAGCCTGGCAAGCGCGTCTTGCTCCGCGGCGTTCACGCCGTTCGCCTTGACCAATATATACATTGGTTGCGTAGTGACAACCTAATTTCCGCGCTGGATTTTTACCCCCGAAGTCAGGAACAGGATCAGGCCTGCCAGGCACAAGACAACGAGGCCAGCAAGAAACGGGTCAATATGCGCCGACCTACGGAATCCTGTCTGCGGCTGAGGAGTGGGAGCGACAGGCGAAAGAGCGCCGACCGGCTGAATAGTGAGTGTTGGGAAGAGTGTGTCGGTCGCCTGGCTGATTGCAAGGCTTAGCGTCGGGCTGCCAGATTGAGATGCAGCAGAACGCGTTTCCACTGGTGTAGCTGTAGCAGCGCCGGCTGGGATGATGAGCAGTTTTTGCCCGGCGTAGATGTCCGTTGAACCAGGCGCCATACCGTTCAAGCTGCGGATCTGGTCGCTGGTCACCCCATAAGCAATGGCGATCGCCCACAAGGATTGTCCATAGCCCACTTCATGGATCACCGCGCCGTTGGCCTTTGGGGTGACTGTGGTTACCGGCACAATCGCTGGCAGCGTGGGCAAAGGCGCGCCCGGCGTGCCGCCCGGCAAGGTCGGGGCGACTGCCGCACCGCTTGGGCGAACGTTCAGCGTGACATACACTGTGTCGCTATCGGCTGCCACGCCAGCGCCCACCTCTCCGCTGGCGTAGCCAACCATAGTGCGCATGTGAACTGCGTCTGCCCAAATCTGATAGACAACAACCTGGGCTGTCAGAAAATCGGGACTGCCAGCAGCGACGTTCTCTTGCAATCCGCGCGAGACGGCGGTCGTTCCGTCGCTGTGAACATGCGTGCTTTGATGGATGCGCGCCTGGTAATCAGAGTGCTGCTGAGCATAAGCCATCAACCCGGCGTCGGTAGTGTACGCTTTCAGCCCCTGGCTACGGCGCAGCTCGTTGACCACCGCGATCAGATCGCTGGCGCTCAGGGTAGATGGAGCAATGATTAGAGGGCTAAATGGAGCGCTTACAGCCGCGCGGACATCTACAGGGCGCTGCCCTATTCCGAGTAAAGCCAAACACAGAAATGCAAGATGAATGCGGAGGAACTTCATCGCTGGGTTCATCCACGGCGAATTATATCCCGAATCCTCAGATGGGCAAAAGCACTCCCCGTCTTGCCTTGATGGATGGGAGAACGATTATTCTCGAATATCTGAGCCGGACCGGTGTTGAGGAATGAGTGGAATGATCACTGAGTCATAGAGTACACAGAGAAGAGTTAAGAAAATCTCCGTGTGCTCCGTGCCTGCTTTGAAAATAGACCCTCTGTGAGCTCGGTGGCGACATTTTCATCTTTTGGGGCGAATTGCGGTTCTTGATAATCCCATGGCGAGATTCGATCACCAACGCTCAAGAGGGAGACTATACTAAGCCGTGAGCATCATTTAAGGACAGGTCTGGCAGCGTCAAGGCGCAGCGTCTCCGAAATGCTCGCCAGCAACTCCTCCGGCTCAAAAGGCTTAGGGAGATAAATATCCGCGCCGCATTCAAAACCGCGTGCCCGTTCTTGTTTGCTATCCAGGGCAGTGAGCAGGATCACCGGCAAGCGATAGCCGTTCGTCTCCTGACGAATGCGCCGACACAATTCAAACCCATCCAGATCTGGCAGCATCACATCCAGCAACGCCAGGTCGAGCGATAACTCACGCGTCAATCGCAGCGCATCCTGCCCATTTCGCGCCGCAACAACCTCATAGCCAGCGTGGGTTAGCGTACGGGCGACCAAACGGATATTCAATTCTTCGTCATCTACGACAAGAATACGAGCGGACATAATGACCTGCGCGATCAAAGTTGCGAGGGCTAAATGCGTCGGCGATGGTGCAATTTTGTCCGATTATATGGTAACTTGTGTGCTATGTACATTACAAATTGGAAAGGCGTGAAGCTAAGTCTCTCGCCCACTCCCATACAGATTCACCAGTAAGAAGCCCAGCGCCAGCGCTGGCAGCAGCACCAGCCCGGCTTCCGGACCGAATGCTCCACCGGTGAACAGCTCTGGGCCATTGACCTGCGGCTGCAACAGGCGGAACATCTCCAGCCCACTGACCGGAAAACCAAACACCGTCCCCTCGAAGAAATTCCAGCCGATATGTAGCCCAATGGGCAACCAGAGCTGGCGCGTGCGCAAATATGCAAAGGCCAGAAACAGCCCAGCCAGGAAGATGCCCACCATAGCCAGTGGATTGAAATTGGGATTAAACAGGTGCGCCAGCGCAAACACCCCCGAAGAGATCAACACGCCCCAGGTCAAGTTCAGCCCTTCGGCCAGGTTTTGCAGCCAGTAGCCGCGCGCCTGAAGTTCTTCATACCAACCCACGCTGATAAACACAGCCAGCATGATCGTGGTTTGCCGCACGGTCTCCCAAATGCCTATCTGTCGCCAGGATACACCCGCCAGAGTCAGCCACCCGGCCAGCCATTCGAGAAGGAAGATCAAAAACATCATTCCTCCGGCGATCAGAAAACCAACCAACAAGTCCGCGCCGGCCCGCCCTCCCACAGCCAGGCCCAGGCTGACAAAGGAGCGCCGATCAAACCAACGCCGCGCCAGATATACCGCCAGCGTGACGCCGATCAGCGAGCTACCCATGCCGATTGCTTGCTGCATCAATGGATTAGCTGAGTTGAACCAGCCCAGCCCCACCACCAACAGCCCATACAACAGGCTGATGACAACAAGCAAGATTAACTGTCCGGCGATGCGCCAGCCAGCCCGCAGGCGGCGCTTACCCTCGCGTTGTGGGTCCGGCGTAAGGAATATCTTGCCAATCATACGAAACGGGGCTTCGCTTTGCACAACGCTCATGTGGAGATAAAGTAGAGATCAGAACCCTGGCGAATTCGCCAGGATGGCGATCACGCCTAGCGCAGTGCAGGCGCAGATGCAAGCCAGCAATAACACCACCACGGCGGCGACTATAGCAATGGTGAGGCGGTTGTCCTTTGTGGGTTGATTCGCCTGGGTGCTGACGGGCTGCGAGGGCGCGGCGGATGGCTGCGGCGAAGATGATAGCTCTACCACAGACGCCACCTGCGTGGGCGGCGCCATAGGTGGTTCGTCAATATACTGGGTTGGCTCTGCGGTTGGAGCAGCTTGCGCTTCAGCGGGGATCGGAGAGGGCGGCGGAATTGGTTCCGGTTCAGGCTCCAGGGCGGCAAAAAGCTGGTTGGCATCTATGCGCCGCGTGGCGTTTTCTGGCTGGTCATCTTCCAGGCGACGCGTTTCTGCCGACGATTCTTCGGGCGTTTCAGGTGTAGGTGCATCGGGCATGAGATTCTCCTTTGATGGTTCGCTGAAATATATGTAGTCTTCCTCTGGAGCTTTGATGATTGAATTTCATCATGGGGTTACCAAGAACAACAGTTCGCCCCAAAAGATGAAAATGCCGCCACCGAGCTCACAGGGATCATAGAGAGTTTATTTTCGAAGCAGGCTCGGAGTACACGGAGATTTTCTTAACTCTTCTCTGTGCGCTCTGCGGCTTAGTGATCAATTCTATCGTTCCTCAACACCGAATAGAGAGACGGTCGAAATATAAGCATTTGGAAAAATAACACCGGCTGGGGTAATCTCGGTGGGAACATGGATAAGCTAAATTATACCTTGACCGGGCTTATTTTGAACGCTTCTTAGAAACAAGGATCTTCTCAAGACAAGAATTTGTCACCTGTGTTACTCCTGCCTCGCTAAGTGAGGACACAAGTAAGAATCCAACCGCAACATCCATCTATTTCATTGCCCATTGGTGCTCTTTGAACATAAGAATAATATAATAATCCTATACAATACCTTGACAGAGTAATTTTCCACCATATAATTTAGATCACTCCGATCAGTTACATCGAAAACGAAAGGTATCCCAATATGTCTTACCCTCTAACTCAAACTCAATCGCTGCTCAAACCGGCGGCGAATTTCCCCGACTTGCTGGTCGCCGAAGATGCGCAGGTCGCCCCGGCGCCAATCCACGCTGCGGTGCGCGATATTCTGCTCAACATCGGCGAAGACCCCGAACGCCAGGGGTTGCTCAATACACCCGACCGGGTGGCGCGCATGTTCGCCGAACTGACCGCTGGCTACACCACCGATCCAATCAAACTAATCAACGGCGCGCTCTTCGACGTAGATTATCGCGAAATGGTGTTGGTCAAAGATATCGAATTCTACAGCCTGTGCGAGCATCACATGTTGCCCTTTTTCGGGAAGGCGCACGTGGCTTATATCCCAGATGGGAAAGTCATCGGCTTGAGCAAGATTCCGCGCATTGTGGAGATGTTTGCCCGCCGATTGCAGGTGCAAGAGCGCATGACTGGCGAAATCGCTGAGTTCCTGAACGAACAAATCCGTCCCCAAGGCGTGGCGGTGATGGTAGAAGGCGCGCACATGTGCGCCATGATGCGCGGCGTGAAGAAGTCTCAAGCCAGTATGACCACCAGCGCCTTTCTAGGTGTTTTCCAGGATGACGCGCATAAGCGCGCCGAATTCCTGGCACAGTTGGCGAACAGCCATGGAGTGCACGCGGCATGACATCCGATCCCACCGCCTTGCGCCTGGATGGACGTCTGGTTTTGATCACTGGCGCAGCGAAGCGACTGGGACGCGCCCTGGCGCTTGCCGCTGCCCGCGCGGGCGCGCATGTGGCATTGCATTATGGACGCTCGCGCGACGCCGCTGAACAAACCGCCGATGAAATCCGCACTTTGGGGCGTCGCGCTGAAATCTTCCAGGCAGATTTAGCCGACCCGGCGCAGGTCGCTGATCTGTTCCGTCAGGCGCAGGCGCGCCTGGGGACAATCCATGCATTGATCAACAACGCCTCCATCTTCGCTCCGCTGGATTGGCAGCAAACAACGCTGGCAGATTGGGATCAGCATCTGCGCGTCAACCTGACCGCGCCCTTTTTGCTGACGCAGACCTTTGCCCGCGCCCTGCCGCCAGAGGAAAATGGGCGCGTGCTCAACTTGTTAGACTGGCGTGCTCTGCGCCCCGGCCCTGACCACCTGCCTTACACCATCAGCAAGGCTGGGCTGGCGGCTCTCACACGCTCATTGGCGGTCGCCTTAGCGCCGCGCATCCAGGTCAACGGGCTTGCACTGGGAGCGGTTTTGCCTGCTCATGCTCCAGGGTCTTCAGAAACATCAAAAGTCTCTACGCCCGAAGAACTGGATGAAGTTATCCGACCAGTCCCCGCCGGGCGCTGGGCTGATTTGGACGAGGTGGATCAGGCAGCGATGTTCCTGTTGGCAGGGCCAGCATACATCACTGGCGAGATTTTACACCTGGACGGTGGACGCCATCTGGTGTGAGACTGCCATTGCGCTTCTGTGGCGTCTTTGCGTTTGTAAGTAACACGGAGAGAAGACATGGATCAAATCCTGATTCGCGATCTATCCGCCCGCGGCGTGATAGGGGTCAACGACTGGGAGCGCGAGAAAGCCCAGGAAATCCTTATCAACATCACCTTGTTCACCGATTTACGCCGCGCCGGCGAGAGCGATAACCTGGACGACTCGGTGAATTACCGCAGCATCGCCAAGCAGGCGTTGGCGCACGCCGAGAGCGCAGCGCGCCTGACAGTAGAAGCCCTGGCGGCGGACATCGCCCGCCTGTGCCTGGCGCACGCTGGTGTGCAAAAGGTGCGCGTGCGTGTGGAAAAGCCCGGCGCGGTGCGCTTTGCTCGTTCGGTGGGCGTTGAGATCGAACGCCAGGCTGGAGATTTCGCATGAGCACCGTCTTGAGCAAACAAACTGCCCGACAAGAGCGCGCTATCTTGCGGCCATCGCCGAGCGCGCAATCCCTGCCCGCCGCTCCGGTAGATGTCATCCTGCTGCTGGGTTCGAACATCCAGCCGGAGCACAACCTGCGCCGTGCTATTGCCCTGCTCGACCGCTGGTTTGGACTGTTGGGGGTTTCTTCGGTGTGGGAAACGCCGCCAGTGGGCAGTCAAGGGCCTAATTTTCTCAACGTTGCTGTGCGGTTGCGCACAGCGCTCGATCCGCAGCACCTGAAAGAGGCTGTCTTACGTCCGCTAGAGCGCAGCCTGGGGCGGGTGCGCACCGCGGATAAATACGCCCCGCGACCTATTGATATTGACATCGTGCTGTGGGGCGATCAGGCAATAGATGACGACCTGTGGCGATACGCTCATACAGCGATCCCAATTGCCGAGTTGTTGCCCGATCTGCGACGCGAGCCGGGCGGTGAGACCCTGGCTCAAGTCGCCCAGCGTCTCAGCCGCCAGACGCCGATCCGCCAGCACTCTAAAGTTACACCCTGAAGATTTCCAAAAATCTTCAGGGTGTAAAATGACCCTTAGTGAATGTGGCCGTTGATCTCACCGGCTGGCGCTTCGCTGGTATGCACATTCACATAAGCCTGACCGCTCTGTATCAGTTCCAGCAACTGCTCCCAAGTGAAGCCACCGCGCAGATTCTCTGGCCCGAAGACGCCGCTGACCAGTTCGCCTTTGATGGCCTCGGTGGGAGAACCAGGGCCAGTGCTGTTCACATCCGGGTACAGCCAGACGATGATGGGGCCGTTGCGCCCTTCTCCTACATATTGATGGATGTGCGCCATGATTACATGGTCAATCTTTTTGACGTTGATCTCATAAGCTATGCTCATGCCGTCGTCGCTCAAGCGGAACTTCGCCATACCCTGGGCTTTCGAGTCGACGTTCACCGGCAACGGGACAATATCGTTGGGCCGCATTTTGGCTTTGAATACCGCCTTGGCAGCAAAGGCGCCGCCGGCGACAATGAGCAACGCGACAAAGGTCAACAGTACGGAAGTGAAAAGACGTTTCATGACATATACTCCATTCTAGGTCTAAATTGTGGTTTATCTATATAACCATACGAGATTACCGAGTGAATGGATTGATTATTTTCTGGGAAGTACCAAAATGAACAGATGTTGCTCATGCCCCAGCTAGTGATCCTTTTCGTCGCCCCACAACATTGCATGAGAAATGTAGATCAGCTCATCCTCATAGATCACCCACCTGGGGTAAGGATTTCGCCGCCATGCTTGTGGCAGACCAGGCATTCATCTGGCATGGTTCACGCCCCCCTTCCAGGCAGGTCAATCTCTCAACAGCCATTCTTCTGCTTCCTGCGGCTGCTCAAACAGGCGGAAATAGGGGTTGCGGTTCTCTTCGACCATCAATTCGCCAAAGCGATGGCTCAAGCGCACCTTCTGCGGCGACCAAACCACCGCCAATCGGACATGATAAATGCGCAATCTATGAAGGATGGCGCCAGCATCGCCAGTGCTGAGATCGAAAAAACCCTCTGTCAAATTTTCGGCATAAAGCAACAGCCGATCGGTTTGATGATCGGCGCAAGCCTGGAGGAGTTCAGTCGCCTCATCCGCATGGCTGAGCAGCGGCTGACCCGCAGGTCCAAGGAGAAACTTATTACCGTCTCTTTCAATCAGTGTGAGTTGCATCATTATCAAACCTCGATCTACATGAATTCTATTAAAAATTCGCGCGGGGCATGAATGTTAGACCAAGCCACGCCGAGATGCTTTCCGCTCAATTCCGCTCTTTGAGAGCTGAAGGAGTTCGGATGAAAACACTCCTCATCAACTCCGCCCACTAGAATTTTGAGAAAGTCGGGAGGGATTACACCTCCAACGGTGCACCCTTGCTCGCTTCGCGCTCCAAAGCCAAAGCGCCCTGCACGCAGTGGTTGACACACACGCCGCAGCCCATGCAGCGCTCAAAATCCACCCGGCTGACGCCGTTTTCTACATAGATCGCATGGAACTGGCATATCTCGGCGCACTCACCGCAACCAATACACAATAGCTCATCCACGCGGCAGACAAAGCCCGACGGAGCCAGCATAGGCGTGCCGTTGCGTTGCGCCTGCATCGCCCCGCAGCAGCACGCGCAGCAGTTGCAGATGGCGTAGAAGCGTCCCAACATGGCATCCTTAAAGAAGGCGTGATGCACATGACCGCGGGCATCTTCTTCTTCCAGAATTCGGTCCGCTTCTTGCTGGGTGATGCGGCGGGCTCTGCTTGGGTGGTGCTCCAGGATAAAGCTGACAAACGGTTCGCCGACGATCAGGCAAACATCCAGAGGCAGACAGGGGTTGGGACGCGCCGAGCGGCAAGGGCAATCCAGCACAGCGATTTGATCGGGGTGTTCCAGGATCAAAGCCCGTGCGCGCGGATATGGGATCACTTGCTCCAGATCCGGGCGACGAATATCCTCGCGCACCGACACCAGGCGGCGCGCCGACGCCAGCGGCATCACTTTCCCGTGATAACCGTCGGCAACAGTATGCGTGATGACAATTTCACTGGCGGGCTGCGGCGGCGAGGGCGGCGGATTCGCCACGGCGGGCGTCGCCTGGCGGAGGCGTAACAGGCGCATCCAGCGCTGCCGGAATTGTTGCAACCGCCGCCACATCTTACTGATAGGGTGCTCGCCTACCCCAATGGCGATATACAGATATGGCCAGCGGGCGTACAGGTAGCCATGCAACAGATCGCCCAGCGAATAGCCTTCAGCCTGCCGCGCGGCGCGCAGAAAACTCTTCGTCGAAGATTTCAGGAATGAGAACCCAAGAATACCTTTGTTGTCCTTCACACGCCAACCTCGAATACCCGGAATGCCTTTATTGTTTCGATTATGGCAGATTTTGCCCCCTGCATCACGTGTCATTTGTCATGGATAAGCGCGAAGAAAAATGCGCCTCACACTTTCTCCAGACGCAACGCAGTATGATGATCGGTAACAAGGATGTTGATCCAGCCGCCGCGCAGAGCGCCCAGGATGGCTTCAAATTTACGCCGTCCGCCAGCGACCCCCACTGCACGGTCCACCTTGCGCAGTTGTTCCAGACTCATCGAGATGACGCGCTTTTCCAATGGCGCCTGCACCGGCTGGCCATTGACGTCAAAGAAACGCAACAGGACATCCCCCACTGCTCCGCAACGGCGCAATAATTCTAACTCTTGCGCCGAGAAGATGTTGCCGCTCTCGGCCAGTAGTTTGGAAGGCTCCACGGCGCCAATGCCCACCAGGGCAGTGGTGACGCTCTCGAACAGCGCCAGCGCCTCTTGCACATAAGCGTCGTCAAGCAGCGCTTGCAGGGCAGCTTCTGAGCCAACAATGCCCGGCGCGGGCAAAAACACCGCCGACCCGCCTACCAGGTCGGCGAAACGGTTGGTCAGCCGCAGAGCGTGCACTTCGGCGGCAGGGTTGCCCACTCCCCCCAGAATCTGCACCACCTTCACGCCCGTCTTGCGCGGCGCGGGATGCATGGCGTCCGCGACTGCCAGCAGGGTGGAGCTCCATGAGGAAATGCCAATAATCTCGTGTGGTCGAATGGCGGTTTCCAGGTAGTAGGCAGCCGCCGAGCCAATATCGCGTTGGATCAGTTTTTCGTCGTGATCGTTGAGCGTCTCCACCACAATTGCGTCTCGCAAACCAAATTTTTGGATCAGCTTTTCTTCCAGTTCAGCAAAGACGCCAGGGAATGAGGCGATAGAAAATCGGATGACGCCGTCCTTCCGAGCGCGATCGAGCAATCGAGAAACAGTGGACTGAGAGAGACCCAATTGATCGGCGATCTCCGCCTGGCGCATACCCCATTCATAGTACATGCGGGCGATGCGCACGATCAAGCGCAGTTCATCCACACGCGGCATATACTTATTATACTTGCTCAAAAGCAGATGAGATACCCTCAATGCATCATTGTCGTCTGCATGCGCCGAGAAAAGACCTGCGAAGTCTCTGAAGACTCCCCAGGTCAGGCAAGATTCTGCGCATAGGAGCCAAGAGCGAAGGGGAGATCGCCGAGTTACTGCGCAATCTGCTTGATCAACGCTGGCGCAGGCTGGCAGTGTTCATTGAGCATCTGAACGCCCATACCCCCTTGCGCCCAGGGCTGAACCCCGCTCAGGCTACAGACATCGTTTGGACATTGACCAGCCCGGAAGTATTCAGCCTGCTCACCCAGGAGCGTGGCTGGTCGCAGGAGGATTATAATATTCGCTGGCTGAGCGAGCGCTGGCGCGCCTGTTTTTGCCCTGAAAATTGATTCCTCTCATTGGAGGCTGACAATAGGTGAAGTTCCCTGCCAGACCGATTGATCTCTTTCTGGGCAAGGGCAAAGGCGACTGACGTGGATTTCGCTGCAGCCAATCGAGAGGGCGGATCGCCGTTCATGCGCAAACCGCGTTTTATTTCTATATTCCAAAGAAATTAAGCGCGAAATGATAAACGATGCTCAAGCCTTTATAAAACGCTGCTAAAACGATTAGAAAAATAACCGACCAGAACAGGCAACCAAAGAAACCTCTCCAACTGCCCGAGACGATTCGTGCAGCATTTAAACCCGGCTGAGCCGCATCTGGAAAGGCATCCAGCGGCCGATATTGGGCATTATACTGAGCCCTGGATGCGCGAATGTTATTTAAAATAATTCCGAGTACCCCAACAGCAATTCCGCCGTAGATCACCCCGCAAATAAACCTTCCATCTAAACCGCCCATAGTGAATTTGCCCCTTGACAGAATTTAGCTTGCAACGATAAAATAGAACAAATATTCTATTATTGAAGGATAATCAATGATAGATAAACTTCTTTCCATAGGTTGCGCTTTCGATTGGATCACGCCAACCATTGCCTTTATTCAGGATTTCTTTTATGGACCAATCGGCGATTTCGGGATACCCGCCAATGCCGGCTGGAGCAGAAAAGACATCAAACGCTTACTCAATCATTACAAAGTACATGTATGGGGCTTAATGTATAACCTGCCGGGTGAAGTGCTCTTATTTACGGTTGAGAAACATCAAGCGCCATTGGCCTTTGAAGTGTTATACTACGCCGGCGTTCCTATCCTGTACGCCCCAAACAATATCTACTCATATTACGAGGAAGCCTATCCAATCCAAGAAACCTCGCTGTACAATCATCATGAAATTGAGCTTTGAACATAATTGTTTTTTCTGTATCTTCCCCTATCCTTTAGGCTGTGTTCACTAGACACCCGCGATATACATAAAATATTGTACTGACAAACTCTCCGAAGTCAAGAAGAGAACCTGGCAGCGGGAAGCAAGTCTTTGGGCCAAATCCCCAATTCAGCGCGATAATACGAGCAAGAGCAGCATACGCCACGAGGCAGGCTGACGCGGCGGTTGTGGTTTTATTAGCTCGCAAACGGGCGCTCAACGCCCAGTAAGAGAGTCTCGTATGGACCGTTTCCGAAAATTGTTCAAAAAGAAACCCGCTGCTTCAAAACCGACCGGTGAGTTGTTGCGCTGCGTCGCCTGTGGCCGCGGGGCAATGACTTCGCGCCAGTGGTACGATTACTATGAAGCGCAAGGCTATTTTGTCAATCGTGTGAGCGGTCAGGCAATCTATGAAGGTGAGTTATACGAATTAGATCCGCTCTCACACTTCGACGCCGCGGCCGCCCAGGCGCAGCAACATTCTATGGAGCGCGTCGCTGTGACCCGCGGTTACCAGTGCCGCGCCTGCGGGCGGGTGTTCTGCCTGGTCTGCGTGTTGCAAGCGCCCCGCCCAGCGGAAAAATGGATCGTCGCTGCCTGTCCGGCTTGCGGCGGCATCTTGCACACCCTGGAGATTAAATCTGATGTTGAAGCGCCTGGTTGCCTGTATGAGGATTGCAATTGGAGCGAGCTGACGGCGCGTTGGATCACTTCCGCAGAAGAACCCACGCCGGCGTTATGGCTGCTCTGGGCGAATAGAGACATGGCGCAAATGCTGGTCGAACACCGCCCGCGGGATAGTCAGGCGTTGCTTTCTCAGCCGCCGCAAGTGATAGAGTTTCCGGATGGCTCGGCGGCAGTGATGTTCACCCTGCAGCGCGGCGAGGACATCTTAAAGCTGGTAGATTTGCTGCTGAGAGGCCAATACTCCGAACCGCTGGTTACGTTAGGTGGCGCAACCACACGCCTGCCTTTAGTGGACGAAAATAACTTCGTGCAGCGCATCAAACCGGATGAATGCATTAAAATTAGCCCGGACTCCTTACTATGGTCGGCGTGGTCGTTCTTCGCTGTCGAGATCTGAGAGTCGCATATCGAATCCACTGAAAGGTCGAAAATTTCATCATGCCAGATAAAGCAATGTGCATCTTGCTCGGAATCCTCACCGCCTATCTGGGGCTGACCGCTATCGCTGGCGGCGTTGGGCTGCTCACCAGCGTCGCCGCGCCGCCGGTCGAGGTGCTGGCCGGTTCTCCTTTCAAAGATTACACCCTGCCTGGTTTGGCTTTGCTCTTTTTGGTGGGCGGCAGCGGGCTGACGGCAGCCTATCTGACAGCACGCCGCTGGCGATACGCCCCGCTGGCTTGCGCCGCTGCCGGCGCGATCATCGTGATCTATGAGGTGATTGAAATCCTGGTCATTGGCTCGCCGCCTGGCGTCGCTCGCAACCTGCAAATCTTCTATTTCACCCTGGGCGTATTGATCTTGCTCCTCTCTTTTAGCTGGCAGTGGGGGAAGCGGTAGAGCGATAGACGCGCCAAAACATCCAAAAACCAGGCGCATTTTTCCGAAGATTATGCTAAAATTAATTCATGGGGGCAACATTCTAATAAAAGATTAACCAAAGCTATCCTGGGAAGGGAGGCGCGTCATCACTAGAAAATGGGAAGACCTCTTCATCGGTTATGAAGATCATCAAAAGAACCAGCGCTTGATATATTCGAACTATCGAGGGTTGCGTCAGGGAGAGCGCGGCTTATCCATCTATAAATTCAGCAATCAGATCAGCGCAGCAAGATGGGGATTGTTCAATTTAATGAGCAGGCGCAATGGGTTTGGTTCCATCGAATTATCTCCTCACATCTTCAAATATCAAAGGATAGAAGCGCATAACGCCGAGCGGTAAACGCCGTTTCGGAGATGCTTCTACGCGCCGGAAGAAAGGGCCCGTCAATGAACTGGCGACAAAAGCTATTCGGCGGAAGGGAAGGACCTAAAACTACTGTCAGCCCCGCGCCGCCAACGCCTGCAAAATCTGCTGTTCCTGCCGAAGACGCCGCGGCGTTTAAACCCATAACAAACAATAAGGAGTCTACTGTGAGCGAAATACTAACGGAGCAAGAAATCAATATAGATCGCCTGGAAGGTCTATTCAAGGCGGCATTCTTCCGCGCCGAGCGCGATAAAGATGGCGACCTGGTGATCCGCGATGAGCAAGGCGTCAATACCTTTGTCAAGGTGGACGCGGACAAGAAAATGATCACATTCTATTCTTTGTGGGGGCTAAAGTCTCGCTTTCCAGAAGCAGCCAAACTGAAATTCGCCAATGAATTGAACGATGGGTTGATTTTGGTGCGCTTCGGCGTGCCGCATCCCAACATTCTGTGGTGTGATTATCAATTCCTTTATGAAGGAGGCATCGCACCGTTTCATATTATCAACACCTATCGGCGCTTTGTTAACGTCTGCAAAGGTGCCGTACAAAGAGATAAAGATGATATGATTGGACGAGACTGAATAAATCAATTAAGAACCGGTAGAGCGGAGTTTGGCACATCCTCTATGGATAGAAAAAAACACCGCTCTACAATTCTCCTTGAGCCAGGTCGCGATCCGGGAAAGGGCCAGCAGTATTTTTCAGCAACACCCTCAAGGAGGCTTACTTGCAGGAAATGATTGTTCTGACGGATCATGCAAAAAAGCAGATATCATCACACGCACGCATTGTACCCTGAGTAGACTGCGCTAAGATAACCTGCTGGCCCTTTCCCGGATCACAGACTTTCCTCTCCCATCTACTTGACAATCCACCTCAAGTTTATCTATACTATACACAGGGCGGCGGCGATGACGCCGCCCGACGCGCTGGAACGCCGCGCTCCTTCGCTCAGCGATACCCCAATATAAAAATTAATCTGAGGAGGCGATGATGGCAGACCCTGAACCCCAACCGCAGCGGCAAGCCGCCGCAGCGCAGGCCAAAGCCTTGCATACGGCCAGCATCCTGGAAAAGCCCAACGTGGTGGGCGTAGGCGTAGGTTTGAAGAGTGTAGGCGGCCAGCGCACTGGTGAATACAGCGTAGTGGTGTTGGTACGGCGCAAGCTGCCCATCGCCGGACTGGATCCGCAGGCGCTCATTCCCTCAGAACTCAACGGCGTGCCTACTGACGTGGTGCAGGTGGGTGAGCTGCGCGCCCTGCAAGGTCACACCGGACGCTGGCGGCCCTGCCCAGGTGGGGTGAGCATTGGGCATTTCAAGATCACCGCCGGCACCTTCGGTTGCGTGGTGCGCGATCGCAACAGCGGGGCGCGGCTGATCCTCTCCAACAACCACGTGCTAGCCAACAGCAACGACGCCAGCCCTGGCGACGCCATCTTGCAGCCCGGCCCAGTGGATGGCGGGCGACCGGAGAACGACCGCATCGCCGTACTGGAGCGTTTCTGCCCCATTGACTTTGGCGAAGCGCCGCCCACCTGCAGCATCGCCCGGGGCGTGGCCGAAGTCGCCAACGCCATCGCTGGCCTGCTTGGCTCAGAGCATCGCCTGACGGCGGTCAAGAGCCGCCCGCAGGCAGTGAACCAGGTGGACGCGGCGGTTGCCCGCCCGCTCAACGATAGCGACATCCTGGATGAAATCTACGAACTCGGCGAGGTGCACGGCACCGCGCCCGCCACGCTGGGCATGCAGATCCGCAAATCCGGGCGCACCACCGGCCTCACCGCCGGACAGATCAACGTGGTGGATGCCACTGTGACCGTTAATTACGGCGGCGGACGCTCTGCCGTCTTTGAGAACCAGCTCGTCGCCGGGCCGATGTCGCAAGGCGGCGATTCTGGCTCGCTGATCGTGGCCGCCGATGCGCTGCGCGCCGTAGGATTACTGTTCGCCGGATCAGAGCAGTCCACCATCTTCAATCCCATCCAGGCAGTGCTGGATTGTCTGCAGGTGGATTTATGAACCAACCAGCCGATGAAACCATTTCCCCCACCGAAAAGGTCGCCGCCGTCAAGCGAGCGCGTCAGGCAGAGTTGCTGCGCAAAGCCAACGTGGTGGGCGTAGGCGTAGGTTATCGCCGGTGGCGCGGCCAGCAAACCGACACTGTGGCGCTGGTGGTGATGGTCTCACGCAAGTTGCCGCGCGAGCAACTCGCCCCGGAAGACCTGCTGCCGCGCGAGCTGGACGGCGTGCCGGTGGATGTGCAGGAAGTGGGGGAACTGCGCGCATTTTAAGGCGCGAGGATCGTCATCTCACTGGTTAATATCTAACGCGACAGTTTATGTCGTCTATGGGTAACGGAGTTTAAGATAAACTTCGCAACCTGTAGCGCGGCAGTCGTCTTACCTGTTAGAAATACAGGGGGAAATTTCGCAAATTCCGCGGAACGTCCCTGAAAATGGGTCTTGACTTTTCCTTAAGATTTCGTTAGAATGACTTTGTAAGTATAATGAATTTACAAAGTCACTCGCGCTGTTCCCATGAAAAAAGCCACCCACCAGCAAACCAAACAACACAATCGCGATCTGGTTCTGCGCACCATCTTCGCCAATGAGAGCATCAGCCGGGCGGAGATCGCCCGCGTGACACACCTGACGCGCACCACCGTCTCCGACATCGTCGCTGGCTTGCTCGCCGAAGGATTGGTGCAAGAGATTGGTTTCGGCTCCTCGCTGGGCGGCAAAAACCCCATCCTGTTGAGCCTTGTCGCCAACTCCCGCTATCTGATCGGCCTGAACCTCGCCCAGGACAAGTTTTTCGGCGCCATTGTCAACCTGCGCGGCGAGATTATCGAAACGGTCGAACTGGCGGTGCAAAACCGCGTCGGCGAGCAGGTGCTGGAACTGGTTTATCAGGTCTTAGACGAACTGCTAAGCAAAGGGCGCCGCCCCATTGTTGGCATCGGCGTGGGCGCGCCGGGTCTGATCAACACCCGCGAGGGGATCGTGCTCAACGCTGTCAACCTGGGCTGGCAAGACCTGCCGCTGGCAAACCTGCTTAAGGCGCGCTATAACCTGCCCGTGGTGGTGCTGAACGACAGCCAGGCAACCGCCATCGGTGAGTACGTCTACGGCGGCGAACACAACCCCGATGGCAACCTGGTCGTCGTCAACGTGAAACACGGCATCGGCGCGGGCGTCATCATCAATGGCAATCTGTTTCAGGGCGACGGCGGCGGCGCAGGGGAAATCGGACATGTTGTGGTGCAAAAAGACGGCGCGCTTTGCCGTTGCGGCCGGCGCGGTTGCCTGGAAACCCTCGCCAGCGCCCAGGCGGTGGTGCAAAGAGTGCAAAGCCTAAATTTGCCGTTCTCAACCCTCCAGGAAGTGATCGCTGCATTTGAAAACGGTCATCCCCAGGTGAGCGCCGTAGTACTGGACGCTGGGCGACATCTGGGCGTATCCTTAGCGAATGTGATCGGCGCTCTCAACATCCAAAAAATTGTCCTCACCGGCGATATGACCCATTTCGGTGCGCCGTGGTTCAAAGCTGTGCAACAAGCCATGCAAGAAACCGCCCTGGCGCGCCTGGCGAAAAACACTCAATTGGAGATTGGCAAGTTAGATTATCGCGGCTGCATTTTGGGAGCGTCGGCGTTGCTCTTATTGAACAATTATTCCCTGCTCTTCTTGGGAGCGGAGGAGAAATGATGCCTTCATTGCCGCTAATCCCTCCTCGCATTCGACCGCCTTTGGACGAAAGCTTCCGCCCGGCGGCGCTTTATCATCGCGCTTTTCAGGCTGCGGCCGCCCCGCAGGGGTCGCCGTTGGTCATCGTCCTGGAGCGCAGCGAAAACGAATTCTCGCGCTATGAGACCCGCATTTTTCCGCCAGGGCACCCCAATTTCGAGGCGAATTTCCATTTCGTGGAGCGCACAGTCAAGTTCCTGCTCTGGCAGCGTGGCGGCTATCGCCTGTACATCGGCGGTCCGCCCTCCATAGCCGATGATCTGCGCCGCCGCTACTCCTCCACTGGTGAACGCCAGTTCGATGCTCGCTTTATGGGGGAGCTGGTGTACGAGAAACCATTCGAGGTGATCTCTTGCAAAGCGGAAGAAGCGCCCGCGGCGCGTGAGAGGGGTAAGTTGTTAGGTCGTCATTTAGAAGGCTGCCGCATCGGCTTTGACCTGGGCGCTTCCGACCGCAAAGTGAGCGCGGTTGTGGATGGCGTACCTGTGTATAGTGAAGAGGTGATTTGGGAGCCGCGTAAACACGCCGATCCCGAATATCATTATCGCGAAATCCTCACCGCGCTGAAGACAGCCGCCGGGAAAATGCCGCGCCTGGACGCCATTGGCGGCAGTTCAGCGGGCATCTATATCAACAACCGCCCGATGGTGGCTTCGCTGTTTCGCAGTGTGCCGCCCGAACGATATGGCGAGATCAAATCGCTCTTCCTGCGCCTGAGTGAGGCGATGAGAGCGCCGCTGGAGGTGATCAACGACGGCGATGTCACCGCCCTGGCAGGCTCCATGTCCATCGGCGAAAATGGCATCCTGGGCATCGCCCTGGGTTCCAGTCAGGCCGCCGGTTATGTTAATCTGGAGGGTCGTCTCATGGGATGGTTGAGCGAACTGGCTTTCGCCCCCGTGGATTACAGCCCTCACGCCCCCATAGAAGAATGGTCAGGAGATCGAGGCTGCGGCGCGTCCTATCTATCCCAACAATGCGTCTTTCGCCTGGCACCCGAAGCAGGCATTGAGATACCAGCTCACCTCACCGACGCAGAAAAACTAAGCTTTGTACAGGAAAAACTGGAGGCTGGTCACGAAGGCGCGGTAAAAATCTGGCAAAGCATGGGCGTTTATCTTGGTTATAGCCTGGCGCACTACGCCGATTTTTATGACATCCAGCATGTGCTGATCTTAGGACGTTGCACTTCAGGCCGCGGCGGCGAATTGCTGTTTGAAGGTGCGCGCCAGGTCCTGAAAGCCGAATTTCCCGAACTGTTCGAAAGGATCGGCTTGCACCTGCCGGACGAAAAAATTCGCCGCGTGGGGCAGGCCGTCGCCGCAGCAAGTTTACCGGCGCTGTGAGGCGCGTTGAAGGGCAACGGCAATTGCACGTCGCTGGAAAGGAATTGCATGGAATGAAACTTCATCTGCCCACCTCTGAAATTTTCGTTCCAGACGGATTGTCCGTCGAGGCTGCGTTGGCGCGGACGACGCACCTGTGCATCGCCGCCCACCAGGATGACATCGAAATCATGGCTGCCCAGCCGATATTGGAGTGCTTCCAACAGAAAGATAAATGGTTCACGGGCGTGGTAATCACCGATGGACGTGGATCGCCACGCAGTGGGTTATACGAGGGCTACACAGACGACGAGATGCGCCTGGTGCGATTCAAAGAGCAGCGCAAAGCCGCGGTGATCGGCGAGTACGCGGCTCTGGTAATGTTGGATTATCCCAGCCAGATCGTCAAAGACGCCTCCAGCACAGAGCCGGTGGAAGATCTGATTGACTTGATCCGTGCAGCCAAACCGCAGTTTATCTACACCCATAACCTGGCAGATAAACATGATACGCACGTGGCGGTGGCATTGAGAGTCATAACCGCTCTGCGCCAACTGAGACAAGCTGAACTTCCAAACCGCCTCATCGGTTGTGAGGTCTGGCGCGACCTGGATTGGATGGTGGACGCCGACAAAATCGCCATGGATGTGTCTGCCCATGACAATCTCCAAACTGCGCTGGTGAGCGTTTACGATTCGCAAATCGCCGGCGGCAAGCGGTACGACTTGGCAAGCATGGCACGTCGTCGCGCCAACGCCACCTACTTTGAATCTCACGGCGTGGATCAAGCGACCGGTTTGTGTTTCGGCATGGATATGACCACTCTCATTCAAGATACCAGTCTGGATGTTTCCGCTTTCATTCAACATTACATTGAGCATTTTGCTCAAGACGTAACCGCGCGCCTGGCGCGATTGTGTTAGAAACCCAGCCTGGAAAGGAGGTAGATAGCAGCGCATAAAATCGGTTTGTGTCGAACTTGCAACAGATATTTCTATCAAACATCTTATGTAGGAGAAGAGACAATGAATAAAAAGTTGTTCGTTCTGTTATCGGCGCTGGTGATCACCAGCATGATCCTAGCGGCTTGCGGGCCAACTGCGCCCGCTCAAACTCAAGCGCCGGCGGCCACCGAAGCCCCCGCAGTCACCGAAGCGCCAGCGGAGACCGAGGCCCCAGCAGCCACTGAAGCCCCCGCAGCGACCGAAGCCCCCGCAGCGACCGAAGCCCCCGCAGCGACCGAAGAGCCAGCCGAGGAAGTAACCCTGACGCTGGGCTCCTGGCGCGTAGACGATGTGGACGCCTGGGCAGTCATTACCAAAGCCTTCCATGAGGAATATCCCAACATTACCGTCAAGTTCGACCCAACCAACCCGCCCGACTATAACGCCACCCTGCGCACGCAGCTCGAAACCGGCACCGGCCCGGATCTGTTCTTCGTGCGTTCTTTTGCTACCGGGCGCGAGTTGTTCGACAACGGTTATATCGCTTCCTTGAAAGATCTGCCCGGCATTTACGATCGCTTCACCGACGCTTCCCGCGCTCCATGGGCAACCGACGACGGCGAACCCTACGCGGTGCCCATCATTGCTGTCTCGCATGGTATCTATTATAATGAAGACCTGTTTGCTGCCAATGGTTTGTCTGTCCCCGCCACCTGGGAAGAGCTGCTGGCTGCCGCCCAGAAGCTCAAAGACGCCGGGGTCATCCCCTTTGCCAACGGCACCAAAGACGCCTGGGATATCAATGAAGTGGTCATGATGCAACTCATCCCCAGCGACATCGGCGGCTATGAGGGCCGCATGGCTTACCTGAACGGCGAGCGCTGTTTCAATGACGCGGACATGGTTGAGGCGTTCCAGCGTATCCAGGACCTCAAACCTTTCTTGCCAGATGGTTTTGAAGCCATTAGCTACTACGACGCGCAGCAATTGTTTGCCCAGGGACAGGCGGCGATGATGTTCGACGGCTCCTGGAGCATCGGCGGCTTCCAGAAAGATGCAACCGATTTCAAATGGAGCGTCTTCTATGCGCCCCCGCCCGCCGGTAAAGATATGTATGTGACTTTCCACATTGACGCGGCCATCGGCGCCAACGCTGCTTCCAAGAATCTTGAAGCGGCGATGACCTTCCTGGAATGGCTCGAAACCCCCAAGTTTGCTGAACTACTCGGCAATCAGTTGCCGGGCTTCTTCCCGCTCAGCAAAGACGCCCCGCAATTGAGCGATCCGGTTGCAGCAACCTTCATGAGCTTCAACCAGCAAGCCAAGGGCGTTGACATCCGCTTTGTGTGGGAAAAATTGTTGGCTGCTCCATCGGGTCAGGTGGATGCTTACACCGCTTTGAACAATGCCGTCATCGCGGTTTTGAAAGGCGAAATGACCCCGCAAGAGGCTGCGGACAGCCTGCAGGCTGCTCTGGCAGCCTGGTATGAGCCAGCCAAAACCTGTAAAAAGTAAGTTTCGATAGGAGAATGGCAGGGACTGAAATGGCGAGCCCCTGCCATTCTCTTGGCAGGAGAAACGATGCCCCAGACAATTGCTTCGGAAAAGAAAAGAGCCAATCTCTTCAATCACGAATTTCGCAGCAAAGTCACGTGGCTGTTATTTCTGTTGCCAGCCCTGACGATCTACCTCACCTTTATGGCTGGGCCCTTGTTCGACTCGTTACGATTAAGTCTGTATCAAGGAGAAGGCTATAACCCCACCAGATTTGTTGGACTGGAGAATTACGTTGCGCTCTTTACCAACCCTCTCTGGCGAGAGAGATTTTTCGGGGCGCTGCTGCACACCTGTATATTTTTCTCTATTCACATGTTAGTTCAAAATAGCCTGGGGCTGCTATTTGCGAACTTGCTATCCTTCGAATTTAAAGGTCGCGATATCTATCGCACAATCATCTTTGCTCCGGCGACATTATCGGTGTTGGTGGTTGGTTTTCTGTGGACGTTGATCTTGAATCCGCAATGGGGAGCGGTCAATAAAATCCTGATTGCGATGAATTTGAAGTCTCTGGCGTTGCCCTGGCTGGGAAGGGCAAACCTGGCTCTGCCGGTAATTTCCTTGACCTCAGTCTGGCAATGGGTGGGCATGCCCACTGTCTTGTTCCTAGCCGGCTTGATGGGAATTTCGGACGAATTGCTCGAAGCCGCCCGCATAGATGGCGCTTCGGAATGGAAGATTTTTTGGAAAATCAAGGTTCCATTGCTCAAACCGGTGATTGGGATCGTTGCAATTCTGACCTTCGTTGATAATTTCAACGCCTTCGATGTGATCTATGCTATGGCCGGTGCAAAAGGGGAACCCGGCTATTCCACTGACCTGCTGGCTACGCTCTTTTACCGCACAGGCATCGCTGGCGAACACCCGGTTGGCATTCCCAATATGGGCATGGGAGCGGCAATCGCCACGATGACATTTGTTATCTTGATGAGCGGCGTCCTTCTTTGGCTATACCTGTCGCGCCGCAACGTTACCGACGAGGCGTAAAGGAGAAATGACTCATGAGCCGTTCAACAATCGCCCGCTTGCCCACCTATCTTATTCTCACTGCCTGGTCGGTAGTTGTCCTGTTCCCGTTATGGACTTTGATTGTCAACTCGTTCAAACCTCAGAAAGAGATTTTCAAAGACCCATTTGGCTTGCCCAAGAACTTCACCTTGGCCGGCTACGAAGCCGCCTGGAAGACTGGACGTTTTGACCTGTACTTTACAAATTCTATTATCGTCACGCTGATTTCACTGGTTCTTATTTTGGCAGTTGGCTCTATGGCTGCCTATTCTCTCGCCAAATGGAAATCCTGGGTGACGAACTTTCTATACGTTTTCTTCATTGCTGGATTGATGATCCCTATCCGACTCGGCACCATTGACCTGGTTCGACTTATCAAAACCCTCAACCTGCAAGACACGATCTGGAGTCTGATCCCGGTTTACATTGCCATGGGTATGCCCATCGCCACATTTGTGTTGACCGCCTTTATCAAAGATCTGCCCAGCGAAATGTTTGACGCAGCAAAAGTGGATGGCGCATCGGAATGGCAGACCTATCTGACCATCGTGCTGCCGCTCATGCGCCCAGCGCTGGCTACGGTAGCCATCTTCAATATGATCAAAATCTGGAATGATTTCTGGTTCCCATTGGTGTTCATTCGTGTGGAGGAGGCGCGCACGGTTGCGCTTGGTGTTTCTCTGCTATTCGGCCAATATCGAACCGATTGGACGCGTGCGCTGGCTGTCCTCTCCCTGGCGGCAGTACCTCTCTTGATCTTATATGTCTTATTATCTCGACAATTCATTAAAGGTTTGACTGCTGGAGCAGTCAAAGGATAATCGCATGAACGGTAAAGAACGCATCGCCCTGGCCATGCAACATCAACCACCCGACCGTGTACCGGTGATGTGTCAATTGTCATTGGGGCATTACTTTCTAAACACGAATCTGGCGCCGCATGAAATCTGGTTCACCAGCGAAGGATTTGCCGAAGCGTTGGTTGCCTTACAGAGGCGTTACCAATTCGATGGCATTCTGATCAACATCCCTGGGCGTCCACGCAACCTGCTCAATCAAATCGAGCGCCTGGAGAAAACAGAAGAAGGCGAAATGATCCAGTGGCGCAATGGGCACGTCACTTTAGTCCCCTGGGATGATAATGCCCAATATGTGTATTCCGCTCGACCGGATTTACAACCGCGGGCGGATTTCGAAACCACCCACCCAGATCTCCTTGAGGCCATAGATCAATATCCGGGCTATCTCTGGAACATCTATCACATTCCCTGGTTAGAAGGCAAAGACGACGCTGGCCCATTGAGTGAAGCGCCGGATTATTTCTTCAACACCATTGACGACGTGCGCGCTAAAGTTGGCGACGCGGTTTCAATCCACGGTGAGGTCTTTTCACCCTTCACCCATTTCCTGGAACTCTTTGGCTATCAAAATGCGATGCTGGGTCTGATTACCGACAAAGGAAAGGCAAGAGCCATACTGGAACGCCTCACAGAGGCTGCCGTAGTCTGGGCGACGGCTCAAGCCAGGCGTGGCGTTGATGCGGTTCTGATATCTTCCGCATTCGCCGGCGGTGGTTTCATATCGCCGAAGATGTACGAGGAATTTGTAGTTCCTTATGAACGCCGCGTGGCGCAGGCGGTAAAAGCACAGGGCATCCCGGTCTATACCCATACCTGCGGCAAAATTGGCGACCGCCTGGAATTAATGGCTTCCACTGGAACAATGGGGGTTGACACCCTCGATCCGCCGCCCCTGGGGGATGTAGAATTAGCGGAAGCCAAGCGCCTCATCGGAGAGCGCATGTTCCTGAAAGGCAATCTGAATTCGGTCGCCCTGCTCCACTATAAGACCAAAGATGAAGTAATCGCCGAAGTCAGCCAACGCATCCTCATCGGAAAGCCTGGTTCCGGCTATATTCTCAGCACCGCTTGCTCGGTGGCCCCACACGTGGAACCCTGGAAAATCGAACTTTTCACGCCGCTGGCTGAGGAGCTTGGAAAATACAGTTGAGCGACAAGCAGCATCGCTGAGACATCGTCTCAAGCGTGTATAATATAGGGCAGGCGCGCCGTATGTGATATTATTCCTGGAGCTAACAGAAGGAACCAAGCCATGACCCTTTCAATCGAAGAAGGGAGATTGTTTTTTAAGTTGATGTGGGGATTGCAAGCTTATGTCAATCGTCAGCTCGCTTTGGTAAAGAAAGTCTCTTCAGCTGAGCAATACGGCGATCTGCCCACGGAAAAGAAGCTCAAAGTACGCAACGCTCTATGGAAGCACCCTCATTTAGTTGAAGAATATGTGCGAGAAAATCCTGACTCGCTGCCAGCCGGAGACCTGGAAGTTGTTCGCCGATGGTCAGGCTTTATCCAGGGTTCGTTCTTCATTCTTCGTCATTTGAAAAAAGGTTCGGTTTTTATCAGCCAGGGCGGACAAATTTATCTGGTGCATGGCATCCAAGACCCGCTGGAAGAAATCATCCCTTCCAACAGCTTGCCGCAGCTCGTCAAAGCTGTTTTACTGCCTTTCAAGGGGTTGATTGTTTACGACGGCTTGCTGGAAAGATATAACGTCTTCTTTGGCAGCGGTATCAGCGCTGACATCGAACATACCTACACAGTCGCAAGACACAAAAAACGCATCATCTCCTCCTTGGAGCCTGAGCTGGCGAAACCTGCCAAACCTGCGCCGAAGGGGACCAAGGATTTGCTGCCCAAACTGCAGGACCTGAGGGCCGAGTTGTCGCGCCTCAAGGGAAATGAGGCATTGCAAAACGCAGCCCTGGCTCTGACGCGTTCCAGCCTGGATTTGGCGATTGCTGCAAATGACGACCCTGCAAATATAGAAAAATTAGCGCCATCTGCACTAAAAGTACGCAGAGCTGCGACGCGCCTGTATCAGTTGTTGGAAATTGCCAGCGAGAAATAGCCGTGAGTTCTAAAAAGAGCAAGAGAGCCAAACGACCGCCGTTGCCGAAATTTAACGACCAGATACCCATCTCCCAAATTCGAACGCTCAAGACGACCGGATCGCAAGAAATTTTGGAAAACGCCCGCCAGTACACTCTGCTGGGTTGCTGGCTGTACGCAAAATGGAAAGATAGCGGTATTACACCGGTGATCGTGGCGCGTTCACTAAACCCAGAGCGCCTCCTCTTCGGCGCAATAATGGTGGATCTGTATTGTTTGGGGATCAAGGATGCCTATGCCAGGGTGGATGTCTCTCGACAAGCCTTCTTGCGAGACTTGCCCAGGCTTTGCAGCGATGAACCGCTGGAATGCTCTGTCGAATTGGCACACGAAATTGTTTATGGAGCGATGGAATTCGCCGCCAGCTACGGTTTCCAGCCGCACCCGGATTTCACCCGCCAACGCGTAGATCAGATATTGGATCCGCCGGAGTCTCATCCACGCAATCACAAGGTGGAATTTGGTAAAGACGGTAAACCATTCTACATCTCTGGTCCGTATGATGATGAGCGTAAAATCCGCTCGGTGATCAACACATTGATGCATACTGCTGGCGAAGGCAACTTTGATTACATTGCTGTTCTGAGGCAATCATGATCTGATGACGGCAACTGCCTGAAGCATGGCGCTTGATTTTTACGCCACAAGATGGATTGGTTATGATGAGGATCATGGACATACCCCTCGACCAGATCATTTCCGGAGACTGCGTACAGGTCTTAAACAGTCTACCGGAGAAGTCTGTTGATCTGATTTTCGCCGATCCTCCCTACAATCTACAGCTATCTCAAGAACTCTGGCGGCCCAACATGACCAGGGTGGACGCTGTAAATGATGAGTGGGATAAGTTTGACGGCTTCGCAGAGTATGACCAATTCACGCGCCAGTGGTTGAGCGCCTGCCGACGGGTACTTAAAGACACTGGAACGCTGTGGGTCATCGGTTCTTACCATAACATCTATCGTGTGGGTGCGATCTTAATGGATCTGGGCTATTGGATCCTCAACGATGTTGTGTGGATCAAAACCAACCCAATGCCCAATTTTCGCGGCGTTCGTTTTACCAACGCCCACGAGACGCTCATTTGGGCGCAAAAGATCAAAGGGGCGCGTTACACCTTCAACCATCAGGCAATGAAATCGTTGAACGACGATCTGCAAATGCGCAGCGATTGGGAAATCCCGCTTTGCACCGGCAAAGAGCGCATCAAATTAAACGGAGAAAAAGCCCATACCACGCAAAAGCCCGAAGCTCTGCTCTATCGCGTGATTCTCTCCAGCTCGAACCCCGGCGATATTGTGTTGGATCCGTTCTTCGGCAGTGGCACCACTGGCGCAGTCGCTAAGAAGCTAAAACGGCATTGGATCGGGATCGAGAAAGACGAAAGATACATTCAAATTGCTAAAGCCAGAATTGATGCAATTCAAGCGCCGCCCGCGGATGAACCTTTTACATTCCCAGATAAGCGCCGCCGACGACGCGTTCCGTTTGGCGCGCTGCTGGAAAACGGCCTGCTCCAACCCGGGCAGAAGCTTTATTTCGGCAAGGCTGGCAATACTGTCGCGGTGGTGCTGGCGAACGGGTTGCTCAAGCACGACAGCATGACCGGCTCTATCCATCAGGTAGGTAGAGAAATTCTGAAAGCGCCCTGCAACGGGTGGGAACACTGGTATTATGTAGATGAGACCAGCGGGGAGAGGATTGTGATTGACAAATTGCGACAGGTGCTTTTAGACGCGGCAAGTGATTAATTGAAATCGTGACTATCAATTTTATTGCCATCTGTATTTTTTCTATCTAAAGCTATCCAAATATGCATTATAATTAGAACAAGTATGCTAAAACCACAGAGCAAATGGCCGACTTTTATCTGGAGCAACTTTATCTACCTTCCAACTGGCCCGAAATAATCAAAGATGAAAACATTATCGCCAACGTTGTAAGGAAGAAACTTACTGGCGAATATACGGATCAGAAGGGCGAGTTTGTCGAAAGAAAGATCCGAAGTATTTTGGACGGCATCCAAGAGAAGTACGGCGTTCCTCATGCGCATGGTCAAGTTGGCTTTTTAGGTAAAGAAGTTGACCACGTTCTCCCGTCTTTAGAAGAGCCTCAAGTTATGATTATGGTTTCGTATATGGAAACCACCTCCAGCAATCAAACCGCAAGAGCCAATGAGCAACAGGCGATGTACCAGAAAATCATTGGTGAAAATATCCGTTTTGGGCGACAGCGAGTTTTCGTAAATGTCTTGGATGGAGCAGGTTGGCTGGCGCGCCGTTCTGATTTAGTTAAGCTTTATAGAGGTTGCGACTTCTGCCTGAACATGAAAACGCTCGATCAATTAGAAGCGATCGTTTGTCGTTATGTCCCAAGCAGATATTTCGTGGTCAATCCACCCGACCAAGTGATTGAAGGGTAAATACTATGCTAAAGGATTATCTGAATAAGGTAATTCAAGGTGATTGCCTAGAAGTATTATCTACAATCGAAGATAATAGTGTAGATGTCTGTTTTGCTGATCCACCGTTTAACTTAGAGAAAAGATATACTTCCTACAAAGACCAAAGACCAGCAGAAGAATACTTACAATGGTGCCAAAAGTGGTTGGGAGAATTGGTGCGCGTTACAAAACCAAGCGGTTCTATCTTCGTTCATAACATCCCCAAATGGCTTACTTACTACGCAAGCATTCTGAACGATATAGCTTACTTTCGGCATTGGATCTCATGGGATGCAATGAGCAACCCAATTGGTAAAACGCTTCTACCGGCTCATTATGGCATCCTTTTCTACTCAAAACAACCCAAGGGGTTTAAATTTTACGAAATCCGCGCTCCGCATCGAAAATGCCGCGTCTGCGATAGCTACCTGAAAGATTATGGGGGTAAGAAAGACCAAATGCACCCGTTTGGCGCGTTAGTCAGCGACGTATGGACAGATATTCATCGTATTCGCCATAATGTTCGCCGCGACGAACACCCCTGCCAATTGCCAATCCCACTATTAGAGCGCATTGTCCTGATGAGCACCGACCCAGGCGATGTGGTGCTAGATCCATTTCTTGGCACCGGAACCTCTGCAATAGCAGCCAAAGCATTGGGAAGAAATTTTGTTGGAATTGAAATTGACCCGGAGTATGTGGCAATTGCAGAGGATAAAATCGCCCGAGTACATCCATCTACCTATAAAGGTTACTATGTTTCCTATTTCCTGGGCAAAATACAGAGTGTCCGTGACATTGACGCAGCGGAATTATTTCCGCCTCAATTAACCTCGGTCGAGAAAAAGAAAATGCGCACGCAGGAAAATGGGGATGAAACAAGCTCTGGCGTGAATGGACACAAGAAATCACAAAGTAAGCCAAAGGAAAAGATCCCAACGCTCTTCTAAACACCAAGGCGCAAACGGATAACCCCGCCTATTTCAGGTTAACCGCAAGACGACAGCGCCCCGATTCCGGAACGATGCTTTTAAGCCAGTTCATCTTATATTTCACGACTGAATACAATTAAAATAAATGCATAAATATTCAGAAACGATTGACAGACGTCGAGTTTGTGTGTATCCTATCACAAACTGAATGTATATCGTCCCGTGAATATATATTCAAGAAACTTTGATTAGCGTGAAGCACATGCAAATCCGGCCTGCAAATCCCCTTCTTGATGTGCGCGATCTGGAATTGAAATCTATTCAGTATCGTAAAACCCTGCTCTCCATGATCAAGCGCGCCAACTCTGGGCATACCGCCGGCAGCCTGTCCTGTGTGGATATCCTCAATGTACTCTACAACCGTGTGCTGCGGGTGGATCCCCAAAACCCTACAGATCCCGACCGCGATCGTTACATTCACTCCAAAGGTCACTCCGTCGAAGCACTCTATACCGTTTTGGCTGACCGTGGTTTTTTCCCCGTTGAAGAACTGGATACCTTTGAACAATACGGCACGCGCCTCATTGGTCACCCCACGCGCAATGCACCCGGTGTGGAGCAGAACACCGGCGCCCTGGGACATGGTCTCTCTCTGGCCGTGGGGACGGCGCTGGCTGCCAAGAAGGACGGACGCGCCTACCGCGTCTTCACCATCCTGGGCGACGGCGAGTTGACCGAAGGCTCGGTTTAGGAAGCCTCGATGAGTGCAGCTCATTACCAGCTCGACAATCTGGTGGTCATCGTGGATCGTAACGGTCTGCAGATCACCGGGCGCACGGAGGAGGTGATGCGCCTGGAGCCGTTGGAGGAGAAATTTCGTGCTTTTGGTTACGCGGTACGCCGCGTCAACGGCAACAACATCGCCGAGCTTGTCCAAATCTTTGATCAGCTCCCCTTTGAACCCGGAAAACCCAACCTGATCCTGGCGCGCACGGTCAAGGGCAAGGGCGTCAGCTTCATGGAGGATGTCGCCTCCTGGCATCACCGCGTACCCACAGACGCCGAGTTTGCTCTGGCCATGGCCGAACTGAGCCAGGCAGAAAACCTATGGTTGCAAAGATGATGACCACTTATAGTTTAGGCAAACCCAATCAAGACATCGTCGCCGAGACATTGCTGGCGCTCGCCCGCCAGGACCGCGACTTGATCGTGGTCACCGGCGATTCACGCGGTTCCGGCAAGATGACCGCCTTTGGCGAGGCGCTGCCTGACCAACTGGTAGAGATCGGCATCGCCGAGCAGAACCTGGTAGGCGTCTCGGCCGGGCTGGCTTCGACCGGCAAAAAAGTGTTCGCCATCTCGCCAGCCTGTTTTCTCACCGCCCGCTCGCTGGAGCAAATCAAGAATGATGTGGCGTATTCGGATAATCCGGTGAAACTGGTCGGCATCAGCGCTGGAGTGAGCTATGGGGCGTTGGGCAGCACCCATCACTCGCTGCACGACCTGGCGGCGCTGCTGGCGATTCATAACATTGATATCGTCATTCCGGCGGATAATTTCGAAACCTATCATGCAATTCTGGCCGCGGCAACCCATCCGCGGCCGATTTATCTGCGCTTCGGCAAGCGCCCCATGCATCATTTACATCACTCCGAGACTCGGTTTCAACTGGGTAAGGCAATTATCTTGCGCTCTGGCGGTGATATAACCTTCATTGCTGCTGGCGAAACAGTCGCCCCAGCGCTGTTCGCCGCCGATTCACTGGAACAGCGTGGCATCTCCTGCGGAGTGATCAGTATGCACACCATCCGTCCCTTCGACGTAGAAGCAGTGATCAACGCCGCGACGACCAGCCGAGCGTTGGTCACCGTCGAAGAACACAGTGTGAACGGCGGGCTGGGCAGCCTGGTTGCAGCCACGCTGATGGAAGCCGGCGTCTGGCTACCTTTCAAACGGGTGGGCATCCCTGATGAACACACCATCGCCGGTAGCCAGGTGGAGATCTTCAAGCATTACGGCATCACGCCCGAAGGGCTGGCTGAAACAGCGTTGAACTTGCTCAACGGCAGTCGCGGCAACCGCTTTCCGGCCTCAGCGTCTGCCACCGCCAGCCGTCCGGCAGCCAATCCACCTGCTTCGGTATAATCTCCACCGTCATGGGATTGATATGGAAGACACACTGATCCTGGCGATTGATCAAGGCACCACCAACACCAAAGCGATCCTGGTGGACGCGCAAGGCAGGGTGGTTAGCCGCGCCGCACGCGCCACCCAGATCACCTATCCCCAACCCGGTTGGGTGGAGCAAGACGCTCTCGAACTATGGGCAACGGCGCGCCAGGCGATCGAAGAATGCGCCCAGGCTACCACAGGAAAGATCATTGCCGTAGCTGTAACCAACCAACGGGAGACCACAGTGGCTTGGGAACGCCGCAGCGGCAAACCACTCGCTCCGGCGGTGGTCTGGCAGTGCCGCCGCTCGACAGAATTCTGCCGTCAACTCACCGAGCGCCACCTGGAGCCTTTCGTGCGCGAACGCACTGGCCTGACCATTGACCCGATGTTTTCTGGCGGAAAGATGCGCTGGTTGCTGGATCATATCCCTGAAGGGCAGACGCGGGCAGAAGCCGGCGAAATCTGCCTGGGCACAGTGGATAGCTGGATGCTCTGGAATTTAACCGGAGGCAATGTCTTCGCCTGCGATTACACCAATGCCTCGCGCACTCAGCTCTTTAACCTGCATACGCTGGATTGGGATGATGAGATTTTAGCTCTCTTCAATATCCCGCGCGCCGCCCTGCCGCAGCCGCACCCTTCCCAAGCGATTTTCGGCCAGAGCGTTCAGATCGGCGACCTGCCAGCCAGGACACCCGTGACCGCTATGATCGGCGATTCACACGCCGCGCTCTATGGCCACGCGGGCTTCCAACCCGGTTCAATCAAAGCCACCTACGGCACCGGCACTTCGCTGATGACGCCCACCTCTCGACCGGTCATCTCGCAGCACGGACTCTCCGCCACAATCGCCTGGGGTAAAGCCAACGGCGAAGCAGCCTACGCTTTGGAGGGTAACATCTACGTCACCGGCGCAGTGGTGCAATGGCTGGGACAGGCGCTGGGCAAGAGCGATGCCGCGCAGATCGAAGACCTGGCAAAACAGGTTAGCAGCAACGAAGGCGTGTACTTCGTGCCAGCTTTTGTAGGGCTGGGCGCGCCGCATTGGAACGCTGAAGCGCGTGGCTTGATCAGTGGATTGACGCGCGGCGCTGGCGCGGCGCATCTGGCGCGGGCAGCCCTCGAATCCATCGCCTATCAAGTGCGCGACGTCTTCGACGTGATGAATATGGAGGCTGGCTCGCCTTTGCAAACCCTGCTGGCAGACGGCGGCGGCAGCCGCAACGACTTTCTGATGCAATTCCAGGCCGACATCACCGGGCGTCCGGTGGTGCGGAATCTATCGGCGGATGTTTCCGCTATAGGAGCAGCTTACCTGGCCGGGTTGACGGCGGGCGTATGGTCTTCTGAGGCGGAAATCCAGCAGTTGTCGCGCCCACAGGAACGCTTTGAGCCGCGCATGTCCGCCGAAGAACGGGAAAAACTATACGCCGGCTGGCAGGACGCGGTACGCCGCGCCTTGCTGTAAACATAGATCGGATTGAAAAACTCTAAAAGAGGATTGCCTGATGAACAAAAGCTGGATTATCACCCTCATCATCCTCATGGCGCTGGTCGTGGGTGGCTATTTCCTCTGGCCGTATGCCTTCACCGTTGTTCCCATCCAACAGGTGGAAGAAGTCAAACAGAGCGAAGCTTTTGACCCGGTGAGCTATGTGGATGGCATCTGGAGCAGCCAGATCATCCCCACCATGCTGGAAAAAGCTGTAGATCTCGCCGTGATCCTGAACGAATTTAAGCCCAACGCCGATGGCCTGGCCGCCAAACAAGATCTGGTGCAGGTGGCGCAGAAATATGGGTTAATCACGGTAGGAGAAGCGCATGTTTACGCGGTCAAAGGCAGCGGAATGGTCACCTCAGTGGACACCAGCAAAAGCACAGGTATCTTAGAAGTGCAATTGGATGGTTACACTGGGCCGATCCGCGTCAGACTGTACATCGGGCCGCGCATTCCCAGCGATGAGACCTCAGTACGCGACGCGGTTGGATTCATTAATTTCGGCGACTTCAAAGAGCAAACCGAATATGGCAAAGTGGCTGCCGAGATCAACAAGCGTGTGCTGAATGAAGTGCTCGCTCCTCTGAACAAGGATGAATTGCAGGGCAAGAAGATCGTATTCTACGGGGCTTTGACCATCCGCACCTTCAACCTGATCAATATTGACCTGAAGCAAATCAATATCGTGCCCATCCAGATCGAGCTGCAATAGCCGGAGTATGAAATGAGCGAAGCGCAAGAGACCCAAACCGCTGTGATGGAAGCCGCTCTACAGGAGGATGTCATCCTGCGCGCCGAAAACATCACCAAGGTTTTCCCTGGCACAGTTGCGCTCGACCAGGTGACCTTCAATGTCTATACAGGCAAGGTCAATGTACTGGTGGGCGAAAACGGGGCGGGTAAATCCACCTTGATGAAAATCCTGGCCGGCGTGGAGCAGCCCACCCGCGGCCGTGTGCTGCTCGATGGCAAAGAAATTCGCCTGCGCAGCCCCTTGGACGCGGTGCGCTATGGCATCGGCATCATTTACCAGGAACTCAACCTGTGCCCCAACCTGAGCGTAGTGGATAACATTTTCCTGGCGCGCGAGCTGGCGCAACGCGGCGTGATTGATAAAAAGGCCGAAAAGCAGCAAGCGCGTGAACTGGTGCGGCGGCTGGAACAAAACATTGATCCCGACGCCCTGGTGAGCGACCTGCGTATCGGCCAGCAACAAATTGTAGAGATCGCCAAAGCCCTGGCGCAGGATGTGCGCATCTTGATCATGGACGAACCCACCTCGGCGCTCAGCGCGGCAGAAGTGGAAGTGCTCTTTCGCGTGATCCGAGAATTGAAAGCACATGGCGTCTCGATTATTTATATTTCGCACAAGCTGGAGGAACTGCTGCAGATCGGCGATTATATTACCGTGCTGCGCGACGGGCACCTCGTGGCGCACGAACCCACCGATGGCATTGATGTACCCTGGATTATTGAGCGCATGGTGGGGCGCAACCCAGCGGCATTGTTTACCCGCAAAGACCATAAAATCGGCGACGTGCTGTTGCGCGTAGAGGATCTGACCTTGCCGCGTCACGGTGGAGGCTATTTGTTGGATCACGTATCCTTCGAGCTGCGCGCCGGCGAAATTCTGGGTTTCTATGGGCTGATGGGCGCCGGGCGCTCCGACCTGGTGGACTGCCTGGCAGGCGCGCGCCCGGAGGCCAGCGGCAGGATCTTCCTCAACGGCCAGGAAGTGAAGGGAAAATCGGTGGCCGAGCGCATTGCCGCCGGCTTCGTATTAGTGCCAGAGGATCGTCAGCGCGATGGGCTGGTGCCCACGCTGTCCGTGGCGCATAATATGCTGCTGGCGAGCCTGAATAAGTATATGAATAAGCTATTTCTGCAAAAGAAAAAAGAGCAGCAAGCGGTAGATAAGCTCATCAGCGACCTCTCGATTCGCGTGGCTAACCCGCAACAAACGATTACCTCGCTGAGCGGCGGCAACCAGCAAAAAGTGGTGGTGGCGAAAGGTTTGCTCACGGAACCGCGCGTGTTGATGTTAGATGAACCCACGCGCGGCATTGACGTGGGCGCAAAATCCGAAATCTTTGAGATCATGAGCCGCCTGGCGCTACAAGGCTACGGCGTGTTGTTTATTTCGTCCGAGTTGAAAGAGATCCTGGCGATGTCTGACCGCATCCTGGTGATGTCGAAAGGGGCGATCACCGGAGAATTCACCCGTGAAGAGGCCAGCGAAGAGAAGTTGGTAGCCGCCTCCGCCGTTGGTCACGGGCCGGCAAACAGCGGCAATCACAATAATGGAAGGAAAAATCAAAATGGACGCAGCTAAAGCTACTCCGATCAAGCGATCCCGGCGTATTACCAAGACCGACATTCAACAGTTCTTATTGCGCGGTCGGGCATTCATCGCGCTGATCCTGGTCGTCGTGGTTTTCACCTCCCTGTCACCGCAGTTTCTGAATGCCGAAAACCTGGTGATTATGTCTAAACATGTGGCGACAAACGCTCTGCTGGCGATTGGTATGACCTTTGTGATCCTCACCGGCGGCATTGATCTCTCGGTCGGCTCCATTGTCGGGTTGACGGCCATGATCGCCGGCGGGTTGATCAATGAAGGCATTCGCATTGATGCGTTGGGCGTTATCGTCTATCCACACACCTGGACGATTATCGTCATCTCTCTGATCGCCGGTACGCTGATGGGCGCCATCAGCGGGATCGTCATCACCCGCTTTAACGTAGCACCATTCATTGCCACACTGGGGATGCTCTACGTGGCGCGCGGCTTTGCCGGGTTGCGCAACAATGGTTACACCTTCCCCAACATCATTGGGCGCCCGGAATTCGGCAACACCGGCTTCGACCGTCTGGGGGCAGGAGATTTCCTGGGGATCAACTATTCGATCTGGATTATGGCCGTTTTTGCAGTCATTGCCTGGTTTGTCACCACCCGCCTGCCGTTTGGGCGTCATGTGTACGCCATTGGCGGCAACGAACGCTCTGCGGAGCTTTCCGGGGTGCGCATTAACACCACGAAGACCATTGTGTATATGATCAGCGGTTTTTGCTCCGCCATGGTGGGATTGATTATCGCTTCACAACTGGTGGCGGCGCACCCAGCCACCGGCGAAACCTTTGAGCTGAACGCCATCGCTGCGGTGGTGTTGGGCGGCACATCCTTGGCTGGCGGGCGCGGCAGCGTGGGCGGCACGCTGATTGGCGCCTTTGTCATTGGCGTGTTGGGCGATGGGTTGGTCATGTTAGGCGTATCTTCCTTCTGGCAGAAGGTGATCAAAGGCGCGGTGATCGTGCTGGCAGTCATCATTGACCAGGTGCAGGCTCGCATGCAGGAACGCATCGCCTTGCAGCAACAGCAAGAACAAATGTAGATGCAATCGAAATATAAGAGGAGGTGAAACGCGAAACGATCTTTACTATGGACATCGTAGGTCGAATGCACGATATTTCATACCGCATATAAATACTCTGACAAGAGGAGAATAGAGATGAACCAAAAGAAACTGATGAATATTTTCGGCCTGCTGCTCATTCTGGCCATGTTGATCGGCGCATGCGCGCCAGCGCAGCAGCCCACACAGGCCCCAGCGCAGACCGAAGCTCCGGCCGCCCCCGCGCAAACAGAAGCTCCTGCTGCCCCGGCGGGCAAGAAGCTCATCTGCGTGATCGTGCCGCCGGTAGAGAACCCCTTCTTCGGCGCCATGCAGACTATCGCCGCCGCCAAGGCAGAAGAGCTGGGTTACGAGACGCTCAAGCTGGTGCATGACGACGACGCCAACAAGCAAATGGAGCTATTCGAAAGCTGCATCGCCAAGAAGGCTGCCGCTATCATCCTGGATAACGCCGGCGCCGACGCCACCGTCGCCGCCGTGCAGAAAGCCAAAGATGCCGGTATCCCCTCCTTCCTGGTGGATCGCGAGATCACCAAAGAAGGCGTGGCGGTC
>JAGVAD010000009.1 GCA_020060465.1 Anaerolineales bacterium
CATCACGCTTGACGGCGCAGGGGTGGCACGCCCGCTACATGCGATTAGAAACGTCGCGATTGCCGCAAAAACCCACCATTTCTTACTCATTGTTCCTCCTTTTCACCAAATCGGCTACAGCAGTCGCCTGATAAATTCAAAAGCGCAAAGACAGGCAACTCAGACCACCGTCCATCTTTTGATACTCTGACATCTCTAACAATATCAGCCGATGCCCCGCCTCTACCAGTATCTTTTGAAAACGCGGATAACCGGCTGCCACCAATACATATTCATTCACCAAGACGCAATTTGCCGCATATTCCTCTCCCAGCGGCAATTCAAGTAATTCGTACTCGCGAAAAGCTGGGTGATTGGCTAACGCCTGGATAACCGCCAATTGCCTATCGCCCAGGTAGGCGATGCCGCTTTTTAAGTGCAAAATACCTGGTGTACGCCGGATATCTATCAGTTCCGAAGTATAACCTTCGCCAGCCAGGATCTCAGCTAATTGCAACGCCCCGGCTTCATTGGTGCGCTGCGAGACACCAATGAAAAAATGTCTACCCGCCTCACAGATGTCGCCGCCGTCCAGCGTTCCCGGCGGCTGAATAGCATAAATACGCGAGTAGTAATGAATCAACACATCTCTCACACGATCCACCTCTCCTTGCCGGCTGAGAGCGCCTGGATGGGTCAAAATTGCGCAATCGGGCGTCAGGATTGCTGTATCTTCTACAAAGGTGGAATCGGGGTAAGACACATCCGCTGGCAACTCGATCAACTCCAAGCCGCACTGACGAAGTGCAGCGCAATAGGCTGCATGTTGTTCCAAAGCCTTTTCGTAAGATGGAACACCCAGGCTTTGTGTAGTCAGGCCTTCAGCAAAATTAACCGCTGGTTTACAAACGATGGCGCGAGTGAAGGTCGGCTTTGTTCTATTTAATTCATTGCTCATGGTTTCACATCCATTGGGATCAAAGGTTGGCCGTTGTCTGGAATTGACGGTATATTATAATACAGACCCAAGAGCCTCAAATCCGCGCCTCCTCATTCGCGCGAAACGACCATAGCTATGCTATCCTCTATGAGCGAAAACTTCCCCCCACCAGGTTTTATCCCCACCGAATCGGCTATTCCCGGTATCGAAGTGTTTATACCCACTCCGCCCGATAGCGGTCCTCATCAGGAAATCGTGGATTTTAAATGCCCGCAATGCGGCGCTACCACAGCCTTCAGCGCTGCTGATGGCGGGCTGACCTGCACGCATTGCAGCTATTACGAAGCCCCCAAAAAGCCAATCGTTGGCCGCGCCGCAGAACAATTCGAATTTACAGTAGAGACAATGGCGCGCGCCGCACAAGGTTGGGGAACAGCACGCAAAGAGTTAAGCTGCCAAAACTGCGGCGCGACTACCTCATTGCCTGAAGATAGCTTGACCGTAGTTTGCCCCTTCTGCGGCTCTAATAAGGTCATCCAGCGCCAGGCGGCGCAAGATTTATTGCGCCCGCGTTTCGTTTTACCCTTCAAGATCACAGAGGCGGACTGCGCCCGGATTGCACGTCAGTGGCTGGGCGAGAGCTGGATGTTGCCCTCTGGTCTGAGCGACATTGCAACTCTGGGCGGATTCACGGGCCTTTACCTGCCCTATTGGACTTTCGATGCCGATCTGCAAGCCGACTGGAAAGCGGAAGTGGGTCATACCAAGACGGAACGCTATTATAACAATGGCGAATGGAAAACACGCACCGTGGTGGAATGGCGCTGGGAATCTGGACGAGCGAATCTGCATATTGACGACCTGCTCACGCCAGGCAGCGCCCGCCTCAGCCAAAATCTGCTACACCAGATTGGCAACTTCGATCTTTCCACCCTTGCTCCTTACGAACCTGCCTATCTGGCTGGTTTTCAAGCCAAAGCCTATGATATACCCCTGGAGGCGGCCTGGGAGGTTGGTCGGCAGGCAATGCGCGAGCAAGCCCGCCTGGCATGCCTCAGCCAGACCAGCACGCCGCAGGTGCGCAATTTCAATATGAATCTGGATTACGCCAATGAAAGCTGGCGCTATGTCCTACTGCCCGTATATGTGGCTCATTATACCTATGCCGGAAAGACCTATCAGGCGTTGGTAAACGGCCAGAGCGGGGCAATCGCTGGTCAACGCCCGGTGGATTGGAACAAGGTATGGTTGGCGATCGCCGCTATCTTGTCGCCAGGGGTGTTGCTCGGCCTGTTAGGATTGATGACGGCGCCACTGGCCGGAATTGGTATGGTCATTGGCGGAGTTGGGTTCACCCTTTTGATAATCGGGGTTGTCATCGCCATTGCTGTTTATCTGAAGGCCGACCGCATGGACGACCTTTAATCACGGACGATCTCATGAGTGATTTCCAACCTGACCCATCTGACGCACCGGTAGGTGCACAGCCTGACTCATGGAGTAACACTTCTTTGATGATCTGTGAAGTTTGCCAGGCGCGCTTCTTACCCTTGAACGGTGGCGCTGCAGATGCCACCGCTCCGCTGCAGCGCTGTCCGCAATGCTACCAGGCCGAACTTGTCTCCCAGGCGCTCAGCGACGAAATTCAACCGTTCATCCACCCGGCTGAACTGGCGATTCCCTTCGCTCTCTCTACCGCTGATATTGACCAGGCGGTGCAACGCTTTGCGAATGGCATCCCCTTTCCCCCCAGCGATCTGACCGGCGAGCGGTTGCGCAGCCGTTTAAACCGTATCTATTTACCCATGTGGCTGGTGGACGCCCAGGTGAAGGCTGAATGGCAAGCCGAAGCGGGTTTCAACTATCGGGTTATCAGCCGGCAAGAGCGTTACAGCGCGCAGGGCTGGTCGTCGCAGCCGGTCGAAGAGCAGCGTATACGCTGGGAGCCACGCCTGGGTCGTTTGCAACGCGCGTATCAAAATATCGTCGTCCCTGCCCTGGAAGATCACCGCCGCCTGCAAGCTGCGCTGGGCGAATTCGACCTCCGCCAGGCGCAGCCTTATCAGATACGCCTGGCTCAGAACGTTTTGCTACGCCTGCCCGATCGTCCGCCCCAGGCCGCCTGGAGCGAGGCTAAGCCTGCCTTGCAATCTGCGGCGGCGGAAGAATGCCGACGAGCTGCTCGCGCTGACCATCTGCGCCGTTTCGCCTGGCGACCCAAATTTAATAGCCTGAATTGGACTCTGCTTTTGCTGCCAGTTTATACCACCTACTATCTGGATGACGAGGGACATCCTCAAGCTGTGTGGATCAATGGAAAAAGCGGTCAACTCAGCGGGCGACGGCGCGCTTCGCCGAGTCGCGCCCGTCGCGCCGCGCTAATCTGGCTTATTGCAGCCGCGATTTGCTTTCTTATCAGCCTGGCGTTAGCCGCAGCGTCAACATTTGCGCCGCTATTGTTGGCGTTGGCGGTGCTTGCGCTCACTTTTGCCTTGTTGGCTGGTATTGGAGCTGCTACGCCGCTTTTGCGAGTATGGTGGTTTAATCGCCCTGCCAGCGCCTGAGCGCTCATGAACCGAGTCTATGTACTATCTTCCCGCAAAACCGCTGCGTTAGGCGCGCTATTATTTATAATCATTCTAGGGCTGCTGGCCACCCTGGTGGATTGGTCTCTGGTGAGCAAAACCCTGGCGCGGGCAGACGTTGCTCGCCTGGCCGCGGCTACCGCATCATTAATTCTGGGCTACGCAGTCTATGCTCTGCGCTGGCGCTATCTGATCAAAGGCCGCCCTACCCTTTCGGCCGCTTTCCATAACGCCAACATCGGTAGCATGGTGAATGCATTGCTACCTGGGCGTCCTGGCGACGCGGTGCGTACGTTGTTATTGGCAGGAAAATGCAATCTACCCACACTGGAAGTCGCCTCCAGTGTGGTAGTAGAACGTTGGTACGAACAAATCATGCGCCTGGCTGCCTTAGGTGGGGCGCTGATCCTGGGTGTTGGCGCCGGGATAACGGGATTAACCGCTCTCGGATCACTGTTATACCTGACTGCATCATATTTGATCATGATTTTTTTGCTTCAGCGCCGCGCATGGGTATTGCAAAAAGCGCCGCCGTTGGCAGCCCGCTTGCCTCGGGTAAGCGAAGAAAGCGCGCGCCAATGGCTTTCAAATTTGATTGACGGTTTATCCGGCGTCTCCCAGCCGCGCCGTTTGCTGGTAGCCTTGCTGTGGTCTACTCTATCCTGGACGTTCTTTTGGGGGTTCCACTATCTATGTCTCGAGGCGCTGCATCCCCAATTAACGATCAACAGCTCCCTCGCCATCTCGCTGGCTACGTTGGCGCTTGTACCACCATCGGCTACCACTGCTCCTGGCGTATTTCAGGTATCCATGGTCATTCCGCTGGCGCTGTTGGGTTATAACCGTCACATGCTCACCAGCTATGGCCTGGTGATGAATGTTCTGGAGATGTTGATTGTCGTATTGCTGGGCGTATTCGGAATGCTCAGTGCTGGTCTACCGGTAAACGAACTCGTCCAGCGCGCAAAAGACGCCTTTGCCGCCGAGCAAAGTAGACTGCCCCCAAAATAACGCCGGGGTTGCCTTGCCTTGATCAGTCTATGCTGCCAGAAGCGCAGTATCGCGGTTCAACTCTTCCAGCAACGCTAACAGCTCATCATTTTCGGGAATATCGCTCATTGCCTTGCCATAGTGAACGTAACGCGCGATTCCGCTTCGGTCCACAATCACCTGAGCAGGCATACGTCCCAGTTTGAACAGGTTGACCTCTTGTCCATATAACCGCAACACGCTATGATTTGGGTCAGGCAAGCCAATAAAGGGCAAATCGTTTTCCCCAAAATATGCAGCAAACGAACTGCGATTCTCCGGCCCTACCACGATTACCTCGGTGTCCAAAGCCGCAATACGATCATAATCTCGGCGCAACTGCGCCATGTGCCGCTGGCAAAATGGTCACATAAAGCCGCGGTTGAACACCAACAGCACATTTTTCTTGCCGCGATAATCTGAAAGCCGCGTCATGCGCCCGTTGTAATCTTTCAACGCAAAATCCGGCGCAAGTTGATGAATCTCTATCTGTGGCACTTTCCACTTCCATTCATAATCTTTGAAGTAACATTTGCAAAAAGCGCGAACTGAAGGGTGTTATCGGCGCAAAACACTTTTCACCGTAAACCCACTTTCATATAAGTCAACGAATTCCGCACAAACAGATTATACAATATTGTACATTATTTGTCAATGTATTGTCAATTTATCTTACCCCCGATTTGGCTGAATCTGCTATTCTGTTATTCTACCGCCAAAGCTTCATCCACCTCATCGGGGGAGACAACCTCTGGCGCTGTGGGTTGATACTCTCCTTTAGGCGCCAGGCGGCGAAAATAAATCCATTCCACCAATGGCGAAGTCATAAAAGTCGTTACCAACGCCATAATAACCAACATGGTAAATAGCGTCGGCGTGATTACACCAATATCCAGACCGATGTTTAACAGGACCAGTTCCATCAAACCGCGCGTGTTCATCAAAGCGCCCAACGCTCCCGCTTCCCGCCAGCTCATCCCCGTCCAGCGCGCCGGCAATGCTGCTCCAACAAATTTGCCTGCTACAGCTACCAGCAGGATCAACCCAGCATCTGCCCATAATGCAAACTCATTAAGCAACCCCAAGCTTGTGCGCAGTCCAGTGTATGCGAAGAACAATGGCAGCAAAAACACCACGGCGAAGTCATACATCTTTTCGATTAGCGCATGGATAAAATTTCGTTTGCGCGGCATTGCTACTCCAGCCATGAAAGCGCCAAAAAGGGCATGGATACCCAGCATTTCGGTAATCCATGCCGAACCCAGCGCAAACACCAATATCAAAGCCAACGCGCCTTGGGTAATCTCACCTCGTTGCTCATAATACATTTCGATGCGTATTACCAACTTTCGCAACGGATATAACATAACAATAACATAAAGCCCTACCCCGATGATGGTTGCCCAAAATGGCAGGCTGGTTTCCGCAGCCCGTGCTAGCAACAACACGATGGCTAGAATCATCCACCCGCTAATATCGTCTAAAGCGGCGCAAGCGATTGCTACCGCGCCGAGTTCGGTACGTAACAGCTTGCGTTCAGATAGAATACGCGCCAGCACGGGAAACGCAGTGATACTCATCGCCGCGCCGATAAATAAGGCGAATACTAAAAAAGAAACACCCTCCTCAGAAAGATGAGGGTACAAATAGAGCGCCAGCAACACGCCTAAGCTGAACGGCACAATGATACTCGTTGGGCTGGTAACGAATGCAGTGGAAGTTCGCCCTTTGAGAACCTGCAAATCCAGTTCCAAACCAATCAAGAACATAAACACAATCAAGCCTACCTGGCTGAGGGCATTTAAGAATCCCAGGCTTTGAGAAGGAAACAGCGAATGATACGCCCCAGGTGCTATCCATCCGAGCACCGAAGGTCCAAGCAGGATGCCTGCTGCCATTTCCCCCACCACCTGCGGTTGGCGGATTTTACGAAACGCCCAGCCCACCAGCCGAGCTGCTGTCAAAATAACAATAATTTGCATGGTGAACAACGGTAAATTCAACACAGCCAGCCTCCAAAACCCTAAACCAATTATTGCACTTCAATCGAACCAAGAGCGCGCAGCCAGAAACAACGCCGCTGCTCCAAAGCCCAGGATCACTACGCCGGAGATCAAGTTAACCTTGCGGGCAGTTTGCGCGCCTGGCCAGTGCTTACCCAGCAAGCCAGCCACAGTGCTCAACAACAGCCACCAGCTTGCCGAACCCAGAAATACTCCCGCCGTCACCATCCATGGCCCAGATGTTTCTCGTCCCACAGCGCCTAATCCCGCAAAGATCGCCGCAAAGGATAAGATCGTCATCGGATTGGATATCGTCAACAAAAAAGCGGAACCAAAGTCCATGCCCAACGCCTTTCTGCTGACCGTTACATCGCCCGCTTCCTTTCCCTTAGGCGAAGCAGTATCTAACCGGCGCGGCGATTCTAACATCGTGCGCACACCGAGATAACACAGAAACAACCCACCGATCAACTTCAATTCATCTTGTGCTGCTGTCAGACGAATAGAGATGGCCGTTAAACCCAGAGCAGCTATGCTGCCATACATCGCGTCCGCCGTCGCCGCCCCCAAACCTGAGATAAACCCCGACAAACGTCCATAAACCAACGCGCGTCGAATGCACAATATGCCTATCGGCCCCACCGGTGCAGCGATAGCCAGCCCGATTGCGAAGCCGCGCAAAAACAGGCTGATGCTCACAATAACTCATCCCCCTTCGCTCAAATCTTCTTGCGGAACACACGATGATTTTTATATGGAACGCCGCCCAAGTTAATCAAATCGCTGCGCATTTGCACCGCGGTCTCAGCTACCTGGGTCATCTCAGCATGTTCAAAACCGAAATCGCGCACCGTCTTTTCCATCTCCACATAGAGTAAAGCATTGCCGCCACGTCCTTGAAATTCTGGCAGAATACCTGCCCCATTCACCGATACCCATTTCGTACGCCGCAATTCCAGCAACATGTCAAAGATACCAAAGGGCAGCAGCCGTCCACCATGTCGCTGCAGCGCCGCGGTAATATCTGGAAATGCAAACAAAAAACCCACCACCCGATCACCACTCAAGATGATCTTGATCAGGCGATGATCCGCCACCGTCAAAATACTATCCACAACAAACTTCACCTCCCGCTCGGTAAGCGGATAGTATTCCCAGTTGTTGACAAAGGTTTCATTATACGTTTTCCCAATGCGCGGCGCCCACTGCACCAACTCTTTCTTATTCTTGAAATATTTAACCGATAACGTTCCTCGCTGCTGCACCCGCTGAGCAATGCTGCGTACCCTTTCGGGCAAAGCAAAATTACGCGCGTTTGCATAGCATGAGACGAAGTCCACCTCTTTCTCAAAGCCCATCGCTTCCATCAACTTGGGTAAATAAGGGTGGTTGTAGTTCATCATCGTCATCATCTGACGATGCTCGAAACCTTCTATAAGCATCCCATAACCATCCAGAGCAGCAAATCCTTTAGGGCCGATCATCTCATCCAGCCCACGCTGCCGCGCCCAATCATATGCTCGTTCAAACAGCGCATTGGCAGTCTCCAGGTTATTTTCGCATTCGAAGAAGTAAAACTGCGCCCGTTTGAGCTGGTGATATTCGTTATAGCGTCGGTTGTTTGCTACCGCCAATCGCCCAACGTCGCGGCCGTCCCGCACAGCGATGAAGAAATCGGCCTCCGAATGCTCGTAGAATGGATGTTTATTGCGGTCCAGTGCCGCTTCCACATCTATCAGAATCGGCGGTGACCATTGGGGGGTATTTACATAGAATTGAAAGGGCAAATGGGAAAATCGGCGGCGCTGCGCCTTCTGGGCAGTATCCAGCAACTCAATCGTCAGCATAATGGCCTCCGTGCAGGAATAGGTTGGGTTATTGATGATAACACTAATTACCTATTTGGAGTTATGCAGAAGGCATTCCGTGAGCCGTTCTTTAACAACTTACCTTCAACCGATCATCCGCCCCGAGCAGTCTGGTACACCTGCAAGGCGCGTTCTTTCGCCCAGGCATGGTCCACCAAAGGCGGAGGATAATGGCGGCCAATATAGCAGCCCGCCCGACGTTGCACTTCCTCAGGCATTGTCCACGGCTGGTGAAGATATTTCAGAGGAACATCTTGCAGCTCCTGCAGCCAGTAGCGGATAAACACACCTTGTGGATCGGTCTTCATACTCTGCGAAACTGGATTAAAGACACGAAAATACGGCGCCGCATCGGTACCAACACCAGCTATCCATTGCCAGCCGCCATTGTTAGCTGCTGGATCGCCATCCATTAGATGCTGCATGAACCATCTTTCACCCCAACGCCAGTCAATCAACAGATCTTTCGTCAAAAAAGAGGCTGTGATCATCCGTCCCCGATTATGCATCCACCCAGTGTGACTTAATTGCCGCATTAAAGCATCTACAATGGGGTATCCCGTGCGCCCATTTTTCCATGCTTCAAACTGCACCATATCGTTCACCCAGCGTACATCAGCTAGACGAAGGTTCTCGTGCCGCAAGCGAGGGAAATAATATAGGAGATGGATATAAAAATCGCGCCAGATTAGTTCATCTAACCAGGCTTCTGCGCTGCGGCGCGCTGTCTCGTCTGGTGCTAAATGGATCGCTTGGCGGGCAGCAGCAACAGCCTGACGCGCCGAAAGCATACCAAAACGTAAAAAAGGCGAAAGTTGCGAAGTTCCTGCTACATCCTGGCGATCACGCTGTTGATGATAGAGATAAATGGCAAGCTCAGTAAACCGTGTCAAACGGCGCTGCGCCTCTTTCTCTCCAGCCGGGAAACCATCTGGAGGTAAAGAAAATTGTAATGTCGGCAAAGTTGTTAACCCTGGCGGAGTGTCAATTCGTTGGGGGGCTTCGAAATAGGGCTTTTCGCTCAGCTCAGGCAAAGCCTTCCACGCCCGGCTAAAAGGGGTGAACATCCTATAGGGCTCGCCATTAGCTTTTACTACCGTCCCCGGTGGCCGCGCCGCGGGACTTCCCGCCCAGAAAACAGGCAATTCCCGCCCCACCCGATCATCTCTACGGCGGGCATAAGGCGAATAATCTGGCTCGGCAAAAATCACATCCGCCCCGCTCTCTGCCAGCAGCCGCCCTAACTCCACCACGGGATCGCCGCGCCTCACCACCAGATAACTACCACGCGCTCTCAAATCAGCATCCAAGGCGCACAATCCAGCAAACAGAAAAGCAACCCGTTTTTCTCCCACATACGGCGATGCCAACAATTTCTCATCCAGAACAAACACCGGAATAACTCGCTGGCGCGCCCGCAAAGCGCCAATCAGCGCCTGGTTATCACTCAACCGTAAATCGCGCCGCAGCCACCAGATCGCTGCACTCACTGCCGCCCCGACGAAAATTCATTGCTTACTTCATCCAGCGCTGCCACCTCCTCAGCAGTCAAACGCCAACCAAGCGCCCCAGCGTTTTCCTGCGCCTGACGGGCGTTCTTTGCACCCGGAATGGCCACGGCCCCTTTGCAAATTACCCAGTTGAGCGCCACTTGGGCTGGCGTTTTGCCGCCATGCACCTCACCAATTTCACGCAAGCGTTGGATCACTGGCTGAGCGCGTGCCAGATAAGAGCGATGATACATGCTTCCTCGCACGCCCGGCGCAGGGCGATCTGGGGTATATTTGCCCGTCAAGACGCCTTGCGCCAGAGGACTATACGCAATCAGCGTGACATTCAACTCCCGGCAGGCGTCAAGCAAGCCATTGAACTCCACCTTGCGGTTGAGAAGGCTATACGCCACTTGGTTAGAGGCAAGCGGGATGCCGTGTTTCGCCAGGATGCTGTAAGCGCGACGCATTTGCCTTTCGTCAAAATTCGAAACGCCCACCGCTCGCGCCATTCCCTCTTGAACAACTTCTGCCAGAGCCTCCGCCCAGTTTTCGATGGAGACCGGCGACCGCGGGAAATGGATCTGATACAAATCCACAGCTTTCATCTGTAGACGTCTCAAACTACTCTGCAAAGCGCGATGCAACGACTGGTGGCTTAACCGCCAGGGCAGCGGCGCAAACTTTGTTGCGATGATTACCTGGGCGGAACTTTCAGCTATGAAACGACCTAATAGCCGTTCGGACTGCCCCATCCCGTACATCTCGGCAGTATCTACCCAATTAATACCCGCCGCCACGCTGGCCTCAAACGCCTGGCGCACATCGTTTTCGCCATAATTTCGCCCATACGACCAGATGATCCGGTCACCCCATTGCCACGCACCCAGTCCAAGCACAGAGATATAAATCTCTGTTTTGCCCAAAGGTCGCAAATCGTTGTTATCTTTCATGAGGGTTTCCTTTGAAAACGCGATGAGTTTTTTAAACGCCCCACGTCCAACGACGTGTTGCGCGTCGTCTCAGCGTCCTAAAAATTGCGCCAGTGTGTCTTTCACCCGAAACTGGCGCATGTAAGGCGCTACATTTTCTGCTGTAAATGGCCTCGGCTGGCTGACAAACCGGTCAATGGCGTTCGCTGTGGTCACATTACTCACTGCTAACAACTCCAGTAAACTGCGCGTTACCGGCGGGTTGGGCAGGAGAATTTCCATCAAGGCGACGAAGAAGCGCAACAGCGGCATGGGAAAGCGGATCATAATTCGCTTTGCGCCTAAAGCTTGCAGCGTGCGCCGCTCGATCTCCTCCAGCGTCAAAATCTCCGGGCCGCCAAGTTGAAACGCCTGACCAATGGTATCACGGTCATCCAGCGACTGAATTGCGCAACTGGCTACATCCTCCACCCAAATGGGTTGAAAACGAGCGGTTTCGTCCCCTACGATAGGAAAAATGAGCGGCGTGAGTGGGATTAAACGGGCGAAAGAGTTGGCAAATTCATCCTCCGGTCCCCAGATCACCGACGGCTGAAAAGCCGTCCACTCCAAGCCTGACGCTTTAACATAGTCTTCCGCTTTGCCCTTAGAAGCCAGGAAACGATACGGCAAACTCGCGTTAGCGCCCAATTGCGATATATACACAAATCGCCGCACGCCAGCCGCCTTAGCTGCTTCCACAATATTCACCGTGCCTTGATAATTAATATCCTCATAGCGCCTTCCGCCTTTCTCGATCGCGATGGCTACCGTGTGGATCACCGCCTCGACGCCGCGCATCGCACCTGCCAAACTTTCTGGCCGGGTGACATCTGCTTCCACCCATTCGATATCTAAACCCGCCAGGCGACCCTCTTTCTGTGCAAACGCCCGGCTGCGCACCATTGCGCGCGTTGGTCGCCCGGCATCTGCCAGACGATGGACAATATAGCTGCCCAAGTAACCTGAAGCTCCAGTAACCAGAATCATCACCAACTCCTACGGCGATTATCGCCCGCCGTTAGCATTCAAAATCGTATCCTACTAATCAACACGGCATCAATTATACTCTCCAAAAAATGACGTGTCAATATATTGTATAAATTCATTGGACACAATGCTTGACAACACCCGTTGTTCATGTTAAACTGTAACAGATCTATCCACAATAGTTATGGAGAATTGCGATGATTCCACTGCCTGACGTCGCGCTAGGCAGCGACGAGCCATTATACAATATCGGTGTGGTTGCCCGCATGACGGGCGTTTCGATGGCTACCCTGCGCGCCTGGGAGCGCCGCTACAACTTTCCCGAATCCGAGCGCACTGCTGGAGGACACCGCCTGTATTCCGAGCGCGACGTATTACGCCTGCGCTGGGTCAAACAGCGTATTGATGAAGGTATGCAAACCGCCCAGGCGATCAACGCCTTGCGTCACCAAGAGAAAACCGGCAACCTGGCGCTCATTGAACCATTACATACATTCGCCGAACAAGCCCGCGATGAGACAATCGCCAAAACCACCGCCCACCTGCCGAAGATCCAAGTCGAGCTGGTTGCTGCCCTCACGCACCGCAATCTACAACGCGCGGATAACCTGCTGGGCGAAGCCCTGGCTCTTTCCAGCCCGGAGGATCTGATCCTGAATGTCATCAGTCCCACGCTCTCGCAAATTGGCGAGGCCTGGGAGGATGGCCAGATCAATATCGCCACCGAACATCTGGCTACCAATTATCTACGTCAACGCTTGCTGATGTGGATGGTCAGCGGCCCGCCGCCGCGTGAGATCAATCCCATCTTGCTCGCCTGCGCGCCAAACGAATGGCACGAAGGCAGCTTGCTTATCTTAGGAGCATTGTTACGCCGTCGCCGTTGGCCGGTTGCCTATTTAGGTCAGGCTATGCCTCTGCCCGATCTGGCAAACATCGTGCGCGAACTGCACCCATCCATGCTCGTTATGGTAGCGATGACCGAAAACTCCGCTGCCGAATTGAGTGATTGGCCGCAATGGCTGCCTGAAGCCGCGCAAAGCGGCAAACCACCGGCTGGCTACGGCGGGCGCATCTACGCTCAACAGCCCGAATGGCGCTTGCGCATGGCAGGCATCTACCTGGGCGATACCTTCCAAGAAGGTATTGTGAACATTGAACGTCTGCTAGAGGGCCGCACACACAGCTAACCAGACGCCAATCTTTCGCCCGCCCAGAGGTAGAATTGCGCTGGTTCTCGATGGCGACGTAACCGCGCCAGCCAGGGGCGTAATGCCCAGCGTATCCCATAATAAGGAGCAATCCTGCGCCAACGTAAGCCAAAATGTTGCGCCAGATCTGCCAACCGCTTGTCGGTCAAATAATTCTGGCTGGGCAGTGCATTGGATGGAAAGCCATAACGCAGCGTAAATTGCATTTCCCGTTCGCGCGCCATCTGCTCGCCGCTTTGCGCATCGGCGTACCAGGGCGAATCCAGAATCACGACCTTCCCATCCGCCTTCAATATCCGCAACACCTCGTCCAAACTGCGATAATAATCCACGCTGTAATGAAACGAAGCATTGAAAATTGCCAGGTCAGCCTGATCGTCAGCCAACGGCAGGCGGTCAAACTCTGCCTGGATAGGAGTGAAATGTGCCAGGTAGTGGATATGCGCCCCCAATCCATCCCATGCGTTCGTCAGCAAATCAATCGCCGCCAATTCGTGTCCGCGCTGTGCCAACCGCCCCGATAACCAGCCGTTGCCGGCACCCAAATCGAGGATTTTCAAGGCTCTCGCCCGTTCGCGCTCGAATGGTACGATCACTTGATCTACCAGTGCAATATAACTGCGAGCGCGAATCGCCCAATCCCGCTTCCATCGTCCGCTTATGTCGCGTTCGGGCAGCGCCCGATAATAAGCCGCCTCGCTCGAACCGCGCCCTTCCGCCCGTCGTATAGCTTCATATTCCTGAATAAACTGCCGAAACGCTGCCAGGCGTTCCGGCGGCAACATGCGCCACACCCCATCTTTGCAAGGATATTCCATCCCGCAATCACTGCAGCGCAGCCTGTCCTCAGTGACCCCGCTCAACATCAGCAACCGGCGACAAACTGGACATGCCCATCGCCACATCACTTGCCTCGCTGCAAAGTAATGATATAAAAATCGCCCCAGCGATTGAATGGGGCGCGCCGCGCCAGACGGTCATCCAGCGCCGCCAGCGCGGCATACAAACGCGGTCGGCGATGGGCAAAGTCTTTATGATCGGCAGGCGGCGTGAACACCGAAAGCCCCTCCAATTCCAATACCTGGAACTGCGCTCCAAAAGCCGCTCGTACTGCGTTTGGCGAATAATATCGAGTGGTAAAATACACACCCTCCACATGAGCCTGCACGCCGTTGGGCTTTAAGCGGCGCAGGGCGAAGCGAAAATTCAAGCGCAGCACCTGCGCCAGCTCCCATAAACAGATCGGCGGCATCACCACCCAGGTGAGACGCCCACCAGGGGTCAATACCCGCTCTGTCGCCCTGGCGACGCTTGGTAAATCTATGGCGCAATTTACCCCGCCCATATTAGAAAAAATATAGTCAAATGGCGCGCCTCGCGCCAGATCCAGCCGATGAAAGTCCAAACGTTGGCAGCTCAGGCGATCAATCAAACCATAGTGCAGGGCTTTCTCTTCGATTTTCGAGACCATCCCTGGCGCAAGGTCGGTGGCATGTACAGTATAGCCCTGGGCGGCAAAAAACACCGCATCGCTGCCGGAACCGGCGTTCATTTCTAGTATGCGCGCCTCTGGTTGCAGATGACGCAACACATGACGGCGCACTTTTTCGCGCATGCGTTGCAAAAGTGGATGATTTTCACCGAAGGCGTCGTAAACCCCTGCCTTGCGTGAAAAGGCTTCTGCCACCGCTGCCAGATATACTTCGTCCATCAACGCTCTTACCCTCGCTCTGCCTGCGGAGAGGGCTGAGCAGCCTCCATGGGTGTCAACGCAGTCGGCAAAGGCACGATCCCTTGGTGCGGCAGACGTTGCAGCCGATTCAACTTCCATCGCGCCAGGGGCAGGCGCGCCGCATAACGCGCCCAACGCAACAATGCTCGCGCCCGACCAACTATTCCCTCCATCGGTAGAAGCGGCGTCTCACGCCCCTGCCAAAAAGCGCGCCAGGCCTTGTCACGGCGAAATTCCAGATGCACTACACGATGGAGTTGCCGGTAAAACCGCGTATCGTACGGCCCGCGATAGAGCATCGCCAGATCATCCGAGTCATACCAGTTCTGCTGGACCCCAAGTTGGGCGCGCACTGCGGCGTGGAATTTGGTGCCCGGCAATGGATATGATACAGAAATGCCAATATCCTCTGGACGACAATCACGCACCATTTGCAGTGTGCGCTCAATGTCTGCGCGTTCTTCGCCGGGATAACCAAACTGTAAAAAGAAGCCCGCCTGAATGCCCACAGCGTGTAATCTCTGGGTCGCGGCATAGATTTGTTCCACCTGGATGCCTTTTTCCATCGCGTCCAACACTTTCTGCGATCCAGACTCTGCTCCCATCCACACGATTCGGGCGCCTGCTTTGTTCAGCGCATCTACTTCGCCCTTGCGCAGCAGCAAGTCCGCCCGACTCAGGCATTTGAATGGCAATTGCAATCCCTCTTTCTGCAATAAATCCGCAAAGCGTTGCGTCCAGCCTGGCTTGAGCCCAAAAATGTCATCCATAAACCAAATGAAATCCGGCTGGTAGCGCTCAGCAAGCTGTTTCAGCTCCGCAACCACATTCTCCGGGCTGCGGGAGTTGTAACGCTGCCCCCAAATGGGCTTGGCGCACCAGTTGCAATGATACGGGCAGCCACGCGTGGTGACCATGTTCATGGCGTAATAGCCATGCCGTCCCAGCCAGATACGCCGATAGCGAGGCACATCCACCAGGTCCCAGGCCGGGAAAGGCAAGCTATCCAGAGCGCGTAAATCTGGGCGCGGCGGTGTGCGTACGACACGCCCCTGCTCCAGCCAGGCTAAACCCAATATGGTCGGTTCTCGGCGCGTCGCCCTATTTTGAGATAAATCATCCACCAACTCGCCCAGAGTGATCTCGCCCTCCCCCAATAGCACGAAGTCTGCTCCGCCTCGCAAATACAGATCAGGATGATCGTTGGTGTCTGCCCCGGCCACGATCACTGTGCAGCCGCGCTGCCGCGCCATACCAATCATGGTCAACGCCGCCTGGCGCATGCGCAACAGGCACATCTTGCTCAGATAGTTGAAGTGATCCTCGTAAATGACCGCCATGCGTGGTTGATAACGATCCAACGCTTGCGCCCACTCTTCTTCCGATTCAGCCAGCATTGCGTCGAACAGCGCCACGTCATAGCCGCGGCTGCGCAGATAACCCGCCGCGTAGAGCGTCCCCAACGGGGGGAAGGGTTGCATCGCCTCCAAAAGTTTCGGGTCGAAGCGCAGATAGTAACTTTGTCCAAAGAGGATATCGGTCATCTGTTTTACGAGTTAAACTCCTCTTACTTCCACACTCCTTCGGATGAAAGCCTTGGATTGAACAACGGCGCATCTTCCTCAAGTCCACAGGCACGCAAGCGTGCTGCATAAGCCTCCAGCGTGCGCCGTCCATAACCGCCGAAGTGTCCCTTGCACCAATCCGCGCTGAAATCCGCCTCCGCCGAAGGGCCGCGTTGTGCGTTGAGTTTGCAGATTTTGCGGCGCATCTCCCAGGCCTCGATCCAATCCCCGGCCGCGCTGCGCAAACTCATCTCCAACGCCCACCGCCCATACTCGCTCAGATCAGTGAAACGACTATTCGACGGCGCAGACAACTCAACTACCGGCGCTCCAACTGCATTGGGCAAAAAGCGTTCCGTCCAGGCGTTCAAATAGCGCAGCTTTTGATAGACCTGCGCTGCGCCGCTGGGCGCGGCTAACGGTGTCATCTGCGTCACCTCGTGGGCAGTATACAGGTCGCGACTTGGAAATTCCAGCGCGTTGAGAGAAATGAAATAGTTAGGGCAAAGCTCATCGCCAAAGCGTCGCGCCAGGCGCGTCAGCAGCATCGCCAGGCCGCGGCACAACCACAACCGCCCCGACTCTGTGACCAACAGGAAATCCAGGTCGCGACCAGGTTCGTTGCGCATGGCCAGCGCGCCGGTCAGCGCCGCCATACGCACATACGGAAGCCCCGTCAGCCAACGCCCATAGCGCAGCGCCCGCGGCCACAACTGCGCATTGTGCGCCAGCAGCGTTTCGCGCCGCTCCACCAATTCGCTGCGACCGGCCAGGGTGTAATACCCCCGGCGCGCCTCCAGCCAACCAGATGGCGCCAGACGCTCATCCAGTGCAGCGCGCACCTCGCCAGGCGAAGCAGCCGCCCCAATCAGGTAACGGTGAATTTCCGTCGCTGTCAGGGGATAATCAAAAACATCGCTGTAAATCACTGCCCGCAGCGCAGCCCGATCAATCTCAAGGACAGGCGTTGCCAGCCGGAAAGATAGTCTGATTTGCGTCTGCTCAAACATGCGCGCCTCCCTCAGCGTCTGCCAACTGATGGCGTCGGCGCACCTCCAGGGTTTGGGCAATCGTCATTCCAGAAGTAAACAGCAAGCCGATGAAAAAAACCGCTGCGTAAACGACGATCAACCAGTTGCCCAGCGAGACCGCTAACCCAATGGTGACAGCGTTCAACCCTGCCAGGGCAAGCTCCAGAAAAACGATCCCATCCAACCGCAGTTGATAGCGGCGGGTGCGCCAGTCATCGCCCCTGCGGGTTACGCCATACTTAGGAGTGCGCTCAAACGCCCCCTTCTGACCGCTGAACGCCTGCCAGGCAGCGCGCGCCGTGTTGACCATCATCCCTGCTCCAGCGGCAGAGACGAACAACACCACCGGCAACAGTCGCCACAGGTTGCGCCCCAACTGCTTCTGCGCTGCCAGGAAGAAAATCGTCGGGGCAAAAGCGGTTAAATTGAAGACGATGGCAATGCCGAACAAAGATATCAACGCCGGATAACGCGCCGAGAGCAAAAGCACCAGCGGATATAACAGGCTCAGGCTGAACAACAGCAGATGAACAAAGTAGCCGGTCAGATGCAGCGTGGCTCCCATTTTAACGCGCAGCGGAATAGAGGTGTTCCACACTTGCGGAATGTGGCGCAGGGCGCACTCGAAGCTGCCGCGCGCCCAGCGGTTTTGCTGTCGGCGGTAGGCGTTGAAGCTGGCGGGCAGCTCCGCAGGAGCGACTACATCCCGCAAATACAAGGCGCGCCAGCCTTTCAAAAATGCCCGATAAGAAAGATCAAGATCCTCTGTCAAGGTGTCCGCCTTCCAGCCGCCAGCGTCCAGGATGGCTTCCCGCCGCCAAACGCCAGCGGTGCCGTTGAAGTTGAACCAATAGCCCCCGCCGCTGCGAGCGTATTGCTCCACCATGAAGTGCGAGTCAATAGACAATGACTGCAAGAAGGTGAGAAAGGAATATTCACGGTTAACGTGCCCCCAACGTGTCTGCACAAAAGCGATGCGCTGCGCGTCAACCCCTGCCTGGGAGGATAAATAAGGCGCTGTGCGGCGTAGAAAATCCTGCGGGGGGATAAAATCAGCGTCAAAGATGGCAATCAATTCGCCGCTCGCCTGCGGCAGGGCTTCAGCCAGCGCACCGGCTTTATATCCCGTGCGCACAGCCCGATGCAGTAAGCGGATGTTCACTCCGCGTTGTCTCTCCCTTTCCACAACCCGCGCCACGATGCGCTCCGTTTCGTCGGTGCTGTCGTCCAACACCTGGATCTCCAGGCGGTCAGGCGGATAATCCAAGCGCGCCGCCGCTCCGATCAACCGCTCGGCGACGTACATTTCGTTATAGACGGGAAGCTGTACAGTCACCCGCGGCCACTCCTTTACTTCTGGAGGCGACTCCTTTAAACGGAGGCGAAAAGAAAGATAGGTCATATACAGAAAATTGACGCCATAGACAAAAAGCAAGCCCACCACAATGAGATAGATGATCGCCACTGGCACCAAGAATAAATCCACCATGGACTACACTCCTCGACTCTCGCGCCCGAAAAAAGCAGCCCATAACCCCCAGGCCATCCACTGCCAGAAACGTCCAGGGGCTAACAGCCAGGGATAATAATCAAACAAACCAACCACGCTGATCGCCAGCAGCACAGAGCACGCCCCCACAAAATAAAAATTAAAATTCAATCGGCGACGCCATATCCAAATCGCCAGCCAGGGCGTGGTCAGCGCCAGAAAATAGAACATCGCCCCGAAGATGCCGGTCTCGGCTGCCGCGTTGAGCAGCGCCAGATGTGGCGGTTGATAGTAGAAGCCGAACTCTGGCCTCGCCATGCGCAATGCTGCTGGAAACGCTCCCAGCCCGACGCCAGTTAAAGCATGGTCGGCAAAGATCTGGTTGGCTACCTGATTTAACGCAGCGCGTTCTAATAACGAGCTTTTTTCGTATGGCGCTTCCTGAAATGCATTGTTGGTACCTATACGAACTCCCAGATACGGCAGGTTGCGCCAGATCAACGGTGTGAGGACGATCACCCCGGCAAGCAGCAGTGCTGCGCCGCCCTGCAAAGCGAGCTTGCGTCGTCGGCGCGCCAATAAAACTGCGCTCAAAGTCAGGCCGGCGATGAAACCCAACCAGGCAGAGCGCGAGAAAGTAAGCAACAACGCTGCCAGCCCCAACACAAACACCCCGCCGACGACCGTCCTTATCACAGATCCTTCCCGCTGCTCCGCCCCTGCCGCGTACCAACTGAGCAAGATCAGCAGCGAAAAGGTCAATAACCCACCCAACAGATTGGGGTGATCGCTCAAACCGTAGGCGCGTAGCGAGCGCACGCCTTCCGCCCAAACGATGCTCACCCCGCCCCAGGCTGGGTCGAGTTCGTACTCACCCAATCGCTGCAAGCCCAGGTCGGCCTGCGCCAGCCATTGGGCGACGCCCACCGCTGCCTGGACAAACACGCTTCCCGCCAGTGCCCAGATCAAAGGGCGCAGGTCTTCAATTTCGTTGACGATATACAGATACAGACCGGTGTATAACGCCATACGCACCAGGTGATAGAAAGATAGCTGCGGCTGCACTGATAAGAGCGCACTGAGCGCCCCGGTCAATAACAGACCACCCAATGGCAACGACAAGAACAAGGGCCCCAACCAGACACGCCGTGGTTTAAGCGCCAGGCTGAATAACCATAACGCCAGGGTAAGTGATAAGAACAAATCCCCCAAAAACAACAGACCGTTGGTGTAATCGGCGTACACGGGCGGCAGAGGTTGTTCAAACAAAGTCCAGCGATAGCGAAAGGGCGTAAAAAACACCGCCATCGCTAAACTAAAGCGCGCCAGCCAGCGCACAGACACAATACGTAACAGCCGCTCGCTAACAAACTGGGCTGGCATATCCAACGCCGCCTGGCGAAACGGCGCCCATTTCCATTTCAGCATTGACCATCTTCTCCGATCAATCATCTTTTTGTAATACCTGATGCAATTTGAGCCTGGTGAATGCTATACGGCGGATGTCGCATTATATAACCATTGGGGTAAATTTTGTCTATTTTTTCAAATTGGTCAATACGTCAGATGTCCGATGTCCTCTGACTTTAGCATTTTATAGTACGCAATTTCGATCCGATTGGTTTTATTTATTGATAGAACAATTAATTACGTGAAAAGTATGTCTAAAGCTTTCAGTGCGGTTTACGATAACGCATGGAAATATACCAAAGTTAGAGACGCGCGAAAATGCCTTCGGCACGCTGCTATCCATGCTTTTTCAGCAACGGTATGCGTTGACCAATAGCCCTAATACGCAAATACCCACGCGCTTCACAACCAATTTTCGGTTGGGGGTAATTTTTACCCAGTTATTAATTCACTCTTTACAACAAATACACCCCAGCCGCATATTCTGGCCAGGGGTATTTGGGTGTGCGTCTGTCAGGGCGATTCAAGACTCATCTTGATGAGTCCGCCCCGGCGTATAACAAACCGTCAGCGACGCAGTCCTCCACGGCGAAAGAGATTGACAACAAATAACAGGAGAATGGCGCCTGCCAGCGTCACCAGCATCGTAGGAAGGGTGATCGCATCGTTGATTGTCCCAACGCCAAATATGGGGGAAAGGAACCAGCCTGCCACAAATGCGCCAACAATGCCTACTACAATATCAAGTATTAAGCCCTGTTGCGAATTTGTCCGCATAATTCTACTGGCGATATAACCAACGATCGCGCCAGCAACAAGATATATGATGAGGTTCATTTGTACTCTCCTTATCGAATGGTTGAAGTTAGACCGACAAAACCCACGCTTGCAAGATTATTCCTGTTTCTCGACAGAGCAGGGTCCACAAAGCAGCCAGGTTCAAAGCCCAGCTCTCAGCCCGCCGAGGAAACATAGCCCACGCAGGCTTTATGATGGTCTGGTTGCATCTTTCAATTCCTTGACTCGCCGGTTAAATTCTTCTTCAGCATGCTCGCGTGTATAGCCATACTTCTGTTGTAGCAGGCCAACGATTTGATCAGCGTTACCGCCTGCCTGTTCCAGCTCGTCATCGGTGAGTTTACCCCACCATTCTTTAACCAAACCGCGCATTTCTTTCCACTTACCCTTTAAGATATCTTGATTCATACGTGATCCTCCAAAATCTCTAGAAGTTATATACTGGCTTCCAGTCCTCGCCAGCCAATAAATATATTGGGGAAAGAATAAAGAGGGCTAGCCAGAAGGGCTAATGCTAGCCATCTTACGAGCTTCTTGTTTCATCCGGCGAATGTGAGTGCGCTGCCCTTTGGGCAATCGTTTCTTTTTCCCTTCGCCTATCTTGCTCATTGTTTTTGTCATTGCGTCAATCAACTCCTAACTCGACCGAAATTATTCGTGGGTATGATCCAGTGGTGTTGCGGTGACCTGCACGCGGATAAGTTAATCAGGTTGCGAGACTTATGTAAACCGTCTGGCTGCGCCAACTATATCCCGCCCGGCATTTTGCTCCATCCACTTTATACTCAGTCATCACAATCGCCTGCCCCCCATTCTCCTCGCCAATTCGTTCCACAAAAATGCTCTTCTGATCAGCAATTTGTGTGATCTTAATTTCATTTTGCTCTACGCCACCCTCCCGGATGTACAGCTCTACGATCTCTAACATCTGTTTTTCGTTCATGAGATTTTCGCCTCGTTTGTTATCCTCTACGAAAAGGGGATTAATGGCATATCAGCCGATACTGTAAAAATCGAATTCCACAGTTTCATTCATCACGAATACTTGCCACTGCGTTTCGCAAGCCCTTCACCACTTGTTCAGTTGTCTCGCCTTTACTGATAAACGCATCCGCTCCGGCCGATATCGCTGCCTGTTCGCGGGCATCCAAATGGCTGATGAGGACAATGACTACCGCCTCCGGACAAGTTTCTCGAAGTTGCATCAGGCTGACACCTGATTGCTGGGCGACCAGCCCCCAATCTACCAAAATCATGTCCGGGCGAGTAGCATGGGCATAGGCTAACGCAGTCAGCCAGTCGCTGGCTTCGCCAACAATCTTCAGGTTCAAATCTATCAGCGCCAGACGCAGGGCTGAGCGTTCATCGGGATGAGCGTCAGCTAAATAGACACGTTTCATACCTTCATTCTATATCAAACACTCCCCGGCCGCATCCGACAGATGGGGAGTGTTTTTCTCCGCCAGTTGGGGGATTAATCAGGAAAAGTCTTTCAGGTAATCAGCCCACTGCGTAAAGCCAGCGCCACAGCTTCTGATCGGCTGGAAGCGCCAAGTTTAGAGAGGATGTGGCTGACGTGGGACTTGATCGTGGATGGGCTGACCACCAGCCTTTTGGCGATCTGGGTGTTGTTCAAACCTTCAACCATTAGAGCCAGCACAACTCGCTCCCGTTCTGTTAGATACCGTTCCGGCGCGGGCGGTTGATTAGCGGCATTTACAAGCGCCTGGACAGCCTCAGGCGCGAGAGTGGCACGCCCCGAGTGCGCCGCGCGGATTGCTCGAGCTAATTCATCTGCTGAAACATCTTTGAGCAAGTAACCGATTGCCCCGGCCTGGAGCGCGCTCTGAACCACATCTTGCTCTTTAAAACTGGTCAGGGCAACGACCTGCACCTGAGGAAACTGCTGGCGGATGAGGCGCGTGGCAGTTGCCCCATCCATATCCGGCATCATCAGATCCATGAGGATGACGTCGGGCAGGAACTGGCCGCAGAGCTGGATGGCAGCCTCGCCGCTTTCAGCCTCGCCCACCAATTCCAGGTCGTCAAAGACCTTCAAGAAGGTTGCCAACCCCCGACGCACCATCGCATGGTCGTCAACCAACATCACTCGAATTGGTTCGGAAGGGCTCATGGTTAACCGTCCTTCTTATGGAGACTTTTCCCAGCGAACAACAATTTCGGTGCCGTGTCCTGGTTGGCTAACAATGGATAGATTTGCGCCTACGGCAGCCGCGCGCTCATGCATCATGCTCAATCCATAATGGCCGGGGGGCGTCAGCTCGAGGTCAAAGCCGTGGCCGTCATCTCGAATACGTAGTTCAACCGCTTTTGCCTCATATTGTAGATGGATGTCCACTCGGCTGGCTCCAGCATGTTTGGCAATATTGTTCAACCCTTCCTGGCACAAACGGTAGAACGACACCTGCACCTCGGCGGGCAAATCCCTTTCCCCCTCTACAGTCACATAGACCGGAATGTTGACCCGACCGGTCAGCGCATTTCCCAACAGGCGCAGTAGATCGCCCAGTTTTGCATCCGTCAGGGTCGAGGGTCGGAGTTCAGCCAAAAGCAAACGCATATCTGCCTGCGCGCCGCGGGTTAATCGGCGCAAATCTTCCAGAGATCGCCGCCCCTCCTCCGGGTCTCGTTCCCACAGACGCGGCAGAACTTCAGCGATCAGACCAGCGGAGAAGAGGGACTGGTTGACAGCGTCATGCAGATTTCGCGCCAGGCGCTGCCGTTCTTGCAGAGCGGCAAGCGTTTGAGCATTTTCGTAAAGTTCGGCATTGACCATTGTAATCGCCGCCTGGTTAGCCACGGTTAGGGCCAGGTCAGCATGGTGGGCAGTAAAATAATTGTGGTCGGCGTGCGCCACCCCGATTGCCCCAATCATACGCCCCTTGATGGACAAAGGCACCCACATCCAGGACCGCGCCCCCTCCAGAAGCAAAGCCGCTTGTTCATCCAGGAGCGAGCGGAGAAATCGCGCCGGCGCGTCAGCGCTATGCACATCAGCGATCCGTATAGATTGTCGCTCGTCGAACAGCATTGTTAGAACCTCTGGGCTTTGCAACCGGATTTGGAATGGCATAGCCTGCTCCAAAGCTTGTGGTCCGCGCACAGCCAGAGCAACCAGAGTAGAGTCAACCAATTTAAAAAGTCCGCCTTGCGTATATTCGATAATCACCCGCAGTTGGTCGAGAATCAGGCCTGGTTGCAGTTCGAGAGCGGAGGCCAGCGTTTGGGAGATCTCCAATAAGATGGACTGTTCACGGTTGTGCGTTTCTACCCGCTGTTGAAGCAACTGCTCCGTATGGACTCGCTGACTGACATCACGAACAACATTCAAGAGATATGAGCGGCCTCGATCCATATATACACTCCCACTCAGCTCTACATAGAAACTTGAGCCGTTCCGGCGTATATGGACTTGTTGCGCTATACACGCGCCCTGAGACTGAACCGCCTGGACATATTCAGTGAACTGGCGAAAACTGTCAGTTTGGATGAAGTCGGACAGGTGTAGACCAATGAACTCTTCACGGACATAGCCGTACATTGCGCAGGCCGCAGGATTGGCATCCATCACCCGGCCAGTTTCCAAATCCTGAACCATCAAGCCATCGCTGGCGTTTTTGAAAATGTTCCCATAACGCTGTTCACTTTCTACAGATAGAGATGAGCGGCTTTCGTGGCTGGTTTGCAGCGCGGTCAGCGCAGATTGTAGATGTTCCAGCAAAGCCCGTTCTGGTGAGCCACTCGGCCAACGATTAAAAGGTATAGCTGGAGGCGCACCCTTGCTCTGAGCTGTCTGCTCGAGCAAGGTGAACAACAACGCATAGAAATCGTCCGAAGGAGACATGAATATAGTGTACCCTATACTTCAAGGATTGGGCGTTGATGTGTGAAGAGGCAACCAAACGTGTACAGTGAGGCTTTACTTCTGTATCACTCCCGGCTTGCCCACTGCCAAAGCCTCCAGGCGCGCCATACCATCCCAGATTGGCCGTTCGATGATCTCCACTGTTACAGCTTCAGCGCCGGCGGCGCGCGCCTCGCTTTCCACAAATTCAGCCAGCGTTTGGCGCGCATGCGCTAAGGCATCCTCGTAACGGGTAAAACACCGCTGGGTGTTCGCCGCCCGGCTAAAATAACCAACCAGCCCAACCCCTTCCACGCGCGGCAAAACCTCCGCTTGTGCCCGAAAAGCCACCCCGCTCACCGCTGCGCCCACCGCATTCGCCACCTCATAATGATCGGGTAATATCAATTCTGTCCCCAGCGCCTGGGCTACCCGTTGGAGGAAAGCCTGCGCCGGTGCGCCGATGCCCACCAGCGGCATTTTCAAGAACACCTTACATCCCAGGAAGGGGTCGGAGGGCAAGATGCTCTCGGTTATCAGCCAGCGATCCAGATGACCATCGCGGTGTATGACGCCGGCGGTTTCTTCCTGCGAGAGCGACTTATGGCTAAGAAACTGAACAATCTCTGCGATGATACGCTGAGTCAACAGGGCGCGCACGCGGCGGACGAATTCTTCTGGCGATTCATTCCAAATGCGGGCTGCGGCATTCACCCAGGCTAGCGCGCTTTCAACATCCCAAGCGGTGAATTCCCCGCTGACGTGAAGCAGATCAGTAGGCGTCAACGCAGCGCGCTCGATGATCTCTCGCTCCAACAATTCTCGGCGCACGAACGGCGGGATGGATCCGACCTGTTTGCGCAGATCAGCATAGCGTTGCGGCCCTTGTCGCAATAATTCAATCAACTGTTCGCCCAGAGAATTTTCCAATGAGCGGTTTGGCTCGCGCCGCAATAACCAATATTCCAGATTCTCAGAATACAATACGTTCGGCTGCGACCGCAGTGTTCGCAGCAGATCTTCCCTGACTCCTGTATCTTGGGCGCACAGATACGAGATGGGTAGCGCTCGCTCCGGCCCTATCTGTAAACGACGCCAATGATCAAAGGTGATACAGCTATCCCCGCCCAGCCCAAACGAACGCGCCCGAATGGTGCGGATGCAAGTCTGGAAGGAACCCACTGTCGCCGCTCGTTCCAGGCTTTGCACTTGTCCATTTTCGATGATCGCCAAATCAGTGGTCGTGCCGCCAACGTCCACCACCAGAGCGCGCTGAACATCCGCTAAATAGCGCGCCCCAACCGCGCTGGTAGCCGGCCCTGAATGAACAATCTCCAACGGGCGTTGGCGTGCAAATTCAGCGCGCGCTAGTGAACCATCGCCGCGCACGATCATCACCGGACAATGCAAGCCATGTTCGCTCATCATCTTCTCAACTGCGGACAGGAACTCCTGCGTATTGCCCAGCAGCGAAGCGTTCAACGCCGCGGTGGTAGCCCGCCAAATCGAGTTCAATTCGCTGGACAGATGGTGCGCCTGCACCACCGGCAATTGGCTATGGCTGGCCAGCAACTCAGCGGCGCGTTGTTCGTGACTGGCGTCCACCGGTCCGCTGTAAGCGCTCACTGCAAAAGCCTCCGCCCGGCTCTGAGCTTGTTCAGCAGCCAGCAGTAGAGCTGCTTCATCCAGCGGCTGGCGTTCAACGCCGTCCAGCCCATGCAGCCCGCCGATGAAATAATGCTCCAACGCACCAAATTGCTTGTCAAAGCCAAAGCGCCGCACCAGATCGGGGTCATATCCCAATAACATCAACGCCACTGGACGCCGCTTGCCCTCTACGATGGCGTTGGTTGCCAGAGTGGTAGAAAGCGATACCATAGCCACGCGCTCAGGATCGGGAGGAACGATTTGCGCCAGCGCCTCGCCGATGCAAAGCTTCAAATCATGGTGTGTGGTGCGTACCTTCACCTTTTTAACCACCCGATGAGTAGAGCGCTCAAGAAGAACCGCGTCGGTGAATGTACCACCCGTGTCAATGCCAATCGAAAACTGTGTTAAAGTTGGTTGATCCATGGCGATAATTTTACCCCGCCCATCAAAGATTCCCGCCTCACAGATTGTTAATTGACGGGAGAATCACAACGCCAACGGACAAAATCCGACGGCTACTTTTATCAAGCCCGCAAAGCGGGCTTCCTTCTGTGCGCGGCGTCGGTTTCCAACCGATCCTAGACTTGACTCTCGAATCAGCCATGTTATAATTTAGATGTATTGACATCTATATATCTATGAATTCCATAGACAAAGTCAAATCGCTCTTCAAGATTGATCATTCCAGCAAGTTGCCTCTTTACAGCCAGATCGAGCGCAATTTGAAGGATTTGATCACCCGCGGCGACCTGACCGACGGCCAGATGATCCCCTCTGAATGGGAACTGGCTGCCTTATACGGCGTCAGTCGCTTGACCGCGCGGCGCGCGATTGATGAATTGGTGCGCCAGAATTGGCTCTACAGGCGGCATGGAGTGGGCACATTCGTTAAACAACCCTTCCGCGCCACAATTGCCGCCAGCAAGTTAAGTTTTACCGAACAAATGAAAGCCATTGGACGCCGTCCAAGCAGCCGGGTGTTGAGTTGTCGCCTCATTCCTGCTCCGCCGATTATCGCTCAGCGCCTTCAGATCGCCGAAGGGGAGCCGTTGGTTGAAATCGCCCGCCTGCGTTTGGCCGATGAAACCCCTATTTTGTACGAAATCGCTCGTCTCCCCAGTCGTAAATTCCCATCTTTAGAAATGCACACCTGGGGCGCAGAGGATTCGCTTTATCGGCTGCTCCATGAACGTTACGGGGTAATTGTAACCGGCCTGGATCACACCATCAAGCCCGTTCTGTTGTCGCCCAAAGAGGCAGCTTACTTCAAGACTGAGCCAGGGCTGCCTGCTCTGGTAAGCGAGATCACAGCTTTTGCTCAAGATGGGGCACCCGTGGAGTATTCCTGGTCGGTATCCAACGGCGATAAAGGCGAGTTCTATTTTCGCTTTCGCCAGGTAGAAACAGGCGCTTCGTGATTTTCGCTTGCAGAAAGGAGAAACTATTGCCGATTAATGATGCTTTGTGGTCATATACATATCCTATTTTCGATCCTGAGGAGAGAGAAAAATGAAGAACTTGAAAACTCCATTTGCCTTGACAATCGTATTGGCTCTACTGGCTGGAGCATTGGGTTGTCAGCCTGCCCAGCAAGCTGGCCCAGCGACCATCCGCGTGTTGACTATGGAACAGGCTGGTCCTACGGTTGAAGAAATGAACGCCATCGTGGAAGAGTTCAACAAAGCCAACCCCAATATCAAGGTGGAGATCGAATACGTCTCCTACGATGCCCTGCACGATAAAATCACCACGGCGATGGCCTCCACACCGCCAGCCTATGATGTTTTCCTCGTTGATGACATCTGGTACGCAGAATTCGCGAAAGCCGGCTACATCCTGGATGTAACCGACCGCATCACAAAGGACATGCGCGACAAAATCTTTACCGCCTCCTGGGACATTACCACAGTAGGCGGCAAAGTGTATGGTATGCCCTGGTTGCTCGACGAGAAATATTTCTACTATAATGAAGAGCTGCTGAGTCAGGCTGGTTTCTCCGCCCCGCCCAAGACCTGGGAAGAGTTGGTTGACCAGGCGAAAGTCATCAAGGAAAAGGGCATCGTCGAATATCCAATCGTTTGGTCTTGGGGTCAATACGAGGCCGCCATTTGCGATTGGGTGACTCTACTGTATGGCAACGGCGGTCGCCTGGTGGATGACAGCGGCAAGCCGGTTTTTAACGACGAAACCGGCGTGAAAACTCTTACCTGGATGTTGCAGACCATAGATGAAGGCATCACCAACCCGGCTTCAGTCTCCTACGTTGAGGAAGACGTACGCAACGTTTTCTCTCAGGGCAAAGCTGTTTTTGCCACCAACTGGGTTTACATGTACGACCTGGTGAACTTTAACGCTGAGCAATCCCAGGTGACCGGTAAGATCAAGATGTCCCTTATGCCCGCTTTTGCGAACAGCGGCGTGCAAAGCGCCACCATCAACGGTTCGATGGGCTTTTCGGTGGCTGCCACTTCTCCCAATAAAGACGCCGCCTGGAAATACATCGAATTCCTCACCTCAGAGGACGTCCAGAACCGCTATTCGGCGCACTTGTTGCCCATCTGGCAAACCTCCTACCAGGGCGAGAGCCTGAACAAACTGATGGGCTATACACCCGCCAACGCTACCACGGTGCCCATGTTCAATGAGCAGTTCCCCTTTGCCCATGTCCGCCCCAAGGTTGCATATTATCCAGAAGCCTCCAAGGCTTTACAATTAGCCCTGCAATTGGCGCTCACCAAACAGAAAACCCCGCAGCAGGCGCTGGATGAAGCCGCTGCCAAATGGGTTGAGCTGGCGAAATAAGGTTTTATTTGGCTCGCAGATGGGGGTCCCTGAAGAGCTTCTTGGGACCCTCATCTCATAACGGAGCGTGAATGGTTCGGAAACTGACCCTCCGTCAACATGACGCATTAATCGGCTTATTTTTGATCCTCCCCAGCCTGATCATTATCCTGGGGATCTCATTGCAGCCTATTTTATCCACCCTGTATTTCAGCCTGTTCGAAGCCAGCCGCGGCATCAATACTCCACAAACCTTCATCGGGTTAGGCAATTATGTTACTCTTCTCACCGATGCGGTCTTCTGGGCTGCCATTGGGCGCACTTTATATTTCACGCTCGTTTCCGTCGGCCTCGAACTTGTCTTAGGTCTGGCAATTGCTCAGCTCATCCACACCCAGCCTCCTGGCTGGCGCTTTCTGCGCACCAGCCTGATCATACCCTGGGCTGTACCCACGATTGTCAATGGCACCATGTGGCGCTGGATCTATAACGCGGATTATGGCGCTCTGAACGGTTTACTACTGCAACTAGGTCTTATCAATAAATATATTCCCTGGCTCACCAAGCCCGAATTGGCTATGAACCTGGTCATCCTGGCCGACATCTGGCATAGCGTACCCTTCATCGCCTTGATTTTACAAGCAGCCCTCGCCACGCTACCTGCCGACCTGGAAGAAGCGGCCGCCGTGGATGGCGCCAATGCATTGCAGCGTTTCCTGCTGATCCGCCTGCCATTGTTGCGGCCGGCCATTCTGGTTGCCCTGGTCATCCGCACGGTGGAAGCTTTCCGCGTCTTCGACATCATTTATGTCATCACCAATGGCGGCCCAGCTTTCAGCACAGTAACCATATCCTATTTGACCTACCTGGAAACTTTCAGTTTTGGTCACATCGGGCGCGGCTCGGCGCTCTCTTTTCTGATTTCACTTTTTACCCTTGTCATGGCTTTTGTTTACATTCGTATCTTATACCGACCAGAGGAGAAGCTATGAACAAGGTGTTGCGCACACTGATCCTTGTAATGCTGGTCGCGCTGGTTTTATTGTTTATCTATCTTCCGGTCGCCTGGTTGGTGATTTCCAGCATCTCCACCCGCGCCGAATTGCTTTCGACTCCCATCCATTGGATTCCACAACAACCCACCCTCCAGAATTACCTCAATATCTTCTTCCCATCCCAGGGCGTCTCTGAGGTCGCCCGCACCTTTCGTATCACATTGTGGAATTCATTTGTCGTGGCGTCTTCTGTCACTGCGATCACCCTGGTCGTCGGGTCATTGGCTGCCTATGCCCTGATACGTCTGCGGTTGCCGTTTAGCCAGACGATGTTGATTGGCATTATGGGTACACGCATGATCCCAGAAATTTCGCTGGTCATACCGCTGTACATCTTCGCCTCACGCCTCCGCCTCCTCAACACCCCTACGATCCTGATTATTACCTATCTAAGTTTCGCCCTGCCCTTTGCCATCTGGTTGATGGCCGCCTTCTTTGACACCATTCCCATCGAACTGGAAGACGCCGCTCGCGTGGATGGCTGCAGCCGTCTGCAGACCCTGGCGCGCATTATCCTGCCCATCTCCGCTCCGGGGCTGGTATCCACAGGTCTGTTTGTCTTTCTCACCGCCTGGGACGAGTTCTTCTTCGCCCTTATCTTCACCAGCACCGTTGCCGCCAAGACCGTACCGGTGGCGATCGCCGAGTTCACCGGTCGCTACGTGGTAGATGTCGGCAGCATGATGACCGGCGGCGTGCTGGCAGCCATTCCCCCAGTGCTCTTTTCATTGATCTTCCAACGTTACATCGTTAGCGGCCTGACCGCAGGAGCAGTGAAAGGTTGAGCAGCGAGATCGTCATCGGCATTGATCTGGGTGGCACTCATGTCCGCGCTGGCGCATTCACTTCGAATGGCGAGATGTTGGCAGTGCAAGAAACGCCCATCGAAGCTGCCCGCGGGCCAGAGCCTGGACTGCGGCGCATCCAAAACTTGATCGAAGCGATCTGGAACGCGTCAGGGGCGAAGATGCTTCTCGGCATCGGCGTTGGCTCCACCGGGCCAATTGATCCAATACACGGCATGATCAACAACCCCTTTACCCTGCCCGGTTGGGAAAACGTCCCAATTTCTGCCTGGCTGCGCAACGCCTTTGACGTCCCCGTCGCCCTGGAAAATGACGCCGATGTGGCTGCGCTGGGCGAATACTGGCGCGGAGCCGGTCAATCTATCCAACGCTTATACGCTGTGACAGTTGGCACCGGCGTTGGGACCGCCCTGATCCTCGATGGGCAAATATATCGCGGCATGGATGGCTTGCATCCCGAAGGCGGTCATGTGATATTAGATCCATCTGGCCCGCCCTGTTATTGCGGCGCACATGGTTGTTGGGAGAGCCTGTGCGCCGGGCCAGCCATTGCCCGTCAGGCGCGGCAGGCGGATCTACATCATTCAATCTTGTTGGAAATGGCCGGCGGCGATGTCGAGAAGATTGACGCTCGACTGGTCGCTGAGGCCGCTCGCCTCGGCGATCCACCCGCTTGCGCCATCATAGACAAAACTGCCCATTATTTCAGCCTGGGGATCATCAATGTCATCCACTCCATAACGCCAGAGATGATTGTGCTTGGCGGCGGTGTAATGAAAAGCGCAGATTTGTTTCTGCCCCATTTAAGCAAGGCGATCGCCGCCCATTCTATAATGATCCCTGCCCATCGCGTGCGCATCGCGCCGGCGCAGCTTGGCAATTATGCCGGTCTATACGGCGCTGCCTACACCATCTGGTCAACGATAAAATGAATTTGGAAACCAACCCCTATGTACAAGATATTTTGAGCCAGGCGGACGCACTGCAAAACGCCCTGGCGCGCTTCGACATGACTCCGCTCAAACCCATCACCTCTATCGTACGACGAGGCGGCTTCGACCGCATCGTGCTGACCGGTATGGGGGCTTCTTTCTATGCCGCCTATCCAATCTGGCTGCGCTTGGTTCAAGCCGGGCTGCCTGCCTATTGGCTCGATGCTTCGGAACTCATACATCACGCTCGCCCTCTGCTCACTGGCAAGACGCTGCTCTGGGTCTTCTCTCAATCCGGTCGCAGCGCCGAGATCATCGCCTTGTTGGAGCAATATGAACAAGACAGCATGACATTGCTGGCGACTGTGAACGATCTGAGTAGCCCCCTGGCCCGAACCGCTGGCGACTTTGTGATCCCGCTCTGGGCGCAGCCCGAGCAAAGCGTTTCTACCCGTACCTATCTGAACACCCTGGCGCTCAGTCAACTGGCAGCCCTGGTTTTAACTGACGATGATGCGCGAATCGGCATTCAGCAATTACAGGCAACCGCTGCCGCCATCTTTGAATATCTTGCCGATTGGAAAAAACATTTACAGGAAATACGCTCTCAGATAAAGCTCACCCGCAACCTGGTTTTGCTCGGCCGCGGTTATTCGCTTGCCGCAGTATACACGGGTGCGCTGATCCTGGGCGAAGCCGCCAAGGTCGGCGCAATCGGCTTACAAGCTGGCGAGTTTCGACATGGCCCGCTGGAACTGGCCGGCCCAGAATTGACTGCTCTGCTCTTCGCCGGACCACTGGAAACACAACCCTTGATGGCGCGTCTCCATTATGATCTGCTTCAAATCGGCGCACGCTCGATCTGGGTTGCTCCACTTAACAGCCCGTCCCTAAAGCCACAGATCCCAATGCCAGATGTAACCGGCATTGGCGCACCTCTGGCTGAAATTCTGCCCATTCAACTGCTCACTCTTCATCTGGCTGCTGAGCTCGGCGTTGAAGCGGGCAAATTCTTGCACATTGGCAAAGTCACTCTAAGCGAATGAAGCTGGGTATTGGAAATAACCTCTAGGAGTCAACCGCATGAAATTTGGCTTTGTACAACCCTATGGAGACGCGCGCCTATCCGCTGAACTGGCCGCGCTGGCCGAACGGTCTGGTTGGGATGGTTTTTTCGTTTGGGAGCCGGTGTGGGGTTTCGACGCCTGGATATGTCTGAGCGCTGCAGCTATGGTCACCGAACGCATCCGCCTGGGTACAATGATCACGCCGCTCTCACGCATGAGGCCATGGAAATTGGCATCCGAAACGATCACGCTGGATCATCTATCTGGTGGTCGGGTTATTCTATCCGTCGGTTTAGGCGCGGTAGATACCGGCTTTAGCGCATTTGGCGAGGTGGTTGATCGTAAACAACGTGCTGAACTGCTGGATGAGGGGCTGGAGATCCTCACTGGACTGTGGCGTGGACAGCCTTTTCGCTTTGACGGCAAGCATTATCATGTCACTGAAACCGACTTCATGCCCCCGCCCCCACCCCTGCAACAGCCGCGCATCCCGATATGGGTGGTTGGCGCCTGGCCAAGACAGAAATCAATGGCACGTGCCTTACGCTATGATGGCATCTTGCCCTCGGCAATCCAGGAATCAGATGGAAAGCGCCAGGCGCGACAGGCCAACCCGCAAGAAGTGGCCCAAATTGCGGCTTACATTCAAGCCAACCGCTCATCTGATGCGCCTTTTGATATTGTCGTAGAAGGTGTTACACCCGGCGATAAGCCGCAAAAAGCTCGCGCTATCGTGGCTGAATGGGCGCAGGTTGGCGCTACCTGGTGGATCGAAGCTCTATGGAACTTGCCAAACGATACAGACGGATTAATGGCTATACGAAAAAGAATTGAACAGGGACCGCCAGCCGTGTAAAGGAAATTATCCGGGACCGATCCGTTTGCCAAGCAGCCAGGTTTGCATATAATTAGAGCGACGCAGCAAGTCTAGCGCCAGAAAAAGCCAATATATTTTTTCCTCGAGGTGAACATGTCCACTCGCTCTGAACGCGCCCAACGGCGCGCCAACCGCCTGCGCAATCAGCGCATTGCCATCCTTGTCATCATCATCCTGCTCCTGGCAGGCGGCGCTTATCTGGTCTGGTCAGCCGCCTCGGACAATTCGGCTGGCAACCTACCCAATCTGAGCGGTATGACCACCACCGCCAGCGGTCTGCAATATAAAGACACACAGATAGGCAGCGGTGCTGAGGCAACTCCCGGCAAGATAGTCAGCGTTCATTACACTGGCTGGTTGCAAAATGGCGTTAAATTCGACTCATCCCTGGATCGAGGTCAGCCATTTACCCTTAATGTGGGCGTCGGTCAGGTCATTCCCGGTTGGGATGAAGGTCTAGTGGGTATGAAAGTGGGCGGTAAACGCCTGCTCGTCATCCCGCCTGAACTGGGCTACGGCGCGGCTGGTTCGCCGCCGGTCATTCCGCCCAACGCGACCTTGATCTTTGAAGTGGAATTGCTGGAAGTAAAGTAAAGCCCCTATTCTTACTGTCCGCCGCCCATTTTACAGGCGGCGGACAGCCTCCGACCTTACCAGGTTACAAACCCAACGGCTCGCCCATCTTCTCGCGCAATACCTGCCCAAGCCGCGCTATTCCCTCGCGAATTTGCTCTGGCGTGGCGTTGGAAAAATTGATGCGCATGGTGTTATGCCCACCTCCGCCAGGGTAGAAAGGAGCCCCTGGGACAAAAGCTACCTTGCGCTCAATGGCCACGCGCAGAACGTCCGAAGAGTTCATATTCTCCGGTAACATGCCCCATAAGAAGAGCCCGCCTTGCGGGTGCGTCCATTCCACCCCCGGTGGAAAATAACGATCCATTGCCGCCAACATAATATTCCGCCGCTCGCCATAAACCTTGCGGATCAGTTTGATATGCTGATCCAAAAAACCACCACGCGAGATCTCATGCGCCACAATTTGATTAAACGTCGAAGTATGCAAGTCGGCCCCTTGCTTGGCCTGCACCAGCTTGTGAATTACCACAGGCGGCGCGATCACCCATGCCAGGCGGATACCCGGCGAGAGGATTTTCGAGAAAGTGCTCAAATAAATCACGTTGCCGTAATAACAGCCCTCGCCATTGCCGCGATACTGGCCGTCTAACACCACAACCGGCGGGATATGCTCACCCTCGTATCTCAATTGCCCGTAAGGGTCATCCTCCACAATCGGCACGCCGTAGCGATCAGCCAGTTCGATCAGCCGCTGCCGTCGTTCCAGCGAAAGCGTCACGCCAGTGGGGTTTTGGAAATTGGGCAATACGTAAATAAACTTCGGCCCGCTGCGCAGAGCTTCCTCTAACGCCTCGGTCACCATGCCGTACTCGTCCATCGGCACAGTCACATATTCAGCTCCGTAAGCGCTCCAGGCTTGCAACGCGCCAAGATAGGTGGGCGATTCGACCAGAATGCGATCACCCGGGTTGATCAGGATCTTCCCTAACAGGTCCAGCGCTTGTTGTGAACCAGAGGTGATCAAAACGTTTTCGGGAGTGACATTGATCCCATAACGCGCCGAATGTCGCACGATCAGCTCTCGCAATGGCTTGTAACCTTCGGTTGTGCCATATTGCAACGCCTGCGCGCCATTTTCAACCAGTACACGGTCGCAAGCCTCGCGAAAGGCGTCAATCGGGAAGACATCTGGAGCCGGCAGTCCACCGGCAAAGGAAATCAAATCGGGTTGCTCGGTGAGTTTGAGCAGTTCCCGCACAGCCGAGCTGCCCATCCGCTGGGTCCGCTGAGCAAAGCGATGATCCCAAGGGGTTTGCATTTTCATCTCCTTTTGAACGCTCCTGTTCTTGAGTCCGATTTCAGAGCCAAATCTGCTTGAATAACCAGGGGCTGCCTCGACTTACAGGCAGCCCCTCAGCATCCTTACTGTTTCGGGAAGCGGCTAAGCACCAGTGCTAGGCTGGGCAGGGATGATTTCTCTCCCAGCAGCAACTCCGCCGGAGCTTTGCCCGCCTCGGTTGGCGCGCTTTGATAGATGAATAACTGCGAGCCTTCGCTGGCATTGCGTAAATCTACATACGCCTGTCCGGTCAAATATCCATCCGAATCCACCGCGCAGCTTGTCACCCAGCCAATCACTTTGCCGCGTTTATCCAACACCGGATCGCCGTTATGCGCCATACGTACACCCTTATCGCTGAAACGGAAGCGAACGACTTCCGCCGAGCGGCTCTTTTCTCTTTCCAGAAAAGCCTCGCGCCCAATAAACCAGGGCTTATAGGTCTTAACGTATGCGCCAAAACCTGCCTCCCCCACTCCCAAATCCTTTCCGCCCAGCTTGCCAGAGCCCTCTCCCATTTCGTGGCCGTAAAGTGGCAGACCGGCTTCCGTACGCAACGAATCGCGCGCTCCAAGCCCCACCGGTTTGACCCCGAACCGCTCGCCAGCAGCCAGCAAAGAGCGGAACAGCGCTACCGCTTGATCGGGGTGAACAAATAGTTCAAAGGCCATTTTCTCGCCAGTATAACCGGTGCGTGAAACCACCAGATCAAAGCCGCCCAGCGCGGCTTCGCAAAGCTGCGTACGTTTCAACGCCAGCACCCTTTGACGATCCGCCTCTTCACCACCCAGTGCTAACAATACATCCCGCGCTCGCGGACCTTGCAGAGCAATGTCCACTCGCTGGTCAGCGCCTTCTTTTGGATCGCGTAGATTGCGCAAGACAACATTGCGCCCAAAAGCGCGCGTCCAGGGGCGGACATCACACACACGAACCTCGCCATTCCGCACAGCGTTCAACCAAGCCCAATCCTTCTCGTCGTTTGCAGCATTGACCACCATCAAGAATTTGTCCGCCTCGCGGCGATATACAAGCAAATCGTCAATCACATCCGCTTTCGGCGTGAGTAGATGCGAGTAACACGACTCACCTACAGACAACCCACCAATGTCGTTACCTGCTACAGCATCCAGGAACACCGCCGCATCGGGGCCTTCCACCTGATAGACGCCCATGTGCGTAACATCAAACAAACCCGCCGCCTGGCGCACCGCCAGATGCTCTTCCATCACAGATGTGTACCATACTGGCATTTCCCAACCGGCAAAGGGAATGATCTTTGCCCCTAACTCGCGATGTAGATCGTAGAGTGGCGTACGTCTTAGTACAGCTTCCCCCGGCTGATAATTATACTCCGGCAACGGGTCGCTCGCCTCGCCAGCGTAACCGATGCAATATGGCTTGGCGGCGTAAACCGCGCCGCCTTCTACAAGTGGTTGCTCATCCAACGTCGATTCGCTCACCCACACTGGGCCGGGCATTTTGCGCAACGGATCTTCATCAAAACTTACATAACCGTCTGAAAGATCACGCAGCCAGGCAGCCGCCAGGCCGGCCTGCGAACGGGGCAGCGCCAGTCGGAAGGAGGTAGGCGTCAGGCAGGTCAACGCGCCGTCCACCTCGCCGCGCGGTGTCACCAGTCGGGTTGCCTGGCTTTCGCCAGGTTGCAAAGCTTCCACATCGCTGGTCAAGGCGAAATTCAAAAAAGCTCGTACCCGCTCGCCGCCAATCTCATAAGCCACATAAGCAGCCACGTTCCCCGCACCCATAACCGCCGGTTTGTCGTCCAGATAATAAAAATGCGGATAACCGTGCTGTGCAGGCTCAAAATCAATCCCAGCATTCGCTGCCAGGTCACGCACCTGCAAGCGTGCAGTTTCCAATGCAGTGAAATCCACGCGGGCGCGACGTTCGGAGCCGTTGCGTTTATTCTGATAAAAAGGCGTGGTCGCTTTGAGCAAGTCCGAGATGATGTCCGCCAGGGCGATCATCTCTTTTTCTTTCAAGCCGCGTTGCGTCACCCAGGGTGTTCCCATGCGAATGCCGGATGGATCCAGAGCAGATTTATCGCCGGGGATCGTGTTGCGATTGACCACGATGCCAGCCAAATCCAGGATGCGCGCCGCCTGGTCGCCAGAAAGCCCGGCCCCATCCGTTCCCTTCACCGAAGAACAATCCAGATTCATCAGATGCGTATTAGTGCCTCCGTAGGGAATGCGAAAGCCATGTTCCTGCAGCCGCTCAGTCAGCGTAATGCAATTCTTCACCACTTGTTGCTGTAGCTGACGAAACTGCTCTGTCTTCGCCAGTTTCATCGTCAGGGCAATGGCGGCAAACACATTGACATGTGGTCCACCTTGCTCACCGGGGAAAACCGCACGGTCAATTTTGCGCGCCAGAGCCGGATCGGTGGTTAGAATACAGGCGCCGCGCGGCCCGCACAATGATTTATGGGTGGTGAAGGTGATTACATCCGCATAACCCAGTGGCGAGGGGTAAACGCCCGCCGCCACCAGCCCGGCGATATGGGCAATATCGGCGAACAGATAGGCGCCCACCGAATGGGCGATTTTGCTGAAACGCGCCCAGTCCACCACCCAGGGATACGAAGAATAGCCGGCAATAATGAACTTTGGTCGGTGTTCTTTAGCCAGCGCCTCCACCTGGTCATAATCAATCTGCTCGGTTTGCGGATCAACATTGTAGTGCACTGCCCGGTAATATTTGCCCGATCGGTTAACCGAAGAGCCATGCGAAAGATGCCCGCCGTGCAACAGGTTCATGCCCATCATGGTATCGCCTGGGTTGATCAAGGCGTGATAGACGGCGTTATTGGCCGGCGCCCCGGAAAGCGCCTGCACGTTGATGTAAATTTCATCCGCTGTCACACCATTCGCGGCAAAGGCCTCAGCCGTGCGCCGCCGCGCCAGCGCCTCGACAATATCTGCGTACTCCACGCCCTTATAATAGCGCGGGTCGGAATAACGACGGAAATGGCCCAGCCGAGCGGGATAATCCAGCAATTCGGTCTCGCTCATCCAACGCGTCTCTTCGTCAGGATAGCCCTCGGCGTAGATATTTTGGAAAGCAGAAGCCAGCGCCTCGCGCACTGCCAACGGCGCCTGGCTTTCGCTAGGGATCAAAATTAGCTTGCGCGCCTGGCGTTCAGCTTCCAGTTGGGTCAATTCATAAACTGCGGGATCCAGTTGGGCGAGGTCGCCGCGAAACAGGAAATCGGTCATCATCTGCTCCTGTACAAAATTCGGTTGAACAAGCAAACCGGCGTCAAATAAGGGTGGAATTTAGGATGGAGCGCGCCGACAACGCCGCCAGGCGGCCGCGCTTGGTTCAATATGGCTAAGAACCCAACCATCCTGATTTGATTTTAGCCCGCAGTGGTAGAGGGGTCAAGTGATTAAAAGCATAGAATGGGCTGTGTCAGTATTCAGATCATTTACCCATGACCGGAAGTTATCCTGCCATTCCTCATGATGAAAATCACTTGACAAGTCCAACCCGTTCTGACACAATCAAATCAACCGTTGCGGCCTTTTTCTGAAAGGAGGTGTAACCGTCTCTTCGAGCGCGTAAATCGCAAGTAAAGATTTCAGATCCCGACAAACCAAATATTTCTTGTTTTTTTCAACTGAATAAGGAGAGGACCATGAAGAAGAAAGGTTTTCTGCTGCTCAACTTGATTGCTGCTCTGGTTCTACTGCTTTCAGCCTGCGCTCCGGCAGGCGGCGCAGGAGACGTGATTAAGGTGGGCGGCATTGCCGAGCTGACTGGCGACATCCCCGCCGTTGGCGCTTCATTCAAAAACGCCGCTGAAATGGCTGTCCAGGAGGTCAACGACGCCGGCGGCCTGGAGGTCGGGGGAAAAAAGTATAAGATCCAACTCATCATCGAAGATAACGCCGGCAAAGCCGATCAATCCGCTTCCGCCGCTCAGAAGCTAATCACCCAGGATAATGTCGTGGCGATCATCGGGCCCAACGCCAGCCGCTACGCCATCCCTGCCTCGGAAATTGCCGAAAGCTCCAGCGTGGTGTTGATCTCCCCCTGGTCCACCAATCCCAAAACCACCATCAACGAAAAAACTCAATCCGCGAAGAAATACGTCTTCCGCGCCTGCTTTATTGACCCATTCCAGGGCCGCGTCGTAGCGAAGTTCGCTATGGAGAACCTGGGAGCCAAGAAAGCCGCCGTTCTCTATGATGTTGCCTCGGATTACAACAAAGGCATCGCCGAATTCTTCAAGAAGACTTTCGAGGAGAGCGGTGGACAGGTGGTGGCTTTTGAAACTTACACCACCGGCGATAAAGACTTCACTGCCCAATTGACAAAGATCAAGGATGCCAACCCGGATGTGATTTTCCTGCCCAATTATTACAGCGAAGTGCCGCTGCAAATCCAGCAGGCTCACCGCCTGGGGATCACCGTCCCCTTCCTGGGCAGCGACTCATGGGGCAGCTCCGAGTTGATCTCGCTGTGTGGCACCGACTGCGAAGGCTACTACTTCAGCACGCACTACGCCGCTGACAATGCCTCGCCGGTTGCCGTGAAATTCATTGAGGCTTATAAAGCTAAACATGGCGCCACCCCCGACGATGTCGCCGCTCTAACCTACGATGCCTTTGGCTTGCTCTGGCAGGCACTGCAAACCGCCGGCAAGGTGGACCGCCAGGCTGTGCGCGACGCCCTAGCAAAAATCCCCAAATATGAAGGCGTCACCGGCGTCATGCAGTTCCAGGAGGGTTCCGGCGACCCAATCAAGAGCGCAGTCATACTTCAGATCAAGAACGGCGCTTTTGTCTTCTTCGCCAACGCCAACCCGTAAACTGATCATTGTCCTGCTCTCCCGCAAGTCCTAAAAAACTTGCGGGAGAGTTGCATTGAAAGGGTATTTTCAATGATCTATATCCTGCAACAATCCCTGAATGCATTACAGTTGGGCAGTATTTATGCATTGATCGCCCTGGGATACACCATGGTTTACGGCATCTTGACCATGATCAACTTCGCCCACGGCGACTTGTTCATGGTGGGGGCTTTCTTCTGCTTCATCGTCGCCACATTTTTCAAGCTGCCGTTCATTCCCACCCTGCTAATTTCGATGATTGGCGTGGGCCTGCTGGGGGTAACAATTGAACGGGTCGCCTATCGTCCTCTGCGCCAGGCGCCGCGCGTCTCGGCGGTCATTACCGCCCTGGGGGTGGGTATCCTGTTGGAGAGCGTGATGCTGGTGATCTATCCCTACCCTCAATCCGTGCCGACCTTGCTGCCCAATATCACCTGGACGATAGGCGGGGTGACTATCTCGCTGCTTCAGATCATCATCATCCTGCTCTCGCTCGGCCTGATGTTGCTGCTGGATTTCATCGTCCGCCGCACGATGGTGGGTATGGCCATGCGCGCCATCTCTTGGGATAAATCCGTTGTACCACTTTTGGGCGTGCCGTTGAACCTGGTTATCTCCGCCACCTTCGCCCTTGGCACCAGCCTGGGTGCTGCGGCGGGTGTGATGTACAGCCAAGCTTTTCCGGTGATTGACCCCTATATGGGCGTCCTGATCGGTTGGAAAGCGTTTATTTCCGCCGTAGTGGGCGGGATTGGCAACATTCGTGGCGCAATGATCGGCGGATTCATCTTGGGCGGGGTAGAGATTATGGTAGCAGCTTTCATGCCCTCCACTTACCGCGACTTTGTCGCTTTCACTCTGCTGCTGATCTTACTCATCTTCCGACCTTACGGCATCCTGGGCCAGCCGCGCCCGCAGAAGGTGTGAGACATGGACGCGCAAACTGTGGAAAAACGCAACTGGCGCAGTAGAATCGGCCAACGCTGGGATGCAATCGCTGAAAACCGCAGGATTCTTCCCGTTCTATTGGTCGTAGGTTTCCTGCTGTCCTTCGCCATTCCCCAATTCACACTGATCAATCCCTATTATCAGCTCATCATCATGTATGTGGGGATAAATATTATCTTGGCTACCAGCCTGAACCTGATCAACGGCTATATGGGTGAGTTTTCGGTTGGACACGCCGGCTTTATGGCTGTGGGCGCATACACCGCCGCCTTATTGACCATGAAAGTCTTCCCATCCAACTTGGTTGGCTATCTGTTCCCTCTGACCATACTGATCGCAGGTTCTGCCGCCGCCCTGGTCGGGCTGGTTGTTGCTATTCCATCATTCAAGACGCGCGGCGACTACCTGGCGATCGTAACCCTGGCCTTTAATATGATCGTTAAATCAGTGATCGAAAATATCGAAGCCATCGGCGGGCCACGCGGCATCCCTGGCATTGACCGTCTCACTACGATGCCCTGGGTTTTCTTTTGGACAGTGCTGGCGGTCTGGTGCATGCGCAACTTCATCTACTCTAATTTCGGGCGCGGCGTACTCTCCATCCGCGAAGATGAAATTGCCAGCGACTTGATGAGCGTCAACACCCGCCAAGTGAAACTGCTGGCATTTGTCATCTCCTCTTTCTTCGCCGGCGTCGCCGGCGGTTTGTTCGCCCACCTGTTGCAATTTATTAGCCCCCGCGTGTTTGACATCCTCAAATCCACCGACATCTTGATTATGGTGTACCTGGGCGGCATCGGCTCAATTGCCGGCTCCATTCTGGGGGCGACGATTTTCACTGTATTGCTTGAGGCGCTGCGTCCGCTGGGTTATTACCGTATGATTCTCATGCCGCTGTTGCTGATCTTCCTGATGCTCTACCGGCCACGCGGCATTATGGGTCTGCGCGAATTTCGCTGGTTCATCCCCAGCTACGAGCAGATCGCAATCCGGCTCTGGCGGCAGAAGAAGGAGGTCCCCGATGCTTCTGCAGGCTAAGAGCGTCACCCATTATTTCGGCGGGCTGTGCGCCGTATCCGACTTCAACCTGGATTTGGAAGAGGGCGAGCTGGTGGGCATTATTGGGCCAAACGGCGCTGGCAAGACTACTGTCTTTAACTTGATCACCGGCGTTTACCGCGCCACCCAAGGAAGTATCCGCTTTCGGGATGTCGAACTGGTAGGGAAACGACCTAACGAGATCACTGCTCTGGGCATTGCCCGTACATTTCAGAATATACGCTTATTCAAAGAGTTGACTGTGTTGGACAATGTGCGCATCGCGGCCTATAACCAAATGCAATATAGCCCAGTCGAAGCGCTGTTCCAGATTGGCCGTTACAGTTCAGAGGAAAAGCGCATTTTGAACAACGCCATGGAATTGTTAGAAGTCTTTAAAATGGACTCCTACGCCGATGAGCTTTCCAAAAACTTGCCCTATGGACTGCAACGGCGATTGGAAATCGCTCGTGCTATGGCGACACGCCCCAAACTGCTCCTCCTGGATGAGCCGGCTGCTGGCATCAATCCCAACGAAATCAAACAACTGATGGAATTCATTCAGTGGATTCGGCAACAGTTTGACCTGACGATTATCTTGATCGAGCATCAAATGCGCCTGGTGATGGGCATCTGTGAGCGCCTCAAAGTGCTTGATTTTGGCGCCACCATCGCCGAGGGGCTGCCACTAGAAATCCAAAACAACCCCAAAGTGCTGGAAGCTTATCTGGGGGAAGAAGGAGGCGAGTTATGAGCGCGTCAAACGGCGTCCTCCTTACAGTGAATGAATTAACGATTTCCTATGGGAATATCCGCGCCGTCAAAGGCATTTCTTTCGAAGTGCATGAGGGCGAAATTGTCACCTTGATCGGGGCGAATGGCGCTGGTAAGTCCTCTACGCTGCGCGCGATCTCTGGGCTGGTACCATACAAGGGCGAAGTGATCTATCGCGGTCAGAACCTGCACGACATACCGGCGGATCAGATCGTCGCTTTAGGTATTGCCCAGGTGCCAGAAGGGCGCGGCATTTTCGGTAACCTGACTGTAGGTGAAAACCTCAAGCTGGCTACCTGGCAGCGGAAAGACAAAGCCGAGATAGCCCGCGATTACGAGCGGGTGTTTGGCATTTTCCCACGCCTGAAGGAGCGCATCAATCAACTAGGCGGCACACTCTCCGGCGGTGAACAGCAGATGCTGGCCGTGGCGCGGGCGCTGATGAGCCGCGGGCGTATGTTGCTGCTGGATGAGCCATCCATGGGGCTGGCCCCCGTATTGGTGCGTGAGATCTTCAAGGTGTTACAGGAGATCAACCAGAGCGGCGTGACCATTCTGTTGGTGGAGCAAAACGCCAACATGGCGCTGCGCGTCGCCCACCGCGGCTATGTGCTGGAGACGGGTTTGATAACGCTTTCTGGACCCGGAAAAGAATTGCTTGTTGACCAACGCGTCAAAGAGGCTTATCTGGGAGGTTGACTAGGAGCAGCACTTCAGCGCTAATTTTCAAATAAAGAGTCACAAAAAACCAGGCGACAACATTCAAAGGAATGCGCCTGGTTCTTTGTTAAATAAGATGCAATTTTTACCAATCTAGGGTAAAATTTGTATATACCCCAAGATATGGAGCTTTTTTTTCATGAAAATTGTTACTGACTGCGCCGCCGACTTGCCCACAGATGAAGCTGCAAGCCTGAATGTGACGGTTGCCCCGTTGTTTATCCAGTTTCCTCAAGGCGAGGTCAATTCCAGCGATCTCAGCGCGGACGATTTCTATCGGCGGCTGGAAGCCATGCAGCCTGAAATTCCCACCACCGCCCAGCCATCCGAAGGCGTATTTAAGGAAATATTCACCAAAATCTCGCAGGCTGGCGAAGAAATTCTCTCAATCCACATTTCCTCCGGTCTGAGCGGCACAATCCAATCTGCCCGCCTGGCCGCCAAGCAACTTCACGACCGTGTGGTGCATGTGGTGGATAGCTTCACGCTTTCCGGCGGCGAGCGCTTCCAGGTGTTGGCGGCAGCCCGCCTGACTGCTGCTGGCTGGAGCGCAGAGCGCATCCTTGCTCGCCTCGATGAGATCCGCAAACATACCGAAGTCGTCTATACGCTTGATACCTTGAAATATCTGGCGCGCGGAGGACGCATCGGGCGCGTTCAGGCGCTGGCCAGTTCTCTACTCAACATCAAACCGGTGATCCGCGTCGACCGCGAGGATGGGAAGTATAGCACGGTTGGCAAAGCGCGCACCATTCGCCGCGCCCTGGAGGACATTGCTGAGCATCTAGCAGCGATGTATCACTCTGAAAAAGCTTTGTGGGTTTCGGTGATGCACGGCGATTTCGCTGAACAGGCTGAGGAATTGTCGCGCCTCCTACAGGCAAAGCTGAACGTTAGCAAGCTGGAGATTCTGCGCATCTCACCTGTGTTAGGTGTGCATACGGGCCCCGGGATTGTTGGCGCAGCAGTCGTCCCGCTACGTTTACTAGAAAGCTGATTGCAATTCAATCCATAGTTCCCACTGTTGAGAAGATAAGGAGGAATCGCTTATGCTCGTTGGTGAACGCATGTCCCACCCGGTAATTTCCATCTCGCCAGAGATGCCTATTGTAGATGCCCTCAACCTGATGAAGCGCGAACATATCCGCCGCGCGCCGGTCGTAAAAGACGGGAAAATGGTGGGCATCGTCTCGGATAAGGATTTGCTCAACGCCTCCCCCTCTCCAGCCACTTCGTTGAGCGTGTGGGAGCTAAACTATTTATTGAGCAAGATCACGGTCAAAGAAATCATGACCAAAAACGTGCTCACCGTGGATGAAAAAACGCCCATTGAAGAAGCCGCCCGGATCATGGCCGATAACAAGATCGGCGGTTTGCCGGTTTGCCGCGGCGACGAGGTGGTGGGTATCATCACCGAGACGGATCTGTTCAAAATATTCTTAGAGCTGATGGGCGCCCGTGAACCCGGCGTGCGCGTTACAGTGTTGATCCCTGAACAGCGCGGTCAGTTGGCGAAACTCACCGAAGCCATCGCCGCGCGCGGCGGCAATTTCGTCGCCTTTGGTCAATTTACCGGCGATTCCCCGGCCAGCCGCCTGGTTACCTTCAAGGTGGACGGTCTGGATGAAGCGCAGATCAAGGAAATTATCGAACCCTTGGTTCTTCGGGTGGTGGACATCCAAACGCGCCGGTAGAATTTGGCTTGAATAAAGGCCATTACGAGCAAGGCGAAGCAATCTTCTGCTCACGAAAGCAGCCCTGGATTGCTCCACCGCAAAGAACGCCTCGCAATGGCATCATGCAATCTAGACATTCGCTCTAATCTTTGTCCTCGCCGAACAGATCGAAGAACGCCTCAACACACGCCGGATCGAAATGAGATCCGGCGTTTTCGCGTATGTATGCCAGGGCTTTTTGCTTACTCCACGCCGGGCGATAAGGGCGGTCGCTGGTTAAGGCATCGAATACATCCACCACGGCAAACAGGCGCGCCGATAGTGGAATCTGCCCACCTTTCAATCCACGCGGATAGCCGCTGCCATCCCATTTTTCATGATGACAGTAAGGAATATCGAGCGCCGGAGCCAGATAGGCAATCGGTGAGATCAAATCATAGGCAAACTGTGGATGCTTTCGCATCACCGCCCATTCTTCATCCGTCAGCGAACCGGGTTTATTAAGGATATGATCCGGCACGCCAATCTTTCCAATATCATGCAACAGCGCCCCACGGCGTACATGCGCCAGTTCCGCCTCCGAAAGGCCCATGTGTCGCGCCAGTTTCAGCGTCATCTCGGTCACGCGCTGGGTATGACCCTCGGTCTCACGGTCACGCAGATCCATGGCGCGCGACCAACCTTCAATCGTATCGTTATACGCGACCACCAACTCCAGGTTAGAACGTTGCAAATTCTCCAACAGGCGCAGGCTTTCCACCGCCACCGCCGTTTGGCCGGCCAAAACGGTTAGGAAATCTATCTGATCCGCATTGAAAGCTCTGTCTTGTCGCCGATAGACATCCAACATGCCTACCAATTGGCCTTTGCTTGTCAGCGGCGCGCTAACGCCGCGACGGAAACCTTCCCGCGCCAACAAACTGGCGCGCGTGGATGAATGCGTGCGAAACTCATCTGGCCCATATTCGATCCGCCGCATCTCCAGGGCGGCGCGGCCGGCAATATCCTCGCCGAGGTATATCAGGATCTGTTCGCCGTTCCAAGTCCTGAAACCACGCCCCGCCGCCAACACCAGCGTGGTCGCATCTCCCTCGCTGAGTAAAATATCCGCTGCATCTGCTCCCATCTGATCCAGCACCAAATCCAGGATAATCCCCAGGGTCAGGCGTACATCCAGATTAGAACGAATAATATTGTCTATCTCATGCAACGCGGCGATACGCTTCAGGCTGCGTTGGGTCTGTTCAAACGACTGCGCCCGATGGATGGCGTTGCCGGCGATTGCGCTCAGGGTTTCCAGCAAGCGCAGTTCATCGGGATTAAGTGTACGTGGTTGTTGCACTGAAATTAACGCCACGCCCAAGATCCGGTCAGCCGCCTGGAGGGGCAAAATCGCGCCGCCCCAGCCGTCTGGCAACCGAGAACGATATTGCATCGGCATGCCAGGGTCCAGCGCCCAGTTCAGCAGGTGCACTGGCGCGCGGCGCGCCACAACTGGCGACAAAAATACATCCGCCTCGCGAAACATATCGCGCACCTCGTCCAGCCAACCGCGTGTTTCCAGATATTGCACGACCGAATCCATTGGATGATACAACGCTATTGCTCCAGCCGGCGCGTTCAAAATACCCAGCATCTCGTCCAATAACACAGGCAGCATCATGGAAAGTTGATCGGCGGCGCGCAGCGCGCTGGATACGCGCTCTACAGCCTCCATTTCCGCCACACGCTGCCGCAGAGCGAGCTCAGCCTGTTTGCGCTCGGTAATATCCATCACAACACTGTCAAAATAAAGCGGCTGACCACGCTCATCTCGCGTCACCGTAGTCAGGTCGTTCATCCAACGCACACGCCCATCACGCGTGATCAGCCGGTATTCCTGAAAATAACGATCCACACCCAGCGAGACATATTCTTCATTCTCCGTCTCCACGCGATAAAGATCCGCTGGATGGATCAGATCCGGGTAATGTATCTTACCCGTACGCAGTTCTTCCGCTGAATAGCCGAGCTGTGAAATATTTTCCGAAACCAGCTCCACCGGCCAGCCGCTGCCTGCGCCCCAGCGAAAGATCATCACCGGGCTATTTTCCACCACGCGGTTTGCCTGGCGCAGCGCCTCCTCAGACTCGCGTCGGCTGGTAATATCGCGCGCGATGCCTTCGATAGCCTCCAGTTCGCCCCGCGAAGAGAAGACCTGTGAAAAGCGGAGTTCGATCCAACCCGCCCTGCCGTCTTTACGGATAATGCGCATGATGACCGGTGAACCGCTGGGCAGCAGCCCCTGTTCGATCACAGGTATCAGATTATGGTCATCTGGATGAATCAAACGCTCGATGATGTCAATATCCTGATAAAACTCGGTAGGATCATAGCCGGTGATTTGCCGTATCGCCGGGCTGACATAATCTACCATCCGTCGCGGCAAGATGCGGATGCTGAAAATGGCATCCGCCGCGTTCTCCGCCAGGCGGCGGAAGCGTTCCTCGCTGGCGCGCAGGCGCTCTTCAGCATTCAGACGCGTCAACGTTTGTGCAAATAAATCGCTGACCAATTTCAGGCGCTGGATCAGCTCTGGTGGCCACTTGCGTTCAGCGCTAAACATCGAAAATGACAGCTCGCCAATCCAATGACCGCCAGCCATCAAAGGCAGGCTCAACCGCGCACGGAGACCCAACGATTGATATGTCCGTCGGTCGCTTGCAGCATTCCTCGGCAAATCTGCCAGGCTACTGAATTGAAATACTTCGCCGCGACGCAAGGTCTCCAATGTATAGGGCACCCGCTCCAGGTTGACCATGCGGAGCCTGGGAGACACGCCATCTCGCGTCCAACTTCCTAAAACTCGCAATTGAAGTTCAGGCGCGACCTGAGCGATCAGCGCCCGTTCGGCGCCGGCATATTCGCCTAACTGTTGCATCGCCGCCGAAAGCTGCTCTTCGTAATCTTCCGCCGAAATTAAATTGGCGCCCGCTGCCAACGTTGACCACAACTGCTGCCAGCGCAGTTCTTCTTCGCGCCGCTGCTCCTCCCGCCGCCGTTGGATGATCTTCCAAATGTCGTCAGCAACCAGTTGCAGTTGCAAGGCATCGTTCAGACCATACTCGCCGCCCTTATTCGCCGCCCCAACAATGACCACCACTCGTCCACCCTCAACCACCGGCGCGCACAGATGGCGGGTCAGCGACGGGTGATCAGGGGGAAAACCAGGTGGCATTTCCACAGCTTGCATGTCATTCTGAATGATCGGCGTCTTCAGGCGAATGCACTCATTCCACACCCCTTTCGGCGGAATTTGTTCCGGGTGCCGGCGATCAGCGTACATCTGGCGCAGAGACTGCGACCAAACCATATCCGCCATCGTCGCCTGATCGGCGCCAATCAGGTGAAAATAACCCATCTCGCTGCCGGTCAGGCGCGCCGCCAGGTCAATGCCGCGTTCCATGATCTCCCGCTCGCTTAATTTCGCCGCTTGCTGGCTGATTTCCAGCATTTGCCGCAGACGTTCGCTGTTGGTCAGAATGATCGCCTCAGCCTCCAACTGCTGGCTCACGTCCTCAAACATGACCATCAAGTGGGTCTGATCTTGCGTTTCCACCCGCGCAATTTGCGCTTCCACCGGAATTTCCCCGCCTTCGCGCTTCTTAAAGCGCTGGATGACGCCAGCGCTCAGCTTCTCCGACGATCTATCCACCAAATGTTGAAAAGTCTTAACGTCCCAGCCTGGCCAAACGCGCTGTAAGGGCAATCCAATTAACTCATCACACTCGTATTCCAGCAAGCGGCAGGCCATTTCGTTGACCAACGAGATCTTACCGCTGCGCGGATGAACCACCAGAATGCCATCGGAGATGTGTTCAAACAGTGTACGGAACTTTTCTTCGCTCTTTTGCAGTTCGTCACGGGCTTCCTGAAGATCCTCCAGAATGTTAAGCAGCGCGGCAGTCTTCTCTTCCAGGCGCGCTTGACTTTGCTCTAACTCTTGAATGCGCGCTTGCAATTGAGGGTAGTAGCTCTTTACGAGAGAAGGTTCCGCCAGACCAATGATTCTGGCGCGGATTTCATTGGCGTCCATACGCTTCTTTGAATAACTCCTCGAGATCTTCCAGGGTTGGAGCGACCGGAGCGGTAGCCAGACACACATCCTGCAAAGCGTTACGCGCCAAAGCCGACAGATCGGAATGGCGCACGCCCAGTTCAGCCAGCGTCCGAGGTAAACCCAATTCGTTCCTCAGTTCTTGGAAATCATCCAACAACGCTTGTAGCGCCTCATCTTCGCAGTCTATTTTAAAATCCGGGTGCATGGCGCGCAGGAACGCCCGGCAACGCGGGGCAGCGTTCGCGAATTGGTAACGCGCCGCAGATGGAAAAACAGCAGCCAGCACAGCTCCATGCGTTGCGTCCAGCAATCCACCTGCTGCATGTCCCATGGCATGAATCAAACCCAGTCCAGCGTTGGAAAAAGCCATTCCCGCCAGCAGGCTGCCCAGCATCATGGCTTGATGACTCTGCATGTTCGTCGAGTCGTTTACTGCCTGTATCAAATGAGGCCGGATCAGGCGCGCCGCCTCCAGCGCATACAGGTCGGTGATCGGCGAGCTGGCGTTGGATAGGTAAGCCTCCAGGGCGTGGATCAGCGCATCCATGCCGCAAGCCGCGGTATATTCCGGCGGCAAAGTGGCGATTGTCTCTGGGTCAACTAAGGTTACCTCGGGGACGAAAGAGCGCCCGATCAAAGCAACCTTCACTCGCCGTCGCGTATCTAAGACTACAGCAAACTGCGAAACGTCCGCTCCGCTGCCAGCGGTGGTAGGGACGCAAATCAACGGCGGAGCAGGGAGCAGCCCCTCTGTGCTGTCCAAAAAACGCAGAATATGGCGTTGGTTCGCTGCCGCCGCGCCGATGCACTTGGCGCAATCTATGACGCTGCCGCCTCCCACTGCCAGCAAAACATCGCAGCCCTGACGCAAATAAAAATCCACCCCGGCCATGATCTCATGATCCTTGGGGTTAGGCGTGAGGCGGTCGAAGATGGCATAGGCGCAGCCGGCCTGGCGCAGCGATTCTTCCACTCGCCCGCACCAGCCAGCGCGACGTACGTTTTCGTCCGTCACCAGCAATATTTTTCGCCCCTGATAGGCAGCAACATGCCTGCCGGCACGATCCAAAGCGCCGCGCCCGAGGACGATCTCCGGAGCGATAAAACGGCGCAGTTCCATGCCACCGCCCAAGTCGTCAGATGCAGGCGGCGTAGTGTTCATTCCCCGGCGCCCCCTACCGCTCGCTGCAAGACCTCAATCTCGCGCTCCAGAGACTGAATACGCGCCTTCATCTCCGCCATACGCAGCTCGCGCCCGACCATCAAGCGCTCGAACCGCTCCAGCTCTTCCTGACGTTTGTGCAGAACCTGCTCGGCCTGTCGCCGCTCCAACGCCGCTCCCAAGATGCCCGCCGCTGCCTGCAGGGCGTCAATTTCCATCGGCGACCAGACGCGATCCTCGTTTTCATCCTTGAATCCCAGAAAACCAATCCACTGGCTGCCGGTAAAGACCGGGATCGTCAAATACGAGGAGATAGAATTCGGGTGTCTTAAACCCACCAGTTGCGGCGGCATATCGTCGCCCTTCCCCACAATCACCTGCCCCTGGCTCAATCGTTCCACCCAATCGCCAAAGCCCATCTCGGCGTACGATCTGCCCAGCATTTGGTTGATCGAGGTAAGCGGCAAACTGCCCTGTGCCGTCCAACCGATTACCGGCCTGGCGGTCAGTTCGCCGTCCTCGCGCCGCTGGTTTTCGAAGAACAGGGCGCGGCTGCAATTCGTCGCCTCACCCAACCGCGCTAACATGGTTTGCAAGACGGCTTCCCAATCCAGCGGCTTCAGGAAGCTCGCAGCGATCTCATTCACTGCCTGCAAAATGCGGTCGCGCCGCTGTAACTCTTCTTCGAACCGCTTGCGCTCAGTGACATCGCGGGCAATGCCTTCAATCGCGATTAGAGCGCCTTGCTCGTCATAAACGGGTGTGTTGCGCTGCTCGGTCCAGATGATGGTGCCATCTTTGCGTATCCAGCGCAAGAGCAGCGGCGCGTTGAATAGCTCGATGTCACCCTGACTGAACGCCTGCAGCAAATGACGATCCTCGGGATGAACCACCTTGAGACCCAGGTCGGGATCGGCGTAATACTCTTCGGGCGTAAAGCCTGTAATGGATGTCGCCGAAGGGCTGACATATTCAAAACCGCGCTGTGGGGAAAACGTATAACGGTAAATCAAGTCCTGCGCGTTCTCCGCCAGGCGGCGGAAGCGCGCTTCGCTCTCGCGCAAGGCAACGTCCATGCGCCGGCGCTCTTCTCGCAGTTGCTTTTGCTCCAATGCATTGCGCACCGCCGGCCCCAGGCGAGCAGAGCGATCTTTGAGCAGATAATCATACGCCCCTTGATGCAAGGCTTCTACCGCGCTTTCTTCGCCAATGCTGCCGGAGATGATGATAAAGGGGATATCCAACTGCTGCTCGCGCATGATCTGCAAGGCGCACCGGCCGCTAAAGCGCGGCAGCGACCAATCCGCCAGGATCAGGTCAGCCCCTTCTAGCAATGCCGCCAGGTAATGCGCCTCATCTTCCACTTGCCTGGCTTGCACGTCAAAGCCTTCCTGGCGCAGTTGCAGAACAATCAACTCGGCATCATCCGGCGAATCCTCCACAATCAACACCCGTAAGCCCTCTGTCACGTCACCCTCTCTTATCCGCGCGTTGCGTCATCCATTGGCAACTCATTCAACAGAAGCCAATACAACCCTAATTGTCGCACCGCGTCGGCAAAACGATCAAAGATCACCGGTTTACGCACAAAACTGTTCGCCCCGCGGCGATAACTGTTCAGGATATCCTCTTCTTCGCTGGAGGAAGTCAGCACCACCACAGGAATCAGCGCCGTGCGCGGATCGGCGCGCAGCCGCTCCAGTACCTCCAGCCCGCTCAAGCGTGGCAATTTCAAATCCAGCAAAATCACCGCCGGCAGAGGCGCCGCGCCCTGCGTCGCGTACACTCCCTGACCAAAGAGATAATCCAAAGCATCCACCCCATCATGCGCCACCACAATTGGATTAAGCAAGCGGCTGTCTTTTAACGCCATCAGGGTTAATTCTTCATCATCGGGGTTATCTTCGACCAACAAGATGGCGCGCGGTCTCTTGACCAAAGCTGCGTGGTTCTGCTGAAGCGGCTCTTTACTCATTTTCCCCTCCGATTACAAAGTGGAATGCTGCGCCTTGATCCGGCTTAGCCTCAGCCCAGATGCGGCCGCCGTGACGCTGCAGAATGCGCTTCACCGTCGCCAGACCAATGCCCGTACCAGGAAATTCGTGCATTCCGTGCAAGCGTTGGAAGGGAGAAAACAGCTTATTGACATAGGTCATATCAAAGCCGACTCCATTGTCCTGCACGAAGAACACCGTCTCCTTGCCTTGCTGATATTTTCCAATTTTAATCGAGGCGGAGCGACGCGAGCGGCTGAATTTCCAGGCATTTTCCAATAAGTTGGTCAGCGCCAGGCCGAGCAGATGGGCGTCTCCTTCGACGATCAAATCATCTTGTATCTCGAACACCGCTTCATGCTGAGGCTCGCTGGCTTGCAATTCGGTAGCGATCTGCCGCGCCAGCGCGCTGAGGTCTACCGGCTGGCGGCGCATCTCTGAACGCCCCACCCGCGACAGATCCAACAGGTCATTGATCAACTCTCCCATGCGCTGCGCCCCGACGCGAATGCGCTCCAGATAATGACGCCCCTGCTCATCCAACTGGTCGGCGTAACGCGTCAACAGCGCCTGGCTGAAGCCGTCCAGGCTGCGCAGCGGGGCGCGTAAATCATGCGAGACAGAATACGAAAAGGCTTCCAACTCCTGATTGGCTTGTTCCAGGCGCACAGCCTGCGCTTGAAGACGCTGATTGAGGGCTTCGATTTCCGCCTGTTTCTGCATCTGCCCAGTGATGTCTTCAATGATCAACAACAAGTGAAACTGTCCATTAGAATCGAAGGGCGAGAAACGGCAGCGCAGCCATACATCCCTTCCAAAGGTGGTGATAACATGCAGATCTCGCTCTTGTATGGTAAAAGTTCGGACGGCTTCCAGGGCAGCCGCATACATGCTGGAACGTTTCCAGGAATCGAGTTGATGATAGTTCTGCGCCAACAACTGTTCTAAACTGGCTCCCACGATATTTGCCGCCGTCTGGTTAGCCATCAGACATTGACCGTCCTGATCGTACACCAGGATCCCTATCGCCGCAGCCTCCAGGATCGCCTGCCGAAAGGCAAGCGCATCTTGCAACTGCCGTGTGCGTTCGGCAACGCTGTGTTCCAATCCGCTCGCGTAATGCTGTGCTTGTTCCAGCAAGCGGGCGTTGTATAGAGCTGCTGCCAAATGATCTGCCGCCTCGACGGCGAATTCCATTGCATCGGCAGGAAAGGGATCGGCTTCGCTTTTCGTCAGGTGGAGAACGCCCATCAACTCGCCGTGCGCAATCAACGGCAGTTCCAAAGCGGTTTGGGTTCCCTCCGCCCACACCATCCAGTGCGCCGCCAGCGTTTCATCTTGCAGATGGATATTCTCGTGTAAGATCATCCCATCCTGACTGAGCACCTGCAAATGTTCGAAATCCTCCGTTTGCAAGGCGAACTCAGCTAACGAACTGAACCCTTGTTGTGCATGATAGCGGTGCGCCTGGGCGGTAAGCGAACCGCTTTGCACTAACAGAACAGCAGCCTGTTGGCATTGCGCCAGATTGACCAGATGCTCTAACCCGATGCGCACGATCTCCGCTGGTGAGCGCGCTTCCAACATTGCCCGGCTGATCATACGCAATCCCCGCAGCCGCTCCAGCGACTGTTGCAGTTGCAGTTCAGCTTTCTTGCGCTGGGTAATCTCTGCACAATAAATACGCGCTGTCTGGTAATATGGGTTGAGGGAAATGCTTTCCAGAAAGACGCGCTCGCCCAGCGCCACCTCGCGCAAGACCACTCCCCGCTCCCCTTGCGCAACACGGCGCAATATCTCAACAATATCGCCCGGCAGATAGGCTGTTGGATCGCTCAGTCCGGCCCCTTCCAGAAAGGCGGTCGCAGCCGGGTTGGCGTAAATAATCTTCCCGTTTATGTCCACTTCTAAAACCGGGTTGGGGTTCATCTCCGGGAAGGATGCCAGACGTGGAGCCTGGTCAGAATCCATAGCTACCCCTTCTTTCTCGACACCAGCTCATCCTCCAGGGCGCGGATACGTTCTTTTAACTCTGTCATACGCAGCTCGAACCACCTATAAACCCACCCCTAAAATCAGGGCGTTTAACTGGGAGCGGATCGAATAATGTCTCAAAGGCCACTCCAATAATTGTTAATCCGGTAGGCTTCCAGGCGACCGTCATTGCTCATAATCAGTCTATATAGAAGAGCAATAGCGAAGAAAATCTATGCAACCTATGGATTAACTCGCGAAATTTTGATCAGTCTCCATTATAACGAGCAACATCACTTTCAAATGTACAATTTTGTAAGACCTGTGTAAATTTCCGCCTATTTGCAATTTATTTCACAAATAGGACTAATAACACATTATTGATTGACTTCTCTGCAATTCGCGTATAAAATAAAACTTATCCGTCATTAAGCCGGTTCTCACAATGCCATAAAAACTAGCCAATGGAAGGAGATCAGGATGAACAGGAATATCATTCTTATGGTAACTCTGCTGTTCGTTTTGAGCATATCGTTGACATCGTGCGCCCCTCAAACAGTAGAGACGCAGGCGCCTCAACCACAAGCTACTCAGCCAGTCATAACCGAAGCGCCTGCTACAACTGAAGAAACTGTTATGGGAGAAGAAAAAACCGCTATCATCGGTTTCACCGCCTCTCAAACCGGAAAACTGAACGTTGAATCCATACGCCAAATTAACGGTTTGAATCTATGGATGAAACAAGTGAACGATTCAGGGGGCATTAAACTTGCTGATGGCTCAATAGTCAAATTTGAAGCCAAATATTATGACGATGAATCGAATAAAGATCGGGTCCAGGAATTGTACACACGTCTTGCAACTGAGGACAAGGCTGACTTCATGATTAGCCCCTATTCCAGCGGACTGGCAGATGCCGCTGCGGTGATTGCTGAACAATATGAAAAAATCATGATTACAACTGGCGCTGCATCAGACAGTACATACATGAAGGGCTATACCTTAGTCTATCAAGCTTACACCCCTGCCAGCAAATATTTAACCGGCGCCCTGGATCTGTTAATGTCAACCGATCCGAACGCGAAGAAGATCGCCATTGTCCACGAAAACGATAAATTCTCCACCGATGTATCCACAGCGCTTGATGAATATGCCAAATCTAAGGGCTACGAAGTCGTTCTCTTTGAAGGGTATGATAGCGGAGCTACTGATTTTGCTCCCTTCATCAACAAAATTCAAGATGCTGCGCCAGATGCGATCATGGGTGGTGGTCATTTCCAGGATGGCAGCACTTTCGCAAAACAGCTCTTTGAAAAGAAGACACCAGTAAAGTTTGTCGCTTTGTTGGTCGCGCCCCCCGAGCCAAGCTTCGCCGAATTAGGCGACGCAGCTATTGGTATTATTGGTCCCAGTCAGTGGGAACCGCAGGCAAAATTCACTGCAGAAGCTGCGCAAGCGGCTGGTTTGGAGTGGTATGGCCCGACAGGCGAGGAATTTATCTCTGCCTACATGAACGCCTTCAATGAAGAACCGTCTTACCATGCCGCGGGTGGATATATCGCCGGGCTGTTGCTACAAAAGGCGATCGAAAAGGCCGGTGCGCTCGATACACAATCTGTAGCCGCTGCGCTAGACTCGCTTGATTTATTAACATTTTTTGGCCATCTCAAGTTCGACACCACTCCTGAAGCTCATGGCTTGCAGATTGGTCATTCGATGATCTATATCCAATGGGTCAGCAAAGATGGCAATCTGGTCAAAGAAGTTGTTTGGCCGACAGAAGGCGCAACCATGCCAGTAATTTATCCACTACGCTGAACCGATCCCCCATAAAACACTGTCCAGGCAAGTTTAGCCTGGACAGTGTTCTTCATAACAGAATATACAAGGCCAGCATGGAAAACTTATCATTTCTCATTGACGGCTTATTATTAGGTTTCGTCTACGGGGTCGCCGCCATGGGGCTGACATTGATTTGGGGCGTAATGAATGTCATTAATCTCGCCCACGGTCCCATAATCGCTTTAGGTAGCTTTGGGGTATATCTACTGTTCTCCCGCTTGGGAATGAACCCCTACCTGGCTTTAATCTTCACAGGGGCGGCAGGCTTGTTGCTCGGAATCGTCATCTATTGGATCGCCATCAATCGCGTTATCGAAGCGCCGCATCTCTCCTCATTGCTCGCGACATTTTCTGTGAACATGGTTATTATCGGATTAGGCACTGCCGCCTTTAGCACAACGCCGCGCAATATAGATTACAGCCTGGGTAGTTTGACCTTCAACACAATAACCATCCCCATATCCCGAATCATTGCAGCAGTTGCTTCTATCATCTTCACTGCGGTTCTATATCTTTTTCTGTATCGCACAACGCTGGGTAAATACGTAAGGGCGGTGGCAAATAACCGCGCAGCAGCAGAGTTGATGGGCATCCCATCCAGACGCATCTTAGCCCTTAGCTTTGGCCTCGGAAGCACGCTTGCCGCGTTGGCAGGTGGTTTGATTGCTACAATTTTCCCTTTCACTATCCTATCTGGGGGAGTCTATGAGCTGAAAAGCTTTGTCATTGGTGTGTTGGGCGGCTTGGGAAACCCGCTGGGAGCATTAATAGGAGGATTAGCGCTTGGTCTGTTAGAAGGCATCATACCAGCCTTCTTACCAGTCACTTGGGTTCCGGTCTTAGAGTTTGCCTTGTTCGTGCTCATCTTACTATTCCGACCAACCGGGCTGTTTGGAGTCAAGAAATGAACGCTTGGCGAACTCCTGGAATTTGGGTCGCTTTGTTAGTTATTTTAGCAATTGGCCTTATGCCAATCGTTTTAAAAAGCGACGCCACTCGTGAAGTAGTATTCACAGTGTTGTTATCGGTCGCATTGGCTTCAAGTTTGAATATTATCCTGGGTTATACCGGATATGTCAGCTTTGGCCATATCGTGTTTTTTGGTCTGGGCGGTTATGTAGGACTGTATGCGCTAAATGTCGTTGGGTTACCGCTTTGGATGGCAATTTCTGCTGGTGGATTGGCTGCTGGCCTGTTAGCCTTTCTGCTAGGTAAAGCGATCTTACGCTTGCGCGGCGCCTATTTTGCCCTGGCAACCATTGGGATTAATGAAGCCATGCGCGCCTTTGTTATAAACTTTCCCGCCTTTGGCGGTGCAATAGGGATCTCGCTGAATTTTCGCATTTACCGGGAATATGGTGGGGCAACCAGCGCGCTATGGTTGACATATTATCTGATGGTAGCCTTTACCTTGTTGGCAGTAGCATTGAGTTACGCAATCAAAACCAGCAAATTTGGCTTGGGTCTCATCGCTATTCGTGAAAATGAAGATGCTGCCGAAGTCATGGGTGTTGTAACACCCAATGCCAAGACCTGGGCGTATGTTCTATCAGCAATTATCCCTGGCATGGTTGGCGTGTTGTTTTATTTCAAAAATGGCAATATTGAACCGGGAGACGCTTTTCGACTGCATTTTTCGATTGAATTACTTGTAATGGTGATGCTTGGAGGCTTTGGCACAGTCGTTGGTCCGATTCTAGGCGCGGCTGGCTATCAGCGCCTGCGGGGCATTCTGCTGACAACGCCGGTGTTAAAAGACATTCAGCTTGTAGTCGCTGGGGTGCTATTACTATTAATCATTCTCTTCATTCCATCAGGAGCAGTGGGATGGTTACGCCATCGTTTCCCTAAGCTACGGCAGGTGTTGCCATGATTCTGGAAGTGCAAAACGTCTCTAAGAACTTCGGCGGTTTACAGGCGTTACTTAATATTAGCTTCAGCCTGCCAGAGCACCAGATATTGGGTCTAATTGGACCAAACGGTGCAGGCAAAACTACATTATTCAATGTGATAAACGGTGTCTTTCCACCATCGCGAGGCACAATTTTATTCCGCGACGAGGATATTACAGGGCTAAAGCCTTATGATATAGCGCGCAAAGGTATGGCGCGTACACATCAAATTGTCAAGCCGCTGAATGAGTTGACCGTGAGAGAAAATGTGATGGTCGGCGCGTGCTTTGGGCATAAGGCGTTAGGGCTGCATCAAGCGCGCCTCGTCGCGGATGAAGTGTTGGAGTTTTTGGGTTTGAACAACCGGGCGGATCAAATCGCAGCCAGTCTTAACATCGCTCAAAAAAAACGCTTAGAGATGGCTCGCGCTCTTGCTTCTCAACCCTATCTACTTTTACTGGACGAGGTGTTAGCTGGCCTGAACCCCTCCGAGATCGCCGCAATGGTAGAAACCATTCTCCAAATTCGTCAACAAGGGGTCACCATCATCATGATCGAACATGTCATGCATGCTGTGATGAATGTATCTGATAGGATCATTGTTTTAGATTATGGACAACAAATTGCAGAAGGTACGCCTGAAGAAATTGCCCACAACCCAAAGGTTATCGAAGCCTATTTGGGGGATCCAAAATTAGCGCAACGTTTGCAGGAAGGAAACGGATATGGCGATACTCGAGGTGAATGAGCTTGACTCGGGCTACGGTGAGGTTCAAGTATTATGGCAGACCACTCTAAAGTTAGAAGAAGGGCAGCTCACCTCATTGGTGGGCGGAAATGGAGTGGGCAAGACAACGCTCTTACACACTGTGATGGGCTTGACGCGTGCCTGGAGAGGATCAATCCGTTTTGAGGGACGTGAAATTATACATCTTGCACCTCACATCAAAGCCGATATGGGTTTAGTGCTGGTTCCCGAAGGGCGACAACTATTTACTGATATGAGCGTAGCTGAGAATCTCGAAATGGGGGCTTCACCACGTAGGGCAAAGCCTTATTACGAGCGCAATTTGAAACGCGTTTATGAAATGTTTCCTCGACTGTATGAGCGCCGAGAGCAACGGGCGGGTACATTGAGTGGCGGCGAACAGCAAATGTTAGCAGTGGGGCGCGGCATTATGGCCGAACCCAAAATCCTGATGATTGATGAACTGTCTCTTGGTTTGGCGCCAGTGTTGATGTTACAACTTTTTGAGACCTTACGTCAATTAAAAACCTTGGGCATTACACTGCTGTTGGTCGAACAAAATGTACAAATGGCGTTAGCGATCAGCGATTACACGTATGTTATCTCTGAAGGGCGTATTAAATTGCAGGGACCAAGCTGGGAAGTAGCAAAGAATCCTCATGTCCAAACAGCTTATCTAGGACTTAGCTAATTGAATCACAGCATTTTTCTTACGTCTCTCTCCCTCTTCGGCGATCCGTTGCCAGGCGGCTTCCACTCTTTGCACATCGGCTAACGTCTCTGGATATTCGCCGTAACGCACTCGGAGGTAGAGTTGCGTAATTGTCTGCAAATCCTGCTCTCGGTCAGGAAAGACCTCTGCCATGCGCGGCAAGAACTCCAACGGTGTGGCAGAATCTGGGCGCGGGGTTTTCAATTCGCGGCACAATTGCAATAACTGAACATAGATCTGGCGGATACGGACAGCAATCAGCGGGCGTGCTCTGGGGCGCAACCGTTGCGCCAGCCCCTCGAACCAATCTTGCAGCGCCTGACGCGCCAGGCGGGCAGCGTCGCCTTCTTCAAGCAGCGATTCAGGCCCTTCCGGCAGGATTACTGCCGTCTGGCTCAGGGTCTTACGCGTGCGCAAATAGACGAATAAAACGACCAACGCCAGTACGCTAAACAGACACAATACTTGCAATGGCAGCGGCAACGGGCCACCCTGACTCGCTTCCATCGGATAAGGCGGATAAGCTCCGCCAGGCCCCAATAAGTCGCTCTCTGGCGTGGGAGTTGAGCGCGGTAAGCGCTGGATCAACAAGGCTAATGGATAGATCAAAAAACTGAACAGCAAAGCCGGCAAACTGAGCAAAAATAACCCAACCACCAACGCTCCTCTCAATATCACGGATGCGGCTTGTAGCAGGAGTTGATATTGCCCGGTGAGCAGGCTGCCTACCAACGCGGCGATCGAGATGACCAGTCCCAAAACCCCGCACACGCTGAGCAACCAGCGCCGGTCGAAGGGATTCTTGCGCTGACGCACACTCCCGCTGACAAAAGCGATGCGTGTCAGCGTTACCGCCAGCAACCCAATGAACAGATATGCGCTAAACAACAGAAAATCGCCTTGTGATTGTACTCCCACCGGCTGAACTTGCCAGGAAACGAATGAATAAGCCAGCAAAGCCAGCAAGCCCTGCCCAAAACGTTGCCAGGCCAACCCTGGGCGTAACAATGCGCTGCCCAGCGTCGCCCCCCTGCGCCACAGCCATAATACCGTTGTAATCGCCAGCAAATAACCCAAATCCAGACGCAGGATTCCCTCGGCTGTTGTGATCGGTGATTGCCCGCCCATCAAAGCCAATGGAACAAAGATCAGTTGCAGCGCCAGCAGCGCGCCCAATGCCCCCAGGCGGATGCTGCGCAATAAACGCAGCGCCTCCATGCCATAACTGATCAAATATGCGCTGGACAGCACCACAGCCAGAATCAGCGTCGTCTTCCAGAGCGGAGGGGGAATCGAAAGCTGGCTGACCAGGCGATACCAGGGCGTTACCCACATCAGTTCAACCGCCATCAGCAACAATGCGGCAGTCATCGGCTGCCAGCGCCAAAACTTTTGCGCCATGTTCGGCGTTTCGACAACTGTTTCAGCGCTCATGGGTGAAAGGGTCGGTGAATAAGCGTCACGCCTGGAACAGGCAGCGGTTTGCGCTCATCGAAAGAGAGCAATACCACCCGTCGCCCACGCTGACGCAGGCGCATAGCTGCTTCGCGCAATTCCTGCGAAGTCTGGCCAGTAATCAACACCAGGGTAGCGCCATAAGGCAGGCGCGGCGCTTCATGCAGCAGAAACCGGTCGAACGTGCTGGTTACAAATAGCGTTGTACCAGCCAGGGCGGTAAGCAACCGGGCAAGCTGATCTGGCGAACGCCCTGGCGGCACGCGGAAGGGTTGATCGGCGTGCGCCAGGCAGGTGTTGGAGATTAATCCCACGCGGTAGCCATCCGCCAGAGCGCGCTGCGCTACCGCCGCGGCCACTCGAGTCAGGTATTCTAAAAGCGCTGGGTTGGCGCCATCCCAGTAATGCGGCATGGTCATCACGTTCAGGCAGATCACCATCACCCGCGCTGAAACAGGCTGATACACTTTCACCTGTAATTCGCCGGTGCGTGCGGTGGCCGGCCAGTGTACGCGGCGGAAATCATCTTCTGGTTGATAAGCGCGCACGCCCATCATCAAATTGGGGTCTTCATACAGTCGGCGGCGGGCGCGCTGCTCACCAAAAGGATCGCTGGCCGGCAACCCTAAATCTTCGAAATCCAACGGCTCAGGAAAGACTGTCAGATAATCGTAGTTTTCGTCATCGCGCCGATTCTCGAATAGACCGAAGATGTCTCCTGCTTCCAGCGCCGTCGGTCCCAGGCGATAGATGCCACGCTGACGTAGTAGCAGGGTAAAGATGCGTCGGTCGCGTTCAAACCAACGCAGGCTATACAGGTTAACCAACGCCCCCATCTCCGGCAGGTGAGTGATTTGAAGCAGACGTTCATCTTGCGGGCCAACCGCTTCAGGGATCATATCAATCACCCGCAGCCAGGGGACAGGCAGGAACTTGCGGTTTTCTGCGATCACCGACAAAGTCAACGTCTCGCCGGGGAAGCCGCGTTCGTAGATCAGCTTGCGTTGATATATCACCAGTTGCAGGGCGCGCCGTGACCAGGCTCGCGCTGCAGCGCTGATCAGGATCAACATAACAGCAAAAGCCGCCAGTGGATAGACGCGCGTGATCAGGCTGAAGACCAGCAAGATCAGCAAATACGGCCACCAATTCACCGAAGCCATCTGTCGTCTCTATGAGTATCTCTAATCCGCAACTCAATAATAAATGGCTATGCGCAATCAATCCTCCACCGGCGTCGGCACTTTATCTACTACGCCAGCCACTAACTCTTGTGGACGCCGACCGCGCAACTGCGCCTGCGACGACAACATCATGCGGTGCGTAAGCACATGCGGCGCAAGATATTTCACATCATCGGGCAACACATAATCTCGCCCCTGGATAGCCGCCCAGGCCTGCGCCGACTGATATAACGCCAGCGTCGCCCGCGGGCTGGCGCCTAGCTGGATTTCGGCGTGGCTACGCGTCGCCCGCGCCACCCGTACGATATAATCGCGTAAGCTTTCTTCGACGCGCACCCGTCGGCGCTCTTGTTGCAAAGCAATCACCTCTTCTGGGGTGGTAACCGCCTGCAAATCCGCCAGCGGATCCTCCAGCCGAAAGCGCTCCAAGATAGCAGCCTCCTCTTTTTCATCTGGATAGCCAATGGCGATGCGCAGTAGAAATCGGTCAATCTGCGCTTCTGGCAACGGGAAGGTGCCCTCCAGCTCGATGGGGTTTTGCGTGGCCAGCACCAGGAAAGGACGCGGCAGCGGGTGGGTGACCCCATCAATCGTCACCTGGCGCTCTTGCATCGCCTCCAGCAACGCCGATTGGGTGCGCGGCGTGGCGCGGTTGATCTCATCCGCCAACACCACCTGGCTCATCACTGGGCCAGGGCGAAACTCGAATTCCTGTTTCTTCTGGTTAAACCAATTTATACCGGTGACATCTGAAGGCAACAGGTCGGGGGTGAACTGAATGCGGCGGAAGGTGCAGCCCAGCGAGACAGCCAGCGCCCGCGCCAGGGTGGTTTTGCCGATGCCAGGCACGTCTTCCAGCAGCACATGTCCCTCGCACAACACGGCAGTCAGCGCCAGGTTAATGGCTTCGTCTTTACCAACGATCACCTTTTGGATGTTCTCGCGCAAACGGCGAGCGGTTTCAGCGATCATAGACACCTCATGGGGTAAGCTGCGCGTCAACGGCGCGCCTTCGACAGAAATAAGTTTACCAGAGCTTATGGAAATACGCTGCGGAAAGCCGGAAAGTTCAGGCCGGCTTTGTAGCACAGGCTTTCAGCCTGTGCTACACGCCTGGCAACTTCATGGCGTTGCCAGGGGCGTCTCGCTCGCCATCGTGGGCGTTTTGGTAGCCTCGTCTGCGCCGCAGGGAGAGAAGGTGAGACTGAGATTTCCACTCAGAGTGAGCAATCCTCTGCTCACCACGCCGTTACATGACCACACAGTTTTAGCATACACGCCGCTAATCACGGTAAAGGTTTTCATCGTCGGTTGCTCATTCGTACCGGCGGGGATGAATAAAATGTAAAAAGCGCCAACAGAGGGGTTACAATTGGTCAGCTTTATATGAATATCATAACCGGTCTTATTGACGACTATCAAACGGACTTGTTTCGTTGACGGCGACCCACTGACCGTACATTGGCTTCGGTCAGGCGATTTCGAAAAATCAGGCGTTGACGTTTCAGTCAGGATGGGCGTCGCGGTCTGGGTTGGCGTGCTGGTTAATGTGTGAGTAGCAGTAGGCGTTTGCGTGAGCGTTGGCGGCAAGGGCGTGGCAGTGTTTGTTGGAGTGAACGTAAGTGCGGGTGTATCAGTCAGTGGCCATGTTGCTGTTGATGAAGGCGGCGTCTCCGTCGTTTGGGCGCAACTGCTCAGGAAAAATGCGATCCACAAGACAATAAGATGAGCTTTCCTCATCGCTCCACCTCTTGATTGAACTTTTCGCCTCGTCGAGTGTTGTAGATTAGCGAAGACGAACTCTGCTCTTCCATAGGCATACATAAATATCAAGTGCAAAGCAAAGCTTCAAAGCTTTGCTTTGCACTGAGAACGCATGATGTCTCACATACAAGCATAGCCTCTACGGCGCCACGTCATTGACAAGCGTGCTGTAGAGCGAATAAGCGGCGTCGCCGAAGTATGGCGTGTATAACTCATAAATATTCCCCGTGTAGCGATATGAGTTATTTCCATTCAAATAATTACCATACCCTGCGCCGCCAAACGATACAATCCATGGGCCACCACTCGCACCGCCTGTCAGGTCACAGCCCATGGCAGATGGATAAGGCGAACCAAAAGCAGTATCACTATAGGCGTAAGAAGCGGTACAGATTTGCTGAGTATGCCCATTGAAAGGAGCGGCAGCCGGATAGCCAATGTTATGCCAGTGCTGATTCAACCCCAGGTTGTAAGCAAATCCTAACGCGCCAACCTTTTGTCCGATTGTGGAACGACCTTTTCTATAAAGCACAACACCGCCAATGTCATAGCGATGGTCGCGATTGTAATACCATTCGGATCTTGTCCACAATTTATAATACTTCCATTGGCCTTTGGGGGCTTTGCCATTCATATAGGCAGGCGCAAAGACGACATTGTACGACCAGCCATAACTGCTTCCATCGCCGGCGTGAACACAATGCGCGGCGGTCCAAAGCGCATAGTTGCCAATAGAGGCGGCTGAACAAACATAATCAACGCCGTATTGCGTAAAGAACAGCTTTCCGACGGTGACGTAGGGATATTTTTTATATTGATCAAAGTTCTCGTAGCGCGTGAACGGCGCAGGATACGGATATCCCAACGGCTGCAGCGGGCCCACGCTTCCCAACGTGAACGAGGGGATAGTGCCTGCCGCCGGGCGTTCATCCATTGGGGGATAGCCTTCGATGAAAACCGGCTTACCGGTGGGTTGAAGATCCTGATCCGACAAAATCGCTGGTTTTCCGTTTCCCTCTAGACCCAATGGATAAGGTTTGGCGTTCATCATCTCTTCGCGCGTCCAATCACGATTTCTTGCCCCAGATTGTGGAACGGGAGCATTGTCAGATGAAATTAAACCGTTTTCATCATCCTGAATTTGTGGCACAGGAAAATCGGAGGCTGAAGAGGCAGCCAGGGCAATACTTGTTCCTAGCATCGCAAATATCATGATCAATGCCAGGCCAACTCGCGTATATCGAACGTTCATAATAAACCTCCCTTTGAATTAAATCTGATCTTAGTTATCGAAACAAAAACCTTGCAAACAATGTTTGCTCAACTCCGCCGCCTTCAATCAAACACGGTCAAATATGATACGAATGGATATTCATCGTTTTACATATATCTCATTCCCTTCGTTCCTCCTGTTTGGTTGCTGCCCGCCAGGGTCATTGCGCCATGTTAAGCGCGTCAATCAGATTCCAGATCAGCATTGCCCAAATACCCACCGCTCGCGCCGCTTCTGAGCAACATCCATGGCGCGAGCGGTGGACAGAGACCAGGCGAATCTCATTACTGGCAGGGCGTCCTCGGTTTCACTCTCGCCGCCTAAGGCTCCGTCCAATGGTCATTCAAGCCCAGGCCTGGCGCGCCAATTTTGATAAGCAGACCGTGGAAACCACTCAGCGGGTCGTTATACACTTCCTGGATGACCTCATATTGTCCCCATAACGAACCACCCGGCCCCACCCAAACGATTTTGACAAAGTCGGTATAGTGAGCATCTTGGATTCCGTCGCCGTCCGAGTCATAATCACCTACTATGTGATTGGTGAGCCATCCCTGGCTGATATTTGGATAACCAGCCGACCCAGGCGCGCCGCGATCCAATTTGCCGTCGCCGTCGCAATCCTTATTGGCGAGCCAATCATCCGACCATTTCATGATCAACATATCGTCCACATAATCGCCGGTTGCTCCCCAATATTTGCCGTCTAGCTTGCGGTCAACGCTGTCGTAAGTGCCGTTGAACATGTGCGCCTGGTAGTTATAACCGAATTCATCGAACCCCAGAACCAGCAGATTGCCGTAGCTGTCCAGCAGCACTCCATCCTGGATGGTAGTACATTGCTGAGCGCCGACAGATACCGCGCCACCCGCCAACAAAAATAACACCAGTAAAATCGCTGGCACAGTTAGAGAAATTAATTTTCGCATCGTATATTCCCCTTTCGCTCTGAAAGAATTTTCCCGAAACTCAAGACATATCGCTTCAACACACCCCGCCGGTGTTCAGATCGCCCCAACTGAACTGATTATCGCGCCATATCCAAGGAGAGTCAATTGGCAACTTGACTTTTATCAATTAGTATTCCCCATGCAATTGGGCTAAAATAGATCCCAAGGAGCACCATCTCTTCTGCGCTCATTCATAAAAATCACGACTTCCATCTACTTTGGAGGCAAACGAAAATGCATCCCATCTCAAACCCCACCCTTGATCTCATTCACAAACGCCGTTCGATCCGCTTATACGACCCGACGCCGCTCAGCGAACAGGAAAAAGACGCCATCTTATCCGCAACGCTGCGCGCCCCCACCGCTGGAGCAATGATGCTATACACGATCATCGAAGTCGAAGATCAGGCGCTTAAAGACCGCCTGGCAGAAACTTGCGATCACCAGGCTTTCATTGCCAGCGCGCCCTGGTTGCTGCTTTTCCTGGCTGATTATCAGCGCTGGATGGATCTGTACACAGCCGCTGGTTGTGAAAGCCGCGCCGCCGAATTGGGCATTGACCCACGGCAACCAGGCGTAGGCGACCTGTTTTTGGCTTTCATGGATGCCATGATCGCTGCCCAAACCGCGGTCATCGCCGCCGAGTCGCTGGGCATCGGTTCCTGTTATATCGGCGACATCATCGAGCAATGGGAGGCGCACCAGGCGCTGTTCAACCTGCCGCGCTATACCTTCCCCTCCGCACTGCTGTGCTTTGGCCGTCCAGCGAAAGAACCACCTGGACCTCCCGTCCCTCGCTTTGAAAGACGTTTCATCGTCCACAAGAACGCCTACCGCCGATTCGGTCCTCAGGAATTGGATGAGCTTCACCTGCCTTTTGGTGTACGCTCGCTGGCATATAAAGAATATCCCAACGGGGCGCAAAACATCGCCCAAGCCAACTACCTGCGCAAATTTACCGCTGATTTCTCAATCGAAATGACTCGCTCAGTGAAAGAGATCTTGAAAAATTGGTCGCATGATTAAATAAACCTGCGCCATATTGCCTACAGACGCCTGGACAAATTTGGTGTAATATACTTCATATTACCCATATTTCCAGGAGGTTCGAAAATGAAACGTTGGATAACCACGTTATTGATTGTGGCTTTAATGGCAGTAGTGTTTACTCCATCAGCCTACGCCGGCGAGGAAATTACCCCTGGCGCCATTGGCGGTTGCCCGGATGGTTTTCACCTTCACATGGCAATGGATCATGATGAACAACATCATGCCGATCATATCCATGTTGGTACAGGTGATTTGAACGGCGATGGCTGGTTCTGCGTGAAGCATGTCACCGCCAAGGGTGTAGAAGTCCACATCCACAAAGATAATAGTTTTCCCAGATAGTCATCTGCGATCTTGAGGCGGTTCGGCGGTCGCCACTTGATTGCGGCCGCCGGATTTCGCTCGGTACAATGCCATGTCCGCCTGGTGGATCAACTCCTCAGCGGACGTCCCATCTCGCGGATACGAAGCAATGCCCACTGACAGGGTAATTCGCTGCAACGGTTGAGCGGCGTTCGCGGTTACCTGCTCGAATGCTGCTCGCCATTCTTCAGCGCGCTGGCAGGCTATTTGGGGTGTAGAATCAGGTAACACAACGATGAATTCTTCGCCCCCATAGCGGACGAGAATATCGCTGGAGCGAGTCAGTTGCGTCAACACCTTCGCCAGTTGTTGCAGCATTGCATCACCAGCCAGATGCCCATAAGTGTCGTTGAGCAGTTTAAAATGATCCAGGTCGAGCATGGACACAGATAATGGCCGACCCTCTCGTTCCGCCCGCGCCAATTCGCGTGGCAGGGTCTCTTGCAGATAACGACGGTTGAATAAGCCCGTCAGCGGATCGCGGATGGCTTGTTCGCGCAAATCAGCCTGTAGCGCCTCGATCTGACGCAGCCGCGCTTCAAGTTCTCTTTCGGCTTCTCTTTGTTTGGTGATGTCAAAACAAATGATCAACCAACCCGAAAAACCACTCGCCAAATCATGCACCGGCGACGCCTGAACCTGCACTGCGCGCCGCGTGTCTGCGTGCACTTCAATTTCAGCGCTGGCATCCTTCTCTATCAGCAAAGCGTACAGTATCTTCGCTTGCACGCGCATTCCCAGAACTTCATCAATTGTTTCACCTAACAGATTATCTTTCGGCAACGCCAGAAGTCGTTGCAACGCTGGATTAAAATCAACGATCCGCTGCCTTTGATCCAGCAGCAGGATTCCTTCATTCATCTTCTCGATCAGTACATCTCGCCCCAAAGTTGTCAGATCCAATAAACGTTGATAAAAAAGGCTAAAACCTAACAACACGCCGG